>CACVAS010000116.1 GCA_902727855.1 uncultured Sulfurovum sp.
CCTGATGTGCCTAAAACACGTTCTGGTAAGATCATGAGACGTATTTTACGTTCTATTGTCAAGGGTGAAGAGATTACTCAAGATACTTCTACACTTGAAGATGCTAGTGTCGTTGCTGTGATTGAGGAAATTGTGAAACAAGCTTAATTTGATTCATACCCTAGTGATGTAGGAGAAGAAATCTTAAAAATTAAAATATCATATATTTAAATACCAAGATTTCTTCTCAACTCTTCTCTTTACTACAAAACTTCATCTAAAATACTAACTATCAGACTTTCTTTTTATAGACTTATTAGCTGTAATATATACAAAGGTTATAAGTAACTATGTCAATACCTTAGTAAAGCTCAATTTAGTTATACTTATTTAAAAATTTAATTCATTTTATTTTGAAGGTGAAGAGTGTGAACCAAACTAAAAAACGTTTAACCATCATTAAACTTGCCATATCTATGACCGATACTGAAACCATAGAATTACAGATAGATAAACTTGCTTTACTAAAAGACGATACAGCAATAGATGAAATTTTAACTTCATTATATGCAAAGAACTATGCACATGCACAAATGCTCATCTCCACCTATATAGATACTCCTACAAACAATATTGCTCAAAGAATTACGACAACTGAAGATGATCATAGTCAACAAACAATAGAACCCCTGCCGAATACTACAAAAGCAGAAGAGAAAGTAGAGAACAAACAAAATGTCAATACACCTGTCAACTATGATGCACTGCTTAATATAGATGTAAATAAAGTTTTAGAAAATAGTATTCACCTTAAGACTTCTCATTTAGAACAAGATACTTTGTCTCATGAAAAGCCTAAATTGAAGACAGACTTAATACAAAGAGATACTTTTTTTGATGATATAGAAGAGAGTACCAATGAAACCGTCACCCCTTCTATAAAAAAAGAAGAACTCAAAGAAACCATACAAGACAAACCAAGTAAACCTGTGTTACAAACTGACCTCATTAAAAAAGATACATTTTTTAATGATATACAAGAGAATACTGATGAAATCATCACTCCCTCTATCAGAAAAGAAAAACTCAAAGAAACCATACAAGAAAAGGCAAGTAAGCCTGTTTTACAAACTGACCTCATTGAAAAAGATACATTTTTTAATGATATACAAAAGAGTACTGATAAAATCATCACCCCTTTTATAAAAAAAGAAGAACTCAAAGAAACCGTACAAGAAAAGCCAAGTAAGCCTGTTTTACAAACTGACCTCATTGAAAAAGATACATTTTTTAATGAACTAGAGATTTCACAGGTACCCACATCTAGTCACATTAAAGCTAAACCTATTGTAGAGGAAATAAAGCCGCTTGAAGAAGAGTTTCAAATAGATATTACTCCTCTTATCTATCAACATAAAAAAGCTATTGAAAAAGTTACACAAAACGAAAAAAACAAACCTATAACAACTGACCATAAAGATACAATAGATACACCGTCAAATAAAGACACTATTCGAACAACTACAAAAACAAAAGAAACAGTAAAAATTGATAAAAATACAACAACAGTTGTCTCTGCATTTACACAATCAAGTCCCCAGAGAGTTGATCTTAAAACTACCAATGAAGAGAGTAGACATATTAAACCACGTCAAAGATCTATAGCGTCTTTACATAGTTCAGACTATCCACCTATTAAAAACATTGAACAAAAGTTAGAACATATGAACCTACGCTATCCTACAGAATTTGCCTCCAATGAAGAGTATCCATCCGTTCAAGTATGGATAGAAACAATTTCTACAACAGGATATAGTGAATCCGATGTTGAAAATGTTATTTTACAAATCAAGGAACTAAGTCAATACAATCAAGCAGAGGCTGGGCAACTCTTACTTATTACTGCATCTACCGAGTCTCAATATGCGGAATTTATTTTAGCACGTGAACTTTACAAAGGTGGCATTATTCAAAAAAACCTTATAGAAGCGTTTAATCGTATTAACCATTTAGCCATAGAAAAAGAATATCCAGAAGCTATTTGTGATTTAGCCCAATTTTATGAAAAAGGTATAGGTACTTCAGTAGATACTAACCTTGCAAAAACACTGTATGAAAAGGCTATGGAACTTGGTATAACAAGAGCTGAAGGTCATGTTGAACGTCTCAATAAAAAACAAAAAGGGTTTTTTTCAAGGCTGATACACTAACCTTTATAACCCCCTAGCTAAATAGCACCTTGTTCTATCATAGCATCTGCTACTTTTCTAAAGCCTGCAATGTTCGCACCTTTGACCAAATCACCTTCACAATCAAATTCAACTGAGGTCTCATAGGCTGTTTTAAATATATCATTCATAATAGTTCGTAACTTTATATCGACCTCTTCAAAAGTCCATTGTGCCATACTGGCATTTTGACTCATCTCCAATTGTGAAGTGGCTACACCTCCTGCATTGGCAGCTTTACCAGGCGAAAATAATATTTTACTCTCTTTGCGTATATACTCTAGTGCATCAGCAGTTGTTGGCATATTTGCTCCCTCATTAATGAGTATACAGCCATTAGACTCCAATACTTTAGCATCGACAAGCGTTAACTCATTCTGTGTCGCGCTTGGGAAAGCAATATCACAAGGTATATGCCAAACAGCATGACCTCCTTCAGGATAACTTGCAACAGGTGTATATATGGCATCAGGATGTAAAGTCACATAAGATTTTAAACTCTCTTTATGTATTTCTTTTATTGATTTTAAAGATTCCATGTCGATACCTTTTGCATGATAGATGGTTCCCTTACTGTCACTACAACTGACAGGAATAGCGTCAAAACCATACAGTTTTTCCATTGTATAGATAGCCACATTTCCTGAACCAGAAACAGTACACACTTTTCCTTTTAACGCTTGGTTATAAACTTTCAAAAAGTTTTCTGCAAAATAGACTGACCCATACCCTGTTGCTTCTTTTCTACCTTTTGAACCACCCCAGTCTAAACCTTTCCCTGTAAGTACACCATCAAACTCTCCGGTTAATCGCTTGTATTGTCCAAAAAGATACCCTATTTCTCTAGCACCCACGCCAATATCACCCGCAGGTACATCTCTATTTTTTCCTATATGTTTATAGAGTTCAGACATAAATGCTTGACAAAAGTGCATAATTTCAGAATCACTTTTTCCTTTAGGGTCAAAGTTAGACCCACCTTTTGCTCCTCCAATTTGGAGTCCCGTTAATGCATTTTTAAATATCTGTTCAAACCCTAAAAACTTTACAATACCTAAGTTTACCGTAGGATGAAAACGCAATCCCCCTTTATAGGGACCAATAGAAGAACTAAACTGAACTCTGTACCCTAAGTTTGTTTGTACTTTACCCGCGTCATCCATCCAGTTTACACGAAAAATAATGCTTCTCTCTGGTACTACAATACGTTCTAAAATATTGTTTTCAACATATTTACTCTCTCTATTTAGTAAAGGAAGAAGTGAATATAAAACCTCTTGACTTGCTTGATAAAACTCATTTTGACCAGGACTACACTCTTTTATGTAGTCTAATATCTCTTCAATTTTTTGTGTACTAGGCATACTTTAAAATTCCTCATAATTATATTAAAATAAATCATACTCCTTTTTAGCTTAGGGAGACTCAAAACCATTACCTAAACTTTTTATTTAAATCTATTAGTCTATTCAAATGTATAATTTGGATTTTAAGTACATGTCCGTTAGACTTATAGATATATCAAATTATCTTTGAAAGGATAAATGATGATAACTGTTGAACTCATACAGGCTGCACAAGGTGACTCTATTTGGATAGAATATGGAGAAACTATAGATTCATTGCATCGTATACTCATAGATGGGGGTACAAATGCTACATATAAAACATTAAAAAAACGTATTGAGGCACTACCTCCCTTTGCACGTCATTTCGATCTATTGGTTATTACGCATATTGATGCAGACCATATTGCAGGTGTGTTGAAACTATTTGAAGATACTACTCTTGGTCTAACATTTTCAGATATTTGGTTTAATGGATATAAACATTTATCAAACACAACAGCTAGAGGTGTCAAACAGGCAGAAAAGCTGACCACTTATCTAGAACAAAACAACATCCCTTGGAACAGAGCCTTTCAAGGTAAAAGCGTTTGCATACCTAAAAATAATAAACCCTTAATACTTACTTTAGATGGAGGTATGGAGCTTACGCTTTTTTCTCCTACCCGTAAAGCATTAGCAAAACTGAAGCCGAAATGGACAAAAGAACTTATAAAGTCCGGTCTTTTGCCCGGGCCAAGTGCTTTATCTCATGTAGAACCTACACAAAGTACAAGAGCACCTCGTACACTTTTACCGGATGTGGAGAGTTTAGCACGAACATCTTTTAAATCTGATACATCACTCACCAATGGAAGTAGCATTGCATTTCTTGCATCATATGACGATAAAAAGATGCTTTTTTCAGGAGACGCATATGCTACAACACTTTTAGACTCTATCAAAAAATATTTACCTAAATGTGAACCACTTTATTTAGATTTATTTAAAGTACCTCATCATGGAAGTGATTGCAATATATCAAAACAGCTTCTTGAGCATATACGTTGTAATAAATATCTTATATCTGCCAATGGTGCATACCATCATCATCCTGATGATGTAGCCATTGCAAAAATTATTACCTATGGTGGACACATGTCTAATATATATTTTAATTATATTTCTGATTACAATCAAATATGGAAGGATCAAGAACTTCAAAAAAATCACTGCTACCATGCACATTATCCTAAAAAAGAGGATACAAGTATTACTATTAACCTATAATATTCGTTATAATTAAATAGAACCTTTAATAGACTATTATCATACCTTGTAGGCTCAAACTATTACAGACACCTATACATAATAGGTGATAGTTATAAAGGTACTAATTTTTTGCTATAGAAAGTATTTGCATAATTACAGGAAGGAGACATTATGCCAACAAAAACCTATAAAAATAAACTACTGGACGCCCGTCCAGATAGACTAGACTTGAGAGACAGAGAGTACAGACCTCCTCTCATTTCACTACCTGATGCATGGCCATTAGAAAAAGATTATGAAGAACTCATTCAAATTTATCAAGATCATAATATGATATTAGATCAAGGTAGTGATGGTGCTTGTACAGGATTTGGCCTAGCTGCGGTGATTAACTACCTCTTTTTACGTGACTTACATGACTCAAATGATGGTATTATAGATAAAAAAATGATGCAACATAAACAGGTGAGTTCTAAAATGCTCTATAATATGGCACGTATTTATGATGAGTGGGATGGAGAGGACTATGAAGGTTCTAGCTGTCGTGGTGCTATGAAGGGGTGGCACCGGCATGGGGTATGTAAAAAAGAGACTTGGCCACATAACCCAAGTAAAGAAGATACACAAAACTACCCGTTAGATACTTGGTCAAAAGAAGCAGTAGACATCCCTTTGGGTGCCTATTATAGAATCAACAAAGATTCTGTTGTCGATATGCAATCGGCCATTAAAGAGGTGGGTGCCATTTACTGCTCAGCAATCATTCAAAAAGGTTGGTGGATTGATAGCAATAATTCACTACCTATTATTGAACATACCGCCGATAAAATAGGTGGTCATGCTTTTGCTATCGTGGGCTATAATAAAGATGGCTTTATTATCCAGAACTCATGGGGCGACTCATGGGGGTACAATGGTTTTGCAATCCTAAGCTATAAAGAATGGGTAGAAAATGGTAGTGATGCGTGGGTAGCTGTACGTGGTGCTACACTCAATAGAAGTGCTTCTCCTCATACCTTTTCCAATCACTCTTTACAAACCATAGGTTCTGATTATTCCAAAGAGGATTCAAGTGTCATTACTAGGTCACTCGGTTACCCTTACAGCCATACAGAAATAGCCCCATGGAGTGAAGAGGAAGCCTATAAACACACCTTAGTCATAGGTAATGATGGTAGACCTAAACTTACTATGGTTGCGGCATCAACACCAGAACAATCAGCAGAAATCATCTGTCATGACAACATAGAAAAGTGGATGCAAAAAAGTACTAAAAACCGTAAAGTTGTCATCTATGCACATGGTGGGCTCAACAATGAAGAAGATTCTATTAATCGTATTAGAGTCATGGCACCCTACTTTAAAGCCAATGGGATTTACCCTATATTTATTACATGGAAAACAGGATTTTTAGAATCGATATCTAATCAAATACAAGACAAAGTCCACGATATCTTCTTTGGGGCAGGTATAGAACCGTCAAGCAGCCGAGCAAAAGGTATGATGGACAAACTCAAAGAGTCAATTGATAGTTCCATAGAAAGTTTTGCTAGAAAAATCATGGTTAAAGGTATATGGTCAGAGATGAAAGAGAATGCTAAATTTGCCAGTGATAGAGCAGTCCCTGGTTATGCACAACATGGAAGCCCTAAAGCAGGAGGGATGGTGATACTTGCTAAAGAACTAGAAAAACTTAAAGACAACTTCGACTGTGATATACATTTGGTTGGACATTCAGCTGGCTCTATACTTTTTGGATATTGGCTAGAAGAACTTACAAAAAGAAACCTAAGTATCGACTCTTTAACCCTTTATGTGCCTGCATGTACACTAGGCTTTGCAAACAAGTATTATATTAATGCAGCCAAGAAAAATATATTTTCAACAAAAAAAACCTATATACACGTCATGGATGATGAACGAGAAAAAGCAGACAATGTGGCCATTTATAAAAAATCACTTCTATATCTAGTAAGTCGTGCTTTAGAAGATATCCATAAGATGCCTTTACTGGGTATGTCTGCAGCATGGGATCTTGACTATAGCAAAGAAAATGACATCTTTAACAGTGTCAAGTACCCAGATATTAAAAGATGGTCCCAATTTGCGAAAGATATTCACTATACTACTTATACGAAAGCACATAGCCAAGTAAAAACATCTCTTAAAGATGACTATACCAAGCTAGCACATGGTTCGTTTGATAATGACATTCATATCATTGAAGAGACTATAAAACGTATTGCAAATACAAAAAAATTAAAATATAATGTAGAAAATCTTAATGGGTACTAGAAGGAGACATCATGAGCAACGAAACAAAAAAATGGTATCAAAGTGTACCTGACTTACTTAAGGCATTGGCAGTTGTCATTACCGCTATTACTGGGTTGATTATAGCAATTGACAAACCTTCGGATAATAAAGAGACACCTCCTAAGGAGCCATCGGCACAAACCAGTGTATTTGATGGAAAATATCAAGGTATTCGTGGATATACCGATGATGACAGGAGATCTCCATTAAACTATTGTTTAAAGAGATACGCTTTTAATGCCACAATTGAAAATAACAAATTAACATTTAAAAGTGACAACCGTACGTTTACAGGAGAGGTTAATTCTAAAGGTGTAGTTTTTATTAATGAGACAGATATATGGCCACAGCCTAAACAGGGTCTCATTATTACAGGTGCTATAGAAAATGCAAAAATGACAAGCGAGTATTGTGGTAATGGGTATTTCCGTTTATATAAAGAAAAGTAGTTTTATTGTTATCTTGTGTTTACACTTTAGCTATGCAACATGTAACATACCCAGTAATTTAAAAGGTTTTCTATCTAATAATATAACTATGACTTCCACACATAGTAATGATATGATACGAAATAAAGACAACCTCAAAGGTTTATGTCTTTATGAGGTTCAGTTTAAAGAAGCTATCTATAATTGGAAACTCCTTTTAGTCATAAACCCACAACTGCCTAAAGACGCATTCTGGTTTTTACCTCACGACAATGAAAATACAGCATTTGATGCAGCACTTTATGCCACACAGAAATATGGTGGAGGGTTCTTATCTGTTGTATCACAAGATAAACGTTTACATCAAAATCAAGATCCCAATAGAAACTTTTCCTCTAGTCAAACGAAAGAAATATCTTGTAAAGCACAAAAGTATGCATCCAATCTATACACAAAAATTATCTTTACCATCATTGAAACGTATAAAAAAGAATCTTATCCTTTTTTAGCACTACATAGCAATGAAAACTCTTGGAGAGGTGCTGGTGGTAAAGGGAGCGTATCTATATTGCATAGTAGTAAATATGTACACTCTTACCCAGCATATAAAAATGTTTCATCTTCTAGTACAGGTTTAAAAGATGAGGATAGTCTCATTTACATCGCTGGACTATCAAAAACACCCGACTTAAAAATATTAAAGAGTTTACTCTCAAAAGGTATACATGTCAAATATGAAATAGTCAACCAAATGAACAATGACTGTTCCATGTCAAACTATGTGGTTTTACATAAATCACATAGTAGTTACTATAACATTGAAGTAGAACATGGTGCACTTAAAACACAAAAAATTATGATAGATAAACTGATGACTCACATCCAAGAGATATCATCTTATTAATCTACTTTCATAATCTTTTGAATACCTTTAAAAGCAACATCAATCATTTTATCTATCTCCTCATAACTAATGATATAAGGAGGCATAAAATAGATAATATGCCCTAAGGGTCTTAAAAGTACACCTTGTGTTAAGGCATACTCATAAATACGTAAACCAATACGTTCTGAAGTTTCATATCCTTTTAACTCAATGGCTGTTACCATACCCTGTTGTCTTACCTCTTTTACATTTAACAATGCAGTAAAAGGCTCCATCTTTGTTTCAATATATTGGCGTTTTTTTTCATTTTCCATCAAAACATCTTCATCTTTAAATATCTCTAAGGTAGCTAATGCTGCCGCACATGCCAAAGGATTACCTGTATAAGAGTGTGAATGTAGAAAAGCTTTATACTCATTATAGTCACAATAAAAAGCTTGATATATTTCATCACTTGTCATCACGACAGAAAGTGCCAAGTATCCTCCTGTTAAACCTTTTGAAAGTGTCATAAAATCTGGAGAGATGTTTGCATGTTCACAAGCAAACATCTTTCCTGTACGCCCAAAGCCTGTCATAATCTCATCTGCAATGAGATGTACATTATACGCCTTTGTTAATCGTCTTGCACCTACTAGATAATCATGATGGTACATATGCATACCACCAGCACCTTGTATTAAAGGTTCAATAATAAAGGCTGAAATTTCGCTACTTTTTTCCTTTAATACTTTTTCTAATGCTACTAAGGCTACTTGTGTAGCCTCAACAGTTTGGTCTTTAGGCACAGGAACTTGCATGTTCCCAATCAATAAAGGCTCATACGTCTCTTTATAAAGTGCCACATCACCCACGGAAAGAGCACCTATAGTCTCACCATGATAAGAGTTTGATAACGAAAGAAAAATAGGTTTACGACTCCCCATATTCAAATGATAGTGATAACTCATTTTAAGTGCTGCTTCTACCGCCGAAGAGCCATTATCAACATAAAAAACTTTACGTAACTCTTCTGGTGTCATGTTGACAAGTTGATGCGCCAACTCTATGGCTGGTTCATGTGTAAACCCAGCTAAAAGTACATGTTCTAAAGTATCCAGTTGTTCTTTTATTTTATTGTTGATTCGTTCATTGGCATGTCCAAATAAATTAACCCACCAAGAACTTACAGCATCTATGTATTTGTTTCCTTCAAAATCGTATAAATAAACCCCTTTGCCAGACTTAATAGGTACTAGTGGCAGTGTCTCATGGTCTTTCATCTGTGTACATGGATGCCATATGACTTCAAGATCACGTTGCATCATTTGAGTGTTTTTACTTAACATAGAGGAACTCTTTCATTGCTGTAATTATAATTACAAGTTTTATTTGGGTAAAATTATACAAAATTTTTAGATGAAGAAGGTAAACAAGTATGATAAGTTGGATGCAAAAACACAATAAATATCTCGTATGGACTATATGGGTTGCAACTATCGCATTTATAGGTGCAGGTTTTGTAGGATGGGGAAGCTATAACCTAAGTGGACAAGCAGGTAGTGTTGCAAAAGTAGGTGATGTTGAAATTAAACAAACTAAACTCAATATGGCATATACGAATCTCTACACACAGTATAATCAAATGTTTCAAGGAAAGCTTGATGATGCAAAAGCAAAAGAACTAGGTCTTGCACAAAGAGCATTTGCAACCATTGAAGCACAAGCTAAAATATTGAGTTTTGCAAAAGATGCTGGTATTGTAGCTTCAGACAGTGAACTTATGACAAAACTAGAAAGTATTCAAGGCTTTCAAAAAGATGGTGTATTTGACAAAGAGATATATACAAACTATTTAAAATCACAAAGATTAAAAGCAAAAGATTTTGAAGCAACACTTAATGAAGAAATTATTATTACTAAAACATTTGCATTATTGCAAACGAGTAACCTTCCTTTAGAAATTGAGACTATTGGTGCAGCGCTGAATGTTTCTGACAAAGTATCTTATAAGGTGTTGTCAACTGCAGACATCGATTATATTTCTGATGATACAAAAGTAAAAGCATTTTGGGAAACGCAAAAAGAAAACTACATGACAACAAAAATGTATGACTTAGGTCTTGTATGGACAAAAGGCGATGCAATCGTTGCTATGGAAAAAGGTGTGAAAGAGTATTATGAAGCAAACAGTTTTAACTATACTAATAAAGAAGGTAAACAACTTGACTATGAAGAAGCCAAAGAACAAGTAACCAAAGATTTTAAACTTAAGTTGACAAAAAAAGCTGCTCAAAAGGATTATATTGCATTTAAAAAAGGGAACTTAAAGAGTACAGAAAATGTTACCTTACCTGTAGGTGATTTAAAACTTACTAAAGAGGTTTGGGATGACATTAAAACCAAATCAATAGGAGACATTATTAAACCAAAAGTTGTCAGTGACAAATATGTGACAGTTAAAATCAATAGTATCAAAGAACCAACAGAAATGAGCTATGAAGAAGCTAAAAAGAAAGTGACAAGAGTCTACGATAAACAAGCAAAAAAAGAGGCACTACTTACACTTGCTGAGTCAACTTTAGAAAACATTGAAAATACCGATATGACGGTATCTGATTTTATTAGTTTACAAACAAATGACAACTTAAAATCATTAAATTCTCAAGAAACTTTACAATTTGTACAAAAACTCTTTACATCTAATAAAGAAAAAGGTATCATTAGTGTATTAGATAAAGTTATTGTTTACAACATTGTTGAACAAAAAATCTTACCTATGGACGAAAATCAAACAAATATTGTTGAGCAAACACTAAGTAAAGTTAAAAAAGAAACTTTTGAAACAAACTTAATTAAGATGCTTGACGCTAAATACCCTACTGAAGTATATATGAAAGGACTGGTCAATTGAATGAAACAATTTTAGCTATAGATATCGGTTCAACTAAGATATGTGCAATTATAGCTGAGATTGAAGACTCTAAAGTCAAAATCATAGGTCATGGCATTTCAAAATCTCAAGGGATTAAGAAAGGTGTCATCACCAATATTGAACTCTCCTCCAAAGCTATTAAAAAAGCGATTAATGATGCAAAGCGTATTGCAGGTTCAAATCTTACTTATGCAACCGTTTCTATTTCCAATGCGTATGCAAAATCATTGAACTCTACTGGCATTGTTAATATTCCACATAAAGACATCTCTATTAAAGAAATAAGCCGTGTGATGCAAACAGCTCTTTACAATGCAAACATCCCTAACGAATATGAAGTCATACATGTACTACCATGTAACTTTAGAGTTGATGATCAAGACTTTATAGAAGACCCATTTGGGATGAATGCTTCACGTATGGAAGTAGATGTCAATATTATAATGACACAAAAATCAAACCTTTCTAACCTTAAAAAAGCTGTACGTTCAGCTGGTGTAGAGATAGAAGGTATTGTACTTTCTGGTTATGCCTCAGCCATAGCAACCATGAATGAAGATGAAAAAGAACTAGGTGTAGCGGTTGTTGACTTAGGTGGACAGACATCGAACCTCGTTATACATAGTGGGAACTCTATAAGATATAACTCATTTTTACCTGTTGGTTCAAACCATATTACCAATGATTTATCTATGGCACTACATACACCTTTACACATAGCTGAAGATGTTAAACTTAAGCACGGACACTTGGTTGAAACAAGTAGTGAGGTGATTGAACTACCGATTATTGGCGATGAAGAAAACCATAACAATGTCTCTTTAGAAGTTATACGATCTGTTATTTTCTCACGTGTTGAAGAAACTTTAATTATATTAGAAAATGCTATAGAGCGTTCAAACCTTAAAGAACAAATTGGTTCAGGTATCATACTCACGGGTGGTATGACAAAACTAAAAGGTATGAGAGAACTAGCACAATCCATATTCCCTTCTTTACCTGTAAGAATTAGTACCGTTAAAGAGGGTATAGAGGGTTTATTTGATGAACTTAAAAACCCTGAATATGCTACCGTGCTTGGTTTACTGCGTTATAAAGCAGGTGAACATACACAGTATGAGATTAATTTCCAACAGGAATTATTACACTCAAAAGATGCATTTCAAACAGACACACTTAATGACATAAGAATAGCAAATACTATTCATGACACTACAGACCATCAAAAAACCTCAAGAGAAGAACCCAAAGAGAAAAAACAAAATAAAACAACTATAGATAACAATGCATTCTCTTTTGATGATTTGCCAGATATCAAAGAAGAGAATATAAACCCTATAAAAAAACTAGCCAACTGGGCTAAACAACTTTTTTAAATACACACTATAAAAGGAGTAGAAAATGGAAGATTTCGAAATAGAAATAACGGAAAGTAAGTGCCAAACAACTGGTGCAAAAATCAAAGCAATTGGTGTTGGTGGTGGTGGTGGAAACATGATTAACCATATGATTACAGAAGGTATTCATAATATTGATCTTATTGTTGCCAACACTGATGCACAAGCGTTAGATACCTCACTTGCACCTTATAAAATGCAACTAGGTATGAGTGCAACCAGAGGACTTGGTGCTGGGATGATTCCAGAGAAAGGTAGGGAAGCAGCACTAGAAAGCTTTGAAGACCTAAAGCAAACACTTGAGGGTTCTGACATTGTTTTTATCTCTGCTGGTCTTGGTGGTGGAACAGGTACAGGTGCAGCACCTATTATCGCACAGGCTGCTAAAGAAGTTGGTGCACTGACTGTATCAATCGTGACTAGTCCATTTAAGTTTGAAGGACGTAAAAGAGCTAGACTTGCAAAAGAAGGTCTTGAAGAACTTAAAAGAGAGAGTGACTCTATTATTGTTGTACCAAATGAAAAACTTCTCTCTATTGTAGAGAAAAACCTTGGTATTAAAGAAAGCTTTAGAATGGTAGATGACATTCTAGCACAAGCAGTTGGTGGTATTTCACAAGTGATTCTTTCTCATGGTGATAATGACATTAACCTTGACTTTGCAGATGTTAAAACTGTTATGGGGCACAGAGGTCTTGCACTTATGGGTACAGGATACTCTACAGGTTCTTCAGCAGCGTATGATGCAGCAAAAATGGCTATTGAATCTCCACTACTTGACAACATCTCCATAGATGGTGCAATGGGTGTTCTTGTACATTTTGACATACACCCAGACTACCCTCTTAATGGTATTTCGGAAGCTATGGATATTATTTATGATTCTGCAGATGAAGATGCAGATGTTATCTTTGGTACAACTACAAACCAAAAGATGGAAGAAGATGAAGTAAAAATCACTATTGTTGCAACAGGTTTTGAAGATAAGACAGAAGCTATAGAGCCAAGTAAAAAAACAAATCAAAAAACGCTACTAGGTTCTAATACACAAACTAACATCAACACACTCTCTTCTCTTGGTGGAAGAAAAGTTGTTGGTGGTTATGATGAAGAAAATGAAGACATGCTAGATGTGCCTACATTTTTAAGAAAGCAAATGGACTAAACAGGTTTCATTTAAATACTACTTCTTAATATAGCAAAGAGACACTTCCTTCTCTTTGTTACTCTACCTATTTCCTTACTTCATTATTAACTATATTTTGCTATGATTATCTAAATTTTTCACTTTAGGATTTCATATATGAAACATATTAAAAAACTATCTACAATTGCTACTGCCACAGGACTAGGTGCCCTACTTGCAACTGGTATGACAGGATGTAGTCAAAATACCAATCAATATGAAGAACAACAACAAGCACAAGGTGCATTCATCATTATTGAAGAAACAGCCCCAGGTAAATACAAGATTAAAGATGAGTTTCCAGCAGATGAAACACGTATTGTTCTTAAAAAACTTGATGGTACAGAGAAAGTACTAACCAAACCAGAACTTGATGCACTCATCAAAGAAGAAGCAGCTAAAGTTGACAATGGTACTTCCAATCTTACACAAGAGCAATCACCTCAAGCACAACAACAAGGTATGGGATTGGGTGAGACTATTATGGCTAGTATGGCAGGAGCAATGCTTGGTGCATGGATAGGTAATAAACTATTTGGAAATCAAAACTATCAAAACAATAGAAAAGCAGGATATAAATCACCTTCAACCTATTCAAAAAGTAAGAACAGTTTTAATAAATCAAACAAATCATCAAGTTCTAAAAAATCTGGATTCTTTGGAAACAAAAAGTCATCAAGTAAATCTGGTGGGTCTTTCGGTGGTTAATCTACAACAAACAGTACCACTAGATACAGACTACTTAGAATCATTGGGGTTTGTATGGCATACAGATACAGATGAAACATCCTATATTTCTAATCAGCTCGTTGTACTTACTGAAGATGAAGCAGAAGCATACTATGAAGCAACCAATGCACTTTATGATATGTACGTTGAAGCAGCAGAACATGTCGTAGAGAATGACCTTTTTCATGAAATAGGCATCCCTTTTAACTTAGTAGATGTCATCAAAGAATCATGGGAAAATGATGTTCATTGGCACCTTTATGGACGTTTTGACTTGGCCGGTGGTGTAGATGGTAAACCCATTAAGCTCTTGGAGTTTAATGCCGATACCCCCACAGCTCTTTTTGAGACTGCTATCATTCAATGGGCTATGCTTAAAAAAAATAACCTAGAAGAAGAGAGTCAATTTAATGGACTCTATGAAGCCTTGGTTGACAACTTTAAAAGACTTGTCACTTTAGAAGAAGATGTCTCTACTTTTGAAGAACGTTATGATGGCTGGAACTTTTTATTTACTTCAGTACGTGGAAACTCAGAAGAGGAAAACACAGTCAAACTTCTACAGCACATTGCAGATGAAGCGGGATTTCAAACAGAATTTGCATACATTGATGATATTGAGTTCTCAGAAGAAGATGGCATAGAATACAATGAAACAAGCTATGAACTATGGTTTAAGCTTATTCCTTGGGAAGACATTGCATTAGAAGAGTCAGATTTAGCAATGATCTTAAGTAATATTATAAAAAATCAAAAAGCAATTATTTTTAATCCTGCCTATACCCTACTCTTTCAAAGTAAAGGACTACTCAAAGTTCTTTGGGATTTATATCCAAACCACCCTCTATTACTTGAAAGTTCATTTGAACCGTTAGAGGGACAAAAACAGGTCTCTAAGCCCATATTTGGAAGAGAAGGTGGCAATGCAAGCATCTTAGATGAAAATGCCTTAGAAGTAGAATCTGTAGGTGGTGACTATGCTAACCACAAAATACTCTACCAAGCCTACACAGAGTTAGCTACAGACACACAGGGCGATAGCTATCAAGCCGGCGTATTTTATGCCTATGAAGCATGTGGTTTAGGCTTTAGAAAAGGTGGGAAAATTTTAGATAATATGTCTAAATTTGTAGGGCATATAGTAAAATAATACGCCACTCATTATGACTATATTTAAATTTACTGGTATTCATATACAATGAGAATACCAGTAAAACATAGGTTTATTTGCTAAATGGTATCAAGGCATACCCATCATTTTGAAGTTGTATGACTCTTGTTATAGAGTTTGGTACAAGCTTCATAAATGGATATAAATCTTTATGTTCAATGCCAAATCTATCTACTGCAATCTGACATGCCTCAATAGAAATATTTTTGTGTTTTGAAAGTTTCTCAAGTTTTTGTTGTATATTTTTCATAATTTTATTGTCCTCAGCAACATTTTTTGAGACAATATCTGTACAACCAGAATGAATAGTAAGTACAACATCATAAGGTGTGTTATTTTCTACATACTCATTTATACTAGTATCTATAAGCCAAAGTCTGGAAGCAACATATTTTTTATCTCCACTTGAACAGTCAAAGACAACAGTTGCTTTTTTATCTTGAGAGACCTCAGAAAAAGCAAGTAAGGGAAATAGCGCTATCAGTGCAAGTATTTTAAATTTCATTTTTATCCTTTTTGTGTGTACAACTTTAGCAATCCTATACTAAAAAGAACCTTGCTTAATCTATGATGCTTCTCTTTAATACTATTGCAAGTTATTGTATACTATCTCAAATGAACTATGAAGGATTACACTTGCCCTATGTACTTAAACAATACGATGTACTAGAAGGTAAGGACGTTGCAAATCAGAAAGTAGAAGACTTTTTAGTAGAAGTTGTAAAACTCTCCGAAACACTGGCCCTTAAACTCTTACAAAAAGGCAGAATATACGACAACCATAAAAAGCGTTTACAAAAAGGGAAAGTACTCAAATCTGGCTACATAGAAGTTTTGGTCTTTGAACCCATCACCAAAGGCTTAAAACCACTCTTTCAGACAGAACACTTTGCCCTTTTTGACAAACCTTCGGGTCTACTCGTTCACCCCACTATCTACTCCACAAAGTACACACTTTTAGATGAAGTACGCTACCAGTTTGGTGAGGAAGGTCACTTGGTACACCGCATAGATGCAGAAACATCAGGACTTGTACTCGTCTCTAAAAATGGCTACGCTCACTATATGTTACAAGAGATGTTTGTAGAAAAAGCATATGTTAAAAAGTATAAGGCTTTTGTAGAGAAAGAGCTAAAAGAAGAGCTCTTAGTTGAGAAGAAAATCATGCCTTCACATGGCATTATCAAGCTAAAAATGCAAACTTCACCAAAGGGAAAAGCGTCAAGTACGCTCATACGACCTCTCTTCTTTGACAAGGCTAAAAACCAAACGCTTGTAGAAGCCATACCCTACACAGGACGGCAACACCAAATACGTGTACATTTGGACTCACTCTCTCACCGTATAGTGGGTGACCCCATCTACGGACTAGATGAACACTTTGTAGATGACTTTTTAAATGATAGGGTCGAAGATGACGAGCGCCTACTAGTCACTGGAGAGTCTAGACTGATGCTTCATGCGTATTATTTGGAATTTACTTTTTTACATACAAAGTATATCTTTTGTTCTAAACAAACATTTGGTGATGACTAGTCTGCTCTGTGTCGTTTCCCGTTAAATGTAACCACCCAAGAGAGCTTTATCTTCTCTTTGCTGTCTAGTACCAAAAATTCAAAACCATCTATGAGTTCCATGGTTTCTACTAACGCTTTTGTCTGTTGTAGTTCTTTTTTACTTTCTTGTTCTTCATTTGCATAGTACACTATGGTAGAGGGTATCTTTCTTTCCATGGCAACGGTGAGTTGATCAAAGAACTCTGAGCTTATAGGGTTATACATCAGGACTATCGACCTCTGTCACGCCTAGCTTCAACAAAAACGCATACACCATCGCCACTTCTTTAAAGGCTTCAAACCTCCCAGATGCGCCACCGTGTCCTGTGTCCATGTTGGTATGCAGTAGGAGCATGTTGTCATCTGTTTTAAAGTCACGTAGTTTGGCTACCCACTTGGCTGGCTCCCAGTACTGTACTTGTGAGTCATGTAAGCCCGTGGTTACTAGCATGTTTGGGTAGTCCATTTTGCTTACGTTGTCATATGGAGAGTAGCCTAACATGTAGTCGTAAAATGCTTTGTCGTTAGGGTTTCCCCACTCGTCGTACTCACCAGTGGTGAGTGGTATGGTATCGTCTAGCATGGTAGTCACCACATCTACAAAAGGCACTTGTGCTACTACCCCTTTGTAGAGTTCTGGCTTCATGTTTACGATGCCACCCATGAGCATACCCCCTGCACTTCCACCTTGGGCAAAGAGCTTTTCTTTTGAGGTATAGCCCTGCTCTATGAGGTACTCAGAACATGCTATGAAGTCTGTAAAGGTGTTCATCTTTGTGAGGAGCTTCCCATCTTCATACCACTCTCTTCCAAGTTCTTCACCACCTCGTATGTGCGCGATGGCAAAGACAAAACCACGGTCTAGTAATGAAAGTCGTGAGATGGAAAATGACGCATCCATAGAGTAACCGTAAGAGCCATACGCGTACTGAAGCGTAGGGTTTGTGCCATCTAGGGTTATGCCTTTTTTGTACACCAAAGAAAGGGGGATTTGCTTACCATCTTTGGCAGTGACCCATGCGCGTTTACTCTCGTAGTCTTCTTTGTTAAAGTCACCCAAGATCTCTGTCTGCTTTAGTACCGTCTTCTCACGAGTAAGCATGTTGAACTGCAAAGTCGAGTTTGGTGTGGTTAAGGAGTTGTACCCATAGCACAGCTCGTGGGTGTCAAAGTCTAGATTCATGGAGATGTAGGCATCATATACTTCCTCACCAAAGTCTAGGTAGTACGACTCCTCTGTCTT
Source organism: uncultured Sulfurovum sp. (assembly GCA_902727855.1). GTDB lineage: Bacteria > Campylobacterota > Campylobacteria > Campylobacterales > Sulfurovaceae > Sulfurovum. The sequence goes on from CACVAS010000116.1 coordinate 18,631, forward strand.
TGTGTTGAGTACCCTTATCTGCGTTAAGCCTTTGCTCTTCTCTTCTAAGACTAAGAAGTCAGTGAAGAGTTCAAAGCCTTCTAGCAAGACATCATCTCTATGGGCTATGCGCTCTTTCCAGTTTTCTTTACTTGTATGCGCTACCTCACACTCCATGAGTCTAAAGTTTTTCGCCTCGAAGTTTGTGGCTATGACAAACTTGTCCTCATGGTGTTCTACAGAGTACTCCAAGTCACGCTCACGCGTAGCAAATACTTTAAACTCTCCCTTAGGGTCATCTGCTAAGAGTGTTTGCACTTCTGATGAGAGTGTAGAGTAAGACTCTATGAAGATGTACTTTTTAGACTTTGACTTTGTGACGTGTACCCCATACGTATCGTCTGCTTCGTGGTAGACTTCTACTGATTTCTCCGAGCCTAGCTCATACCTAAAGAGCTTGTAGTCTCTTAGTGTCTCTGTGTGCATTTGTGTGAAGAACAAAGTCTTGTTGTCATTTGCCCATGTGGCTGAGCCTGTGGTGTTTTCTATGCGTTCTTCTAGTACTTCTCCAGTCTCTAGGTTTTTAAAGTACAGCGTGTAGATACGTCTAGAGACATTGTCCACTCCAAAACACAGCATGCTGTTGTCAGGGCTAATGCTAAGCCCTCCCACAGAGTAATACGCATGCCCCTCTGCCAAGACATTGACATCTAAGATGATGGCTTCATCTGCCTCTAGTGTCTCTTTTTTGCGACAGTAGATAGGATAGTCCTTCCCATCCTCATAACGCGCATAATACCAGTAACCATTACTCTCATATGGTACTGAGGAGTCATCTTTGACTATCTTGGCTACTATCTCAGAAAAAAGTTCTTTTTGTAGGGTTTCTGTGGATGCTAGTTTCTTTTTAGTGTAGGCATTTTCAGCATGAAGGTAGTCTATGACCTCATCATTTTCTCTGTCATTGAGCCAATAATAGTTGTCTACCCTCTCATGATCATGTTTTGTTAGTATTTTTGGATTTTTTGTTGCTTTTGGGTAGTTCATATTTGCTCGTTTTTTAGGGTATTGTAGCGAAAAAAGGAAAAGGGTCAAGATAAAGAATGCAATTTGACAAATTAAAACATATATCATATAATTACTTTATATATACAGTATAAGGTTATTTATGTATAAATGGAATGAAGACAAAAACAGCATTCTAAAATCTCAAAGAGGTTTTTCTTTTGATGATGTGTTAGAGCATATAAAAGAAGGTGGGGTATTGGATAATTATAAACATCCCAATGTAGAAAAGTATCCAAACCAATACATATATGTTATTGCACTTGGAGGATATATACACTATATACCTTATGTTTATGATGGCGATGATATATTTTTGAAAAATATTATACCAAGTAGAAAATTACACAAAAAATATGTAAAGGATAAGTAATGAAATATACAGACGAAGAAATAGAACTACTCGACGCAGTAGAACAAAATGATCCAGAAACTGTGGACTTTGATAATGAAGCCTTAAAAGTAATGGCAGCTGACACACTAGAATATATGAACGAAAAGAAACAAATCAGCATAAACCTTAAACGCTCAGACCTTGACTATATAAAACAACGTGCAAAAGACATAGGTATTTCGTATCAGAGTATTATTCAGTCATTAGTACATAACTACAGTACCAATAAATTGGACTTGAAGTTATAGTTGGTTCTAGGGGAAGTAAAACAGAAGACTTGACCCCTAAGCAGATAGAAATACTTAGAAGAACATTTATACAGGAGTAAATCATGGATGATAAATCATTTGATGCCTTATTGGCTAGTACAAAAGAAGCTGGGATATACTTGCAAAAAAGAAAAGCCCTAACCGTACATTTTACATAGAAGAGCCCAATGCCAAAGAGATACGCGAAAAGTTTCACTTAACACAAAATGAGTTTGCTAACCTGCTTAACATCTCAGTAGCAACACTGCGAAATTTGGAACAAGGACAAAGAAGACCCGAAGGTCCAGCACGCGTACTTCTGAATGTGGCGAATTCAAACCCTGAGGTTTTGATGGGACTTTAGGGAAGAAAAAAAAGTTGTCATTGTCAACTGACACCTATGCCTTTAGAATAGATCATATGGGAACCTATAGTAGCATTAGCATCACCTCGTATAATACAAATGTAGCATTTAGCTACCATACAACAGAGAGTTTGTTGAGTGTAATACATCGGATGTCACCAAAGCGGTTATCGTATTTAATAACTAGCTTGAGGGTC
>CACVAS010000117.1 GCA_902727855.1 uncultured Sulfurovum sp.
CAAAATATATCACAATATTGGAGGTGATTTCAAAGAAAAATAGCTAAAAATGACAAATTCATTTTTTTAGATGCTATAATATTTGAAATCGGATGGATTCTTTTGGTTTTTCAGAGGGTTCAATTATTATTTTTAATGAATTTGAAAGGTGGAAACTCCCACGTTGCACGTGGGAATGCATGCTCCAATCTAAACTACCAAAAACGCTCAACCTCCAACAAGCCATCTATTCCCTCATAGTCTCTAGCACTAGAGTATCTCCAATGTGATGCTTCATCTATGTATCCACGTTTTACAGGGTTATGATGGATATACTTAATTTTACTTATCATCATCACATCTGTTTGCATAAGTTTTGGCTGTATGCCTTCTTGCCAAAGCTGATACTCTCTGTCTACTTTATGGTCTTTTTTATAGAAGACAAGTTGTTCTAGTATGGTTTTTACATTCTCTTTTTGTAAAAGCTTGATGAGTTGTCTAGCAGTATGTCTTTTAAACTTCGCCATACTTTTACCTATGTTATCACTTTGAGCTACTATGTGTATATGGTTTTCAAGTATCACATACGCATAGAGTTTTAAGTTATCAGTTTCTTGTAGGTATCTAAAACTTTCAAGTAGTATCTCTACACTTTCTTTACGTGTAAAGAGGGGTATCCAGTTAAGTACTGTACATGTGATGAAGTGTGGATGTGTTGGTTCATAAATCTTGTATCTGCTTCTGCCCATTGTTTTATCTTTTTTCTTGTATTATAGTTTATAAAAACATTGGAGTACAAAAATATGTCATATTGTCATATGATTTTTAATTGTAGTATGCATTCCCACGTACAACGTGGGAACGAAGAAAAAATATTATAGACAGCTTATTGCAAATTAGTCGCTGTGAAGATGAATATGGAACATTAGTAAATAGATTAGCACAATTAACGTGGGATGAGGATTTTAGTTATTCACTAATAGAATATTATTATAATAATTCAATTCATTTTGGTCATTATAAAGATATTGCTTTTGTATTAGGTGAAGGTGATTTTCGGGCTGATAGTAAAACGCTAGATATAATAATAAAAATTATTATTTTAGATGATACTGTAATTATTTCAGACATTTTAGTAAACTATCTATTATGCATGGAGAATAAAAAGTTTGATATTAATGTGTATACATCTTTATTTTTTAATGTCAATTTATCTATTAAATTTATAGCATTAAAGTCACTATTATGGTTGGAACAAAAAAAAATATTAAAAATTATAGAATTAAGTGAAAATAATGAAGTACCTTTCTTATTGCTAAGAAAAAATAAAGTTGAGCTTTTAATTTTTATTGAAGATTTAACTTTTAAAAAAGATGAAATACTAATATATTTAATGCTAGTTATCGCTTTGATTAGAACAAACTCTGACAAAATTTTGATAGAAAACTTTGTCTTAAGCTCAAATTCATTAGAAGTATATAATTTTTATTATGATATATGTTGTCCCATGATGTCTTTAGATTATCATGTCCCAACCTCCCAGACCATAACCCCATCGAAAAATGACTAGTTTTTTAAGAAATTTCAGTCATTTCTTCTATGAAAATTAAACTTTTAACTAAATATTTTCAATGTACTGTCCCAGTGTCCCAATAGGTTTGTCCATTAAAAAAGCATCATTTTTTAAAAAATTCACAGGCATATTTTCCATGATTGTGCAATTTTTATCAAAAAACCTTTCACTTTTTTATACACTTAGTAAAAAAGTAACCATTTTTGACAACAGATGACATAGCTATCTTCTCTTCATTGTGGACAGTATGGTTTTTCTTGTCTATGAGGTATATTTCATTCTCTAAAATAATACCCAGCTATGTTCCCACAAAGACCTTGATAATACGTTATTTCTTTTGCTGTTTTACTTGTAGATGTTGGCTTATTGTCCCAAGAATTAGCTATAATTCACTGTACCCTTTTAGGTAATGGGGTAGTGTTTTAACTTTTGTTCTATTTAGGGTTTGGGCTTGGCATATTTATATGTGGGTGGTAAAAATCTAGAACAAAGGGTGCATCATGGAATTTATTTCCGCACTGGCACTTGTAATCTCTTTAGTAAAAGTCACTTTAATGTGGTTGAATTATAGGGATTGCAAGAAAAGCCAAAAGAACACAGATTGAGAAATCTCACAAGGTACAAGGAATTGAGACTTCCTTGTGCTTCTGTGTACCCTTTCCATCATTGTACACAATAAACATTAAATAAAAATAAAAGCATATTCAAACAATCAAACCTAAAAAAGGAGAGAAACATGCTACTGTCTTGTCCCACCGTCCCAATAGGTTTGTCCATTAAAAAACCATCATTTTTTAAAAAATTCACAGGCATATTTTCCATGACTGTGCAATTTTTATCAAAAAACCTTTCACTTTTTTATACAATTTGCTGTAAGGAGTATTTTTGATTCATCATTTTAGTAGCAAAGATAAGACAAGATGTTATATCTTTATCTGTAAGTGAAGGATACGCTTTGAGTATGTTTTCTCTACTTTCACCTGCACTTAGAAACTCCAGTACTGTTTCTACTGTAATTCTTTGACCTCGAATAGTTGGCTTCCCATTACACAAGTCCGCATCAATTGTAATTTGACCATTTAAAAAAGATAGAGGTTTAAGTATCATTTTTGAAACCTTTGATTTAAATTATTTTATTATAGCATAAAACGAAGTGCTGGAAAGTAGATATGCTAACCACCAAATAACGAAATAGAGGTTCGAACATCCTCACAGTCCCAAACCATAACCCATCAAAAAATGACAACAGTTCAGTAAAATGACTTTAGCACATTTTACGCTATAATGCCGAACTTCAAAGCATACATCGGTCGATGCTTTCTACATAAATAAAATTATATTCAGCCTATGACCGAGATAAAGCTACATGCTAGGCTCGGACAATAGGAACATACAAATCATGAAATTTACAGAACTTGGACTTAATGAGTCTCTACTTAAAGCTATAAAAGAAGAGGGCTATGACACGCCTACACCTATACAACAAAAGGCGATACCTCTTGTAATAGAAGGTAAAGATGTACTCGCCGCTGCACAAACAGGTACGGGAAAAACCGCTGGCTTTACTTTGCCGTTACTTGAACGTCTCTCTCAGACAAAACCACAGATGAAAAAAAAGCAAGTACGTGTTTTAGTACTAACCCCTACACGAGAACTAGCTGCACAAGTGGCTCAGAGTATTCAAACCTATGGTAAATATATGTCATACCGCTCTACCGTTATTTTTGGTGGTGTGGGTATTAACCCACAGTTAGCAACCCTACGTAAAGGTGTAGATATTGTCATTGCTACACCAGGTAGACTACTTGATATTGCAGGACAACAAGGCATTGATTTTTCAGCTTTAGAGTGCTTGGTACTTGATGAAGCAGACCGTATGCTTGACATGGGGTTTATACATGACATTAAAAAGCTTATGGCTATGATGCCTAAAAAGAAGCAGACACTTTTGTTTTCTGCAACATTTTCTAAAGAGATTAAATCTTTAGCATCTGGACTCCTTAAAGACCCAGTACTTGTAGAAGTAGCACGTGAAAATACAACTGCTGATCGCATAAAACAAGTCGTTCACCATGTAGACAAAGGTAGAAAACGTGAACTGCTTTCTCAACTCATAAAAGCAGGAGACTGGCAACAAGTCCTTGTTTTTACCCGTACAAAACATGGAGCCAACAGACTTTGTAAACAGCTAGAAGAGTACTCTGGTATAAAAGGTGCTGCAATACATGGGAACAAAAGTCAAGGGGCTAGAACTAAAGCACTTGCAGACTTTAAAGCAGGAAATGTACGTGTACTTGTGGCTACAGACATTGCTGCGCGTGGTATTGACATAGATCAACTTCCACATGTGGTGAACTTTGAGTTGCCAAATGTACCGGAAGATTATGTGCATCGTATAGGTAGAACTGGTAGAGCAGGAATGAAAGGTGAAGCCGTGTCACTTGTTTGTGTAGATGAACACGAATTATTAAAAAATATTGAAAAGTTTACAAAGTCAAGCATAGAAAAAGTAGACATAGAAGCATTTAGACCTGACCCTAGCATCAAAGCAGAACCTATACAAAATGGTAGAGGTGGTGGACAGAAACGTGGTTCTGGTGGTAATAAAAGTAAAAATAAGCGTCCCATGACAGCAACAGGTCATGGAAAGAAGAAGAAATCTTCAAATGCTCCAGAGACAAAAAATGACAATAAAACCCCTGAAAATAAAAGAAAAAAACCTAAAAATCCTCAAGCAGAAAAAATAGGTTCTAACCTACAAGCAAAGTTAGACAAGCTAGATAAAAGAGATAGCAGAAACAATACAAATACCAGAAATAGGAAAAAATAATGAAAAAAGTATTTAAACTTACAGATGAAAAAAAACATGAAGACCGTGTACTAGAAGCTATAAAACACGATATACGTAAGTATGTGAAGCGTGAAAAGAAAAAAGATTTACCAGAAAAAGCAACGATGTATTGGGACTTTGACTGTAAAGTAGGGGCGTCTATAGAAGATGCTAAGGTAGTAACATATGAAGAACTTACTAAAGGTGTTGATGCAGTCAAAGCAACAGGAGCCACTGAAGTGTATGTTGAAGTGATGGCAAAAGCAGTGTTAAAACCAGAAAAAATAGAGAGTGATGAAGAAGCGTAAACCATTTATTAATATTAATATTATATAATTTTAATATATTAAAAAGGATGTATGATGAATAAAACACTATTATTTTTAGCAGCAGTAACACTTGTTGCAACGACAGGATGCTCTAAGACATGGTCTGGTGTCAAACAAGACAGCTCTTCATTATGGAAAGATACTAAAGAAGTAGTCCACGATGCAACAGCCCCTCAGGTTGTACCTCAGGTGCAAGCACAGCAAACACAAGTTGCCAACATAGAGTCTACAGAATTACCAGCAAGCAGAAAGTTTGAAGACAAACCAGAAGTAAATGTTGTGGCTCCAGCTGAAGTAGTCGTAGTTCCTTCACGTTAAAAACTGTTTAGAAGTATCTCATATTTTGGGAGCTTCTTGTATAATGCTTACAATTTAACAGCAAAAGAGTTATACAACAAATGCAGACACTTATAGAAAACCTCCACGTAAAAACAAAACTACAAAAAACACATATTCAAAATATTTTAACCATGTTAGAAGAGGGTGCTACCATACCTTTTATTGCACGGTACCGAAAAGAGATGACAGGTGGTGCAACAGATGAGATACTTCGTGATTTTGAAACCGTATATTTAAGTGCTAAAAACTTATTACAACGTAAAGAAGAAATTTTACGACTCATAGAAGAACGAAGCAAACTTACACAGAGTTTGAAAAAAAGTATTTTAGAAGCAACTACACTGCGTATGGTAGAAGATATTTACCGTCCTTTTAAAGAGAAAAAAAATACAAGAGCGATGATAGCCATGCAAAATGGTTTAAAACCATTGGCATTGACACTACTTTCATGTAGACTCAGCTTGAGTGAGTTTAGAGTAGAAGCAAAAAAATATGTAAAAAATAAAATTAAAAATAGTGATGATGCCATACAAGGTGCACAAGATATTTTAGCAGAACGTTATGCAGAAGAGGCAAGAGAAAGAGAAGCCATTCGCAATAGTATGTTGAAGTTTGGACTATTGGTAAGTAAAAAATCGAAAAATTTTAATGACAATGGTATCTATGCAAAATTTTTAGACCATTCTGAAAAAGTAGCGTTCATTCCTTCTCACCGCTATTTAGCAATCATGCGTGGTGTATATGAGAAAGAGCTGAGTGTAAAAATTAGTATTGATAAAGAAAGAATATTAGAAAATATTAAAAAATATAAAATACCTAAAAATGCTTCAACTTCTAAAGAGCTACTCTTTAATGCCTACAAAGACGGGCTAAGTAGGTTGCTTTTACCCTCAATAGAAAGAGAAGTACAAGCATTACTAAAAGAGAAAGCAGACTTCAGTGCCATAACCGTTTTTGGTAAAAACTTAAAACAACTCTTGTTAAATCCTCCTGTAGTAAAGCGTGTCATATTGGGTGTTGACCCTGCATTTAGAACGGGTTGTAAATTGGCTGTGATTGATGAAAATGGAAATTATTTGGAACATGCTGTCATCTATCCAACTGATCCTAGAAATGAGTATGAAAAATCTAAAACAGTTATTTTAACGCTTATAGACAAATATAACATTAAAGCAGTTGCTATTGGAAATGGTACAGCATCACAAGAGACACAAGCCTTTTTTGCCAAAATAAATGAAGAAGAAGGAAAACACATAGAATACACCGTTGTTTCAGAAGCAGGTGCATCAGTCTATTCTGCTTCTGACATAGCAATGCAAGAGTATCCTGATTTGGACGTTACCATACGTGGGGCTATCTCCATCGCACAAAGATTACGTGACCCCATGGCAGCACTTGTAAAGATTGATCCTAAGTCTTTAGGTATTGGGCAGTATCAACATGATGTTAATCAAAAGTTATTAGAAAAAAAACTCAATGATGTCACACAAGATTTGGTCAATGCAGTTGGGGTCGATGTAAATTCAGCATCTTATGTATTGTTGTCCCATGTCGCAGGGTTGAGTGAAAAAGTGGCACAAAACATTGTGTCACATAGAGATGCAGACGGATATTTTAGTACAAAGTCACAACTTCTAAAAGTTAAGGGTTTAGGTGCAAAGGCTTACGAACAAGCTGCAGGGTTTATACGTATCAAAGATGGGGATTCTATATTTGATAATACTGGTATACACCCAGAAAGTTATGAAATAGCAAAACTGTTAAAAACCCAAGACTTAGAGACTATACATATACAAGAGACAAAAGAAAAACTCGGTGTAGGTGAATCGACACTAAAAGATATTATCAAAGAGTTACAAAAACCAGGATTTGACCCTAGAGATGAATTGCCAGCTATTCCATTTAAAGTAGGGCTTACAGATATTTCTATGCTCCATGTTGGAAGTATTGTATCAGGGGTTGTGAGAAATATTGCGGACTTTGGCGCATTTGTAGATATTGGTCTTAAAAATGATGGCATGATACATATCTCTAAAATGAGTCAAAAAAGGATATCTCATCCTTTAGAAGTACTTTCTGTAAATCAGTTTTTACCACAAATTCAAGTCATAAGTATAGATGAAAAAAGTGCTAAAGTAGGTCTATCTATAATCGACTGATGACATTTGTTAATCTTATTTATATATTATTTGGTAAAGGATTTTTATGAATAGAAAAAATTTTATTACACTAACAATCATTATCTCAGGATTGGCATTTAATCCATTAATTGCCAAACAGGTTTCATATACTAATATACAACAAAAGAGTATACAAAAATCTGTTAAATCTAGTATAGCTTTAACACTTTTTAGACGAGGTATTGAAAAAGAAAAATCAGATGAACTTGCAAAAAAATTAGTCAATGAAGATGACAATATTTTTCTTACAATTCTCATTAAAAACCTAGAAGAAAAAATGATAGTTTCTTCTCAAGAAGTGGTAGATTTTTTAAGTACAAAAGCACTGAAAAAAGAGAGCATTAATTTTAGAAATTATGATTTCTTAGTAGGTATGATAAGCCAAATAAAAAATGAACCTCTAGATAAAAATACTTTACAAATATTAAGTGAAGTCAGTAAAGTAAACCAACAGATATTTGCTTAGTCAATAAGCATATAAATCTGTTAGTCTTAAACAAAAGAAACATATTAGTTAACATAATATAAATTCTATTAAAAATATAGATGTCTACTCTTTTGTATGTTTGTGCATGCAATAAAGTTAAAAATAATTTTTCAAAATAGTAAAAACAACAGATACTAAAGTGCTGTTTAATCTATTATTTAATAGTTGGCATTATCTATGTACTGTCTCAGTAAAATCTACCCAGTCTAATGAAACTCTACAATAAATCAGATAATCACACTATATGACGTATTTTTTATTTCTCTACAAGAACCTATATGATGACGATATAGAGCCTTTGAATGAACATATGTTCATATATTTTAATTGAGAGTAAAAAACTAATGAACAAGTGTTCATATAGTAATTCATGATAATACAAACTATAGGAACACTTGTTCTTATAGTTTGTATTGAGGTATCTTGACAAATGAACAAATGTTCATTATAATACTATTCAAGGAGCTTCTTATGAATGACAATACTGAGACATTAACTGTTGTAAAAATGAGTAAAACAAAGGAGAAGATACTTAAACACTCTCTTAAACTCTTCTCTACTAAAGGATATAAAGCCACAACAGTTAGAGATATAGCAGGGTCTATAGGCATCAAACAAAGTGCCTTATATAACCATTTTAAAAACAAAGATGCCATACTTGAAACCCTCATATCTAACCTTACTAGCTCTGCAATTGTGACGCTATTTGACAATAAGGAGACGACTGAAATACATAAACAAGGCAAGGGTCTTCTTCTGTCATTAGGAACTACTTTTAAGCTTATAGGATTTGACAATAAAAATGAAGCATTGATTAAACTTTTAATGCAAGAAATATTTAGAAATGAACGTATTAGAGAGATATATAATGAGCATTTTTATCAAGAAAATGTAAAGAAACTTTCAGGGGTATTTTTTAGTATGATGCAAGACAATATGATAAAGTCTTCAGACCCCCTACTTTTAGCAAATGAGTTTTTTTCACCACTGTTTTTTTATCAGATGCAAGTCTCATTATTGAAGTTAGATAACAAATCTACTTCTGCTTTAGTATCTATGTTTGAGAAACATGTAGACTTCTTTTGGGATAACATTAAAATAGAAAAACAAGGATCACTTTTTTAAATACCTATTTTGGTAGCAGTTACAAATACATACTGCTTTCCAGTTATGGTTACTCTATATTTTTTTTGTTGTAGGTATTTTTTGACAAAGATTACATCATTGTACATCAAAGATTGTTCACTCATTACATAATTTGGTGCTTTTGCACCATAGATGACCTCACCCCCTACCCATCTAGAGTTTGGAAATCCTAGTATGATTGAGGCATCTTTAGTAAGATAATTTTGAACTAAGTGCATAAAAAATGGTTTAAAGTCAATACTAGGACTCTGTAGTGTACCTATGCTAATGAGTAAATCTGATTTTGGTAAGTCCAATGTATCTAACGCATTGATATCCTGAGTGTAAAAGTCGACATTTTTTTCAGGAAGGAGCCGTTTAGCCTGTTCAATGGCACTATATGAGTGATCAACCCCTATAAATTGCATATCTTTATATTTTTTAGTATCAATAAGATTTTTTATCACCATAAATTCATCCGCACGGTTGATTCCAAGGTTCAATACCTGTTTTTTATGTTCTATATGTACATTTTGTAAGGCTTGGATGTAATAGTAAATAAATGCAGGTTCTTCCATTTTATGTATACGCCAGAAGTGTGAATTTACACCATATTTTTCATTTTTCTTGCTATCGGTGTGAAAAGAGTCTGTTTTTAGTTTCTGCAATGTGATTTTAATAAGATATGTTGATATAGGTTCAGGTGTATATATTTTACACATAAGTATTTCTGCTAAATCAACCCAAGCTTTATATGAACGATAGATATAGATTATATTCTCAATTTCTACCTGCATCCCTGCATATTCATTATATTTATCAGGATTTAAAGCTATAAAAGAGATTGACGTGTTCTGTTGAAGCTGTTTTTTTAAATAAGAGAGTATCTCTTGCATACTTTGGTGGGTAAATGTTTTCATGTTGAAATTTTAACATAATTGGTATGGAATATGGTGTTACAAACCTCCCCAATCGTGGGAGGGAAAAAGAATGTATAAAAACATCTATGATCAGGAAGGTTCGAGTAATTATACTATGTTGTTTGTGTAATCTCTGTGTAGTCAAACTATAAACCTCTAATAGACTCAATACTTTATAGCTTCATACTTAAGTTTGAAGCAACAAAGTAGTAAGAAACAGACTTTATGTTATGATAAATGTGATAAGTGAAAAATAGGAGTAAAAATGTTTTCTAATAATAATGCAGCACGTGAAGTAATCTATATATTTTTATGGCTTATAGGAATTATTTTTATGTATGCACTCTTACATATATGTGTTTTAGAACCTTCTAGTAGTGATGAAAAGAATCAAATGAAGATAGTCAACTCCACGATATCTAACCAAAATACTGAAGTTAAAGAAAAAGTAACACCAAGAAACCAAAAACTAATAGATACTAGAGTTCATAACAAACTTGATTTACAAGCAGTTACAAATAGAAACATAGTAGAGCAAAAAAGTGAGATAAACGTAACAGTGGTGAAAATGGAGAATACCACAGTCATCATACCAATTGAGAATACAAAGAAAAATGAAACAACATTATCTCAAGAGGAAGACAAAAAAGAAGTGACCAACAAGAAAGAGAAGCAAAATACAAATAGTAATCTTTTACCCAATATTCCAAGTCTACCGGTACTTCCAACGGTAAGTAGTATACCTAAGGCACCTGCTCTACCCTCTGTGCCTACCGTAACGTTACCAGTGAGTGTTGAAAAGGTAAATACCGATACCTTCATTAAAGTACTTGAAAAAGATGATGATAAACTGTTAGATACTGCTCGTGGACATATCATTAATAGTGTAAAGATCATGAATGATACAATTACGCAATAGTTTAGTTAGTAGAAAATAGACATATTAACTTGTATTAGGAATACAAAGATAGGAAGAAAAACCTTTTTATCTTTGTACCATTCAAAATTATTGTTTAACTCTTGTTAGGTATGTTATACCACCTAAAATTACATTACCCATCACCCACATTGCAATAAGCATACTTATGCCCATACCCGCAGCGAACTGTACAATGTTGTTGCTCTCTTCAGTGTTTCCCATACTCATATACATCAGCCCAAACATAAAGATATTAAATAATATAAACATCCATTTAAAGCCTGTACCTATAAAACCTCTTGAAGGTTTTTCCAATATGTGCCCACATTGTGCACATGTTTCAGCATTATCACTCATTTGACTATTACACTCAGGACAGTTAATCATTGCCATTGTAATTCCTTAAAAATTTATTTTATATTATAGTATTTAATCATCAACATTAGCTAAAGTTAATGCAAAAAGTACATTGACACCATTTTGCTGCAGGACACTCTGTGCTTCTTGTAAGGTAATGCCTGTGGTAATAATGTCATCAACTAGAATAACATCAATATTTTGTTTACCTGTATATTTGAAGTTTCTAGGGTTTTCCATTCTGTATTGTAAGCTTTTTCCTGAGTAGTTCACTCTATTTTGAGCCATGAGTTTACTGTGTAATGGATGAGAGTGTAAGGTCTTCATAGATTTACATAGAACAGATACATGAGAATACCCACTTTTAACGTGTTCGTCTATACCTAATATATAGATATCTCTATCGTCTGACTCTATAAACTCTTCTATAAAGGGTTTCATTGTTATGTTTGCAAGCGCTTTATAGATTCTGTAACCTTCTGGCTTGTGTTTTGTATGTAAAAGTGCCTCGATAGAGTTATAGGAGTAAAAACTTATGACATCAAGTGTGCCAATGGTTCTTGTCTGCATATGTGTTGTTAAAAAATGTTTTTGACATTTTTTACATAATATTGAAACACTTAAATGAGTACAAATGTAGCAACGCATGCGTTTATTCTATTTTGGAGAAGAGCTGTGCCACATTTAAATTTTCTTGTAGGCTGTTTTTTTTGTCTTTAATTTTTTGTGCTAGTTGGTGTACAGCCATTGCATAGTATGAACTATGATTATAGGTTGTAATCACACGAAAATTTTTAGCACCATACCAAAGTTCATCATAACGTGTTCGTTTTAGTTTAATAAGAGAAACCTTTTTTTTGTAATCAAAAGGGACAACAGGTTTAATACCATACAAGTTGACACGTTTATAACGGTGCTTATAGCCGGTTGGCTTTTGATTATACCTATTACCTGGATATCTTACACGTGTTGCAACAGGTTCACCTTTACGCCATCCATTCATAGATAAATAGTTTGAAATACTTCCTATGGCATCTACAAAACTATTCATCTGTTTTCTACCATCATTGTTAAAATCCACAACAAAACTCTTATAATTGCTAGGCATAAACTGCCCTAACCCTATAGCACCAGAAGAGGAACCAAGTACTGCTTTTGGATTTACATTTTGTCTTGCTGTCATGCGTAAAAACTCTTGTAGTTCATAACGATAAAATTTCCAACGTCTATGACCATTAAAGGCAAGGTAAGCGAGTCTGTCAAATACATAAAACTTACCTCTATTTTTTCCATAATAACTTTCAATACCTATAATTGCAGCAATATATTCAGAAGGAATCCCATATATATCTTTTGCTCTTGCCAGTGTTGTTTTATAGTCATCAAGAAACTGGACACCCAGTGATACCCGTTTATCATGTAACATAATTCTCTCGTATCTATCCCATGAGCCTAACTTCATAAACTCTTTATCGGGCTTTTTAGGTATATACGGTTCTTTCTCACCTTTAGGTTTAATATCTTTAAATAGCTGATAAAGTGTACTGCTTTTATAATTGTATTTAGTTTGCATACTTTTGATAAAACGTTTTACCGAGGGCTTCTTAGTGTAGTCTGTGCCCCCAATAAGTGTGCTCGTGCTTAAAAATATGTAAAATAGTAGTTTAAAAATTGTTTTCATTATTATTCCCATTAAAGATTCAAATTATTATAACCAAAAAGTATATTATGACTCTACAGATTAATTATAATAGTATTTAAAAATAGTTTAAGTTTGTCGATACTTCTCAATCTCAGGAGCATCTCTAAAGTAAACATCATTTAAAGAATGTCTCTTAAGACCATAGCATAATGAAGCACTACAAGGTTAAGTAGAAAGATTCCCATAGAAGAACCCTTAGAAAATAGCTTTTGTAAAGGGGTTTTTGTTTTATGTAATGTCATCATAGATATGACCATATGAATCACTGTCAATACAAAAATAATAGCAACAAGATAGAGTTTAATACGTAGTGCATCTATCACTTCATTGGTAACATTGGAAAACAGAATACTTAGCAGACCATTGTTGGATATCATGATATATCCAGAATAGAGTAATATAATGAGTGCACCTGTCTCAAAATAACCATATATAGGTCCTATACGAGGATAGACAGCATCTTGGTCTTCTTTTTTACGTAAACTAACACCCAAAAGAAACATAAAAAATGCACCACCGATCCATGCAATGGCAGCAACCAAGTGTAAGTGTATTGCCCAGCCCATTAGCTGTGCTCTTTTTCATGATGCCCTAATGTACAAAATATTTTTGCATTTTCATGGTTTATTGGTGTTAGTTGTGTAGGGTCAATATGTGTATAAAGTAGTACATCTTTAGGAATAATAGATACTTGTACCCCTAAGGCATGAAGTTTAAGATAGGTGTTATAGCCTAACTCTTTGACATAGAGTGTATCAACATCATAATGTTTAAAGTTTTCAAAAAAGAGTTTTGATTTGTCTGTTTTGAAGTGGTTTTCTTGAAACACTATGCCTGTTTGAGTATCTATAAATACAAACATATCAGCTTTTCTAAAGCGCGATGCTATGGTTGTTGCATCTTTTTCAAGAGGGATAAGTAACACTTTAACTGTCCAGTTTAAGTACAGCCATAAATGCTTCTTGAGGTACTTGTACTTTACCTATAGATTTCATACGCTTTTTTCCAGCTTTCTGTTTCTCTAAAAGTTTTCTTTTACGTGTGATGTCTCCACCGTAACATTTTGCAGTTACATTTTTCCCCATTGATTTTACATTTGAGCGGGCAATGACATTGTTACCAATACTTGCTTGTATAGCAACTTCAAAAAGTTGTCTTGGTATTAGTTCTTTGAGTTGTGCAACAAATGCTAGACCTCGTGTACGTGCTTTTTCTTCTGGTACAATAATTGAAAGTGAATCCACTACATCACCTGCTACACGTATGTCTAACTTCACAAGTTTACCTTCCCTGAAACCTATAGGCTCATAATCAAAACTTGCATACCCTTTTGTAATAGACTTTAACTTATCATAAAAGTCCATGACTATTTCATTCATAGGAATGTCATACTCTAAAAGTACACGTGTTTCATTCAGGTAGTCCATTTTTATTTGTATACCACGACGATCATTAAGTAATTTAATAAGATTACCTAAGTACTCTTGTGGTGTTAAAATAGTCGCTTTTACATAGGGTTCAAACACCTTATCAATCTTTTGAGGCTCAGGTAATTCAGAGGGGTTTTGAATTTCTACTTCTTCACCATTGGTTTGTGAGACTTTATACACAACTGTTGGCGCAGTAGCAATAAGTTCTAAGTTAAACTCTCTTTCTAAACGTTCTTTAATCACTTCCATATGCAGCATACCCAAGAAACCTGTCCTAAATCCAGAACCAAGTGCCATGGAGCTCTCAGGTTCAAAACTAAGTGAAGAGTCATTGAGTTTTAATTTATTAAGTGCATCACGTAGATCTTCAAATCTATCTGTTTCAATAGGGTAAATACCTGCAAATACAAAAGGCTTAGCAGGTTCAAACCCATCTATTGCTTCAGCTGTAGGGTTTTTAGCATCTGTGATAGTGTCTCCTACTTGTAAAGAATCGACAGTTTTTAGTCCCATGACAACTATGCCTATTTCACCAGTATTAATCTCTGGCGTCTTAATGGGTGCTACAGGGTTAGGATACATGAGGTTGAGAACCTGATGCTCATCTTTTGTTCCCATGACTTTAAGCATTTGTCCTTTTTCGATTTTCCCATCAATAATACGTACAAGTGCCAAAGCACCTAAGTAGTTGTCAAACCACGAATCATAAATGAGAGCTTTAAGTGGAGCATTAGCATCACCTACTGGAGAGGGAACACGTGCAACAATACTATCGACAAGTTCTGCCACACCCTCACCTGTTTTTGCAGAGACAAGATTATGTTCAGTCGCATCAATACCTATGGCCTCTTCAAGCTCAGCAAGTACCCTGTCAGGGTCTGCTGCTGGAAGGTCTATTTTATTGACTACTGGTAATAACTCTAAATCATTCTCTATTGCAATATAGACATTTGCAATGGTCTGTGCTTCTACACCTTGTGCAGCATCTACAATAAGCAGTGCCCCATCACTTGACGCGAGAGAACGACTTACCTCATAAGAGAAGTCTACATGACCCGGTGTGTCAATAAGGTTTAATATATAAGCCTCACCGTCCTTTTCATAGTCTAAACGTACAGATTGTGCTTTTATAGTAATGCCACGCTCTTGTTCTATGTCCATCGTATCCATGACTTGTGAAGACATCTCTCTATCTGAGACTGCCCCACACTCTTGTATAATACGGTCTGCCAATGTAGACTTACCATGGTCGATATGTGCGATAATAGAAAAATTACGTATATTTTTTTGGGGTACTGCTTTTGCCAAGATTGAACCTTATGAGCTTAATGTAAAGAGAGAATTAACACTCTCATTGTTGTGAACTCTTCTTATAACTTCACCAAGCATTGGTGCAGTTGTAAGTACTTTTATCTTGTCACATGTATGATTAGATGGAATAGTGTTAGAGACAACAAGTTCATCAAGATCTCCTTTTTGTAACCGTTCAATAGCTGGTCCGGAAAGTACTGGGTGTGTACAACATGCCATGACTGAGTTCGCACCAAGATTTTTAAGCGCACTTGCACCCTGTACCATAGTACCAGCAGTATCTATCATGTCATCTATTAAGATAACATCTTTACCCTCTACGGAGCCTATGACATTCATTACTTCAGCTTCATTGGCTTTTTCACGACGTTTATCGACAATGACCATTTCTAGCCCTAACTCTTTTGCAAAGTATCTAGCTCTTGCAACTCCACCAATATCTGGTGAGGCAATGACAGGGTTTTCAAAGTTTTTAGATCGTATATAGTCCATAAATAAAATAGCACCATAAAGGTTATCTACTGGGATATCAAAAAAACCTTGTATTTGTGAAGCATGTAGGTCTACAGTTACCATACGCGTGATACCCGCTGTTTCTATAAGGTTTGCAACTAGTTTAGCAGTAATTGGTACACGTGGTGCTGCTTTTCTGTCTTGTCTAGCATACCCATAATATGGTACAACAGCCGTAATAGACTTTGCAGACGAACGCTTTAAGGCATCCGTCATAATAAGAAGTTCCATGAGGTTAGCATTTGCAGGTGCAGAAGTTGGTTGAATAATAAACACATCTTTACCACGTACAGACTCAGAAATTTGTACAGAAATTTCTCCATCTGAAAAACGATTGATGGTAGCTTCACTAAGAGGCATTTCAAGGTACTCAGCTATTTCGTTAGCAAGCGCAGGGTTGGATGTTCCAGAAAAAAGCATATATCCGCTCATATGTTGACCTTATGTGGGTAGTTTTATACGCGTATTTTACACAAAACATGATAAAAAGGGGATTTAAAGCCTTCTGCTACTAAACTTAGAGAGTTAATTTGATAGATACGGATAATAATGATACGAAAATATTTTAGAAAAAAGGCTTCTAACAAGGGTAAACTCGATACCTTTTTAGAAAAGTACAACCTCCCAAGAGCTTATTTTAATATAAATAGAAGAATGATTACAAAAGGTGTATGGGTAGGACTTTTCTGGGCTTTTATCCCTATGCCTATGCAGATGTTGGGTGTTATTATAATGACACCCTTCTTTCGTTTTAATGTGCCTATAGCGATTGTTATGGTCTGGCTCTCAAACCCTTTTACTATGCCAATTATGTACTATGTTGAATACCTCACAGGTAACTTTATATTAGGACGTGAAGGCATAGCAGATTTAGAATTAACCATAGAGTGGTTTTCAAATCATATGGGAGATATCTTTTTACCCCTTTATGTTGGTACGGCTTTTTATTCTATAGTAGTTTCAACACTCATCTATATTGCTATAAACTGGTTATGGATACGGTCTGTTAAAGAAGAGAAGTTTGAAAAAGAGAAAAAGTCGGACAAAAAGAGTAAATAAACCGACATACAATGGCTATTTTCTCTTCCCTCGTTTACTGCTTTTCTTAGCATCTTTAGGCTTTGCTGCATCATAGACTTTAAAGCCATCTCTTTTTGTGGTTTTACGTTTTTTGCTACTTGAAAATGTAGTCGATTTTTTCTTTTTTTTACCAAAAGCCCCATCTGCCTTTTTTATGTCTTTTGGGTTTTTTCTTGCACCTTTTTGTGTGGTAATCACTGTAGGAGCATAGCCCTCTAACTTTTCTTGAGTGATGGCTTTACCCATGAGTTTTTCTACATCTTTAAGTGCCACCATCTCTTGGGGTGATATAAGTGTAATGGCTAAACCCTTAGCCCCTGCTCTACCCGTACGACCTATGCGGTGTATGTAGTCTCCTGTTACATGAGGAATATCATAATTAATGACAACTTCAAGTGTAGGAATGTCCAAGCCTCTAGCAGCAATGTCTGTGGCTACAAGTACACGAATCTTACCCGTTTTAAACCCTTCTAATGCACGTGTACGTTCCCCAGAAGATTTACCACCATGGATGACAGCTGTTTTAAGACCAGAGAGGTTTAACTCTTTATCAAGTTCATCTGAGACCTCTTTTTTACGTGCAAACACTAAGACTTGTTGATAGTTTCGTGAACCAATAAGATAAGAAAGAAGTTCTAGTTTTTTTTCTTTTTCTACGGGGTAGATTATCTGCTCTACTGTATGTGCACTTGTACCCATGCTGTCAACTTCTATGAGTTTTGGTTTATGGAGTATTTGCTCGGCTAGGCGTTTGACAGAACCAGAGAGTGTTGCAGATATAAGTATGTTTTGACGGCGTGAAGGTAAGTGTTGAAGTATTTGACTGACCTCATGGACAAAGCCCATGTCTAAAATAGTATCTGCTTCATCAAGGACTAGGTAGTCTACAGACTCTAAATTAATATTTTTTTTCTGTATGTGCTCTAGCAGACGTCCAGAGGTTGCGACTATTATGTCTACACCCTCTTTCAGTCTATTGGCTTGAGATGTTAAATTTGCACCACCATAAAGTACCATACTTTTTAAAGGTAAGTACTTTCCATACGCTTCAACAGAAGCATGTACTTGTTTTACCAGTTCACGTGTAGGAGCGAGTATCAGAGCTTTTGGGTAGTGTTGCCCTTCTGTGTGTGTTTTAGAGAGTTCTTGAAGTATGGGCAAAGTAAACCCTGCAGTTTTACCCGTACCCGTTTGTGCACCAGCCATAATGTCCGAACGAGTAAATATGGCAGGTATGAGAGATTTTTGTATGGGGGTTGCAGTCTGATACCCTTTGTCTTTAAGGGCTTTAAGTAACTCTGTACATAATCCTAATGTTTCTATGGACATTATTTTTCTGCATCTCCACCATTCTCAAACCGACGCTTCAAACGCATTTTTCGTTTGGCTACTTCACGCATATCTGCGTCTGAGTCACTCTCGTCTACTATTTCAACACCCAAGATAGTCTCAACACAATCTTCAAGTGTAACAATCCCTTCGGTTTGGTCGTAGCTGTCTTGTACTAAAAACATATGCTCTTTTTTCTTAATGAAAAGATCTAAAGCCATGGAAACAGGAATGTTCTCGTTAATTTTATATATATCTTTTTGTATAGTCTCAAGTGCAGCAGTGTCATCTTGTAGCGCTTGTTTAAAGATTTTTTTGGTCATAACCATACCGGTAATATTTTCAATAGTACCATCAAATACTGGTACACGTGAAAATTTAAAGATAGCCGGTTCACTCTCTACAATATCTTTAATACTTCTGCTTCCATCTAGGGCAAAAACAACTGTTCTAGGTGTAAGTATCTCTTCTATTCTTATCTTGTCTAGTAGCAGTATATTTTCAATAACATCAGACTCTTTTTCATCTAAAACCCCTTCATCTTCACTTAGAAGTGTAGACTCTATAAGTTCCGCTTTTGTAAGACTCATACCCTCATCATCTTTACTAATACGTTTGGTGACAAAAAGCGTAAGAAGGATAATAGGATAAGTTATCCAGATAAAAAACTGTATGACATAGGCAGCTGTAGGTGCCAACGTTTTCCAATAGGTTGCACCTATCGTTTTAGGAATGATTTCTGAAAAAAACAAAATCGCAAAAGTAAGCACTATAGAGACATAAAATACTGCACCAATACCATAAATACTTTCTGCTTGTGCACCAACGGCAGCCGCACCAAGTGTATTGGCTATGGTATTTAAAATGAGAATAGAGGCAATTGATTTATGAATATTTGTTTTATGGTATTTTAAGAGAGCCCCTACTTTAGGCTTCTCTTTTTCTAAAACAGAAATATAGGGCATATTCACAGAAAGTAACACTGATTCTAAAACAGAACAGACAAACGAAATGAGCACGGCGGCTAAGAAATATAATATCAACAAGTCCATAATGACTAATAAAATCCTTATAATAAAATAATGGTCGCAAGACCTAAGAATGAGAAAAATCCAACTATATCAGTCACTGTCGTAAGTATGACAGTACTTCCAATAGCTGGATCAACATTCATTTTTTTCAATAGTAATGGTACTACTGAACCAAAAAAACCTGCACTCAGCAAGTTAATAATCATAGAAATCCCAATGACAATACCCAGCATACCTTTATCAAACCAGACCGAAGCAATAATTCCCATAAGTATAGCAAAAATAAGTCCATTTGCAAGAGAGATAAAGACTTCTTTTTTGATGGTTCTAAGGGCATCATGTTTCGCAATATCTCCCAGAGCTAATTGACGTACTACAACTGTAAGACTTTGTGTCCCAGCATTACCACCCATAGATGCTACAATTGGCATGAGGATAGCAAGTGCAACTAAACTTTGTAAAGTTTCTTCAAATGCCCCAATGACTAGTGAAGCTGCGATAGCAGTGAGTAAGTTGACGCCAAGCCATATGGCACGTGCTTTACCAGCTTTAATAATGTCATCATCTTCTTCGGCAGCATCATCTACCCCTGCTAGATGATACATCTGATCGGTTGCTTGTTCATTCATAATATCATAGATGTCATCTGAGGTGATACGACCAAGTAAAGTACCTTCATTGTTGACAATTGGAAGTGAATGTAAATCATACTCTTGGAATTTTTTTACTATTTCATCTATGTGATCATGGTCTTGTCCAATGATGGGTTTAAATGTCTCAGGTGACTCTTCAATATTGTGTTGTAATGTTTTATCAAAATCAAAAATGATAAGGTTATCTAGACCTATACCATATTTGAGTGTTTTATCTTTGTTCGTCACAAAGAGGTATTGTACATTTTCAAGCTCACCACGTCTACGTAAATCTGAAAAATCACGTATGACATCATGTACATTTTTTTCAAGGTTAGCCGTATACACTTCAGTTTGCATATAGGCACCAGCTTCATCTTCATCATACTGCTTAAGCTGTAAAATATCTTTTTGATCATTTTTACCCAGTTGATTAAAAACCTCTTGCGCTATATCTTGATTGACTTCTTCAAGTTCTTGCATAAAGTCTGTTTGGTCATCTGACTCAAGTTCTGTGACTGCAACGGCAAGCTCTTTCACGGTAAATGACTCTACAACATCACCAAAGTATCTGTCTGGTAGTTCTAATGCTACATCCCCAACAAGCTCTTTAGGAATAATTTGTACAGCAGCATTAAAGCTACTTTCATCTAAATCTTTAAGGAGGTTTGCAATTTCAGAGGGGTGTAATTCGTCTGTTGTATGTGAATGAAGATACTCATCTAGTGCTGTCATACACTACTCCTTTTTATCATTTATAAATTTTATTGAATTATACTTTATTAATATCTAGAAATGTTGAAAAGTAAAAAAAGAATAACATGTTACAATAAACATATGGAACTTACAGATAAAAATTATACGAACATGATTAAAGATATTGACACTCCTGTGTTTATAGATTTCTATTCCCCAACATGTGGACCTTGTCAAATGCTCACTAAACTCATAGACGAAAAATTAGAACCATATGCTAAAGAAAAAGGGATAGAAGTGGTGAAGTGTGATGTTAGTAAAAACCCAAAATTAGCTGAAGCGTTTAAAGTACGTTCTGTACCTTTCACAATAGTCATCATGCCAGATGAAAAACTGAAATACCCTGAATTAGGACTTAAAAATGAAACTTACTACTTTGAACTCATTGATAAACTAGCAGGAAAAGGTTCTTTCTTTTCAAGATTATTTACGTAAGGATAATAAATGAAACAAACTTTTGAAGTAATAAACGTCAAATGTGCTGGTTGTGCCAACAGACTTCGTACAGCTTTAGCTAAAGATTTTGGAGAGGTAGTGGTAAACCTAGAGGTAGAACCAAGACAAATAACTTTAGATATTGATACAGCGGATATTTCTGGATTAAGAAATCAATTGAAGGGTTTAGGTTACCCTATGAGTGATGAAGCGTTATCTGGTATGGAAGGGTTTTCTACAACAGCTAAAAGTTTTGTCTCTTGTGCTGTGGGGAAAATTAATATGTAGCCTTAACTCTTGGTTTTTAGGCTTTGATGTTTAAATTTGACTAATATGAATAGTTGAAGTTTAATCGAGCGACAATTAAATAGAATTACAAGTAATATTATATTAGAATATATTAACGCATATCTTGAGAGAAATTATATGAAAAAAACCAATAACAATTATAATACTATAGTCATCAAAAGAGAATATTTATGAAAAAACAACAACAATCTTTTTCTCAACAAGAAGTTACATTTAAAGGTATTGGACTCTTTCCTGAAGGCTTAGAGAAAATTTTCTTAGCCATTTATATTATTCTTCTACCCTATATTACAGGTGTTATATTTCTCTTTTTCTATGTAGGCTCTGGTGATACTGAAACTTTTATGTCATTGAGTAAAGATTCATCTTTTATGCTTACCTGGATTATAGGTTATGAAATTCTTGCCGTGTTAATCATATTGTATATTATAAAAAGTGCTATAAAATTTAGTATTAATAAAAAATCATCTACTAAAGTAAGAGGGGCAGACGAAAATTTTCGCCGTCCATAATATATTTACAATTTCAACTCTTTTTCTAAATACATTCCAGTATATGAACCTGTCTCTTTGTGTGTTTTCGCTAACACTTCTGGGCTTCCCTCAGCAATAATAAGTCCACCTTTATTACCACCTTCTGGTCCCATGTCTACAATATAGTCAGCATTTTTAACCATGTCAAGGTTATGTTCTATGACTACAACTGAGTTACCTAGTTCAACTAAGTGATGTAGTACTCCGGTGAGTCTATCTACATCTTCAAAATGAAGTCCAGTTGTTGGCTCATCTAATATATAGAGTGTTTTACCTGTGTCTTTACGGCTAAGTTCTTTTGAAAGTTTAATCCGTTGTGCTTCACCACCAGATAGAGTTGTAGCATTTTGCCCTAAAGTAATATAGTCTAAACCTACATCTGTAAGTGTTTTGAGACGAATAGCAATATTAGGTATGGCTTTAAAAAACGCTAGAGCCTCACCTACTGACATAGCAAGCACATCAGATATTGATTTTCCTTTGTATAGTACTTCTCTGGTTTGTATATTATAACGTGTACCATCACAAGCATCACAACTCACTAGTACATCTGGTAAAAAGTGCATTTCAATTTTTATTTGACCATCTCCTTGACACTTCTCACATCGGCCACCTTTTACATTAAATGAAAAACGCCCTATTTTGTAACCACGTAGTTCTGCTTCTTTTGTTTGTGCAAAGAGTTTACGTATTTCATCCATAATACCAGTATAGGTTGCAGGATTTGAACGAGGTGTTCGCCCTATAGGGCTTTGATCTAAATAGATGACTTTATCTACTTTATCTAGACCGGTAATTTCTACACCTTCTATTTTATTTACCTTTTTAGCACGGTTGAGTAGTTCTCTTGCTACAGGTAAGAGGGTTTGTAGTATGAGAGATGATTTACCAGAGCCACTGACTCCAGTAACACAGACAAAGTTTCTCAGTGGAAGCTTAGCATCAAGATTTTGTATGTTATTAAGGGTAACATTTTTTATTTCTATCCACTCCTCTTGAGGGTTGTCATGTGTATAAGATATCTCTTTTTTACCATACATATAGTCAGCAGTCAGTGTTTTAGCTTTTTCCAGTTTTTTTGCATCTCCTGCAAAAACAACTTCCCCACCATATTCACCTGCTCCTGGACCAATGTCAATAATATAGTCAGCAGCAAGTATGGTCTCTTTGTCATGCTCTACAACAATGACAGAGTTACCTTTATCACGTAGAGAATAAAGTGTACGTATGAGTTTCATTGTGTCTCGCTCATGGAGTCCTATGCTAGGTTCATCTAAGACATACATGACACCAGTAAGACCAGACCCAATTTGTGAGGCTATACGAATACGTTGTGCCTCACCACCAGATATACTTCGTGCATCACGACTCAGAGTGATATATCCTAGTCCTACATCATGTAAAAAGTAGAGTCTCTCATACAGTTCTTTGAGTATAGATTCGGCTATGGTATTTTGTTGTGTAGTAAGATGTGAAAAACTTTTATCATCAGCAAAAAATGCATACGACTTTTCGATAGGCATATCAATTATATCTGCTATATTTTTACCTTCAATCTTAACTGCCAAAGAGGGTAAGCTCAGTCTGTGCCCCTGACATTTGTCACAAACTTTTTCTGTCATATACTCTGAAAGATCTTTTTCATCTTTAAACATGTCATGTGCAAACTTTACTACACCTGGCCATTCACGTTTAAGTTTATGACGCTTCCATGTGAACTCTACATTACCACCATTACCATAGAGTATGGCTTTTTGTTGATGCTCCGGTAATTCTCCGTAAGGTGCTTTAATAGCTATGTCATTTTGTTCACAAAATGCATTGAGAAACTTTGTGTAGTAGCTTTTGTTAAACCCATACATAATTTTAACAGCACCCTTGTCAATACTCAATGTTGAGTCTATGACCTTTTTAAGATCTATTGCATAACGTATACCTAATCCATCACAACTGGTACAAGCGCCTTTAGGTGAATTAAAAGAGAAACTTACAGGTTCCAAAGGTTCAAATGAGAGTTTACAATCAAAACATGCCAAGTGCTCTGAGTAGTGCATATGTTGACGTTCAAAATTTATCTCTTCATAGTTGAGTACTTCTATTTCAAGTTCTCCATAAGACTCTTTGAGGGCTTTTTCAACATCTTGACCTATACGGTCACGACTCTCTTCTTTGACAACAACACGGTCTATAACTACTTTAATGGTATGTTTTTTAGTTTTTGAGAGTTCGATTTCATCATCTAAACGCACCATCACTCCATCTATCATAGCACGGACATATCCTTTATGACGAAGAGACTCAAGCATATCTGCAAAGGTACCTTTTTTTTCTTTTACCAATGGTGCCATGATGACAAGCTTTGCACCATCAGGTATACGTAATACTTCTTCAATAATGTCTGATGCTGACATTGAAGAGATTGGCTTACCACACTCATGACAGTGCTGTTCACCTACACGTGCAAAAAGTAAACGTAAATAATCATAGATTTCTGTAATTGTACCAACTGTTGAACGTGGGTTTTTTGAAGTCGTTTTTTGGTCTATGGCAATGGCAGGTGTAAGTCCCTCAATTTTGTCTACATCAGGTTTACCTACACGTCCTAAAAATTGACGTGCATAAGATGAGAGAGATTCGATATAGCGTCTCTGTCCTTCAGCGTAAAGGGTTGAAAATGCTAATGTAGATTTACCTGAACCAGAAATACCAGTGACTACTACAAGTTTATTTTTAGGCAGACTTAAATTTATATTCTTTAAATTGTTTTCTTTTGCGCCGTAAACATGTATCATCTCTTTTTTCACTAGAAAGTCCTTAATTATATTTATATTTTATAGTAATTGTTAGTTAGAATCTAAGTATAATTTTTTTTATTTTACTAAAATATCTAAGATGTATAGTTATTTATATTTGAAGTTTTATTATAGTATGTAAAAGTATTATTACCTTTAATTTTAGACTCATACATCGCTAAATCAGCATATTTAAAGAGTGTATGCGGATCGGAACTATCATGTGGGTATTGACTTATTCCTACACTGATGGAAGAGTGAATCGTATGACTATCAATATGGATAGGTAATTGAATAACATTTAAAATTTTTTCTACTAATATTTGTGTGTCATATGTATGTTTTATCTTTTCCATAATAATAGCAAATTCATCTCCATGCAAATGTGCAACCGTATCGATTTTACGTGTAGCATTATTGAGACGGCTTCCTATTTCAATGAGCACTTTATCTCCTATGGTGTGACCAAAAGAGTCATTAACATTTTTAAAGTTATCTATATCAATATATAAAAGTGAAAAACCAAATTTATTGCGTTGTGAATTATGAATAGATTGCATGAGTCTATCTACAAAAAGCTCTCTGTTAGGCAAGTGTGTGAGTGGATGGTGATGTGCTTTATAATAATACGCTTCTCGCTCTTTTAATATATTTAAAATGTATGCTTTATTATTTACTATAGGTGCCATATTATCTGCATAGGTGATGATAGTTTGGAACATGGTATGAGGATTATTTTTATTTTCAAAAATATTGACTAAATATAATGTATCGTTCAGTTCATTATATAATTTTAACGATTGTACAGTTGATTTATTGAGCATATGGTTACAAATCAGACAAGATGATTCTAAAGAGGTGGGTGAGTGAAACAGTGTATGGTTTGATTGACCAATGATGTCGGGTTCTGGTAATCCTAAATAGTCAATGGCTGCTTGATTGACTTGAAGAATTTTTCCATCTGCTATAGATACTTCAATCACGGGTATGGGTATATTATGATAATAGTCCAATATATTTATCCCCCCACAAGAAATTTAACGAGTATATTGTACTGGATTAATTGTTAAAATTGAATAAACCTTTATAAGTTATATCTATTTAATATATAATTAGATATAATTCATGACTTTTTTGCAAGAGAGTACTAAACTCCTATATAATGAGATATAATATATCTCTTCTATCCCCACGCTTAGACACGTGTAATAACCTAACTATACATCAGGTTAAAAAGTTTGGTATCAGTTGCACAAAACAGGGTTTTATACCTCTTGATATCATTGCTAATACAAAAAAACCAAGACAGATACAACACCGACAATATTAATACAAAGAAACAATTATGAAATTTTCAGATTTTAACCTTAAAGATACAATACAAGATGCTGTGACAGAAGCCGGATTTACAGAACCAAGTCCCGTTCAAAAAGATGCTATACCTTTAGTCTTAGAAGGACATGACCTCATTGCTCAAGCGCAAACAGGTACAGGTAAAACAGCTGCTTTTGGACTACCAACTATGTCTATGATGAAAGCAGATGGTTCAGTTGAAGGACTGGTTATTGTCCCTACCCGTGAACTTGCAATGCAAGTAAGTGATGAGCTATACCGTTTTGGACAAAAGAGTGGTCTTAAAACTGCTACAGTGTATGGTGGAACACCATATGGTAAGCAAATAGACCGTATTAAACAAGCTTCTATTGTTGTTGCAACGCCAGGACGTCTTCAAGACTTACTTATGTCTGGTAAGATTAAAATTAAGCCTAACTTTGTCATCTTAGATGAAGCAGATGAAATGCTTGATATGGGTTTTTTAGATGAGATAAAAAACATCTTTACATTCTTACCTAAAGAGCGTCAAACACTTATGTTCTCTGCAACAATGCCAAATGGTATTCGTAAACTTGCTGAGCAGATTTTAAATAACCCTAAAACAGTTTCTATTACTAAGTCTGAAAAGACCAACACTAAAATCACACAACTTTACTATGTAGTACAAGAAAAAGAGAGAGATGATGCGTTAGTAAGACTTATAGACTATAAAAATCCAGATAAGTGTATTATTTTTTGTCGTATGAAGAAAGAGGTAGATAGACTTGTAGCACACATGACTGCACAAGGCTTCAAAGTATCTGGTCTCCATGGTGATATGGAGCAAAAGCAAAGAGAAGTTACCATTCGTGCTTTTAAACAAGGTGGGATTGATATCTTCATCGCAACAGATGTTGCTGCACGTGGACTTGATGTGAATGATGTAACCCATGTATTTAACTATCATATTCCTTTTGATTCAGAGTCTTATGTTCACCGTATTGGTCGTACGGGACGTGGTGGAAAAACGGGTGAGGCTATTACATTGGTAAGCCCAAATGAACTTAGAACCATCAAACGTATTGAAAAAGATGTTGGTGCTACACTTGTCACTCAAGTTATTCCTACACGTATGGAAGTACAAAATAATCGTTCAGATGCACTTATTTCTAAAATAGCTGACACTAAGGTGACTGATAAAGCGATTGAGCTTGTAAAAACACTACAACATGACCTAGATATAGTAACGATTGCACATCTATTAGCTTCAATGATACAAAGTGAAAACTCTGTAAAAGGTAAAGATACTATTGGTCTTGGTCTTGAAGAGATAGCACTTCTTATGGAACGTGCAATGCAACAACGTGGTAACGGTGGCGGTGGACGTAACCGTAGACGTGGAAATGGCGGTAGCGGTGGTGGAAACCGTGGAAGTCGCAATGGTGGAAGTCGTCATGGTAGAAATGGACGTTCAAGTGGTGGAAGATCAAATGGAGGCAATAGAAGTAGTAGAAATGGTGGAAATAATTCATAGTAATAATATTTATAATTTTTTAATATAATAAATGTTATACTTCTATTATAAAAAATACAAAAGGAAAAAATATGAAAATATTTAACTTAAAAACACTCGTTGTTGGTCTTTTTTTAGGACTTTCTACATTTTCTGTAGCAGATACTGCTAAAGAACTTAATCATGATGCTAACATGGCTATCAATACATTTTTGGATGAAACTAAAGGTGGAGATGCATTTTTAGTAAATGCTAAGGCATTTCTTGTGTTTCCAAAAGTACAAGAAGCAGGTTTCTTTGTTGGTGGTAAATATGCAGAAGGTGTTCTTAGAGTAAAAAGAGATACTAAAGCATATTATAAAATGACTGTAGCATCTTTAGGATTTCAAATGGGTGCACAAGAGTATTCACTAATCATTGCTTTCACATCTGATGCAGCACTTAAAAAATTCATGATGGATGATGATGAGTGGGAAACAGATGTTGATGGTAAAATTACTATTGCAGAATGGAACTCAAAAGAAGAGTTAGACGATGTTGACTTTAAAGATGACATGGTTGCTTTTGTTTATGATACAAAAGGACTAATGGGTAGCTTCACAATGGAAGGTACAAGATTTGAAAAAATCAAAAAGTAATTAATATGTACTTCATGACAATGTGAATTTTTCACATTGTCACTCTTATTCTATCTCTCAAACTTTTCAAACTTCTAATCACAACTATTTTTCATGATAAATATATTTTACTATGAGGGAAAAAGTTGATGTAAAAACTTTTGCTATAATACGATACTAACTCCCAAGGATATGACATTGAGCCATCATAAAAAGCAAGATAATAAGGTAAATTTTACATCTAAAGATTTTCTTCCTACTACTCAAGCAGAAATGGCTGAACATGGTTGGAAGCAGTGTGATGTTATATTGGTAAGTGGTGATGCATACATTGATTCTCCTTTTATAGGTGTGGCTACTGTAGGACGTATGTTACAAGCACAGGGGTATAAAGTAGGTATTATTGGTCAGCCAGATATAAAATCAGATAAAGATATTAAACGTCTTGGTGAACCTAGACTCTACTGGGGAGTCAGTGGTGGAAGTATTGACTCTATGGTGGCTAACTATACTGCAACTAAAAAATTTAGAAACAGTGATGACTATACGCCTGGTGGAAAAAATAATAAACGACCCGACAGAGCTGTACTTGTCTACACAAATCTTATACGACAAAACTTTAAAAATACTGTACCCATAGTGCTTGGGGGTATAGAAGCAAGTCTTAGACGTGTGACTCATTATGACTACTGGACAAACAAACTTAGAAAACCAATACTCTTTGACTCTAAAGCAGATATACTTATTTATGGTATGGGAGAGATGGCAATACGTGAATTAACTTTTGCCTTGGACAAAGGTAGAGAGTGGAGAGGTATACGTGGTGTCTGTTATATAGATAAAGAACCCAATGAAGCATATCATCAGCTTCCTTCTCATCAAGCGTGTTTAGATGATAAAGAAAAATATATCGATCTCTTTGACTTGTTTTATGATAATAATGACCCCATAGCTGCTAAGGGTCTTTGCCAACAAGTAGATAAGCGTTATTCTATACAAAATCCGCCTTGTGACTATCTGAGTGAACCAGAGATGGATGAAGTCTCTGCACTTCCTTTTACACGCGAATTACACCCTTATCATAGACCTGAGGGTAAAGTAAAATGTCTTGAAACCATTAAGTTTTCTATTATGACACATCAAGGGTGTTGGGGTGAGTGTAATTTTTGTGCCATAGGTGTACACCAAGGGCGTACCATACGTACCCGGTCAGAAAAATCTATTGTTAAAGAAGCTATGGAGTTTAAGACCTATAAAGATTTTAAAGGTATTATCTCTGATTTAGGTGGTCCAACAGCCAATATGTATGGGTATGAATGTAATAAAAAACTTAAATTAGGTACCTGTGATCATCAACGGTGTGTCGATTCAAAACATTTATGTAGCTCTATGAAACCTGACCACACGCGTGTTGTCGGTATGATGAAACAGGTACGTAATATACCAGGTATACGTAAAGCATTTGTAGCTTCTGGTATACGATATGATCTCATTACCGCTGATAAGAAAAAAGGATACTCTTATCTTAGAGAACTTGTACAACATCATATTTCTGGACAGATGAAAGTGGCTCCTGAACATACAGAACAGCGTGTACTTGATTTGATGGGGAAACCTGGGAAGCAAACACTGGTAGACTTTAAAATCCTCTATGATAAACTCAATAAAGAGATGGGAAAAAAACAGTTTTTGACCTACTACCTTATAGCAGCACACCCAGGGTGTGAAGAATCAGATATGCATAAACTTAAAGACTTTACAACCAATGTACTTAAGATGAATCCAGAACAAGCACAAGTCTTTACACCTACACCGGGTACCTACTCAGCAGTGATGTATTATACTGAACTTGATCCGCAGACACGCAAAAAAATATTTGTAGAGAAGGATACATTTAGAAAAGAGAAGCAAAAACGTATTGTGCAAGAAAAAAGTAATTTTAGTTCAGGGTTTGCCAGTTAATGCAACCCATTTATATCACTGATCTTGACCATACTTTTTTACGTTCTAATCAAAGTGTGAGTAATTATTCTGAAAAAGTATGGAATGAAAAAGCAAAACATGCGATTCTCTCGGTAGCCACTGCTAGAAGCTACCAAAAGTCACAAGACTTCTTAAGTAGACTTAAACTTGATGCACCTATGATACTCTTAGATGGTACAATGGTAGTAAGTCCTGAAAAGAAACTTATAGAAGTTAAGACAGTCAATAGAGAATTGGGTGATGCTGTTATCTTTGAGGGAGCAAAATTTGACATTTATCCTTTTATTATTACTCTCAATGATGTTAAGACTTTAGGCGAATCTTTTCTATTCCCCACTTTTTTAAATAAATATCAGCATGGGGTATTAGAAAACTATAGAAATGACCCACGTATGGAAGAATGTAAAGATATACGTGCAAAAGAAATGAATTTGAAACTTGTCTATTTTGGTAGTAAAAAAATTCTTGAACCACTTTGTATCCATTTACAAAAAACATTTGGTGATGCACTTGAGTATAAACTTTCTCCAGAAAAGTATTCAGATGGATGGTTTCTTACTATTTTACACCCTGATGGTGATAAAGCACATGCACTAACTAAAGTGATGGAGTATTTAGAACGTGATATTAAAGATGTAACGGTATTTGGTGATTCTATAAATGACATAGGTATGTTTAAACTTGCAGGTAAATCAGTGGCAGTTTCTAATGCTTTAGATGAAGTGAAAAAGATGGCCGATATTGTGCTACCCCATTCAAATGATGAAGATGGAGTAGCTAAGTATTTGGAAAGTGTGTCATCAATATAACTATTAATTTACAACACTTACCTTAGTTCCTTTACGAACATTCTTAAAAATCGTTTTAGAGATTTTATACGGAATCCTTATACATCCATTAGTACCAGGATATCTTTTAATATATTTACTAGCATGTAAACCTATGCCTGAACTTGTCAGACGCATCCAGTTTTTAAGTGATGCACCTTTATATTTTAGGCCTTCTTTATTCCCTCTAAATTTACGCTTGTCACCTTTGTAAACGACTTTACCATTACGATAGTATTTACCAAATATAGTAGATCGTTTGTCAGAAATTTTTTCTGTAATTTTAAAGGTTCCTTTTGGTGTTCTCTTGTCTCTATAGATCTTTGTATTTGGTTCAAACTTACGTTTAGCACCAGTTGTACAAGGAGAACATAGCGCTACCTCATTGTTAACATACAACCTTACTCTTTGTTCAGATATGTCTACAGTTAATTTTGTATTTTTACCTGTAGCTTTTTTAAGCAAAGATGTATTTTCAAAAATCTCATAACTTTTTTTCAAATTAATGTCTTTTTTGAATTTATTATAAGATGCATATTTTTTATTGCCAATCACCTTTTTAGGTGAATGCTTAACAATTTTCTTTTTCTTTTTTTGTAACGTTTCTTTTTTTAATTTAATCGCAGCTAATTTTTTTTCTTGACGCATCTTTTGAACAATCTTTGCTTTTTTAAGTGCCTCTTTTGTCTCTTTTAACTCCTCTTTCAATTTTTTCTTGATACGCTTTTTTTCATTTTTTATCTTGTCATTTTGCACTTTAGCATGCTTGAGTTTCTTTTTCACTTTATCATTTTCATGTTTAAGTTGCTCAATAGTGCGTTTATTCTCCAACGTAAGTAGTGTTACACCCTCTTTATAGTTTTTCCACTTCTTTTCCGTGTCTATTTTATTTTTCTTTTGTTCAATAACCAATGAATTAATCTTTTCATCGTAAAGTCTAAGTTGATTTTCAAGTAAAGAAACATACTCTTTACTTAATTTATCTTTTTCACTTTTTAACGAAAGAAGATGTGTTGCATTTTGAAGTTGTGAAGACTGAACATTAATTCCCTTAAGGTAAATGCCTCCTACAAAAAATAATACAACAAGAAACAAGTATCCAAGAATGGTTAAATATTTCTTTTTGATCAGTACATTAGTATTGTCATTTATTGCCATATGTTATCCCCCTTTCAAATAATGTAAAATTATACTATATCATATAATAAAAAAATGTACAAAAGATAAATAGAAGGTAAATTTATGACTTAATTTATCTTTTAGTATTAAAAAATACTTAATATCTATTTATTAATTCTACATTGAGACGTTCTAATCTCTCTGGTGTACCTATGTCAAGCCATTCACCTTCATAGAGCTCACCTGTCACTTGACCATTCTTCATTGCCTCTCTAAGCAGTGGTGCCAATGCAAATTTTCCATAAGTGACATCTTTAAAAAGTTTAGGTGAGTAATACCCTATGCCTGAGAATGTATATTGTCTATTGTCAATGACTCTTTGTCCATCTAAAGCAAAATCTCCGTTAGGGTTATGTTCGGGGTTGGGTACGAGAATAAGGTGTGCTAGTATACCATCTGCTAGTTTTCTATGGTACTGAAAATTATAGTCTGTAAAAATATCTCCATTGATGACCAAAAATGTTTCATCACCTAAATGAGGCAATGCCTTAACTATCCCACCAGCACTTTCAAGCCCACCCTCTTTTTGCTCATCTGAGTATGTGATATTTACACCCCAGTTAGAGCCATCACCTAAAGCTTCGGGGATTTTATAGCCTAAATGTGCAATATTGATAATAATATCTTTAAAATCTTGATGTGCTAATTTTTCAAGATGCCAGACAATAAGAGGAATACCCCCTACTTTTAACAATGGTTTAGGTGTCACATCGGTAAGTGGTCTCATTCGAGATCCAAGTCCAGCTGCTAGTATCATTGTCTTCATAGTATCTCCAGTAGTTAGAATAGACTCAATTCAATAGGTGCATCTTTGAACTTACCATTGTCAGATTTTAGCAGGTGTATTAAACCATCTAATTCTGAATATTTTGATCCTACATTGAGTATGTACTTGAGTGTCATAGGTATATCTTTTAGATATTCTGTTTTGCCATCACGTAAGGCAAGTCTGGCAAATATACCAAGTATCTTTATATGTCGTTGTATCCCTGTAAAGTCAAACCATCGTATGAAAGTTTCATCATCAACATCTACTCCCTTCAGTTCTTTAAATAATGCAATAAGTCTACGTAGCTCTCTATCATCAAGTTGGATATAGGCATCACGTAGTAGTGAAACTAAGTCATAGGTTAATCCACCTTCTCTTGCATCTTGAAAGTCTATAACAACGACTTCTTCTTGTTCGTCTATCATCAAATTTCGAGAGTGATAGTCACGGTGTACAAAAGTCTCTTGTGGCTGACTTAAGACCTCTTTACAAATGCGTGAAAAACTCTCTAATAAGATACGCCCTTCGACACATTCAAGTGTGGTACCCAAATACTCTTTAAGGTACCACTGGGTCATAAGGTTCATCTCTTGAAGTAAAAATGCTTCATCATAAGGTTCTAAGCCTTGTGATGGGGTGTTTTGCATTTGTACTAAAGTCTTTATGGCTTTGTCATAGTATGGTCTAGCATCACTACCTTCTACACATTTGTCTAGTAAATGTGTTGACCCAATATCTTCTAAAAACATAAAACCCTTATGCAGTTCAAAAGATTTTATCTTAGGGATACGTACTTTTGCATCATTAAGTCGCATACTCATACCTATAAAAATTGGGACACTCTCTTTATTCTCAGATGCATCCATCACAATACCGCCATTATGATTTTCAAGACGATAATAACTTCTAGTACTTGCATCTCCATGTAGAGTAGTAAGTTTTGGCTCTTCCATACCTAACCACTCTAACCAACCTTTTAACTCATTATGCATAGATGCCTCCTAAAATTGTGTTTTCTCTTGCCCCTGTGACATCTTTGAGGTTTACCTCTTCATTGTGTATGCGCTTATAGGCTAGCCATGCAAAAGTCATTGCTTCTATCTGGTCAGCATTTTGAGCAATGGCAACTTCTATATTGGGTATGAGTGTTTTGATGCGTTCTACTAAAAAAGTATTTTTAGCACCTCCCCCACAAAGAAGTACTACATCAGTGTTAAACTTTAATACTTCATTAGAGATGCTTAGTGCGGTAAGTTCCAATAGTGTTCGTTGTACATTTTGTGCTAATGGACGAAAATATACAGTATCTTTTCTAGAGGCTATCATCTCTTCAAGCCATGCTTGATTAAATTTTTCTCGCCCTGTACTTTTTGGGTATGGTTGTGAGAAGAAAGGGTCTGCCATCATCGTATCTAAAAGTACATAATCTACATCTCCAGACCTAGCCCATATACCATCTTTGTCGTACGCTAGATTATAATGAGCGTTTACCCACATGTCCAACAATACATTTCCACAGCCAGTATCATACCCTATGAGTTTGTCACCTAGTACAGTAATGTTTGCCATCCCACCAATGTTTACGACTGATACCGATGCATTGATATTACTAAATATAAATTCATGAAAAGCAGGAGCAAAAGGCGCACCCTGCCCGCCTAGTGCAACATCTTTACGTCTGAAGTCTGCAACTACAGGTATGCCTGTCTTTGCTGCTAAAATGTTAGGATCTCCTAGTTGCATACTTACACCATTTTGTGGAGCATGCCAGAGTGTCTGTCCATGTGAGCCTATGGCAGTGATTGTAGAGGCATCTATGTTCTCACGTATAAGCAACGTACCCACTGCCTGAGTAAACAATACACCCAAACGATGCTCTATCTGCCCTACTTTTTCGAGGCTATTTTTACCCTCAGTCATCATGAGTATATCACTTTTTAGTTCTAAAGGCATGGGATATTCTAGAGAAGCAAGAAGTTTACATGAGTTAGGTGTTATCTCACAATAGACAACATCTACACCATCTAGTGATGTTCCTGACATGATTCCGATGTAGTATTCTTTATTCATATTTTCAACTTCCATGTTTACGTATTAGAATTGCTTGTATTATATCAGATAATGATTTGAACTGTTTATCTACACGACAAACTATCCTCTAAAATCATTGTAGCGTTATGATTTGTATACTATGTATCACAATACTAAACAGTGCTTTAGAGACTTTACCCAATAAATGATGTATAGCTATGCACTTTGTGTTTGCATAAGCCAACTTCAACAATAAAATAAAAGGATGAAGTAAAGAAGCATCTCACACCTTACATTGCCTCTTACATAAAATATGTTTGGCAGAGATTGGTTTGAGATGATGGAGACTGTGTGTTAAATGTATCTAAATAATGTCCTATGTTAACTATTTATGCTCATGTTTATCTGCAACATAGTAAGGTGATAAACCCTCTACGCTTTTAGTAAGTGCCTCTCCAAATTTCCCATCTGCATTTTGTTTTGCCTTCATAGCAGCAACGATGACAGCGTGGTGTTTTGCTAAACGTTCAGAATAATCTTTTTGATCTGTTTTAACACGTTGTGTTAAAAAGTAATCACTAATTGTAGAGATAATTTTTTGTGCATGTTGTTCTTTAGTCATGACCCATCTAGCTATTTGATTTTGTGACTGTGCATCTGTTTTACCTGCAAGTTCACCTATGAGTTTCATAGACTTTGATACTGTTGAAGCATCTTCAAGCATAGCAGTTACACGAGCACTGTCATCGTAAATACCACATGGTACTTGACAGTGTGCTTGTAACACTTGTGGAGCGACAAATAGTGTACCTACGATGGTCATGGCAGAGCTAAGTATTATTTCTTTTAATCTTGTTTTCATAAGATTTTTCCTTTTTTAAAATGATAACGTACGATACTCATGTAATGAGTACAATGATTATAGGTTATTAATCTAAAATATAAATAAAAATCATGCCATTTACTTTACCGTATAAGTCAACTTCAACTATACTTCAAGAAACAAAAGTAAGTTGGGAATTATGAAACTAAGTAACAGAGCACAAAATATAGCACAATCAGAAATAAGAGCCATGTCCATTCTTTGTAGTGAGAAAAAAGGTCTTAATATGGCTCAGGGGCTGTGTGACCTAGAAGTACCTCTTCCTGTGGTTCTTGGTGCAAAAGAAGGTATAGATGGTGGCAAAAACACCTATACATCAGCCTATGGTAACTACAAACTAAGAGCTGCCATCGCTAAAAAGCAAAATGACTTTTATGACCAAGGCATAAAAGTAGACAACGTACTAGTAAGCCTTGGTGCTACGGGTGCGTTTTATGCTACAGCTATGTCACTGCTCAATGAAGGGGATGAAGTCATCCTTTTTGAGCCTTACTATGGCTACCATGTAGCAACACTAGAGTCTATAGGCTGTAAAATAAAGTTTATCAGAACCACCCTACCAGAGTATGCCATAGACTTTGAACATCTAAAAAGCCAGATATCTGAAAACACCAAAGCTGTACTCATCTGTAATCCATCCAACCCAAGTGGTAAGGTTTACACAAGAGACGAGTTAGAAACACTCTCCACCATCATCAACAACAATGACCTCTTCCTCTTTAGTGATGAGATGTATGAACACTTCATCTATGATGGCTTAGAATTTGTCTCTGCACTTAGTGTAGAGAGTCTCAAAGAAAGAACTGTTGTCATCTCTGGCTTTTCTAAAATCTACTCTATCACAGGGTGGAGACTTGGCTATGCCATCACGTGTAAAGAAGTCATCGACGCAGCCTCAGCGTTTAACGACTTAGTCTACGTCTGTCCTCCTGCCCCACTACAACAAGGCATACTCAAAGGTCTAAACGAACTACCAAAGTCTTACTACACAGACGTGGCAGTAGAACACCAAGTAAAAAGAGACAAGTTCATTAAAGCGCTAAACGATGCAGGTTTGAGTGCCGAGTACGTCAAAGGTGCGTACTATGTGCTAGCAGATATCTCTAAACTTGAAGGTGCAGATGACAAAGAGAAGGTCATCACCCTACTTGAAAAAACAGGCATCGCTGCTGTGCCTGCTAGAGCATTTTACAAAGAGAGTGAAGGCATTAATTTAGCGAGGTTTTGTTTCTCTAAGAAAGAAGCAGAGTTAGATGAGGCTATTGAGAGGTTGAAAAGTCTTTCATAGACTCTATATCTCCTCATTCATATCATTGTATTATACTCAATTGATATATTTTTAATCAGTAAATTGTATTTTATATACTCTTCTCTATGTTAAAGTCTATTAGATAGATATTTAAAGGAGTAAATATGAAATTATGTTTTTATACTAAACAAGGAAAACTTTTTGGTTATTGTGAGGATAGAGAGAAACTCTATACTTTAGAAGGTAACCCTGTAGCATACATTGAGGGAGAAGACCTCTATGCTTATTCAGGTGCTCATCTTGGGTTTGTAGAAGAAGGAGATATATGGGATCATAAAGGGGATATGCTTCTTTTTACAGATAGTACCAGATATGGTGTTGGACCACTAAAGCCAAAAAAACATTTAAAGTCTTTTAAAAAATTAAAAAAATGTACACCTTTAAAAGGTACTAAGGTACTCAAACCTTTAAAGCAGTTAAAGAGTAAAAAGTGGTCATCATCTAACCCTGTAGATTTTTTTGGCGTATAGCTAGTTTATCTACTTAAGTGATAATCTCTAAATTTTGATCAATTAAGATTTTATCAAAATGTATTTCAAGCGTAGTGTCTACCATCAGTGCTGTTGAATAAACGCCACTTTGCACTACTGTAGGAGAGATAACACTTGCAGAGAGTATCTGGCTTTGTAAATCATCTGTATGCATAATATGAGAATATGTTTTTCCTTCTACCGTTTGATTTCTTTCATAAGAAGCTGAAGTTGTCAGTGCTTGATTAGTAAGATAAACATCTTGTAAGTACTCTTTAGGATTGAGAGGATTTTTGATGCCTATTTTAAAACCTTTGCCATCAGGCTTTCTACCTAAGGCATAGATGTCTCCACCAAAGTTAATGAGTGCTGCTTTCAACTTAGCTTTTTTGACTATTTTTACGGCATTATCTACAGCATACTCTTTAATAAACCCACCTAGGTCTATTTTTGTATGTGGGTTTGTAAAATGTAATTTATCTCTTTTAATTTCAAAGTGCTCACTCCCAACAAAAGCACTTAACCTCTCTTTGTCTTTCTCTATCTCTTCTATAGTCTTGTATTGCATGCTTTGTTTTAACGTACCTACAGTCACATCAAAGATGCCTTTGGTGTGGGTATAAAAAAGTTTTGCTTGTTTGAGTACTTCTTTGGTTTGGTAGTCTAAGGTATTTGTTTCTCGTTGATTGAGTGCAGAAAGATAAGAGTCAGGGTTATAGAAGTTGTATTTACTTTCTAATTTTTTAGATGCTCCCAAAATATCAGTAGCAACTTCTCTTGCTTTCTCCTGTGAAGATGCAAAAAGGTGCACTTCACAAGGCGTAGTCATCACAGTAAATTTAAATATATATCGTTTAGAATTTATATTTCATCCCTATTGTCATGAGTGTAGCTGTCATTTCAGTGATTGTGTTTTGTTGGTAGAATTGTGCCCCAACATTATAGCTCCAAGTCTCATCTTGCTTATAGTCTAAACTTGCTTTGTAAGTCAATGCATCAAAGTCACTTAATCGCTCATCACTAGAAGCATACGTTTCATTGGTAAAATGGTCTATATTTTCATTATAAAATTCTGCTTGTGTTTGCGTATAGTACCTAAGACCTGCACCTAGAGTAAGTTTTTGCGTTACATCGGTGTAAATGTTTGCTTCTAAGGTATGTGAAGTCACATCCCAATCATCTGTATACAATCTATAGGAGCCTACAAAAGAGGTATCAGGAGTAAGGAGTTTATTGTATTGTGCTACAAATCCATACCCTACTCTTTTGTCTGGTCTATTTTCTGTTTCTAGTTTTGGGTTGATACTATTGTAATCTCTTATAACAATGCCGTGAGGGTTGGTAAGATACCCATCATCAGAAAGAACAAACGCCGAGACTTTTAATGAGGAATCTTTACTCAATACCTGTGTCGCTCCTAGCTCCAAGTTAAATGTAAGTGAATCCTCTACATGACTAGCACCACTCTCTCCATCATAGTCTGCTTGAGCACTCGCACCCGTTTCACCATCATAGACCAATATTTCATTATAACTTACGGAACCACCAAAATGTAGTGCTGTGTTATGGGTACTATCAAGGTAGTGCATATACTCTAATGAACCCGTATATGATTGATAGTCCTCTTCTCTTGAAAAGTCAAGACCTGTATAGAGTTCATCTCTGTTTTCCATTCTAGAAGTTAACATCAATGATGCGGCACTCCTTCTGTCTTCAAACTCTTGTAATCCTTTAAACAAATCACCATTTGCATTAGTCATAAAACTTGGCGTTGCACCACTGACTGCATCAAACATGAAATTGGCTTTAAGGTTGTAGTCTGTATTGAAGTCATAAGAGGCTTCTACCATAGGTGCAGAGACAGAGACTCTATCGTCACTTTCATCATACTGTAAGTATTCTACACTTACATAATTTTCTGCATGAAGTAAAGATGAACTCACAAGAAGAGCCGCGGTAATACTAGAAAGTGTTAAAGATTTTTTTAATTGCATCCACAACCTCCACCAGAAACACCATAGCCACCTCTACTAGCTTCTTTTGAAAAGTAGGTATGTTGTTCAAATTTTCTTACTTCACTGTGCATGCCACCAAACTGCATACTCTCTTTGGCAAGTGCCTCTTTTTCCCAAGGTTTTACCTCTTCTATACCTGCACATCCCACAAATAACATAGACGCACATATACACCATAAACACTCTTTCATTGTAGTCCTTTTATATCATTAGTAATTTTTTTATCTATATCTTTAATAGCCCCAATCTGTGAGCCTAAAACCTTTGAATTTTTTAT
Organism: uncultured Sulfurovum sp.; assembly: GCA_902727855.1. Classification (GTDB taxonomy): domain Bacteria; phylum Campylobacterota; class Campylobacteria; order Campylobacterales; family Sulfurovaceae; genus Sulfurovum. Next base: position 40,079 of record CACVAS010000117.1, read on the forward strand.
ATAATACAAAGCAGGTACACCAGCAGGATTAAATCTAGTAATCAAGCTTTTATCTGTATCATAAATAACGCTAAAGGGCACCTTTAGTTTAGAGACAAAGTTTTTACCTTTGGCTATGTCATCATCTACATTCACGCCAATAACTTGAACAACTTTGTCATTATGTACTTTAGCAACGAGAGGAAGCTCTTTCTTGCAAGCATGGCACCATGAAGCAAAAAAATCAACCACATACAGAGTATCTTTTTTCAAATTTAATTTTTCAGATACTTTGGTATCTAAGGTATCACCTATGTTGTATGCCATCAATGAATAGGTAAAAAATACTGTTACACTCATTATTTTTTTAAGCAAAGAAACTCCTAATATATAAAATCAAGTTATAATTCTACATCTATAGTATTAACACTTGGTAACAAACATGTATAAATAGTTATACTTCAATCTGATAAAGGTGAGTGACTAATGTCCAAAAAACAAATAAAAATACAAACTATAACGCCTAGATATGACGAGATAGAAGATAGGATTCGTCTCTCTCTTAATCATGAAGATACAGAAAACTGTATAGATTTTATGATGACACGTAGGTTTGTGTTAAAACTCTTACCCAGCATTGATGAATACATGCTCAAAGTCTATTATAAAGAGATGAACCAAGATACTACTACTCCTGCTAAACACAAAGGTGCACGTATTGGTAACCATAATGCATTAAAGCTTTATCAAGAAAATGCAGAATTGCTACTAGGTATTCAATTTTCTTTTATGGAAAAAAACAAACTTACCCAGCTTAAATTTAATACCAAATACACAGAGGCTACCGTTACTCTTAATTATGAATCTTTTATGAGTATAGTGACACTTATTAGAGCTACAACTCCAAACTTTGATTGGGGAATATCTCCTGATTTTTGATATACCACTAATTATGATAAATAGAGTAATAGAGGGGTCTTTTGTACCTCAGATAAATAGTTATAAATTGAGGCAATATTGGAAGTATTTAAACTAAGATTTTTCTTTGATGCTGGTTCTGGTATTTGTATGTGGTCTGCAAATGATAACTCTAAAGAAAAATTTGGTGATTATCCTATTGAGTGTAATCAGCTCCCAATTTCAGAAAACCTTTGGAGAAAACTTTCATATTTAACTGCATGGTATGACACCTGTATTGACTGGAGTTATCCACCCAATCCCACTCCTTGGAGTACATCAGAATGTCATAGGTTTAATAAAGAAGTTTTATCGGTATTAAATGATGTGACACGAGAACTAGGCAAAGAATATATTATTCAAAATGAATTTAAATCTGTTATAGTTAATTCATGACAAGCGTAAAAGCTGTTGAACCTCTATCAGAGTGCAAGCAACAAAACCAAACTAACGGTATAAAAATACTTAGCTAGCCTCACTCCACCAACTTAAAATTCTTACGTATCTTTTATATTTTGTCATCACTTATACCTAGCTCTTTTGCGTATGTCTTAAAATCCTGTAAAACATTGATTTGCTCTGCTAGTATAGCTTTAGGGTTAGGTATATCAAATCTCTCTGCCATAAGCAGTAAATCTTGATGGTTCACCCCTTTATCTTTAAAGTTTATCTCCATTTGATGCCCATAGGCAAATGTAGGAGAGATGTCATAAGCAGGAGACAGTGTCCAGATACCTTGCTTGTTCATAACAAAGGTATGATTTTTAGCATGATCATCTTGGTTACCTGAGAGCACATTAAATACCATACGTTTATATGCTTCTTCTAGTGCTGCATAACTTTTAGTGACAGCCAGCGTAGCACGGAAAAACTTGTCATAATTCATCATACTTCTATCTCTAAAATCTATATGTGTTATGCCTGCTAGTGTATGCATATGCAGAGGCTTACTGTTACCTACCCTGTCAAATCTTTTTACCGCAAGATGACTAAGGTTATCATCTTGTATGATTTTGGTTTGTACTGTATCTATGCCGCATTGTTTTGCCATGTCTAAGTATGCTTTTTCTGCTAAAAGATTTTGGGAGGGAGTACTCTGTTCGTCTGTACCATCGAACTTTATCATCCAGTGTTCAAAGTCTTTGGGAAGATGCTCTTGTATGGCTATCATCTCTTTGCCATCATGACTTAGCCCCACCGTTGCTTTTGCCTTTGCTCCACCCAAAGAGTCAGAAGAAATCCTAAAAATTTCTGGCAAAACATAAGAGACATCACCTCTCAATACTTTTTTGGACTCCTTTACAAGCTCGGATATTTCCAACACCTGCTTAACATCGTCACTTTGCTCATAAGATGGGTAAAACTCCAAAGCTCCTGCACCCCTGCTTCCTATGTAGAGTAATTTCTCTATCGCAGATATTTCATGAGGAGGTCTATTTTTATGTTTTAAAAAATAATTTTCAACTATCTTTGTTCCCCAACTGTCGGGCAATGCATCTGCAAATACCCCTGCTAATCCCTCAAAATATTCAAGATGGCTAGTCTCATAAACCTTTTTAGCTAGTGCTAAGTGCAGTGGTGAGATCTCTAATTTTTTTTCTAAAAAAGAACTGTCGTATTGAAAGTAAGTTTTATGCTTCATCTTAGCAATGATGCCTACCTCTTCTCCCCATAAACGCACATGACATTCTAAAGTATCACTCACTTTCGCACTCTTTTTTTCACATCTTTTTTCTGGTTTAATGCAGATTTCAAATCATCTATTTCAGCATGTTGGAAAAGTTTGTCTAGTTCTTCTACCAAAGAGAGTGCCCTTAGTATCTTTATAAGATACACCAAAGAGATTTTGCCACTTCTTTCAAAAACACGTATGCTACTGAGAGGCACGGCAGACTTTTGGCTCAAATCACTCTGCCTTAAGTCATGAGATATACGTACAGTCTTTGCTCTATCTGCGATAAGTTTCAATATCTCACCATCTGTCATAAGTGTTAAATTCATACCACTTATCCTTTATTTATGTATTTAATTACTATATTATAGTAGTTATTATCTGCTTTTGGCTTAATCTTTTTCTCGCTACCATCATCCTCCGATTATAGTTTATACACATCTGCATATCGCAATTAACACATTTTTTATTTCTTTGTGTTGGTTTGAGTGGTGTTAGATATGCATTAGCACGTACAACGTGGTAACGAGGAAAGAATATATTATTCAAAATGAATTTAAATCTGTTACAGTTAATTCATAACAAGTGTAAAAGCTGTTGCTCGTTCAACAGCTCCAGCTACGGAACAAGAAAATTTTACCCTACACCTTCTTCATCATAAGCTCACTAATAACACTAAATCCATATTTTATATATAGTATTTTGGCAATGTTTTTTTTAACCATAACAGATAACTCTATTTTGTCGACTTTTAGCTTCTTTGCAATCTTCTCAATTTTACTCATCAAAGCATTACCATAGCCTTGATTACGATACTTTTTACGTATATAGATCTCACTAATTAAAAGCATTTTCTTTTCGTTTTTTAGCCATAAGTAACCTATTTTTTTCTTCTTCTTATTATAGATGGTATAGAAACCAAACTCAGAATTTTTAAAATCTTTGTTCGTGTTATTTACATAAATTTTTTTAGATAACTTTATAGCATCTTTTTTAGAATAAAAATTAGTCTCTTCTAAATCTTTTGCAAATCTCTTTATACTATTTTTAATAAAAATTTTATATGTTTTTTTATCCATAGATTTTAATATTATCATTATTTTATTTCCTCTTAATTTTCTAGATATCTTTTTATCTGAATTTGTTTTTTTAGTAAGTTCCGTAGCTGGAGCTACGGAACAAGAAAAAATTTAATCTCCTCCAACACCCTCTGACTGTGCACTATCATGGGTTGAATACACATTTTTTTTAAAATGATTTTTCTTAACTTCAATAAAGAAAATCTTTCCCAATAAATTACTTATTTTAGGATACTTTTTCCATATACCCTCTGGCTCACTACTATTCTCATTTAAGAACCAAGCAACAATAGCAGACCCCACTAAAGGAAGTAGCCATATGATAAATAATTGAATTATTTTTTGTTTAATATTATAAAAATCATCATGCATTAAACGGTATGTTGTGACTAAACTTACAAGCAATACATAAGTGATAAATATATAGATATAGTTCATTACTTACTCTTCCCACTAACCATCACAGCAAACGCCACAAACGTACCAGCCAATATCTGCCAAGCAAACCCAAGTTTAAAGCCTATGAGTTCTCCTAGACTTTCTCCTAGTACATAAGGTTGTAAAAGAAGTACCGTCAAAAAACCACCTATGAGCGCTAGTGGTACAGTCATAGCATTACCACGGTTGGTAAAGATAGCTGCGCCAAAGACACCAAGCAAGCCTGTGTAGGCAAACGCCATCACACCAAGGGCAAAGCTAAGGAGTGGGAGTTCTGTGTAGCGTTGCCAGTAGTAGCTTAGCATTGCCATGGCTGAGAGTGCTACGGCGAAGAATAGTACCGCGTTACGCCCTGCTTTAACAAAGTGCATCTCTTCTACTTTTGTGTGTGCTTCTTTCCCCTCTTTCCATGGTCTGTAGAGGTCTTCTATGGCTACAGAGCTCATGGCTCCTAGTACAGAGTTGGAGCTACTAAGTGCAGCTGCCACTGCACCTACGGTCACAAGTCCACGCATACCCTCTGGCATCTCATGTAAAATGTAGTACATAAAGATGGTAATCTTCTCACCTTCAAACTTCTGTACCACTTCTGTACTAAGGTGCGATAGTTCAGGATGTTGGTAAAAGAGGTAAAGCAGTAAACCTATGAACAAAAAGAGGATGGCTACTGGGATGGTAAGGTAGATACTCATCATGAGTGAGCGTTGTGCTGTCTTGGCATCTTTACAGCTAAGAGCGCGTTGTGTCATGTCTTGGTCTAGACCATACGCTGCGATGTTAAGTAGTAACCAGCCACCCATCAACGCCCATACAGAAAACCCACCACTCATAGACCAGTCAAGGAGTTGGAGCTTGTTGTTGGCTTCTAGTGTGTTGTAGACAGTACCAAAGTCTGCATCTAAACTCATGTAGAGGTAGATGAGTACAGCTATACCAGCACCTATGTACGTGACTGCTTGAATGATGTCTGAGAATATCACCGATTTCACCCCACCAAAGTATGCATATGCTAATGCTCCTAACATGAGTATACCTATGGAGATAGCCACATGCGTGGGTGTGATGTCTAAAAAGAGTATCATCGAGATGGCAAGTGCACCTATGTAGAGTCTAGCACCACTTGCAAACAAACGCCCAATGAGAAACATCACCCCTGCTTGTTTTTTAGCCCTACTTCCATAACGCACTTCTAACAGCTCATACACCGTCACAGCATTGATAGCGTAAAATCTAGGGATGAGCACTTTGGCTACAAAAATGACTGCTAAAAATGCAGATATATAAAAGCCTATAAAGGTTAAGTCCTTACCATAGGAGTACTCTGGCCCACCTAAAAAGGTAGCCGCAGATTGAGAAGTGGCAAGTACAGACATGGCGACGGCAAACATAGGTACAGTGTTGCCACCTACGAAATAATCACGGGTACTTTTAACATTCATTCTTGAAAGAAGTACGCTTGTAAAGGTTAATACTAAAAAATATGCAAAAAAGATACTCCAGTCAATGACAGTAAATGCAGAGTTCATGAGCGTCCTACCAAACTTTTTTGGTATCGACATCCAGTAAAACGGTTTAGTTTGTCTTCTATCATGATATATCCTATTATATGGGCTAAAAAATATCATTATAGTATATAAATGTGGGGGTGTCAAACAACAGAAATAAACGATGAACAATATTTAAAAAGCTAGGATTTGAAATTTTCATTGAAATAAGTAAAAGGGTAGATAGCTTTTCTATAAAAAACAAATAATCACAAATAAATACTCTTCTATAGGGAAGGTAAAGAGTATCGGTGAAAAACTATCTTGAAAGAGACAAGGAACAAAAGGGAAGGAGTAACCTTGCCTCTTTCATGGTGCTAGTATACATAGTTATTGTGTATAAAATGTGAAAAATATTACTTTGTCAAAAATAACCTTTATAAAAGACTATTTTATCAATATTTTTCTAAGGGATTATACTTTATTTCAGCAGCTTCAGAGAAGTTAGGTACATCATCATATGAAAATACAGCATAATACTTCTCTTTATCAAATGAAGCAAAATTATCATAAGTATAGGTATCTTTTCCTCCATAAATCTTTACACCATCCATAAAATGTTTTGGTGTATGAAAGCTATTACGCACGACGTAATAGCCTTTTAAAGCTTCATCATCGATGCCATCCCACATGAGTTTAATCATTTTTTTGTCTCTAGTGACTTTTAAGTTTTCAACTGAAGCTAAAGGTGTACGTCGTTTTTGGATATATTTAACCTGAAGCTCTACATCTTGATTCCATTCAACCATTCTATTTTTCATACCTCCTGAAGAGGTAGGTTTAATGACGAGTTTAAGTGTTTTACCATCTTGATGCATTTGGTCAAGTGCCATCTTGGATAATGTATCAAAATTAAAATACTGATACTCTTTTGTATTTAAGTCAGACTCTGCAACTTCATAGCCTATATATTCTATTTTTTCACGGTTTCTAATATCTTCATAGGTACCTACTTCATCTACTTCAACCAGTTCAACATAGTAGCGTATATCTGATTTCTTTTTAAAAGTATTATTATTTCGTATACGTAATGCACATTTGGTGATAATAGTTTGTTGATGGTCTGGAAGTTGTGAAAGGTCAAAATCAAGATACCCATAGACACGGTGTCCATCTGGATCAAATCCACTTTTAAGTCCCTCAACTTTTTCATTGAGATAAATAGTAGAAAGGTTCTCTGCAGGAAGTTTTATTTTCTCTTCTTCTACTGTGTACTTGATATCAAGCATTGGTCTGTAGTGTAGACCACCACCAAACTTTCCATACCCAATATCAAACTGCATCATTTGACTATTTTCACCATCTGGTAGTGTTTTAGGTCCATCAATTCGGAAGACAACTTTGTTGTTCGTTATCTCTTTTTCTAAGAGTTCACATTCATGCCTAGAAAATTCCCATGAATTCCAAATACCTTGAGTCAACTGTCTAGATTTAATGGCCTGCCCTACTCTTCCTTTGGATTGAGCATTTTCAATGTCCTTGAAGTCTGTAATCTCAGAAAAACTTTCTGGTTCTAAAAGTGAAAGATCCCATTGTCCGAACTTTTCTATCTTCGCACCTACTCTATTCATAGGGTAGAGATAAAATTTGGCTGACTTAATAGTGGCATCTTTAGGGATATTGTCAAAATCAAAACTGATAACTGCGTCACAAATGCCTTGTGATTTGTTCACACCTACAAATAATGAGTTGAGTCCAAAATGCGAACGATTTTGTTCTTGTGTGAGCTCTCCCACATACCCTGTACCACTTTTGCTTGCAAAGAGTAATTTAAAGAATTCATCATCTTCAAGCCCTGTGCGTACTTTGACCACAGGAGCAAATGGTGATTTATATCCAGTGTTTTTATTGACAGCACGTATAGTATAGTGATAATTTGTAGAACTTTCCAATTCAGTGTCTACAAATCTATTTTCACCAACTATGCCTACTTTTGTACGCTCATTACATGCATCTTTATCTTTTGTACTTCTGTAAATTTCAAAGAAGATATCATCTCTTGATTCATATTTCCATACTAAGGTCACTGAAGTTGCATCAAAAGAGTCTATGGTAAACTCATCTACTCTGCTTGGTGCAGCAGCAGAGTAATTTACAACTTCACCAAATGCTTTTTTGAGTGCAGGAATATTTTCGTTAATGCTCCCACTCATACTTTTCATATAATCAGGAATATTTTTAGTACCTACTTCCGCAACGACTGCAATAATACCTTTAGAATAATAATATTCACGTCCACTTCCAGATATGAGTCCTGCTGGTGGCTTACCTCTATGTATACCATACTTTCTGCCTGTTACTTTTGCAAATTCATCATTCATATTTGCACATAAGGCATTCATATCTGTACCGTCTATTTCTGCTTCATGCTTAAATTTATGTGCTGGGAAAAATACATTTCCTTGAGAATGGTAATCAAAAGCAATCGTAATGTTATCATGAGCATCAACAAATGCCTTAATTGCAGAAGTTTCAGCTTCTGAGAAGGGTTCTTCTCCTCCATAGACATTTGAAGAGGTATTGTTTTGTTTTACAAACCCTATAGAAAAGTTTCTATTTAAATCTACACCAAAGGTACCATCATGATTTTTACGTCTATTTTTTCTCCAAAAAGAGAAATGTTTACGTGAGTACTCATAACCGTCAGGATTCAAGCAAGGCACCATGTAAAGTGTTGATTCATTTAAACTTTTTTCAAGTTCTGGGTCTATAGCTTGATTTTCTGCCACATATTCAATAAACTTCAATGCTAATTCATTACCAATCCATTCACGGGCATGGATACTCCCTGTGTAGAGCATTGCAGGCTTTTCATCTGCTTTTTCTACATTTTGAGATATTTTAACGAGAACAATATCCCGTCCCTCATAGGTTGTTCCTATTAGAATCACTTTTATAAGGTTTGGATGTTTTTTCTCCATCATATCAAGAAAGCGTAAACTCTCATCATATGACATATATTGATTTTTCATATTGTATTATTCACTTTAAATTTATTTTTATAACTTTGCTTTAAACGTTTCCCATTCTTTTACTAGTTTTGTAAGAAGTTTTTGATTAAACCATGAAATATCTTTCATGAATTTTTCAGGAGCAGTTTCTAAGGTATGTACGATTTCTGTCGTATCGAATTTATCCATGATATGGTCACATTTTTTCTTGCCTATACCCTTCACAGAAGTTAAAAGTTTTTCTACTTTTTTTTCTGTCAACACGATACTAGGTTCTTGGATTTGACTCTCTTCACTCTCATCCCCTTCAGAGATAGAGGTAGGAGGATTACTCTTAGCATGTACTTTTTTTATGTTCTTCCCATAATTGTCTTGAAAATTCCACTTCTCGCTTGGCCACTCTTCTTCAGATTTATCTTGTGTGACTAACATCGGATACAAGGCATCAAGTTCGTGAAGATGTATTTCTCCACCTTCCGTTTCTCTTTTTTTCTTATCAAGAAAATAGGCTCCATCATAAGAAGGCGTGTATCTACCAAAAGTAATGTAACGAAGCGTTCTAAGCACTGAAGCATCCATTTTTCCAAGCTCTTCCCAATTGTAAAGAGGTATATTTGGAAGAGGAAATCTGCCATTAGAAAATTTATGCATCAGGTATTGACCTATCCAGTCTCTTATGTATGGGAAAGCGGCAAAGGCAGTTGCACATTCCAATATACGGTATTTACCATCTTCTCCTACTGCAACATCACATGCCCAGTATTCTGCATTGGCTGATTTAGAAACCTGAACGGCTAAATCAAGTAACTCTTTAGGTACATCCATATAGTCCATACTCCCACCTTGAGAAGTATTTGTTAACCATTCACCTTCAGGTGGTCTTCGCCAAAATGCACATACAGGCTTATGACCTATAAGCATAACTCTTACATCTGCTTCCATAGGTACAAAGTCTTGAAAATATGCTGGATGGTACTTTTTTTGATTTAAAAGGTCACTTGCTTCTTCTTTAGAATCAACTTTATGTACAAAGTACCCACCATAGTTAGACGGACCATAAGACTTTTTGATAATCTTAGGATACTGCGTTTCTTCAATAAAGTTATCAGCCTTATCTTTATCATAATAGATATATGTCTTAGGGATAGGTATATCATACTTCCAAGCAAAACGTGTGACATTCTCTTTAGATTTATTGGAAAACTGTGTGTCCATTGAAGGTATGAATTGCACTTGGGGCAATTCTCTTGCGATTTCTCTAAATGTCTCATAGGCAGTTGCAGGAATATTACCTATTAAGATATCAATTTTTTTACGTTTTACTTCTCTAATAAAACGATCTTTATCATTTTTCCAATGATAGACAACTGTTTCTATTTTGTCCGGCCATCCTCTAAAGTTTGACTTGTCAAAAAATCTCAATACATGATCAAGATAAAGCATCCCTATTTTTGGTAATTTTTGTTTTTTAGCCATTTTATCCCCTATTTTTTGTCAGCTGTTTTTCTATCTATTAAATCTACGATAAGATCAATCTTTTTGTTGTTAAAGTCTAAGCCCATTTTTTCTTGTTCTGGTGTAGCAAAAGCAGGTATCCCATTGACTTCAAGTATGACATATTCTTCTTTTTCAAGATCATAGATGATATCTACACCCGCAATATCTGTACCACATATTTTGGCTGCTTTCTTGGCAATAGCAATCACTTCGTCATCTGGTTCTCTTAAAAAGACTGATCCTCCACTAGTGATGTTGGTACGCCAATCTTTTTTATTTGCTTTACGTCCATAACAGCCAACAAATTCACCATCAACAATATCTACACGGAAATCAGTATTGTCATACTTTAAAAACTTTTCTACATAGAAAAATCTCAAGTCCATTTGATTTAGAAAAGGCATGAGCATATCAAGCATTGCTTGGTTTTCTATTTTAGTCAGTCCTACGCCACCCCATCCATCCGTTGGTTTATAGACCATTTTACTCCATTTTTTCATGATTCTTTCAAGATGTTTAGTATCATCTCTATGGCAAAGTTGGAAATCAGGTGTTGCTATGCCATGCTGTTGAAGCAGAAAAGAAGTTTGAAACTTGTCTTCGGTTAAAGCAAATGATTCGTAAGAGTTAATCATTGGCATCACTCTGTTAAGGGCTTGATATAAAAATGACTGATACTGCGTCTGTTCTCCCGCATTATAAGAGAAAAAAAGATCCAGTTCATCAATAATGGTCTTTTTATGAACAATGTGTCCATTCTTCGCTACAGCTTGACGAAGATTGATATCTGTTAATGCCTGAATTTCTCGCTCTTTGAGCTTTTTAACAATCTTCTTTTGAATTTTATCTCCACCGCCATTACCATAGAGCCACATAGCAATTTTTCTTGACATATGTATTTTCCTTTTTATTTTAAGAACTAATCTATAATTTTACAATATTTTACTAAAATATCTTCATAGAAATATAAAAAAAATGCTTTAATTATTGGCAATATTAAGAGAGTAAAATGTACAAACAAAACTTTGATGAATTGCAAAAGATTATAGAGATAAACTCCTGGACAAAAAACAAAGTAGGAGTAGATAAAAATGGTGAAATATTTGCAGAGTGGATGCAAGCTTTAGGATATACTCTTACACGTTATCCAAGAGAAAAGATTGGTGACCATCTTCATTTTATCTCTTCTTATAGAGAAGGAAAAAAACTACTTCTTTTAGGTCACTTAGATACAGTTTTTCCACCAGATTCTTTTGAAGCTTTTAAAGAAGATGAAGAGTGGATTTATGGACCAGGTGTTTGTGATATGAAGGGTGGGAATTATGTAGCACTTCAAGCACTTAGAAATGCTTATGAAAAATTTGGAGATATTTATAATATAGATTTCTTACTTGTAAGTGATGAAGAGACAGGTAGTGATGATTCTAAGCACCTCTCTGCAAAACTTGCAAAAGAGTATGATTATTGTATGGTATTTGAAGCAGCAGGGGTTCATAACGAAGTCGTTATTGGACGTAAAGGCGTAGGTACTTTTTTCATTGACATTGAAGGTGTCGCTGCACATGCAGGTAACCACTATAGTGATGGAGCAGATGCTAACCTTGAAGCAGCACAAAAACTCTCTTCACTTGTAGCGCTAACTGACTTAACTAAACAGACCACGGTCAATGTAGGTAAGATTTCTGGAGGGATTGGTGCTAACACTATTTCTCCAAAAGCACATCTAACCTTTGAACTAAGATACACAAGTGTTGATGAGAGAGACAGAGTACTCAAAGCCATAGATGCGATTGTAGAACACTCTTATGTCGAAGGAACAAAGTCAACACTTTCTGGAGGTATACAAAGAGATGTGATGCAACCCTCTCTTGAACAAGAAACATTTATAGCACATATTAATAGTTTATGTAACATTGAACTGTTGACTGAAAAACGTGGTGGTGTGAGTGATGCAAACATTGTCTCATCGCAAGGTGTGGCTACTTTAGATGGTTGGGGACCATTTGGCGATGGTGATCATACCATACATGAGAGAGCATCTAAAAAAAGTTTTAAAGAACGTATTGAGCTCGTAACTCAGATTCTTACACACTTTTTAGAGGGTAAAATATAGATTATCTAGGTATTTTTATACTGCAATGAAAGCTCAACAAGACGTGATGACAACTCATAGTTTGAATCAATAAAATCGATATTTTTAATGTTTTCATAATGTTTCCACTCTTCATCTCTATCGACCTTGATAATAATATTTGCATTGTTATGATACGCTATGACAGCTTTGCTAATAAGCTCTTTGGTATGTTCACTCTGCATAGTGATAATGATACTGGAACTCTCTTCAACTTTCAATGATTCCATGACGGGTTGTTTATTGAGGTGTCCAAAATAGGCAAGAAAATTAATTCTACGTGCGAGTAAAACATGTTTTAGATTGTCAGAAATAATAATAAAATCTATTCCTTTTTTATGTAGTTCTTTGGCTACGGCTCTTCCTAACGTACCAAACCCAACAATAATGATATGGTCTTTTTTATTAATAGGTGTAATGACATCTGATTCATAAAACTCTTTTTCAAAATAAGAAGAGAGTTTATAGATATTGTTTAGAATAAATGGGGTAACAAGCATAGAGACAAAAGTAATTAAAAAGAGAAAGTTTGCCATCTCTTGAGTAATAAGTTGGTTACTCGCTGCCAAATCAAATATGATGAAAGAGAAGCCCCCTATTTGACCTAGTGCAAGTGCAGTTTTCATAGAAATATTGGTATCTGACTTTCTTTTTATTATTAGGTAGACAATCCCTACTTTTAACAGACCTACTAATATAAAAATGAATAGCACCATATGAAGATTAGAAACAAGATAGATTATATCAATTTTGGTTCCCACACTAAAAAAGAAGATACTTAAGAGTAAATCTTTATAACTTAAAATATCTGACTCTACTTTGATAGCATATTTGGTATCGGCAATTAAAACACCAGCAATAAAAGCTCCTAAAGAATAGGTAAAGCCTATGGAATGCATTAAGATAGCCATACCAAGTACAATGGCAAAAATTGCTCCTAAAAAGATTTCTTCCACACGTGTATCTCCTGCAAAACGTAGTACAGCATCAACAATTTTATCGCCAATATAGAGGATAAAGATGACGATAAAAATAAGAGCCAATATGGTTTTGATGATGACCATAACAATAGATAAGTCTGAAGATCCAGATACCCCATAAGATAAAAAAGTAATGAGTAGTAATATAGGAATAACAGATATATCTTGGAAGATTAAAATACCCAATGTTTTTTTACCATAAGGGGTATAAATATCTTTAGAGTCCTTTAAATAAGGTAAAACGATTGCTGTGGAAGAGAGTGAAAATGCCAAAGAGATAATGATGGCACTTACTATGTCTAATTGAAATGCATAATACGCCAAAGGAAAGAAGATGAGTACACTTAAAAAAAGTTGTAAAGCCCCATTGATAAGCAGGGTCTCTTTCATTTTTTTTATTTTTTCTATGCTCAATTCCAAACCGATTGTAAACATTAGAAAAACAATACCAAACTCTCCGACTAGGTCAAGGGAAATAATTTTCATGGTATTAAAATTAAAAAGATAACTAATAATGGTACCCGTAAGAATATATCCAAGGATATGTGAGATATTGCGTCTTTTAAAAATAATATTAAGCAGTGTTGCAATAAAAATAGTTGTAAAGATAGCCAATAATAATGTTTCCATAAAGGAATTATAGTATAAAATTTAACCTATGATAATAACACGATTGTATATAAATTAGACATTTAGACTTTAACAGATCTATCCAAAAGTACCTTAACCGATAGTATCGATTTGTAAATAAGATATCTTTTGGAGTGTGAGTAAACACTACTCAGATTCTCTTTGCATTTTGTCATAAAAGTAATTGGTTGCTTCAACAAAACCTTCCACACTTCCACAGTCAAAGCGTTCTCCTTTGAACTTATAGGCTAAGACCATCCCCTTTTTAGAGTGATTGAGTAAAGCATCTGTAATTTGAATCTCACCGTTCTTACCTGGTTTAGTCTTCTCAATCGTTCTAAATATCTCAGGTGTAAGCACATAACGTCCTATGATAGCTAGGTTGGAAGGTGCATCTTCGGGTTTTGGTTTTTCTACCATATCAGATATCATAAAGACACCATCCTCAATCTCTTTACCTTCAATGACCCCGTATTTGTAGGTCTCTTCTTTAGGCACCTCTTGAATGGCAACGATACAACACTTATACTTTTCATAGATCTTTACGAGTTGGGCTAGTACATTATCTCCTCCTTCATAAACACAAAGGTCATCAGCCAGGATGACACCAAACGGCTCGTTTCCAATAAGAGGTTCACCTTTTAAAATGGCATGTCCTAGTCCTAACATCTCTTTTTGTCGTGTAAATGTAAAGGTACACTTATCCATAATATCTCTTGTAGTTCTTAGTAACTGTTCTTTGGAGCTTCCCTTAATCTGGTGCTCAAGCTCATAAGAGATATCAAAATGCTCTACTAAGGCCCTTTTGCCACGGCCTGTGATAATTGCCATAATATCCATACCTGCATCACTCGCCTCTTCTACACCATATTGGATAAGAGGTTTTGTTAAAATGGGTAGCATCTCTTTAGGTGTAGCTTTTGTTGCGGGCAAGAACCGTGTGCCATACCCTGCAGCGGGGAATAAACATTTATTTATCATTTTTCTTTTTTCCTTTAGTAAATGGTTTTAACCACATTATCTCATATGGTTTCATTTTTAATGTACCCTCATTGATATATTGGTGTGAAATAATATCTCTAAATTCTCCATCAATATGAGGTGCTAAGTCTACTTCTGTATCTTTGTTTGCAAAATTATGCAGTGCTATAAGATACTCATCTTCATCTTTGGAATAACGTTTGATAGCAAAGATCTCTTTACCAAGCGACAAAAACTCAAACTTAGAAAATGGATTGAAACATGGTTCATTGATACGAATAGATATCAGCTGTTTATAACGCTTAAAAAGGTTATTACGAAGGCTTCCTTCTTCATTTAATTCCTCTTCTATATTGTCAAAATTGAGTTTTTCTCTATTAATTGTTCGATTACGTCTTGTTTTCCTTACCGCTTCGTGATAATTTTGAGACCCTACAAGTGAATGAAAATAGATACCCGGTACACCAGGCATTGCTAAAACAAGAGCCTGTGAGAGTATCATTCTTTTAAGACGTAAAGTACAATCTTCTTCAGGTGCACTTAAAATATCTATATAACTACAGTTTAGTTCATAGGGAGACTTCTCCTCATCACCGACACTACGGTAAGAGACTAAACCTCCATGTGCTTCACATGACTCAACCAGAAAATTGAGTTCTTTACTCTCAAGAATATCACTAACAGCCCGTACACCTACACCGTCATGACTTGCTGTAAAATTGAAAAAACAAACTTTATCGCTAGGAAGCTCCAAACTATTTGCCCATGCTGTTAGCTTAGTAGTATCTCCTGCTAAAATAGAATATGCCAAGAGTGGAGGAAGGGCAAAGTTATAGACCATTTGTGCCTCGTCGTCTCCTTTTCCAAAATAAGAGATATTCTCATCATGTGGTACATTTGTTTCTGTAATAATAATCACCTCAGGAGCGACTGCATGAATGACCTCTCGCATCAACTGTATCAACACATGGGTCTTAGGTAGATGCACACAGCTTGTGCCTATCTGTTTCCAGATAAAAGCAATAGCATCAAGCCTTAAGAGCGAGGCACCTTGTTCTACATAAAAAAGTAATACATCTAAGACCCTAATCAATACCTTATAGTTTGCATAGTTTAAATCTACCTGATCATTACTGAATGTTGTCCAGACATTTCGAATGTATCCTTCCCCATCAACATATTCACTGAGTAAAGGGGTCGTTCTTGGTCTAACAACCTTACTAAGATCAAGTGAGGGGTCAAGTTGGATGAAGAAGTTATCATACTCAGGATCATTGGCTAAAAACTTTTCAAACCATAAACTGAGTTGACTCATATGGTTGATAACACCATCGAACATAAGTCGATGGTTCTCACTCAATGCCTTGACATCTTTCCATGAACCTTTTAAAGGACAAACAGCTTTATAGTCAACAATAGAAAACCCATCATCACTTGAGTAAGGGTAAAATGGCAATATATGTACACTATTGATACTATCTTGTACATATTCATTTAAAAAACGATTAAGCGTAGCTAACGCCGTTTCTCCCTCATGAAAGATTTGATCACCGTAAGTGATTAAAATGACATCTTTCTCGTTTAAAAGATAAGGTTCATTTTTTATCCTCTCTTGATAATCTTTAATCAATGTAGAAACAGCATCATATGCCAAAACAGCATCTTCTTTATCATAAACGAACTCTATAGATTCTCGAATCAGGTTCATCCGTTCATCATCATCTCTCTCTAACATTAGATATTGTCCTTTTGTATTGTTTCTTTAAACTTTTCTGATATTTCTGGCAATACAGAACGTAGGCTAATCCATGCAGAAAGAGAAGGTACGCCTAGTGGATCATCAAGGAAAGCTTTACAGGCTTCATTAAGTGCATTATCAAATGTTTCAACAGCTTCTATCTCTTTTTTTCTATCAAAATTTAATGCATTGAATTTTGCTACTGCATCGTAACGTGCAATTGCTTTTCGACTTTCATGAAAAAATGAGCTTCTTAGTGTGCTAAAAGACTCTTGTGAAAAGGTTACTCCACGTTGTGACATGACTCTAAAAATGGTTTGGGCGATATCTATTGACATCTTTGCTACCCCACCTTCAAGTTCTTTAGAGGGATTATCTCCTTTTAAGGTCTGATGTTTATGCTCATAACTCTCCATAATCTCTGTTTGACAGATACGTCTCACCGAGGTGTTGTCATACACTTCACTTAGTGTTGAGACTTCAAGTCCCCAAGTTGGTGAGATACGGATACCACGAGCCAGTGTACGAATAAAAGCAAACTCTCCAGAGAGTGCATACCTAAAACTATCCATGTAGTTTAAATAGGCACTCTCTCCATACGTATTTTTAAGTGCTTTGATAAACGGCGTATAGAAGAGTCTTGTCACACGTCCATGGAGTTTGTCAGTCACACGTGAATAGTATCCTTTGTTAAATTCAAAATCAAGTGCCGGATGCACAATTGGATAGAATAATTTTGCAGGTACTTCACGACTGTAGTTTACAATATCACAATCATGAAGAGCAAATGCATAAGATTTTTTATCTGCCAAGGCATAACCTAGCATCGTCCATACATTTCGTCCCTTTCCCTTGATATTAATACTTTTAAAACCTTGATCTGCAAACTCATTATAAAGATTTTGTACATTAGGACCATCGTTCCACAGTACATCTACTCTTGCATCGAGTGTTGACATAATCTCTTTTACTTTTTCAAACTCCTCTTTGGTGGCACGATCTAATCCTAAAATAATTTTATAAAGATATTTTACTCCTTTAAGTTCTTTAAGAATTTGTTCCATTGCAGGTGTTTCAAATTCTGAGTAAAGTGCAGGCAGTAAGAGTACCATATTGTGTCTATCAGAGAATTCTTCTAAGTCAGCCTCCATCTGTTCAAGTGTACGATCTGAGAGGTTTTGTAGTGTTGTAATTAATCCGTTCTGAAAAAAGTCTGCCATTGTGTCCCTTTATTTTTTTAATACGATAATAAAATCCATCACATTGGTTCCCGTAGGACCAATAGTGAAGTCATAACCTAGTTGTTCAAAAAAGTGATAACTGTCACTTTTTTTTAAATACTCTTTTGGATTTAATTTCGCTTTTTTTATCTTCTTATATATTTTAGCATCTAAATAAGCACCTGTAGATGGTGAGTTTCCATCTATGCCATCGCTTCCTGCCGATAAGATAGAGATATTGTCATCTACACATTTTTTCAGTAAAAGCCGGAGTGCCAACTCCTGATTGCGTCCCCCTTGCCCATCACCTTTCACCTTTGTTGTGGTCTCACCACCAAAGAGTAGACAAAAATGCTCATACTTTTTGTCATATTTTTGAATCTGTTTTGCGATATAGCTGGAAGCTTTTTTTGAAGATCGATTCAATGTAGTGGTTACAATTTTAACTGTATCGATATCTTTAGAAATATACTGCTTCGCATGCTTTAACGCAATTTCATTATTACCAATAATATGGTGTAGCGTCTCTCCATTCATCATAGGAGCTGATCCGATAGTATTAAGGTCATCTCCAATGACATCACTTAAAACCAAGACCACGCCATCTGCCTTAGACATATTGGCTAATTTCCCGCCTTTTATTTGAGAGATAGCCTTTCGCACAATGTTGAGTGTTGTGATATCTATACCTGATCCAAGCAGTGATGCCGATATTTTTTGTAAACTATCCAAATGTAAACCATCAATGGGTTTTTCAATCATTGCTGAAGCACCCCCTGAAAGACAAAAGATAAAAAAATCATCTTCTTTCATTGAACCTACCGATTCGATGAGTTTTTCTGCCCCTAGTAGACTTTTACTTGAAACCAAAGGGTGTGTTGAAGTATGATGATCTATAAATTCACACTCACCTTCTTGATGGGAGATAGCAATCCCACCTTTGATAGCATTACCTAAAACTTTCTCTGTAGCCTTTGCCATACCAAGACCTGCTTTTCCGACGGAAAAGAGGTAGAGGTTATTAATCTTCTCAAGAGGATATGAAACATTACAAATAGTAAGACTTTTTTCATCTATAGCAATATTAGTACTGATCATAGCCTCAGCTTTTACGGCTTCAAGGGCATGATAATAAATTTTTTTTAAGTGTTTTTTATTCGACATGTTTTAATACCATTTCATTCCACCCTTTAGAGCCTTGATAACTTGATTTTTGGATGTTCAAGATATCTGTTTTAAGATAGCTTCCATCATGTTTTTGTATCAAAATAGGTAGGTCAACATTTTTGAGCATCGGTGCATCGTTTTCACTGTCACCTAAGGCTATAGAATGTACTTTATCTTTATAGAACGTTTCAAAAAGTCTTATGGTCTCCTTGACTGCCACACCCTTATCCTGCTTCTTACTCATAAGATGATAAAAACGTCCTCCTTTGGTAATTTTTAAGTCATACTTTGAAGCTGTATGTTGCAGTGTTTCAAGTTTTGATATATCTTTTAGTATAAAGGGTTCTGTAAAATCACGAGCTTTTACAAAAGGGACATTGTTCAAATCAAGACCTGTCAACTGAGAAATTTCATTGTCTGTCATATCACTCAAACCAATCAAGCCATAAGATGCTTTATATTTAGTGTAAAATGCTAAAACTTCACTATAATTTTTACCAAAGCGTTTTACTTTGCTATCATCAAAATCACTTAACTCTGAGAAATTAAATCCTTGATAATTTTGAGGTATAAAGAGTGCCGCACCATTTTCTACTATAAAGGGTTCGCTAATGCCAACTTCTTGTTGCAAACGAAGTACTTCAGATTTTGTTTTACTGGTAGTAAAGATAAGAGGAATTTGTTCCTGCTTAATTTTTTTCAGAGCCTGCAAAGAGGATTTAAAAGAGTAATCATCATGATTTAAAAAAGTGCCGTCTAGATCCGTGAATATTATTCGTTTCATAGGGATACTATAACGTATAAATCAGTCATTATCTTTTAGAGAGTGTATAATATATGTGCAGTTGTAATTTTGGTCGTATATCAACCATACTATTACAAATGATGAGATTAAAAATCATTTTTTAACTCAACTCTAAGCTAAGTATTGAGATTAACCTCTATGCATTTTGATAGAATCAATAGCCTCTTTGCATAGTTTAGTAATCTTCTTAAAGTCTTTATTTCTCAAAGGGTCATTGGGTACAATCCAACTTCCACCTACACATAAAACATTTTTTAGATCCAAAAAATCATTGAGGTTGGTAAGATTTACTCCACCAGTCGGACAAAATTGCATAGAGGGAAATGGCCCATTGAATGCTTTGAGCGTAGCAACACCCCCTGCCAAAGTTGCAGGAAAAAGTTTACAGTGTTCAAAACCGTTGTTTTTCGCTAACATGACTTCTGAAGCAGTTGCGACACCTGGTATAAGAGCTATATTGAGTTCTTTGGAGACTTGCATCAACGTTTCACTCACTCCGGGACTAAAGATAAACGCTGCACCATGTGCAACTGCTGATTTAAAATCACTGGCATTCAATACCGTCCCCGCACCTACATGCATTTGTGGTATTGCCTTGCTTATGGCTTTAATGCAGTCTAGCCCGACTTCTGTACGCAGTGTAATTTCCATAATAGAGATACCTCCTTCCAACAGTGCTTCTGCTAGGGGTAAAGCATCTTCTACACTTTCTAAAGCTATCACAGGTACAATGGGAGATACTTCCATCACTTCTTGTGCTGTCATCATCCTCGCTCCTCACCACTGATATCAAAGAGACTTGCACCCTCTTCTGCAGAGCCTATACTCTTTCGTATCGATACAAAAAGTTCTCTTCCAAATCCATATCTATGGAGACTAAGGTCGGGGACTTCTACTGATCGTGATGCTAACGCCTCTGTATCAACAAAAAGTAATACCTCCCCTTTTGTCACATCTAAACGAATGACATCTCCTGTTTTTACTTTCGCAAGCATCCCCCCATCAAGTGCTTCTGGAGAAAAATGAATGGCTGAGGGAATTTTTCCTGATGCTCCAGACATACGTCCGTCAGTAATGATGGCTACTTTAAATCCTTTTTCTTGAAGGACACCTAGAGGTGGCATAAGTCCATGCAACTCTGGCATGCCGTTGGCTTTAGGTCCCTGATATCGTACCACTGCGATAAAATCTTTTTCTAGCTCACCGTTTTTAAAGGCATCTTGCAAACTTGCTTGCGACTCAAAGACAATTGCTTCAGCTTCAATAATAAACTGTTCTGGTTTCAATGCAGAGGTTTTGATTACGCTACGTCCCAAATTACCGCTAAGTAGTTTAAGTCCACCTTCAAGACTGAAAGGATATTTGCAACTTGATATCACACTTTTATCTCTTGATACTTTTGCACCTTCTTTAAAAAAAAGCTTTTTATCATTGAATGTAGGCTCTACAATATATTTATCTAAACCTTTTCCCATGATGGTTTGTACATCATTATGGACAAGTCCAGCATCTAGAAGTTCAGAGATGACTGTGCTCATCCCTCCTGCATCTCTGAAATGATTAACATCTGCTTGACCATTAGGATACATTCTGCATAGTAAGGGTGTAACCTTTGAAATCATGTCAAAATCATTCCAGTTCAAAATAATACCTGCTGCTCTAGCCATGGCGATAATATGAATCGTATGATTGGTTGATCCACCCGTTGCCATTAATCCTACAATGGCATTGACAAAGCTTTTTTCATTGATAATCTCTCCTATAGGTTTATAGATCCCAGATATATGGGTCATAGTTACAACTCTTTCTGCTGCATGTACAGTTAAAGCTTCTCTCAAGGGTGTATTTGTATTTATGAAAGAACTGTTAGGGAGTTGGAGTCCCATCATTTCTAACAACATTTGATTTGAGTTTGCTGTACCGTAAAATGTACAAGTACCACTGCTATGATAAGAAGCAGATTCTACCTTTAACAAAGAATCTTCATTCACCTTACCTTGAGAAAATTGTTGACGTACTTTTGCTTTATGTACATTACTAATACCAGAATGCATAGGACCTGCAGGTACAAATACACCAGGAAGATGACCAAAAGCCAAAGCACCAATCAATAATCCTGGAACAATTTTATCACATACACCAAGATAAAGAGCACCATCATAGACATTATGTGAAAGACCTATAGCCGTACCCATAGCAATATTGTCTCGGCTAAAAAGACTCAACTCCATACCCGGCTGAGATTGTGTCACACCATCACACATGGCTGGTACGCCACCTGCGACTTGTGCAGTAGCACCCATGTCCATCAAAGTACGTTTGATTAATGCAGGATAGAGTTTATAGGGTTCATGTGCGGAAAGCATATCATTATACGCGGTCACAATAGCAATATTAGGACGCTGCATTTGCGCAAGTGATGCTTTTTCATTCTTTTCCATGGGTGCCATAGCATGCGCAAGATTACTACATCCTAGTGTATGACGATTTACACCATGTCCTTTGGCTTGTGCGATACGATTAAGATATACCGCTCTACTCTTTACAGAGCGTTGTATAATTTCTTCAGTCACTTGTTGGATAGTTTCATTCATGTGTAATAGACCTCTAAATCTCGAATATCTTGGTTTAAAACAGCGCGTATTGGCATTGTATAGATATTTTTACCCCTATTTGCAGTTTTATATACAGCAGTTTTTTCTTTACCCTCGAAATGAAGATAAATATGCTGGGCACTCAAAATGGCAGAAAGTGTCAAGCTCATACGCTTATAAGATGCAGTTTTTGGTTCAATGGCAATACAAAGTTCTTTATTATTCAGGTCAAATGCCTTCTTTAACTCTGTATTGTTGGGGAAAAGAGAAGCCGTATGTCCATCATTTCCCATTCCCAGAACTACAACATCAAATGGAAAAAGTGTCTCTTTTATTTTTTGTGTACAACATTTTTCTGCTGAATAAATATCAAGATATTCATTATACATACCTATAAATCTTGCCCTACTTGCTTTACCTTGTAGTAAATGATTTTTTACAAGATTTTCATTACTCTCTTCATGTGAAGGAGAGATCCATCTTTCATCACAAAGTCCTATGTTCACTTTTTCCCACTCAAGAGATATCTCTCTTAATTCTCTAAAAAGTGCTAGGGGTGTACTTCCTCCTGAAACAATCAAATTGGCTTTACCCTTTGTACGAATAGCTGTTTCCAGTTTCATTGCAATACTTTTGCTTAAAAGACTTACAAGCTCATATTGTGTTTGAAATGTATGTATTATTTTACTCATCTTGCCAACTCCTACCATCTCTTGCAATGAGTTGTACCGCCGCACTTGGACCATCAGTCCCCGCACTATAGCTTTTGAGAGGAATGATATCCTCTTCCCACCCATCTAGAATGACATCTGCCCATTTCCATGCAGCATCCACTTCATCTAAACGCATAAAAAGCGTTGGATTGGCTCGAATAATATCTAAGAGAAGACGTTCATAAGCATCTGGTTTATGCGCCACTTTTAGTGGGGTATTGAGCTCAAGTTCAACGGGTTTTAACAGCATCTGTTCACTGAGACCTGGAACTTTGTTCATAAGTTCAAGATAAATACTCTCGTTTGGTTGTAAAGTAATGACAAGTTTATTTTCAGAAATAAATTTACCTTGATTGACAAAAATTGAGTGAGGTATACTTTTAAAATGGATGATGATTTCTGAATTTTGTCGGCTCATGCGTTTGCCACTCCTAAGATAAAAAGGTACACCATTCCAACGCCAATTGTCTATATCGACCCGAAGTGCAACAAAGGTTTCTGTGGTACTGGTGTTGACATTATCCCCATCAAGATAACCTGGTACCGGTATGCCATCAATTGAACCCTTGCTATATTGTGCACGAACTGTTTTTTCTTTAATATCTGAATGCGTCATTGTTCGAAGTGAACGAAGTACTTTTACTTTTTCATCACGTACACTGTCAGCATCTAGTGAACAAGGGGGCTCCATTGCCACAAGACATAGCAGCTGCATAAGGTGGTTTTGCACCATGTCACGCATAGCACCATATTCATTATAGTAACCCCATCTTCCCTCAACACCCACACTCTCTGCCACAGTGATTTGTATGTGGTCAATGTGATTGGCATCCCATAATGGCATGAAAAAACGGTTTGAAAAACGAAGTGCCATGATGTTTTGTACCGTATCTTTTCCCAAATAATGATCAATACGATAAATCTGGGATTCGTCAAAATAGTTTAAGACTTCATCATTAATGACATGTGAAGATTGAAGGTTTCTACCTATAGGTTTTTCAAGTACAACACGGCTTTGAGGACTGACAAGTCCTAAATGACTCATCGTTTTACAAATAGTTCCAAAAAAATCAGGTGCTGTGGAGAGGTAGTTAATCCTCTCTCTTTGAGGATATTCATTTAAAAGATCTTGAAGTCCTTTATAGCTCTCATCTGCATTAAACTCTATAATGACTACATGAAGCTGTTTTTTAAAATAGCTGAACTTCTCTTCTTCAAAACCATCATCCGAGAGGAACTCTTTTAATTTTAACTTCACAAGATCACAATGCTCTTCATGACTCATGGAGTCTCTGGTTGCAGTGATAATACGGCTTTTTTCATCCAGATATCCGGCATTGCTTAAATGATAGAGCGCAGGCATCAGTTTTCTAAATGCCAAGTCCCCATGGCCTCCAAAAATGGTAATATCACATAAACTTTTCAATTCACTCATTTGATCTCTTTTCCATCAAATGATGGTTTTATAGATTATAGTCTAAAGTCTCTAACTATTTTTATTTATTTTAGCTACATATGAACAATATTTAAATATATGTATGGTTATATTTTATACAATTAGTATTTTGAAAAGTGAGATATAAGTTAGAATTTGTCTCGTGCATAGTTTGCAGCACCAAGTAAGGCAGTCTCTGGATTTAAAGAGAGCTTCACCTCCATTTGACTTAACATCTTATTGAAACGGCCTTTACTTAAAAACCCTTTCATAAAGTGACCATCGGCAAGCACAGAGAGAATCTTTGGTGCAATACCTCCACCGATATAGACACCACCTAAAGACATTGTCTTTAGTGCAAGGTTTCCTGCTTCAGCACCATAAATTTGGCAAAAGAGTCTAAGTGTCTCTATACATAGTGGATCCTGCTCCTTTAATGCACACTCACTGACCATAGCATTGGGGTCTTTATCATCTGTTATATGCAACATAGAAGCTGGTTCAGGGGCATAACCACTTTGTGCTAAAAATTGATAGATAGTGTAGATACCTGATCCCGATAAAACCCTTTCATAACTGACATGTTCAGGGTAACGATGTCGTAGCCATTGTAGCAAGGCATCTTGCTGTGGTGACAAGGGCGCAAAATCGCTATGCCCACCTTCTGTTCCAATGGGCTGATATGTGTGACCATTAAAATAGAGCATTGCCTCTCCTAGCCCTGTACCCGCAGCAATGACCGCATGGTTTCCTTTTGTCTTTTTAGCTGTAGGATTAAGGTGTATAAACGCGTTGTCGTGAAGATATAACATACCATAGGCAGTGGCTTCAAGGTCATTGAGCAAACGCACATTTTGTAGACCTAAATACGCTTGTAAATCTAATGTACTCACCCTCCAAGGCAAGTTGGTTGTTGTACAACTTTCTTCAATGACTGGACCAGCAATACCAAAACAAGCTGCATCTATGTGAGAGAGCGTAACTTTTTGATTAAAGGCAGTAAGTATCTCTTCTAAACTGTTGTAGTCACGGCTAGAGAATTGCTCTTTTCTATGAAGTTCTAGGGCATGCTCTTTCCATGTGTAAAGTCCTATATTTGTTTTTGTACCACCTATATCACCAGCCAATATCATAGCTAACTCCTTATGCTCTATTTCTATGAGTCCTTGTAGATTATAGTCCAATTACAGATTTTAAATACTCTAGCATTGTTCCAATTTTAATCAAAATATAGTAAAAATTGTATGATAGAGATGCTATACTGTCACAAATTTTATATAGATAAAAGGTGATTTATGGCTCTTCATCCAAATGCCGGGAAATTGGCACCCAAATCCACATTGGTTAACATTCCTCAACTCATGAGTGAATACTACACACAACGCCCTGACATGAACAATCAGGCACATCGTATTAGTTTTGGTACTTCGGGGCATCGTGGCTCTTCACTCTTGGGTAGCTTTAACCAAGCGCACATTTATGCAGTAACCCAAGCAGTTTGTGACTACCGTAACAAATCTGGCATCGATGGTATCTTATTCATGGGTATGGATACCCATGCACTCTCTTATGCTGCGCAACTCTCAGCGATAGAAGTATTGGTAGCAAATGGTGTAACACTCTACATTGCAAAAGAGTTTGGGTACACACCTACCCCTGTTATTTCTCATGCTATTTTGACACACAATGCAAAAGGTGACAATAGCCAAAAGAAATGTGATGGTATTGTCATCACCCCTTCACATAATCCACCTTCAGATGGAGGGTTTAAATACAACCCTCCACATGGTGGTCCTGCAGATACAGATGTTACAGACTGGATAGAGTCACGTGCCAATGAAATTTTGGAAAATGATCTTCATGATGTCAAAAAAATGCCTATTTCAGAAGCTTTGGCATCAACAAATATTACCCACTATGATTACATGACTCCTTATGTTGATGATCTTGAAAATGTTATCGATATGGATGCCATCGCAAAGTCAGGCATTCTTATTGGTGCAGATGCTATGGGTGGTTCAGGTATGGCGTACTACGCTGCTATAAAAGCACGTTATGGTCTCAATATGGAGATTTTTCATGACACTTTGGATTCTGCATTCTCTTTTATGCACTGTGACAAGGACGGTAAAATTCGTATGGACTGTTCCTCACCTTATGCCATGGCAGGACTTGTAGCACTCAAAGACACTTATGACATTGCTTTTGGAAATGACACCGATTTTGATAGACATGGCATTGTCACAAAAAGTGTAGGACTCATGAACCCTAACCATTACTTAAGCGTGGCTATCAATTATTTGGCACAAAACCGTCCCGAGTGGAAAATTAGTCTAGGTATAGGAAAAACATTGGTCAGTAGCTCGATGATAGACCGTGTGGCAGATGCTTTAGACAAAAAGGTCATTGAAGTACCCGTTGGGTTTAAATGGTTTGTTGATGGACTTATAGGTGGTAACATCATGTTTGGTGGTGAAGAGAGTGCAGGAGCAAGTTTTTTACGTAAAGACGGCAGTGTATGGAGTACAGATAAAGATGGCATTATAATGACACTGCTCGCAGCTGAGATATTGGCAGTGACGGGGGAAGACCCTGGTGTGCATTATCAAAAGTTAACAAACAGTTTTGGTGCCCCTATCTATGCACGTATTGATGCACCAGCTGATGCAGAACAAAGAGCTATCCTTAAAAAACTATCTTCAGAAGATATAAAAGAAAAGGTACTCGCTGGTGAACCTATTGAAGCTATACTTACCAATGCACCAGGTAATGGTGCTGCCATTGGTGGTCTTAAAGTCGTCACAAAAAATGGATGGTTCGCACTACGTCCATCAGGCACTGAACCTATCTATAAAATATATGCGGAAAGTTTTATTGGCAAAGAGCATTTGGAACAGATACAAAAAGAGGCACAGCTCATCGTTAACAAACTGTTTTAATACAGTATAGATGAAAGAGTAGGTATTTGTTAGAAAAGACACCTGATGGGCATACTAACAAATATGTAAGTTTGCAAATATCTAGTTTGCAAGTATCTATTTTGTTTTTCTATCAATGAGATCCACAATGAGGTCAATCTTTTTATTATTAAAGTTTAGACCCATTTGTTCTTGCTCAGGTGTAGCAAAAGCAGCTATTCCATTGACTTCAAGGACAACATATTGTTCTTTTTCCATATCGTAAATCATATCGATACCGGCTATATCTGTACCACATATTTTGGCAGCTTTCTTGGCAATATTGATGAGTTCATCTGTAGGTTCTCTAAGAAAAATTGAACCACCACTTGTAATATTGGTACGCCAGTCTTTACTTGGTGCTTTTCTTCCATAACAACTTACAAACTCTCCATCTACAATATCGATACGAAAATCAGTATTATCATACTTAACAAACTTCTCAACATAGATAAACCTCAAGTCCAATTGGTTGAGAAATGGATAGAGTGCATCCAGTGTTGTTTTATCTTCAATCTTAGTTAACCCTACCCCACCCCAACCATCAGTGGGTTTGTAGACCATTTTCCCCCATCTATCAATAATCTCATATAGTGCTTTACTATTGTCACGGTGGTAAAGTTCAAACTCTGGGGTTGCTATATTATGATGAGCCAACAGATAAGAGGTTTGAAACTTGTCTTCTGTCAAAGTAAATGCTTCATAACTGTTAATGGTCGGTATGATACGGTTAAGTGCCTGATAGAGAAAGACTTGATACTGTGTCTGCTCTCCTGCATTATAGGAGAAGAAAAGATCAAGCTCATCAATCTTTCTTCCTTGATGGAGTATATGACCCTCATTGACTATAGCTTCTCTAAGGTTTAGACCAGAAATGACATCAATATCTCTGTTATTTAATTTTTGAATGATCTTTTCCTGAATTTTAGCACCACCACCATTTTGATAGTGCCATAAACCAATTTTTCTTAACATCACTATACCTTGTACATATATTGTATATAGTACAATCATTTTGTTATGTATGTGTTCAGTTTTTTGATTAATATTTAATCAAATGATAATGTGTTCATCTACCTTAGCTATCCTCTTTCTTTCTATAGCTTTGCTTTGGTTCTGCTACCATCAGCTCGGGCTCATACATATTGTTGACAGGTTTTATATGGGTTTGCTTCAATCCTTTAGCGATTAACTCATAGACAATATCGGCAAATCCTTCTCTGATTCTCTCTTTGCCAAGCACTTGTGTCGCTAAGTCTTGATGTACTTCCAAGCTATCTATCACCGCACTATTAATGGCCTCTGCAAATCCACCCATCATCGCTTGCTCTTTTGTGTTGTTACTTACTTGCTCTATAACTCTTTCATCTTCAAGCACTTTATCTTTGATGGTGTTGGCATAGTTAATCATGTCTTCATCAGTAAGCTCTCCCTCAAACAAAGCGTTCATATGTGTCAGTATGGCAGAGAGTAACTCTTTTTGTGGGTCTTTTGCAAGTGCTGAACCCGCTGCGTCTATGGCTCCAAGCTCTACTTCATCTCCTGCAAGAGAGATATCTTGTTTTTTTTGCTTGTGTAACTTGTAGTGAGACAACTTCACATCGTCTATGTTGATGGGGTCTTTAGGATTATAGGTCTTCAAGTTTGGTATGAGTGCTTTAACAAATGCCGAGAGTTTGAGTAACTCTTCATCTGTATAGTCCACTATTTGAGACAAAAACTCATACATCCTCAAAAATGTAATCATATCTTTTTTGAATAGGTCAAGTGCATTTTTATCTTCATTGGCATTTTTTAGGTCTAGTGCATAGTTATGTGTAGCCTTCTCATCTTTGTTTCTATTTGCTTCTTTGAGACTGTTCTTTAGCGTTCCTATTTCATCTAGAGCTAGCTTATATCTATTTTTGTATCTATCCACAGCTGGCTTGATGGCAGAACTCATAGCCGCTTGTGTACCCTTTGGGTCAAAGAAAGCTTTCGCATAGTTCTCAACATCAACATTGGTAAAGATGTCACTCTGCTCTAACTTATGTTGCATATCATAGACTATATTTGGATCTGTAACATCTTCTATGGCTGTGGTATTGTAATACGGCTCAAACGCTTCTTTAATCTCTTCTGCTTCATTGTAAAAGTCAAGTACAAATGTTTGGTCTTTCCCTGCGTAGGTTCTATTGAGCCTTGAGAGTGTCTGCACACAATCCACACCGCCAAGTTTTTTGTCTACATACATCGCACAAAGTTTAGGTTGGTCAAACCCTGTTTGAAACTTATTGGCAACCAACATCACCTGATATTCATTAGTATCAAATGCCTTTCGCATCTCTCTCCCTTTAAGGTTAGGGTTCATGTTTGCTTCGGTGTACTCTTTTTTTGTCCCCTCTATGTCATCTTCAATCTTACCAGAGAATGCAACCATCGCTTGCATCTGTTCTGCTATGCCATGTTCTGCTATGTACTTGTCAAATGCTAGTTTATAACGTACCGCTGCATTTCTACTAGAAGTGACTACCATCGCTTTGGCTTGACCATCTAGTAAGTGAGCTACATGCGTTCTGAAGTGCTCACAGATAATCTCTATCTTCTGTGCAATGTTATGTGGGTGAATGTTCAGCCACTTAGCTATTTTTACTTTGGCTTGCTTACTCTCCACCTTTTCATCATGACGCATATTTGCATGTTCTAGTTTGTAGTACAGCTTGTAAGTCGTATAACCTTGCAGTACATCTAAGATAAACCCTTCTTCTATCGCTTGTTTCATACTGTAATGATGAAAAGCTTCAGGCTTGTTCGTCTCCGATGGTGCTTCGTCTGGGTTTGGTAGTACACCAAACATCTCTAAAGTTTTGGTCTTTGGTGTAGCAGTAAAAGCATAATAGCTGAGGTTTGTACTTGCACTTCTTGATTCTAGTGAAGCGGTAATCACATCTTCCGCACTTAACTCCACACCCTCTTCTAGCTGCTCTGCAGTGAGTACTTCTCTAAGTTGCTTCGCCGTTGTTCCCGTTTGAGAAGAGTGAGCTTCATCGGCGATGATGGCATAGCTATTGTCTTTAAGTGTAGGTCTCTTCCCAATCGCTTCAAGCACAAAGGGAAAAGTTTGAATGGTAGTAATGATAATCTTCGCTCCACGCTCAAGTGCATCTGCAAGTTGTACCGATTTTGACTCAGTAGAACCCTCACGAGAAATCCCGACTACTACACCCTCTTTGTGCTCAAAATTCGCTATGGTCTCTTGAAGTTGGTTATCTAACACGGTTCTATCGGTAATGACGATGACCGAGTTAAACACCGACGCTTCTTTCTCACTATGTAAAGATGCAAGCTGATGAGACAACCACGCGATAGAGTTAGACTTCCCTGAACCAGCAGAGTGTTGTATGAGGTAGTGATTGCCTGCACCATTAGCTTTAGTGTTGGCTAAAAGTTTTCTTACCACATCAAGTTGGTGGTACCTTGGGAAGATAAGCGTCTCAGACTTACGCTTCTTACCTTGATAATCCTCTTTTTCTTTTACCTCTAAGTGTATATATCTTGCAATGATGTTGAGAATAGAATCACGTTGAAGCACCTCTTCCCACAAGTAGCTTGTGGCATACCCATTTGGGTTTGGTGGGTTACCTGCACTGCCATCATCTCGACCTTTGTTAAAGGGTAGAAAGAAAGTTGAAGAGCCTGCAAGCTTCGTTGTCATGTAGACTTCATCGGTACTCACGGCAAAGTGAACTAAGGCTCTGCGTTTAAACTCAAGCAGTGCTTCTCCTTTAGCCGGTCTGTCGTATTTGTACTGGTTCACTGCATCTTGCACATTTTGTGTAAAGTCTGTCTTTAGCTCCATGGTAACGATGGGTATACCATTGAGAAACAGCACTAGGTCTATGCGTTCATTACCACTCTTTGTAGTTACTTCTTGTACGACTCTTAGTATGTTTGCATCATACTTTGCTTGTGTATCAGGGTTATGGAGTTCTGGCTTAAATTGACATAGTTTGAACTTAGAACCTATGTACTTTAGCGTATTCCGCAAGTAGAAGAGTGAACCATGTTTGTCCATCTCTGTGGCCACATGTTTACACAGTACAGCATCTGTCTTAGTACCTTCACGTTTTTGCATCTTCTCATAGGCTTGAGGTTGAGTAGTCTTAATGTAGTTGATGATATCATCAGGATAAAGTGCGAGTTCTCTATCGTATCCGCTGACATCACCTTCTACCCATTGGTGAGATGTTAGATGTTGTACTATCTCTACTTGGAACTGTCTCTCTTTGTGTTTGCTCATTTATCGTTATCCCCTTATGTCTATGTCATTTTATAAATAGTTTTCAATAGATTCAAATATTTCATCCATAAACATTACTTGCTCTGGATCAATTTTTTCTCTAAGATATTGCGGAATACTGATTCTAAATTGTTCCATAGTCGTTGGCTTTGTTTTACAAAATAAATCAATCATATGATTACTTAGAATACTTTTACTATCTATCTTAAACTTAGGCTCAACCTTTTCTTTTCTAATGCGATAGAGTTCCTTTTCAAGATCTTTTTTAGTAACTTCGATTGTCTCCTCTGTAACTTCTGGTTCTTCTACAGGTCTATGCACTGGTAGTATTTCTTCTTGGACAATCTCTTCGTCAGGCTTATCTTGGATCATTATTGCTCGGCTTTTAGCTACATCAAGTGCATTTTTCAGCCGTATTTCTTCTTCATTTCTATGTCTAAACCAGTCTGTTGACCATATCCTATAAATATTCCATCCTATCGACTCAAGTATCTCTTGTCTAATTCTATCCCTATCTCTTGCAGACCTACTTGAATGGTACGAAGCTCCATCACATTCTATTCCTAAAATGAAGTTATATGAGTTTTCTACTTTAACACCAATATCTATAAAAAAACCTGCTACACCAACTTGAGGCTGAGCCTTATATCCTAGAGATTGGATATACCTTATAACTGATTCTTCAAATGGGGAACCTGGTTCTTTGGCAGTCGTGATTCCACCATGAGACTCTACTATTCCTGTCTCAGTATAATTTAGATAATTACGTAGAGCCATACGCCCTCTATTTCCTTCTTGAATAGCTATGTCACTGCTTTTCATAGATGTATAAAGTACAATCTTTTTTCTCGCTCTTGTGATTAAAACATTCATACGTCTCCAACCACTATTCCCATTAATAGGACCAAACCTTTGGTAAACTTTTCTGGAATCTGGATCTGGTCCATATGTTGTTCCAATGAAAAGAACATCTGCTTCATCCCCTTGAACATTTTCAAGGTTTTTTACAAAAATATTCCCAGCTTTGTAAGCATTATCATACAATGAACTTAAAGTTCCATCATCAACAGTTTTTTGTTCTATAATCCTTTCTATGAGCTCAGTTTGCTTTTTATTCATAGCTACAAGACCAATGCTCTCATTGGTACTCTTTAATAAAGACTCAAACAAACCTTCAACCATAGCTATGGCTTCAGTTGGATTAGTTTGATTTTTATATTTCGCATTTGGTAAGAATCTACGAGTAATACCAACATTTCCTTCATGCCCATCTGGAGAAGGGAAAATCATCAACTCATCATCATAAAAATGATGGTTTGAAAAGGCGATAAGGCTTTCGTGCTTAGATCGATAATGCCATTTCAATCTTTTAACATTTGGATAAACACGAAGCATCAAATCTAAAATAGATTCTGATGATGTAGCTATCGTTTCCTCTCCATCATTTTGCTCATTGATACTGCTAAAGAATGATGAAGGTGGCAACTGATTAGGGTCTCCAACTACAACTACTTGTTTTGCTCTAGCTATGGAACCAAGTGCATCTTCTGGAAAAATCTGTGAAGCTTCATCAAATATTACTAAGTCAAAGGGCTTTTGCTTTGGATCAATAAACTGTGCAACAGATAGAGGAGACATCATAAAACATGGTTTAAGAGCTCTAATAGCATCACTTGCTCTCTTTAAAGCCTGTCTTATCGGTTGATGCGCTTTTTGTTTATTTACTTCATTTCTTAAAAGCCTCATATCTGTCATCTCACGTACAGTTCCTCCTCTTCCAGCAGGAACTATATTCTTAGATAGAAGTAGTGAGTGTTGTTTAGCGTAGAGTCCATTGAGCTTTTTGTCTGCATCTCTAAAGTTTTTAAGGTGTGTTTCAAATAAATGTCTGTTAAATTTTGCCAAAGTTTCATTAGTGCGAAGCACTTGGTGTGACCATTCTCGATAATAGCCATACTCAAAGAGCTGTTTCATACCATCTAATATATGATTCTTCTTTGCATAGTCCACAAGATCCATAAAATGAGCAGCAGATACTCTCTGTAATAGTCTAGAAACATCTATCCACATAGGTAAGATGGAACTAAGCTCTATCTTGTTCTCTAATTCATTAACTATTGATTGATACGTAATGACTTCTTTGTTATAAAACTCTTCCTTGTTTATTCTACCATAGCGAGAAAGCTCTTTCTCAAGTGCTTCAGTATCTGCTATTAAAGCTTTAATGTGGATAGAAATATTCTTTATACTGCTTAAGTACTCTTTGTAGTTATCATTAAATAGAGGTGCGATAAGCTCGTCACTCATCCCCTCAGAATAAGCTTTAATTTTCCATTCTTGGCTATCCTTGAGTGAAAGGACTAACCTTATAATATCTAATGTCTTGGGTATTGAGCTCAGGTTACTAGTGTCTAACTGCTTATACTCTGTACTTACCAAAGCCTCTTTTTCACCCAGCAGGTAAAACTCTTCATAAAGTTTTTGGTATTTCTCGATTTGCTTTCTAACTTCTTCTATCTCATGAGACATAGTTTCTGGATTAGACTTCTTTTTAATAGTGAAAGCCATTAAAAACTTTCGTCTAGCCTTCTTGTACTCTGAATTAAAGAATTTTCCAAAGAACCCTATGTCAACAAATCCCCTTAGGTTCCTGCTTAAATCTTTGAGCTCTGATATGTCTTCAATGCCATCAAGATCAACATCTTCAATAGCGTCATATGCGCGTAGGAGTTCTTCTCCTCTCTTGAAGAGATCTTCTAGTTTACTTTTTTCAACAGAATGAACTGCATACAGTTTTTTTGTGTCTGGCAAGTTGTCTAGAATATTTGATTTGTGTAGATTAACTATTCTACTTATATTTTCAGGAGTAAATACTATTTCTAATGTATCTATCTCCTCAGATAAGTATTTATCGATTGAAAGTGATATATCTTTAAGCTGTTGAAATATAGATATTATAGAATCAGCGTCTATAGAAATAGCATTTGTTATCTCAAAGCCTTTCCATTGAGAATGAAGTATTTCAGGGTCTTCCTCAATAAGCTTCATAAGAGCACTTAAATCATCTGATATTGACTTGTATTCATTTTTAGATAACTTCAAGTACGCTTCTGTAGTAGGTAGGCTATCAAATATACTTTTATGAAGGTTAAGCATATTTCCGAAGATATTGTATGGAGTCTCTGATATATTTTCAATATCTGTATGTAGTACCTTTAGATAATCGTTTACATTCTCTTTTATCTTCTCTATTTCATCGATTTTTTCTTGCAAACCAGTATTTGTTTCTTGTGTCTCTAGATTAATTCGATCTCCCAGAGAAGTATAAAATGCCAATTTATTTGTCTTATGTGAATGTAATTCCAAGGTAAAATGACCTAAACCTACATTATCAAGACGTTTCTTAACTACTTCAAGGGCTACTAACTTCTCTGCAACAAAAAGTATGCTTTTACCCTCTGCCAATGCGGCACCTATAAGGTTGGCAATTGTTTGACTTTTTCCTGTACCTGGAGGACCCTCAATGATAAGGTTTTGACCTTTAAGTACTTGAGAAATTGCATCTCGTTGAGAGCCATCTGCATCCATAATAAGAGCTAAAGATTCTGTTGAAGAAGCATCTCCTGTAGCTACAGCCATAGTATCTGCTACAGCACCATCTCCTGCTACTTGACGCAATACTTCATTATCTAAGATATTATTTTCTTCTCCCCAATTTTCATGGTCAAGATCTTGATACATAAGTAATTTTGAGAAGTGAAAGAAATCTACTGAGAATCTTCTTCTTACACCAAGAAGGTGTGGATATTTTTCGCAAAGTTCACTTATTTTAGAAAAATATTTCTCAGGAAGTTCGTCTTCTTCTAGTGTAGGTAAAGCAATACCAAATTCTTTCATTTTATATTCTAAAGAGATATTTGAAAACATATCTTCACCAGAATATTCAAGAGTGTATGTATAAGATCCTGTTGTAGAATCAATTTTACCTCGCTCAATCTGAATTGGCATAAGGATTAAAGGAGAGAGAACGATACGATCATTATCTTTTGATGGTTTCCATTCTAAGAAGCCAATAGCAAGATAAAGCATATTTGTACCCGTTTCTTGGATAGCAGTATTTGAATTACTTCGTATCCGACGGCAAATTTTATCTAATGTATCTGCATAATGTAGTGTCTGTACATAATTATCAGTATGTTTTTCTAGGAGCTCTTCAGTAGAATCAACAACTATTGGAGCATCTTCTGATATATTTAAGTTTAAACGCTTTGCTTGAGTTCTAACGTTGATTAGACCTGTGTTCTCATCAACTTCTTCCTCTTCATCTGTAGTATCATCGATATCTGGATACGGTACGGGAAGAAACCGCATTTTACTTCCAGAGCTTAGTTTATCATAGAGTACATTTGGCATTTCATCAATAATAGATAGTCGTCCTCGCTTCTTGATGTTGTAGTTAAGAAGCGTATTTCTTAGTGTTAAGTCTAATAACTTTTCTCTAGCACCATCTAATAAGCGTTTAGTTTCTGTCATAGCTTTTCCTTTATTTCTAGAGGCTTATTCATACTCCAAGAATAAAACCTTTTCAAGATTCTTCCATCCATTTATGAGATGTTAGATGTTGAACTATCTCTATTTGGAACTGTCTCTCTTTGTGTTTGCTCATGCCTTCTCTCCTATGATTTTCCAATGTCCGCTTTTCAAACTTCCTTCACGCTCAAGAACACCATTCTCTTTTAGCTTAGCAATATCTCTTTTGATAGTCTTATCACTCACACCACAAGCATGTGCTAACTGCTCAATAGTCACACCATTATCATCTTGAATAATTTCCAAAATCTTATCTTGTCTATTTATTGGGACATTTTTAGGGACATTTATTGGGACATCTTGATTGTTCTGGAGTT
This sequence comes from uncultured Sulfurovum sp., assembly GCA_902727855.1. Classification (GTDB taxonomy): domain Bacteria; phylum Campylobacterota; class Campylobacteria; order Campylobacterales; family Sulfurovaceae; genus Sulfurovum. The sequence goes on from CACVAS010000117.1 coordinate 76,733, forward strand.
CTCGCTCACAAGTTTCTAGTATCGCTTCAAGCATAAATTCCACAAACGGTGTGCTTTCTCCTGCATCTCCAGCACTCTGAAGTGCATCATAATACTCTTGCTGACTCTCTTTGATAACGCTCTCAATTGGCATAGCTGAAAAGAGTGGTTTCCATTTGTAAAGTATAAGACTCTGCCACAATCTTCCTATACGACCATTTCCATCTACAAAAGGATGGATAAATTCAAACTCATAGTGAAATATAGAACTTTGAATAAGCGGATGTACATCACTTGTCTCTAACCATGAAAACAGATCTTCCATCAAACTTGCAACATGTGCATGAGGTGGTGCTACATGTACAACCCCATCTGCTCCACCAACACCTACATTGCTAGACCTAAATGTTCCAGCATCTGTAAGTATCTCATCCATTAACATCTTATGAGAGAGGAGTAAGTCATCTAGTTTTTTATACTCAAATGAATTCAACATATCATACACCTTGATAGCTCCATTTACTTCTGCTATCTCTCGTATACTTCCCATTACTCTTTTACCCTCAAGTATAGCTGTTACTTTCTCAATACCTAGGGTATTCCCCTCTATCTCAAGTGTTCCTGTAATGGTTTTGATTTTATTTGCTTTACGTAGAGTTGGGCTTATCGCAGTTGGTGCAAGCACTTCTAGCTTTCCAACTATTTCACTAATCTGACTTACTATATCTAGTATCTTTGATGTTATCGTAAAGGGTGGTGTGTAGTTCATTTTATCTCCTCTAGTAATCTTTTAAGAATATCTACTGGAAAATGAAACTTTCCTCTGCTATATGGAGTATGGTTAATCCTTGCACTCAAAGAGAGTTCATCTTCAGTCATGTTGTAGTATTTTAGCATGTGTACCATATCGTTCATATTGCCCATCACTGAACGGTCAGATGTTTTCATGTAAGTTATGCTCTCCAGTGTATCTAGCATCTTCACTATATGTGGCAAGACAAAGTCATCTCTTCGTAGAAGTTCTGCTAGGTGTGACTTTAGTATCTCTCTTAGGTTATTCATCTCTTTCTTGGTGACACCATAGAGAAATACCGAGTACAAACTCTCGTTATGTGTTACAAGTAAACATTTCTTACGACCTATCATAAAGATATTGCCATGCCATGATGTAAATGAGTCAGACTCCGTGGGTAACTCTGTTGTCTTTACGCCTACCATGTCTTGTAGTTTTTTAGTTGCTTGTATTATCATTGTGCTTTCTCCTTTACTTCATTCCTAACATCACACCCCAGGGTGTTCTCTCTGACTTTCGTCATTCACCTTAATCTTCCCAGTAACAGCAGCACTAATAAGAGCGGTGCGTTTCTCTTTTAGTAGGTCTATGGCTTTGGTTGATTTAGTGATAAGGGTGTCTATCTTTGAGGTTTTATCGTCTAGATAGTCTGCTATATTCTTTTGTTCTCTATATGATGGTAATAAAATATTAAAAAATCTCAAATCTGCTTGGAATAAATGTGGTACACCCATCCCACCCCTCAATAAATTTATTGTTTCTTGTATATATGTAGATATGAAGTAATAATATAGGAATATGCTGTAAAGTTTATTATTAGGTCTAATAACAGCAATTGAGCTATTTACAGTTGCAGGTTTTGGTAACACTCTCACTACATTAGTAGTTCCCGTAGTTGAACCATCTTTTGTTACCAACACATCCCCTAGTTCTAACTTGATTTCAGGTGACTCTTTATACCTCACTTCTGTTATGTAATTCACATTAACAAAATCAATTTCATTATCCTTAATATTGGGTGTAGCTAAAAATATAAATCCATCTTCTACATACTCTTCAGCCTTTAAACCCTTCCATCCTAATCTGGCTTTCACTCTAGTTTCATAACCTAGTTTACTTCTAGTCCAATGCTCAGGAATCTCCCCTAACCACTCAACCCCACTATCTTTCATGGCTACTGTGTTGTCAAGTCCACGAGTTACAGCAGTGGAGATGACTGCTTGGCGTTTCTCACGAAGTAGCTCTATAAGTTTTGTTTGTTTCTCTATGAGGGTATCTATCTTGGCTGTGGCTTTGTCGAGGTAGTTGGCTATGGTTTGTTGTTCTTGGAGGGGTGGAACAGTTATCATAAAGTTTTGTATCAAAGGTAATCGTAATGAATCAACAGTTGATTTCGCTACACCAGCTAATGCTACCTTGTAAAAGTTATTCTTTATATATTCAAAGAGAAATTTACCTATTACTTGATTAAAAGCATAAAACATATAAACTCGTTGATGAAAATCAAATTTGCCCTTTGCATAATGAAAAACTTTACCAACACCAACACCGTCTCCAGCAGTTAAGATAGCCTCTCCATTGAATGAATATGAATTGATTCTCTCCACAGTTTGTGAACGAACATAAAAAGGGTACTTTCCATCATCAACTTTATTTTCAGTGTCTTTTCCACCTGTTGTAATATTACATAAGAACTTTAACCTACTGCTTCCCCAATGTTTAGGAATATCTCCCAACCACTCAACACCACTATCCCTATACTTGGGGTATTGTTTATATCTGTTCATAGATGGCTGTCAAAGATACTACACTCTTCTACGCTCTTTTTGATGTAGTATTTTCTTCTTACTTTAAGACTTGATAACTCTTTATCATTGTCAAAACTCTCATCTTTGATATACTCTTTGGGTTTAAATTTCCATATCATTATCTTGAATTTGTGTCTATTGTTGTAGTTTTGACCTTTTACAAAACCTGTGTTGCTATACCAATTGAATACTTTTGTGCCTCTATCTGTAGCCTCTATAGACTCTAGCCTCTTTTGTATATACTTTGCCAATTTTATTTTACAAATATGTTGTATTTTGGATTTTACACCTTTGACTCTACAGCACTTGAAATTTCCATAGTATCCAGCTGCACCCATGACAATATCTATGATTTGATGTATATAACTATTTTTACTATTGATGAAGTCGACTTTTACATCAAATGTTTTATAGTGACTATCTACATATGCCCTGAGTGTCTTTTTTCTCTCTCTATCAGGATAATCATCTAGTTTGAACAACAGATTATCTATACCTAAGTTCTTAAAGTAGTCGCTATCAAACCCAAATGAATGTTTGATAAACTGATAATAGATTTTGAATAGTCTATCTTTAGGATTTATTTCGCCACTATATGCATATTTTTTGTCCATAAAAAGTTGACGATACTTGAGTTCATCATGACTTTCCCAAAAATCAAAAAATATATCTATGAGCATTTTATAATCTTCAAAAAATCGCCCATTTAATTTAGACCATTTAATCTCATCTCTATGAGGATGCTTAAAATTTTTATTGCACTCTTTTAATTTCTGTTCTAGTAGTGAGATGGTATCAGAAGGAGCAGATATAGATACGAAGAAGTGATGATAACGATTTGGAGGTGTTTCTGAGTGCGTCCAGCCCTCATCTGCCAATATTTGATACTGTTTCACTGCCCAACTCCAACTTCATAATGCGCCGCTATCTTAGTGACAGAAGCTTGTCGTATGATGGGCATTGAAAAAATATCTATAAGAACTCCTCCGGGTGAGCATTGTAAAGAGGCTTGAAGAGTATTCTTACTCACATTATACATTTTGAATACCAAAAAATTTCTTAAGTGCACTAGATTTGATAGTTTATATCTCATGTAACATCTCCATTATCTCAGCATTCAATGTTTCTAACTCTGCATCTATCTCTTCAAGTGCTCTTGGTGGTGTGTATTCGTAGAAGTGTCTGTTGAAGGGTATCTCGTAGCCTACTATACCAACTTCGCCATCTTTTGCATCTGTCTTCTTCTCATCTATCCAAGCCAGTGGTACATGTGGTGTTACTTCTCTTTCAAAGTAAGTGTATATATCTTCACTAAGTGGAACATTTTCATAGTCTCTTAGGTCTGCGTTTGCTTCAAGCTTTCCTTTAGAGTCATGACATAACTCCGCTTCATCATCATGCACACTTATATGTTTCTGTATCAACTTGAACTGCGAGGCTGTGAGTTTAAGTGCCAATGCTTGCTTGAAAGTATCACGACTCATTATCTTCTCATCTGCTATGTTACTAAGTGCTTTTAAAATAGACTCTGAGAGTTTACTATCTAACTTCATAAATGCCTTATCGTTTTGCAGAGCTTCAAGTCTGTCAATGTCATGAGGATAGTAGCTTAGTTGTAGGGGTCGCTCAACGGTTATGCGTCTGTAACCAAAGTCTGTAGTGTTAAAGAGTTTAGAGATTTTAGAAGCCTCATGCTCTCCATAGATTCTTACAATGTAGTTTATCTCATCTTCATCGAGGTACTTACGCTTAGAGCCTAGTGACTTTCTCATAGATTTACCCATGTTTGAAGCATTGATGAGTTGTACTTCTCCTTTTCTGTGCTCAGGCTTGTTGTTAGAGAGTACCCAGATGTAAGTGGCAATTCCTGTGTTAAAGAACATATCGTTAGGTACTGCAACGATAGCTTCAAGGTAATCGTTTTCTAAGATGTAGCGTCTTATCTCACTCTCACCACTTCCCGCACCACCTGTAAAGAGAGGAGAACCATTTAGGATGATACCTATGCGACTCCCACCCTCACTCTGTGGTCTCATCTTACTGACTAAATGAAGTAAAAATAGAAGTGAACCATCACTGACTCTTGGAAGCCCTGCACCAAACCTACCGTTGTAGCCTTGTTCTTTGTATTCCTTATTTACATCCTCTTGCACTTTCTTCCACTCTACACCAAAGGGAGGATTGGAAAGCATATAGTCAAACTTGTTCTCTTGGAGTTTGTCATCACTTAGTGTGTTACCATGTTTGATATTCTCTACTGGTTGACCTTTTATCATCATGTCTGCTTTACAGATAGCATAAGACTCGCCGTTTAGCTCTTGACCAAAGGTTACCAGTGTAGCGTCATGGTTGAGTTCATACACATATTCGCTACCACTAGAGAGGAACCCTCCTGTACCAGCTGTTGGGTCGTAGAGACTTCTTACGACGCCTTTTTTGGTAAGTACGTCATCATCCGTTGAGAAAAGAAGTGAGGTTGCAAGTCGAACCATATCTCTTGGGGTAAAGTGCTCCCCCGCTGTTTCGTTAGAAGCTTCTGCAAACTTACGGATAAGCTCTTCAAACAGTAACCCCATCTCATGGTTAGAGAGTACGTCAGGGTGTAAGTCCATAGATGCAAACTTCTCAACGATGAGGTAAAGCAAGTTTGCTTCATTGAGCTTATCTATTTGAACTGCAAACTCATACTTCTCAAATATCTCTCTAGTGTTGGCAGAAAAGTCGTTGATGTAGCTCTCTAGGTTTTCTCTGATGTTGTTAGGGTCACTCATCAGCTTTGTAAGTGTGAACTTAGAGGTGTTGTAGAAACTATGCCCAGACTTACGCGTAAGAAACGGTTCTAGTGGAATGCCTAAATATTTTCTAGCGACATTTTCTGCAAGGACATCATCTCTTGTAGGTTCAAGCACACACTCTAAACGTCTTAGAAGCGTAAAAGGAAGAATTATTTTGCCGTAGTCTGACTGCTTATAGTCACCTCGTAGCAAGTCTGCAGTAGACCAAATGAGTGCTGAGTTTGAGTGTTGTGCCATAAATAATAAGTCCTAATAATGTTTTAAAGATTATAGCTTATTGTTGTAAAAATTGATGCTTTTGAGTTTTTGGATTAGTTAAAATGTACTGCACCACCACCTGTCAAATATACTTTTACAGGTGTTTGTTTATGTGTATCTGGGATAGCCTTGGCTATCTCTTCCATCATCTCAATGATAGCTTCTTTAAAACTAGTAGCTATCACTAAAATCTACCTGTCATTTTGAATTGATTGAACCTAGCCATATCTAACCCATTTTTAAGCCCATAAAGACGTGCTAGACCATTGCCTGTTTGATTTTTATTACCATGGTATAGACCTACATTTACTTGAGTTGTAAAACTCAATTGAGTCATTTTATTGGTTAAAAAGCTATACAGATAAGCAGCTCTCGCCCTAGCCTCTTTTGACAGACTAGTATCTTTTGAGAGTTCTAACCATACACGACTATCTCTGCCTGATACCAACACTTCATACAAATCCTTTTCAAATTCTCTCAAAGAACTATAATTTTGTTCATTCTCAAGGAGTTTTTTTAAATCCATATTATTATTCATATCTAAAAGTTTTTGTGCTGCTTCATAGTCTAGCGTTTCAAGGAGTTGATAAAGTTTCCCTCTATTCCCCTTTTTCCAATCTCTAAGTGTTCTTGTCGGAACATCTAAAAGTGTATGCATTTGTTGTTGATTCATAAATGTCCTTTATTATTTTAAACTATTATAGGCGAATATCGCCTTTTTGTCAATATCTAAACGATGATGTAAATCAAGAACATTACACGGGTAAAATCAAAGCTGATATGTCAAAAATTGGCAGAGTTTTGGCAGAGTTGAAAATTAGATAGTTAAAATGTACTGTAGTTATGGAGTTTTGTGGTGGGTCGGGGGAGACTCGAACTCCCGACCACTCGGTTATGAGCCGAGTGCTCTAACCAACTGAGCTACCGACCCTTGGTTAAGATGAAAGGTTAATGAAAAAAGGTTAATGAAAATCTTTTGTTTGCATTGTTACTTTCGAGTCAGAATTATAGCGACTATAATCTTTAAAAGCAATAAGATTTTGTAAAATCCCAAAAATAACTGCAAATATTATAAATGACGTTCCACCATGGCTAAACATAGGCAAAGGAAGTCCTACAACAGGGGCTAAACCGATGATCATGTAAATGTTTACCCCCATATAGACAAAAATCAAAAATGCCAAGCCAGAAGAAAAAACATTAATGAGATAATCTTCCGCATACTTACTTGAGATATAGAGTAAATTGAAAATGAGTAATATGTAGAGACCAATGACTACCATCATACCTTTAAATCCAAATCGTTCACCTAAATAGGCAAAAATAAAGTCTGTTGATGAGACGGGAAGGAACTTAAGTTGTGTTTGTGTTGACTCATCTTTAGACTTTCCTTCCAGTCCACCTGAGCCAATAGCAATGAGTGCCTGCTTCACATGATAACTAGGTTGACCAACAAAGTCAGAGATACGTTTTTTTTGATAGGGTTTGAGCTGTCCATAAAGTAAAGGTGCAGTCAAAGCTAAAAGAAGTACAATACTCACCCATATTTTCCAGTTCACACCTACAACAAATAAAATACCATATCCAGTAATGAGAAGTACCAATGCTGTACCCAAATCGGGCTCTTTTGCAATAAGAATGAAAGGAATAATAATGACAATAGAGAGTTTTATAAACTGTAAAAGCCCATAGCCTTTCTCTTCAGGGGGTCGTCGTGTGATGAGGTAACCCATCATCATGATAACAGAGACTTTGATAAATTCAGAAGGTTGTATGGTGATGCCTAATCCTGGAAGCTCTATCCATCTTTGAGCACCTAAGATAGTCTTACCTACAAACTCTACGGCAATAAGCAAGCCTAAGTTTGCCAAGTAAAAAATAGGAACAAACCACCATATAATATGTCTCCAAGGGATAAAAACAGAGACTATAAAGACAACAAAGGCAATAAAGTAGTAAACCATTTGTTTATTAAAAAGATAAGGGTTTATTTCATTGACTAAATAAGAAGAAATGACAAAAAGTGGTATTGTCTGCAACATCAGTAAATACGAAAAGTTTTTAAATATTCCTTTTTTTGCATTTATCCGAGTATCCATCATCACTATCCTCATTTTTTTGCTATTATATCAAAATATTTATGCGCACTTCACATACCATATAAAAGGATAGCGAATCATATGCTAGATATCTATCAGTTCAAACACTTTTTAAAACATGAAGATTTCATACATGGTATAACAAAAAAAAATGCTTCATTGCCTTATGATTTTAGTTTGGCTTTACATACCGGTGAAAAAAAACAAACTATTATTGAAAATAGGAAATATCTACACCATCTATTTGATAATGATACATCTACACATTTTGTCTTAGCCAATCAAACACATAGTGATAATATACGTGTTATTAGCAAACGCGAAACACGAGGTTGGCATACATTGGACGATGCCATAGAAGATTGTGATGCTTTAGTAACAGATGTACCTAATATACTCTTAAATATACTGACTGCTGACTGTGTACCCATACTTCTTTATGATACAAAAAAACATGTTGTATCAGCCATACATGCAGGTTGGAAAGGTACGCAACAGAATATAGCGTATAAAACGGTGCAAAAGATGATAGAAGTGTATGATTGTCACCCAAGTGATATTCAAGCAGGTATTGGTCCATCTATTGGGCAATGTTGTTATGAAGTAGGATACGACGTTGCAAAACATTTTTCAAGCATTCCTCAAGCATACACACAAAAAGGAGACAAATATATGTTAAACTTACCTAATATTAATTACTATCAACTCCTCAATGCACATCTATTAGCTGAAAATATTGAATTAAGTCATATTTGTACAGCATGTGAGGTAAAAGATTTTTTTTCATATAGAAAAGAAAATGGATGCAGTGGAAGATTTATGAGTATGATTGGGATTAAAGATAACAATAAAGGATAGTGATGAAAATAAGAGTCTATTATGAAGATACAGATTTAGGTGGAATAGTTTATCATACAAATTACATTAAATATTGTGAACGAGCACGTTCAGAGGTCTTTTTTAAAAATAACATGTCCCCTACTTTGGGTGCTGATAGTGGTTTTGTGGTAAGAGATATTCATGGAAGTTTTGTGGCTACAGCTACACTGGGTGACATGCTAACAGTCACAACAAAATTACTTACACTTAAAAACTCATCATTAATATTATTACAAGAAGTATGGAGGGAAGAAGTGAAACTATTTAGTATGGAAGTGCTTTTGGTCTATATTGAAAATGGAAAGCCTTCTCGTATTCCTAAACAATTTAAAGATATATTTAAAGCATATTAAATCTGGAAAGTGATTTGAATAGATAGTATATATTATCTATCCCAACGGATAGATAATATGAAAAAGAGTGCCTATTACTCAATCATCGCTTCTAGTTCTTCTTTAGAAACTTTGTTGAAGTTTAGGTATTTGTAGATGTCATCAGTCATCTCTGGCTTAATTTTATCTGCTACGATTTCAGCATACTCAGCTGCAGTAGGTAGTTTACCTTTTAGTGCAACCACTGCTGCAAGTTCTGCTGAACCAAGGTATACTTGTGACCCTTTACCAAGTCTGTTGTCGAAGTTTCTAGTTGACGTAGAGAATACCCATGCATTTTGCTTAACAGCTGCTTGGTTACCCATACATAAAGAACATCCTGGAGGTTCGATTCTCGCTCCTGCCATTCCCCATACTGAGTAGTAACCCTCTTCTTGAAGTGTTTTCTCATCCATTTTAGTTGGAGGACAAACCCATAGTTTAGTCTCAACTGGACCTTCTCCTCTAAGAACTTCTGCATTTGCTCTAAAGAGACCAATGTTTGTCATACAAGAACCGATAAATACTTCATCCATCTCAGTTCTAAGTCCAGCTTCATGAACTTCACTTAATGTTTTAACATCATCTGGATCATTTGGACATGCTACGATTGGCTCATTAATCTCAGACATGTTGATCTCGATTACTGCTGCATACTCTGCATCAGCATCTGCTTCCATAAGCACTGGGTTTGCTATCCAGTCTCTCATTTTTTGAGCACGTCTTTCAAGTGTTGCTTTGTCTTCGTAGCCTTGAGCGATGAGCTCTTCGATAAGTGCTACGTTTGACTCTAGGTATTCGATGACTGGTTCTTTGTCAAGTTTTACAGTACATGCAGCAGCTGAACGCTCTGCAGATGCATCTGAAAGCTCAAACGCTTGCTCCGCTTTAAGTTGCTCAAGACCTTCAATCTCTAAAATACGTCCAGCAAAGATATTTTTCTTACCAGCTTTTTCAACGGTTAAAAGACCATCTTTAATCGCTTGGTGAGGAATAGCATTTACCATATCACGTAGTGTGATACCTGGTTGCATTTCACCTGAGAATCTTACAAGTACAGACTCTGGCATAGTAAGAGGCATCATACCTGTTACCCCTGCAAACGCAACAAGACCAGAACCAGCTGGGAATGAAATACCTATTGGGAATCTTGTGTGTGAATCTGCACCAGTACCGACTGTATCTGGAAGACACATTCTGTTTAGCCATGAGTGGATAACACCATCACCTGGTCTAAGTGTAAACCCTTTTCTCTCAGTCATAAACTGTGGAAGTGTATGCTGAAGGTCAATATCTGCTGGTTTTGGGTACGCAGATGTATGACAGAATGATTGAAGTACAAAGTCTGCACCAAAGCTAAGTGCTGCAAGGTCTTTTACTTCATCTCTAGTCATTGCACCCGTTGTATCTTGTGATCCAACAGTTGTACATACTGGCTCAGAGTAAACACCTGGTTTAACCCCTTCAATACCAGCTGCTTTACCAACCATTTTTTGTGCAAGGGTGAAACCTTTACCATTGTCAGCAGGAATATCTGGCGTCATGAAGATATCTCCAGCATCCATACCAAGTGCTTCTCTTGCTTTAACCGTAAGACCTTTACCAATGATAAGTGGTACACGTCCACCTGCTCTCATCTCATCTGGAAGTGTATTTGGCTCTAATTTAAATTCAGAAACCACTTTACCATCACACTCAATCACACCATCAAAAGGTTTAAGTGTAATCACATCACCAGTATTTAGGTTTGCTGTTGGTGCTTGAATTGGGATACATCCACCATCTTCTGCAGTGTTAAAGAAAATTGGAGCAATAATATCACCAATAACCACACCACCTGTTCTTTTACCTGGAATGAAAGGAATATCTTCACCCATGTGCCACTGAAGTGAATTGATACCAGATTTTCTAGAAGATCCAGTTCCTACAACATCTCCAACGTATACTAAAGGGTGACCTTTTTCCTTGAGTTCTTTCATAGTATCTAATGGGTTATCCATTCTATTGACTAGGAAAGAGTTTGCATGAAGCGGTACATCGGCTCTTGTAAATGCCTCAGATGCTGGAGATAAATCATCTGTATTTGTCTCACCAGGGATTTTATATACCGTTAGTGTGATCTCTTTTTCCATTTCTGGTTTATTATAGAACCATTCAGCATTTGCCCAAGATTCAATAATCTCTTTTGCAAGTGGATTACCTTCGTCCATTAATGCTTTAACATCATTAAATGAATCATAAACAAGAAGTGTATTTTTAAGTTGTGAAGCTGCAGACTCAGCAACAGTCATATTTGATGAAGAGAGTGCATCTACTAGAGGAGCCACATTAAATCCACCTAACATTGTTCCTAAGATAATGGTTGCAAGCACTTTATCTATTTCAGTACAAGATGCGTTACCTTGAATAATGTCATTTAAAAATGCCGCTTTAATATAGGCTGCATCATCTACACCTGCAGGAATTTTACTTTTAAACAATTCCATTGCATACTCTTTATCTGCAACTGGATTAGCTTTAAGTAATTCTACAAGTTCAGCAGTTTGTTCTGCAGTCAATACTAGTGGTGGTACCCCTAGTTTAGCACGCTCAGCTGTGTGAGCTTTATATTCTTCTAATAAGGCCATATTTGGTCTCCTGTGTTAAATAGATTTTGTATTGTGATATTAGCTAAAAAGTGTTTTGAAAAAGTTTCATTGCATCAATAGGATAGAGAGTGATACGTTCCGTGTATCACTTTGTTACAGAAAAAGTCTTAAATGAGATTCATTATCTTATATAAAAAGATTTTAGAGTATTTCTCTGTTACCTTTTGTATTTGGAGCAGACAGCACACCTTTAGCCTCAAGTTGCTCTATAATATTTGCTGAACGGTTATAGCCTATTTGAAGTTTACGTTGTAGATAAGAAATAGATGTTTTTTGGTCATTTAAGACAACCATTTTAGCATCTTCATACAGTGCATCGAGTTCAATGGGTGCATCTCCACCATTGGCAACTGCGGCTGCACCACCTGCTACTAAATAACTTTCATCATATTCTGGTACACGTTGGGCTTTGATGTATTCCACTATCTCATCTATCTCTCCCTCGGTATTCCATGGCGCATGTATACGTACAAGTCCTGTACTTCCAGGAGGTGTAAAGAGTCCGTCCCCTCGTCCCAATAAACTGTCTGCACCCATCGCATCTAAGATAACTTTAGAGTCAATGCGTGATCCTACACGGTAACTTAGTCTAGAGGGTAAGTTGGCTTTTATCATACCTGTGACTACGTCTACAGAGGGTCTTTGTGTTGCCACAACAAGGTGGATACCACAAGCTCTAGACTTCTGTGCCAAACGTGCGATGGAAAGTTCTACATCTTTTCCACCACTCATCATCAAGTCAGCCAATTCATCAATCACCACAACAATGTATGGAAATGCTTCTTCACCTGTTTTTTTCATTTTTTCATTATAGTTGTCAATGTTTTTCGTTCGAGCATCTGCCATAAGTTTGTAACGTCTTTCCATCTCTCCTACCATGTTAGCAAGTGCTGCTATGGCTTTGGCAGGTTCAGTAATCACAGGAGTAATTAGATGTGGAATGTCCTCATATGCAGCAAATTCAAGCATCTTAGGGTCAATAAGCATAAGTTTTAAGTGCTCTGGATCGTTACGGTAAAGCAGAGAAAGTATCATGGCATTGATTCCCACAGATTTACCAGAACCAGTGGTTCCAGCTATGAGTAAATGGGGTAATTTTTTAATGTCTGTAACAAATGGGTTACCTACAATGTCTTTACCTAGAGCTACTGTCAGTGGAGAAGAAGACTCTTGAAAGACACTGGACTCAAGTATTTCACGTAGGTAAATTGTATCTATACTTTCATTTGGTATTTCTATTCCTACAACATCACGTCCAGGGATAGGTGCTTGTATACGTATTGTCTCAGCAGCAAGCGCCATAGCAAGATCATCTTGTAAATTAAGGATTTTAGAAACTTTTACATTGGGTGCAGGTTTAAATTCAAAGGTTGTCACCAGTGGACCAGAGTAAGTTCTTACGACATCTCCATCTACTTTAAATTGTTGTAGTTTAGAAAGTAGTTCTTCTATTTTTCTATCTATTTCAGCTTCATTTACTTTTTTTGATACCTTAGGTGCTTTTTGTAAAAAGTCTAGTTTTGGTAGTTTAAAGTTCTTAGGTTTTGCTACAGCACCTTTTTCTATTTCTCCCATAAGTTTAGAGTTTTCTTCTAGTTCTGAGACTATTTTCACACTGCTGTTTGTATTTTTCTTGGTAGCAGCAGAGGTTGTTGGGTCATCAGCATTAGCAACATGAGAACTACGTGCTTTAAGCTCTTCTAACATAGCTTTTTCTTGAGGGGTTATAGACTGTTTTTTAGTAATCTTTTTAGTAACTTTTTTTGTACCTCGGCCAATAGCATTTGTCTCCTTAGAAACAGTATTTTTTCTGTGTCTAGTTTGTAGTGTCTCTTTTTTTCTTACATTTGTGTTTGCTGCTTGCTCTAGGTTTGGAGAAGAAAAAGGGTTTATTATAAGGTAGTTAAAAAGTGATTTTATTTTTTGAGTGAAAGTAGCAACCCCCGAGAAAACTGGTGAGAAAAGACCATGAAAGTAGTCAGAAAATACAAAATCATCATCAATAATAAAAACCAATGATAAGGCTGAGACCATCAGCCAAAAAAGCCATAATCCTGCTTTGCCTATGAGTGGTTGTAAAAAAGCAACAATTTCTCTTCCTACAAAACCTACATTTTCAAGATTTAATGTGAGGGCTGAAAATATAATGATTGCTATAAAGAGTAAAATCCATCCTAAATAAAAATCTATGTCTTTTCTTGTCTCTGGTCTATAATAAAGCTTATAAAGAGGTATAAATAAAATAAAAATATTGATATAGGCAACATAACCAAAAAGTTCTAAGTTAGTACCACCAATAATCTTACCAAAGTCACCTACTAGTGTAGTATCATGATAATAGGTAGAAAAAATTGTATAGATTAATACAATAGCTATAATAATAATAGTAATTTTCAAAGATTCAACCTTAATATTAATTAATGAAGACATTATAACAAATTTATATTAGTTAGTCCAAAATTGGCTCAAATTGTAATTAATCTACACGCAATAAAGTATATATCAACACTATTTAAGCTCGTAGTGAGTAGAATTCTTCCCACATCATAAAGATGTAAATGCCGCAGTGATGGAACTGGTAGACTTGGTAGACTCAAAATCTTCTGCTTTAGGGCGTGTCGGTTCGAATCCGACCTGCGGTACCATTTATAGAATCATTTTTGAACAAAGTCCAAAAATGAAACTTCAGCAGTTGGCTCATGAGACTAGTCTCATTTAAGACTTGCAAACTTATCGTTAAAATGAATTTATTAATTTTGCGGGCGTAGCTCAGTGGCTAGAGTTCCTGCCTTCCAAGCAGGCTGTCGAGGGTTCGAATCCCTTCGCCCGCTCCACCTTTTATTTCATAAATACTCAAAACATTATTCTTCAGACATCATTGCTATAAAATTTTCTCTATCTTTTTCACTTATGCCTTTGGTTTCAGTTTGTTTGTCACTTACCTCAAGCGTATCAAAATAAGTACCATCATTTATACACATAAATGTACCATCTTTGACTATGACAGCTATGTGAGTATGAGAACCTACAGCTATAATAACTTCTGCGTAGACACCATCAAATAGATCATTATCTTGGTCAAGATGAATTTCTTCGATTTTACTCTGTTTATAGTCTTCAATACCTAGTATCTCTTCAAGTCTTTCAAATTCTTTTATATCCATGTCTAATATATCATTTACGCCTTGAAGCATTTTATCTGAGATAGTTGGCTGAGGCTTATGGTCTTGAAAAAAAACAGTGCGGATGTACTGGTCTAGTGTCTCGACAAATATACCACATGTCCCCATCTCAAACTCATCCCAACTTATATTGATAGAAAGTTCTTTTTTTGTCATGTCTATGTGCCTTTATATAAACGTATTTTATGCTTCATTTCTAACATAATCAAACTTATAAGGTCATTCTACAACGCTCTTATTTTCTTTTGATATAATCATATTTAATATTTTCAATTAAGGTATGTCATGAAACTAGTCATTGCAATCACAGGTGCATCGGGTGTACAGTTGGGTAAAAAATTTGTAGATTATTTACCTGAACATATTGAAGTGCATGTTGTAGTCTCTGACAATGCCTTGACAGTTGAAAGTTTTGAGAACAAAAAAGTGACACTTCATAACTCTCAAAACATTGCTGCTGGTATTTCATCTGGTTCTTTTAAAGTAGATGCCACAGCCATTATTCCTTGTAGTATGAATACACTTGCCAAGGTCGCGTGTGGCATCAGTGATAATCTTGCAAGTCGTGTCGCGGCAGTGGCTATAAAAGAGCAAAGAAAACTACTACTTGCCCCTAGAGAACTTCCTTTCTCTGCTATTGCTTTAGAAAATATGCAAAAATTGGCTAGACTTGGAGTCATTATAGCACCCCCTGTTATGGGGTACTACTCTGAGTCATCTAGCTTGGAAGATATGGAGAAGTTTGTCATTGGCAAGTGGTATGATGTCTTAGGCATTGAAAATAATTTATATGAGAGATGGAAGTAATGAGTAAATATACAAGAGCACTATACCCCGGTACATTTGACCCTATCACTGTAGGACATTTAGATATTATTAAACGTGCCTATAAGATGTTTGATGAAATTATTATTGCCGTGGCAGATTCGCAAGCCAAAAAACCTATGTTTTCTTTAGAACAACGTGTACATATGGCCAAAGCAGCTACAATGGACTTACCCAACATCAAAGTCATCGGTTTTCATAAGTTACTTGTAGACCTTTCAGATGAGCTAGATGCAAACATCTTAGTGCGTGGGTTAAGAGCAGTCAGTGACTTTGAGTATGAACTCCAAATGGGCTACGCCAATGCTTCACTCAAAAAAGATTTGGAAACGGTCTTTTTGATGCCTAGTCTTGAATATGGATATGTAAGTTCTTCTGTTGTACGTTCTATTTTACCGTTTAATGGAAAGGTAGATCATCTTCTACACCCTACTGTACATAAAATGATTAAAGAGTATAGAAGCTAATGTATATACTTTTTGAAGGGATAGACACTTGTGGTAAAAGTACCCAAATAGAACTTTTAAAGCAGAAGTACCCTACCCTTGTGACAACCCATGAACCTGGTGGTACTACATTTGGAAAACAAGCTAGAGAAATACTTCTGTCTGATACTCTTCATTCTAAGCGGGCAGAACTTTTACTATTTTTGGCTGATAGAGCAGAACATTATGAAGAAGTTGTAGAAGCAAATAAAGACAACACAGTGATATCGGACAGGGGTTTTCTTTCTGGCATAGGTTATGCGCTTGCCAATGGTGATTTTGATTTTGAAGAACTTGTGAGTTTCAACAAGTTTGCACTCAAAGGTCATTTTCCAGATAGAATAGTTTTATTTATTACAAATATGAAGACACTACAACAAAGAACTTCTGAAAAAAAATTAGACGGTATAGAACTACGTGGCTTAGAATACCTTATGTCAGTACAAAATAAAATGCAAGAAAGCTTGCAAAAACTCAACATAGATTACTTAGAAGTAGATGCCACTGATATCATAGAGAACATTCATCAAAAGATATTGAGCTATTTAGAGCTATAATTGCATCAATATATTGGTGCGATGGCAATCGCTCCCTACAAAGGTAGAAACAATGATAAACCCACTTAGAGGTATGAAAGACCTCACTTTTGAAGAATCTCAAAGATTTAATTTTATTGTAGAGACGGCTACAATTATTGCTAAGCGTTATGGATATGGATACATAGAAACCCCTATACTTGAAGAGACGGCACTTTTTAAACGTTCTGTGGGAGATAGCTCCGACATCGTCAGTAAAGAGATGTATCAGTTTATGGATAAAGGTGACAACGATGTATGTATGCGTCCAGAGGGTACAGCTGGAGTGGTACGTGCTTTTGTCCATGCAAAACTAGACCGTCAGCCAGTGAAACAAAAGTTTTACTATTATGGTCCTATGTTTCGCTATGAAAGACCTCAAAAAGGTAGACTAAGAGAGTTTCATCAGTTTGGTTGTGAGAGTTTTGGCGAAGCATCTGTCTATGAAGATTTCACCATCATTACTATGATAAGTCAAATTTTTGAAGCACTAGGCATTGGCTTTGACTTACAGATAAACTCTTTAGGGTGTACGACATGTATGCCACCCTATAAGCAAAAGCTTGTTAGTTTTCTTACAGAGATAAAAGAAGAACTTTGTGAAGACTGTAATAGACGTATAGGAACAAACCCTATCCGTGTGCTTGATTGTAAAAATAAAACATGTCAGTCTCTTCTTGTTGATGCACCTAAACTCATAACTAACCTTTGCGAAGCGTGTGATACTGACTTCACTAAACTCACTTCCCTACTGGACAATGCAGGTATTCAGTATGAAGTAGACACAAACCTTGTACGTGGTCTTGACTACTACAACAAAACGGCTTTTGAATTTGTCAGTAACAACATTGGTTCACAATCTGCTATTGCTGGTGGTGGACGTTATGACAAACTTGTGGAGTTCTTAGATGGTAAACCTACCCCAGCAGTTGGTTTTGCCATAGGTATAGAACGTATTATGGAGTTGGTACAGATGCCTAAGACTTCGCGTGACGGTATCTACTTAGGAGCGATGACAGAAGATGCGGTAGAGTCACTATTTGCTATAGCCACAGCGAAACGACAAGAAACCAAAGTCACGTTAGAGTACAACTCCAAAGGCTTTAAGAGTCACATGAAAGGTGCAGATAAAGTGGGTGCACGGTATGTAGTACTTATAGGTGAAGATGAATTAGCCAATGGTACTGTGTGGGTGAAGGATGTAGAGAGTAAGGAAGAAAAAACTGTTTTAATTAGCGAGTTTTAAATCATGAAACATTTTGGTTTAAATATTTGGGGTGATGATAATTTTATTATACAAAATGATACGATAAACATTAACTATGCTTCTAAACCTTCCTTACTTAAAATCACACAAGAGATACGAGAAAAAGGCTATAAAGGGCCTTTACTTCTTCGTTTTCCTCATTTAATAGAAAAACAAATTTCTACACTTTTTTTAACATTTGAGAAAGCCAAAAAAGAGTTTAATTATAAAGGTGATTTTCAAGCTGTTTTCCCTCTTAAGGTCAATCAATTTCCAAACTTCATTGACTCTTTGATGGATGTTTCTAAGTCTTATCATTATGGACTTGAAGCTGGATCAAAAGCAGAGCTTATCATTGCTATGTCTAAGACACCTTTGGGCGCACCCATCACTGTGAATGGATTTAAAGATAAAGAGATGATTTCACTTTGTTTTATAGCAGCTAAGATGGGACACAACATCACAGTTACCATTGAAGGGTTGGGTGAGTTGGAGACTATCATACAAGTCAATAGTGAGTTTAATGAAGGGCTTTCTAATCCTATTAGCCCCAAAATTGGTGTACGTATACGCTTACATAGTTCGGGTATAGGTGTTTGGGCAAAAAGTGGTGGCTACTCTTCTAAGTTTGGACTTACTTCTACCGAGTTACTTGAAGCTTACGAGATGCTAAATAGATATAATTTACTAGATAAACTATGGATGATACATTTTCATATTGGCTCACAAATGTCCGATATCGCACCACTTAAAAAGGCTTTACGTGAAGCTGGAAACATCTATGCTGAGCTTAAAAATCGCGGTGCATATGCTTTAGAAGCTATCAATATAGGTGGTGGCTTGGCGGTAGAATATAGCCAACATGAAGGAAAGCAAGAACGTAACTATTCTTTACAAGAATTTGCCAATGATGTAGTGTACCTTATGCAAGAAATTTCAAAAAGTAAAGATGTTGCTGAACCAGATATTTTTACAGAATCTGGTCGTTATATTGCTGCTTCTCACTCTGTAATGGTTGCACCTGTATTGGAGCTTTTTTCTCAAGAGTACCATGAAAAGGGTTTACGTTTAAAGCGTGTGAATCCTCCTCTTATAGAAGAACTTAACGATTTGTATACTTCTTTGTCACGAAAACATGCACGTGAGTACTTACATGATGCACTCGATCACATGGAGAGTCTGCTGACACTGTTTGACTTAGGCTATATTGACCTTGAAGATCGTTCAAATACGGAGATACTGGTAAATTTGATTATTAAAAAATCTATTTATCTTCTTCGTGAAGAGGGTTCGAGTGAACTTAAAAAACTTCAAGACCGTATACAAGAGAAATATTTAGTGAACTTTTCTGCTTTTCAGTCTTTACCAGATTTTTGGGGCTTATCACAGCAGTTTCCAGTGATGCCACTACATAAACTGGAGACTACCCCTACAAATCCTGCGAGTATTTGGGACATTACATGTGACAGTGATGGTGAAATAGGTTTTAACCGTGAATTCCCACTCTATTTACATGATATTGATGTAAGTAAAGAAGAGTACTTTTTGGCGTTTTTTCTTACGGGTGCATACCAAGAAGTATTGGGTATGAAACATAACCTCTTTACACATCCTACAGAAGCCATTATTACGTTTAATAATGATGGATACAGTGTAGATAAGCTTATAGAAGCGCAAAACCTTATGGATGTTTTAGATGATTTAGATTATGATACAAATGTTATAGATAAGACATTAAAATATCGTATTGAAGAGTCTACACATATCTCTAAAGAGGAGAAAAGAGAGCTTTTAGGTAAACTGTACCTATTCTTAAGTGAAAATAGCTATCTTAAAACGATCCAAGCAAGTAATGAGGAACAATCATGAATATATTTAGTCTAATTAGAGAAGATTTTAAAAATGTTAAGAATAATGACCCTGCGTTGCATTCTAATTTTGAGTTATTTTTTAACTACCCTGGATTATGGGCACTCCTTTTGCATCGTATGGCTCATGCGATCTATATAAAAGGACTGCGTTTTATACCTAGGTTTATTTCAGCAGTTGGAACATTTTTGACGACTATAGACATACACCCTGGTGCAACCATAGGACGTAGAGTATTTATTGACCATGGTATGGGAGTTGTGATTGGTGAAACAACTATTGTAGGTGATGATGTGATTATTTACCAGCAAGTAACGCTTGGAGGGGTAAATACCTCTAAAGAAAAAAGACACCCTACTATTGGGAACAATGTAGTTATAGGTTCAGGTGCAAAAATACTTGGAAACATACATATAGGTAACAATGCAAAAATAGGTGCAAACTCTGTGGTGGTTAAAAATGTACCTATGGGTTCTACTGCAGTAGGTATACCTGCACGTGTTATACAATGTGAAAAAGAGAGTACACGGCTAGGACATAATGTCATCCCCGATGTTAACAAAGAGATTTTCAAGTACTTACTAAAGCGTATTGAAGTACTTGAAGGTGCACTTCCTGAAACAAAACAAGAGGACGTTAAGAAAAAAGATCATGAACTAGAAGAGATATATGACAACTTTATCCATAGTATGGATTAATAAGTGCTTGTATTTTTTTTCTAAAATTTTCATCTTTAAGTCATTAATGATTTACGCTACTTTGTTATACTGTTGAACTATCAATATAGTTTAAAAACATATCTTAATGTATAAAAAGGTACCTCTATGTTTAAATATATCAGTAAAACACTCTTAACAGGCTTTATAACACTTCTACCTCTGGTTTTAACACTCTATTTACTCTACTGGTTAGGAGTCTCTTCTGAGGAGTTTATGGGTAAAGTTTTTCGTTATATTCTTCCTGATGGTATGTACTTTCCCGGTTTAGGTATGGTTTCTGGGATTGTAATCGTTTTTATGGTGGGACTACTGATGAAAGCTTATCTTGTTCGTAAGCTTTTTAGTGTCATGGAGGAAATACTCTACCGCCTACCACTGATTAAATCCATTTACCGGGCTTTTCGTGATCTTTTTGATTTTTTTTCTCCAAATAAAGAAGGGATTGGTCAAGCTGTAGGTGTGACTATCAACGGTGTAGAGTTGGTAGGTTTTTTAACTCAGGAAAATCCTAAACGACTTCCACCATCATTTCGTGATCCAGAGCGTGTACTTGTCTATTTACCTATGAGTTATATGGTAGGTGGTTACACCATACTGGTAAAAAAAGAAGACGTACGTAAGCTAGATATGAGTGGGGATGAAGCGATGCGATTTGTACTCACTGCAGGTATTGCTGGAAAATGATAGTGAAACACTTTTGGTATACTAAACTGCCTATATTAGACACATGATGTGAACCTAGTTAAGTCTTTTTTTTACTCAAATGTAAACTGTAAACGATTTTTAGATACAATTTATTAATTTATTTTTAAGGTTTTTAGATGTTATCTGATCGTATACAAACGTTATCACCGTCACTTACTATTGCTATCTCTTCTCTTGCTAGAGACTTAAAAGCACAAGGGAAAGATATTCTTTCTTTTTCTGCAGGAGAACCAGACTTTGGAACACCTCAAACGATTAAAGATGAAGCTATAAAAGCTATCAACGAGGGTTTTACACAATATACAGCAGTACCAGGTATTCCTGAAGTACTTGAAGCTGTTGCCGTGAAACTTAAAAGAGATAACGGCATTGAGTATGCTCCTTCAGATATCATAGTAAGTAATGGGGCAAAGCAATCACTTTTTAACCTATTTCAAGCCACTTTAAATGAAGGTGATGAAGTCATTATACCTGCACCATACTGGGTAACATACCCAGAACTTGTGAAGTATGCAAGTGCAGTGCCAGTGACTATTCATACAGATGAAATTAATGGTTTTAAAATGACTGTAGATCAACTTAAAGATGCCATAACACCTAAAACTAGAATGGTTATTTTAACCACCCCTTCTAACCCTACTGGCTCTGTATATTCTCAAGAAGAGTTGGAGTCTATTGCTAAGGTTTTAGAAGGTACAGATATTATTGTGGCTTCTGATGAAATGTATGAAAAACTTGTATATGGCATTGACTTTGTGGCTGCTGCAAGCATCTCTGAAGATATGTACCAAAGAACAGTAACGATTAATGGGCTGAGTAAATCAGTTGCTATGACAGGTTGGCGTTTTGGGTACTTAGCAACACCTAAAAAAGAACTTATCGCTGCAATGAACAAGTTACAGTCTCAAAGTACATCAAACATAAACTCCATTACGCAAAAAGCAGCTATTCCTGCTCTTTTAGGAGAAGTAAATGAAGATATTGAACAGATGAGAAGAGCATTTGAAGGACGTGCAGATGAAGCGGTAAAACTCTTTAATGCGGTTGAAGGTCTTTCTGTGCTTAAACCTCAAGGGGCATTTTACCTCTTTGTAAATATTAAAGATGTATCCAATGACTCTATAGAGTTTTGTAAAGAGTTACTTCAAGCTACTGGCGTAGCTGTGGTACCAGGTATTGGCTTTGGTTCAGAGGGTTACTTTAGATTCTCATTTGCGACAGACATTACGACTATCCGTGAAGGTATAAGGCGTATAGAAAAGTTTGTCAAACAAAAGCAGGATAATTCTTAAAATAGTGGTAACGTTAGTTACCACCAAAACTTCTACGCTTACATGAGGAATATACATGAATATCCTATTTAAATCCTCTCTATTTTTTTCACTCTCAACACTTTTTTTACTTTCAACACTCTTTTTACGTGCAACGCCTACGATAGAAAAAAATATAATCAAAGAACGACCAAAACTCAATATGTCTATGGTTATCTCTGGAGGGGTAAGTTTAGGTGCTTATGAGGCTGGCTATAACTGGGCTATGATTAAAATGCTATCAGAAATACGTGATGACTATAAAGGAGTTGTTGAACCTAACTTAAAGTCTGTAGCTGGTGCTTCAGCTGGTTCTATTAATGCCCTGCTCTCAGCAATGTACTGGTGTCAAAAAGAGTCTGTTTCTTTACATAATAGTGTAGATGATAACCTTTTTTACGAAACTTGGGTACATCTAGGCATTGAAGACCTTGTCATCAGAGGCAAAGACAAGAAGAATAAAAACAGTCTTTTTTCAAGAAGAGGTCTCAAAGAAAAAGGCAAGCGTATTATAGAGCATCTTGAAAAGCCTATCTTTAGAAAAGACTGTAGCGTACCCCTTGGTGTAGCAGTGACTAAAGTAAAACCCATTATAGAAAAAATATCGGGTATTAAAGTGAAAAACCAAAACTTTTCCGTACCACTTCTTTTTAGAGAAAAAAATGGAAAAGGTGTTATTGAAAACAATACATTACCTCCAAGTATTGCCTTTTACCTTTCAATCCCTGGCATAGAGCAAGATAAACAAAAATTGATTAACCTACTTTTTGCCTCTGGTGCATTTCCTGGTGCTTTCCAGCAAGTAAAGTTAGACTATGAGTATAAAGGTGAAAAACACTCATCCTATTTCATTGATGGTGGTCTTTATGATAATGTACCCCTTAATTTAGCTACAGCATTAGATCAAAATGCCACCCACTTTTTATTTATGGATCCCAGTAATATTAGAAAAGAGATAGTCGACGATAGTGATGATGAGAAAGAAGAGATGCCTGTAGGGTTCATCACAACAAATCTCATACCAGTGTTTAGTAGTTTTGGTATTATGCAGTCTATGAAACTTTACGATGCTATCAATAGGCATTTTAAAAATAACCCTGAGAGAAAGTTGATACTCTCCTCACGTTATCACCCTATTACAGGAAAGTTTCTTGGGCACTTTGGTGCATTTTTAGACAAGAACTTTAGAGAGTATGACTACTATGTAGGTGTGTATGATGCTATTTATCATTTGGCAGAAGCACTTAAAAGACGTGATGCAACATTTTACAACACTTCACAAATTGTCTTAATGAATCAACTTCAAAAACGTTTAGGTATTAACCAAAATCCAGATATTCACTCGGTCTATAAACTCTTGAGAGATACTGAATTTCATGGATTAAAGCCAAAGACAACAGACCGTTTTTCAGCGATTTACAACGCTTTTAATATCAAAAAACCAAATGAAAAACGTTATGACAATGACGAGTTTAAAAAGTTTTTAACAAAACTAGATATGCATTATCTTGAAAAATCAAAAGATTCATTTGTAGTAAAAGCTAAAAAAGATATAGACAACTGGTACAAAGGACCTACGAGATTTATAGTAAATCGTATTACTACACTTGAGAATGACAGGGCAGAAATGTATACATCACATTCAGGGATGGCCACCATGGCAAATATTGGTGCATGGGCGGGATCTACGTACCTTAAAAATAAAAAAGGTTTACAAATAGCACCGCTTGATGTCCCTAAAGATGAAGGTAAAGAGTCATTACATACGGCACTTCGCTTTTTACCTGGTGAAGTTGCGACAGATCTTGGTAACGGTGGTATGAGCCTTGGATATACAGCTTTGTATTATAATGATATGGACTTTTTGAGTGGGTTTGAAGGTAAAGCCTCTTATGTCATTGCAGACAAAACACAAAACTTTCTAAGAGTAGATATGAATGCCTTTAAGGAGTACGATGATACTTTCAAGTTTGGTGGAGGGGTTAGTCTATTTGGCGATACTGAAGGTAGCTTCTATAAAGAAAACTCAGCGTATGGAGTCAACACTTATGTTGATATTATCAATATCTTTAGACTTACGTATGTTTATAGAAAAGGGGATAGAGTAGACAATAACTATCTTTACTTTGGAATAGAAAACATTCCAAGTCTTATCTATTGGCTAAATAGATAAAGAAGTGTTATCGTTTCTTAGTCATCTTATCCATAATAAACCACACACTCCCTAAGATAGAAAAGAGTATCACTGGTGCTATCCATGGATTCTCTTTTATATAACTAAACATCGCGATGATACCCTCACTACTGTAGTAAGCACTAAGTCCTATAGTTAAAATAAACACTATGGATGCAAAAATATTGTAAAAACCAAACTTTTTAAAGTCATATTTTGAAAGTGCCATAGAAAGAGGTACAAGGGTTTTAATACCATAAAGGAACTTCTGTATAAAGATGGCCCATACCCCATACTTACGCATAATGAGTGTGGCTAAGGCTATTTTACGTTTGTGTTTTGCAAAGTAAGGTTGTATCTCTTTTTTTTGATACTTTCCAAGATAAAACAGAAACATATCACCCAAGTAGTTAGAAATGGTTGCAATTGTGAGTGCGATGGTAAGATCCATATGTCCCATAAAAGAGAACACACCCGCAGCTGCTACAATAAACAGTGAACCACCAAAAGCAAAAAATGCTACGGCTAAGTATCCCCAACTCTCTAACGTAGAAAAATCCATAAAATGTCCTCAAATTTAATTAGGGTATGGTATCTAAATATCTTGAATATATTTAGTTCGACAATATTATTTATGAACTTATGTTATAATAATTGTAGTTACATTAAAAAAATAAAAAAGGATTGTTATGGAATTTGTTTATATTGGTATTGGTATTGTAATCGGTGTAGGACTTGTACTCTTTTTGGATATAGATTTATTTGCAAAAAAAGTTAAAGAAGAAGAAGAAAAATTTGATGATAAAGCAGAAGCTAACGAGAAAAAATAGTATATTCATATTTTCATCTTTTTTTACTCATCTCACTAATTTATGTAGTAAAAGATTTATTGACATTTATCAAGTGATATATACACAGTTTAGCTTATTATACTTATTAAAAAGGATGAAACATGGCATTGGTGTATGTAGAACAGCTTGAACATTTGGATGTTGAACAAATGCAAGAGACACATGAAAAAGAGGTAAAAATTTTAAATGAGATTGATAAACTTGCTATACAGTACAGTATGGATAAATCTAAAGTAGGTTTACTTGAAGAGAAGTTAGATGCGTATCTAGCGCATGTAAAAGAGCACTTTGCCAATGAAGAGCGTCTTATGATACAGTATGATTTTCCCTCTTATACTATGCATAAAACGGCACACGATATGTTTCTATCTGAACTCGATCATGCTGTCAGCCAATGGAAAAATTTTGGTGATATAAAAAAGATTATTAATTTTGTCTATAAGTCACCAGAGTGGATTGTTGTACATATTAACACTGTTGATGCACCAACATCTGAATATCTTACTCAAAAAATGGCACTTGAAAAGCAAGATAAATAACGCTACTCAAACAAAGAAGCCTGCCTTGGCGTTTGTAAACTTGCTTCTTCAATGCAAGATTTACCGTTATTTTTAACACTATTTACCTCTTGACTCACTTCGTGCATTTGCATCTTATCACTTGGGTAAGGTGTATAAAGCGTGTTCAAAGTAGTGTAGTCACTCTTAGCATCTAGCCATGTATCCCAATCTTCTTTTGCCAATATCACTGGCATTCTATCGTGTATAGGTGCTATGAAGTCATTGGGGTTTGTGGTAAGTAATGCACAACTAAGTATGGTAGAACCCAGTGCATTGTCATACCACTCTTCATACACCCCGGCAAAAGCAAAGTAGTCACCTGTGTTAGCGTGTATGAAGTAAGGCACAGATATTTTAGACCGAACATCTTTTACCCACTCGTAGTACCCATTGACCATAATAATACACCGTCTACTTTTGTAGGCTTCTTTAAAAGTAACCTTCTCAAAAACACTTTCACATCTTGCATTAATCTGCATTTGGCTTCTACCCTTAGCCCATGAAGGTATGAGACCAAAGTGTGCAGTGGTGTAACGCATAGTATTTGTCAAGATGGGTACTTCTATGGTAGGTGCTATGTTATAGTTTGGTACCAAGGTTTGCACGTCATCTTTAAAGCTACCTAGTGTTTGAGCTATGTCTGCTTTAAAAGTACTGTCATCAAATATACTAAGTCTTCCTGGCATGTGTGACCATCCTTTGTACTATCCATTGTTTAGTGTTGGTATGATATCCAAATTGGTATACATTTAGAAATAGTTAGACATTTAGGTATACTACTCATATGAGAAATAAAGCAATAGTGGGACAAAGTGTTTCAATGATAATTAGTTAGAGTTTTCAGCTAGAATGGAGTCCTTTTGAAAAAATATGTGTGGTTGACAATTTTACTAATTCCTTCTGTTTGTTTTGCAAACGGAGGGTTACCCATAATATGGATGTTGAATACTTATGCGTTTTTAGTGGGTATAGTATTTGTCTTTTTTATTGAACGAGCTTACCTTAAAAGGTTTGTTAAAGCCGAGCATCAATCTAGTCTTCATAAATTGATAATTAAATTTAATATCTATTCAACTTTGTTTGGTGTGATAGCTTTACCAATCTTTATGATGATTGTTCAGCTTGAGCCGTTATTTTATGCGCTACAACGTGGCACTACTAAAGAAACTATGAATATCGTATGGTGGTTATCATTAAGTGTTGATTTGCTGTTAGCGTATATAGGTACTGTTTTTATTGAATATTTTGTACTAAAAAAATACAATTATTGGTCTAAGGATATGACATCTAAAGCTTTACTTAAACATTCATTGACATTTAATTTGTTTAGCTATTCCGCTTTATGTCTTCTTGTTTTAATTACCTTTATATATTTTAAGTACATGTAAAAATTCAAACAAGTAGTTTCTTTTTCTCGTTTGTCATCGTTGGGAACTAGGAATCTCATACAATCACATATAATTAATTGACAATATGAATAAATTTGAATACAATAAGATATATAAATATTCAAAAGGACTGAACTTATGAAAACAGTTACAATGAGAGTAGATGACTCTGTCTACGATATGATTAAGCTTGCAGCTGAAGGTCAAAAAAGAAATCTTTCTAATTTTATTGAATTTGCAACAATGCAATATTTAACATCATCACAATTTGTAGAAAATGATGAAATGACTGAAATTTTAAAAGATGAAGATTTGGTTAAAAACCTAATGAACGGTTTAGATGACTTTAAAAATGGCGATTACACCATTGTCTAAATATCAAATTGCCGAAACTAAAACTTTTGAGAAAATTAAAAAGAAAATAGATAAAAAGCTATATTCTAAAATTGAAAATTTTGTTTATCCTCAACTTAGAGAAAACCCTTTTTATGGGGCTAATATTAAAAAGCTAAAAGATAACCTTGAGGGTTACTATAGATATAGAATTGGAAACTATAGACTTTTCTATCTTGTTGAAGGCGATAAGCTTATTGTAGCTGTTGTTGATTTTAGACATAGGCAGAAAGCGTATGATTAAAATATAACTAATCAGTTGAGCCAATAGATTACTCCGTGGGAAATGCAGGCAATTAAACGGCTCATTTCAAACGTAAGCACTTGATAAACAAGGCTATTTTGCACTACAATTGTATATACAAATAGAAAAGGATATGCTGTGAAACAAGCAATAAATATTAGACTTGAAAAAGATGTAGTGCAAACTCTTGATGAATATGCACAAGAATTAGACAAAACAAGAACAAGTCTTGTTGAAAAAGCTATTGACTTATACTTTGACAAACTTGATGAGATGATTGCAGATAAAAGAATCGATAATTTAAAAGCTGGTAAAACCACTGTTGTACCATTAGAGGAAGTTTTCAAAAAAGCTGGTATTGATGTATAAAGTTGCATTTGATACAGATGCCCAAAAAGAATTTTTAAAACTAGATACTCAAGTGCAAAAGCTTGTCTCTTCAAAAATTTACACCATAAAATAAGGAAAAACCATGCAACCCACAAACAAAGAGATGCAACTACAGAAAAATTGTCAACTCTATGCGTACCTTTTAGAGAGTCAAGGTAAAGAGGTACCTGAACATATAGAAGAGTGTGTAGAGTCATATGAGTATGTTATGCATTGTGCTGAAGCGTTATTTGAAGAGCTTAAAAGCTTAGATGAGCAAACGTTTGAGAAAATAGTCAATAACCCTGACATTTTAAAGTCTCGTGAACTCTCCTACTGGTGGGAGATGAAACAAGAAGCCAACAGACTCGGTGAATCGTTGACAAAAACTTGTCTATAGTAGCTTAAAAGAACACTTTAAATTTGAGATACCATACGTGACAAAAAGTCTAGTACTTCTTGTAGCGTATGGACGGTCTGATAGTCTGACTTTGGACAATGTTCAAGGTTTACTTTTATATGGTTCTTTTTACATTTTTCAATAAAGCTATTGACTTGACTAGCATTTTGAGAGTTACAAAGGTAAAAGATAGGCGTATCTTCTGTGGTGTTAAGAAGTGTACTTAAGTTGTTTTCTTCTATTTCTGTCATTTGAGGGTTATAGGCATAAAGAGCGTTAGCGTTATTTATCACTGCGTGTAGCATTGCGTTATACCCACCTATTTCACTGCCATAAAAGTAAATATGATCTTCACATTCATACTCATCTACCAGACGCTTTATAAGTGTTTGAAGCTCCTCTTTGCTGTGAGATGCTACATGGTTCTCTACAGTGAGGATATTCCACATTTTATACTCAATGTGTTGAAGTTCATGCTCTTTTTGATCATAGACTATGACGACTAAGGGAGTAAAGTTTGAAAGTACTTTTGCGGGTGTAAAGTCATAGGCAAACTTTGTATTATGTGTCATCTTTTACCTTTTCTTTTGATATATAAACTATAGTTTGATGTTGAAATTTTAGTATAAATACCTTACAAGTTAAATAAAAGAGAATTTACATCATTACTAAACAATTAAAAATAAGTTATAATCTCTTCTATGATAAGCACACTACTCTCCATACTCTTTGTCTATGTTTTTATAGTACTGGGCTACATGGCTAAACGTATTTTTAAAGAAGAGATGAGTACAAAAACACTCACACTCATGTCTGTCTACTTTTTACAGCCATTTGTCACTGTATGGGGTTTTTCTACAGCTAAACTACATACAGAACATGTTTATGTACCTTTGCTTTACTTTGGCATTATATTGTTGGTTTTGGTACCTACTGTATTTTTAAGTCGTTACATATTTGTAGACAAAAAAGAAAGGGCCATTTTTAACATCGCAGGTTTTGTAGGCAATACTGGAAACATTGGTATCCCTCTAGGCATAGCGCTTTTTGGTGAGTCTTCTGTCATTTACACGACACTGATTAACATTGCCAATGTTTTTGTGGTCTATATACTAGGGGTATACATCTACTCTAGGGGTTCGTTTTCTATTAAAGAGTCACTTTTAAATATCGTTAAAATACCTATTATCCCAGCGTCTATCGTTGCTATATTTATTAATATAAATAACATTAACCTCTCTTCTGAAATACAAGAGTTCCTAAAGATGGGGGCGTATACGGGTATTGTCTTACAACTTTTTCTACTGGGTACCTTTTTACAAGGCATACGTATGAAAGAGCTACACCCAAAGCTCATGTCGGGTACGTTGAGTCAAAAGTTTATCATCGTACCTTTGGTGACCATAGGTGTATTGTCTATGACAAATTTACCTCTTATGGTACAAGGGGTTATATTTATGGAGATGATGGTACCTTTGGCTATTGCGAACATTAACCTTGCATCACTGTATGATTGTAGACCCAAAGATGTGACATCACTTATCTTGTTGAGTACACTGTTATTTATACCTATGCTATTTGTGCTAAGTTATGTCATTGCACATTTCTATAAAGTGTAATTTATATGAAAACATTACCTATAGACAAAGTCATACCAGAAGTAAAAGAGCATCTTCATCACAATACTAGAGTAGTACTTCAAGCACCTCCAGGTGCTGGTAAAACCACTGCGTTACCGTTGGCACTGCTTGATGAACCTTGGCTTAAAGATAAAAAAATCATTATGCTTGAGCCACGTCGTTTGGCTGTACGCTCTTCTGCTGCTCGCATGGCTGAAATGTTAGGGGAAAAAGTAGGCGAATGTGTGGGCTATCAAGTAAAAATGGATTCTGTACAAAGTAAGAAAACAAAAATACTCATAGTTACAGAAGGAATCCTTACACGTAAACTACAACATGACCCTAGTTTAGAAGACGTGGCTCTTGTTATTTTTGATGAGTTTCATGAACGTTCACTGCATGCAGACCTCTCTTTGGCACTCTCTTTGGAGTCTCAAAGTATTTTACGTGAAGAGTTAAAAATACTCATTATGTCTGCTACACTCAATACAGATGCCATCTCTAAGCTCCTAAATGCACCCATAGTACAAAGTGAAGGACGCTCTTTTCCTGTAAACTCAGTCTATCTACCTACAACGACCCCTCAACCTAGTAAAAAAGAGTTACCATTTTATGTTGCTAACCTAGTAGAAAAACTACTCAAAGAAAAAGAGGGAAATATATTGGTTTTTCTCTCAGGGGTAAGTGACATAAAAAAGGTAGAGAGAGTACTTCAAAACAGTACACTACAAGATGTATATATCTCTACACTCTATGGAAACTTGAGTAAAGAGCAACAAGATAGAGCCATTAAGTCCCCTCCTCTAGGCAAACGAAAAGTAGTACTCTCTACCAATATAGCGCAAACATCACTTACCATTGAAGGTATTAAAATTGTGATAGACTCTGGGTTACAAAATGTCTCTATCTTTAACCCTTTTTCTGGCATGAATAAGTTAGAAAATACGTTTATCTCTCAAGATGCAGCCACACAAAGAGCAGGACGTGCAGGACGTACCTCTGAAGGGACTGCTTATCACCTTTGGCATAAGTCGAAAATACTTCTTAAACATGACACACCAGAGATTCTTTTAGCCGACCTTAGTCCACTTTTGTTAGAACTGGCAGTTTGGGGCAATAATGACATTACTACCCTGTCATGGTTAGATATGCCACCTATGACGGCATTACATCATGCAAATGAGCTTCTACTCTCTTTAGGCGCTATAGATAAACATGGCACTATTACTTCACATGGAAAAGCGATGTGTGGGTACCCTATGCATCCTAGGTTAGCACATATGATGCTAAAAGCTAAGGAGCTTAACCTTAGTTATGAGGCTTCACTTTTAGCGGTATTGATCTCAGAAAAAGATATCTATACAAAAAGATATGCCTCGTCTGATTTGAAAGAACGCGCAGTTGTATTACATGATGTTCGTATAGGTAGACAGAGTAGAACACAAGATATTAATCTAAAACAGTGTCACTACCTACTCAAAAATGCATTACGCATTGAAAAAATACAAAAAAATAATTTACAGAGTGAAATGTTAGGTGTATTATTAGCTTACGCATACCCAGATCGTATAGCAAAATTACGTGCACAAAAAGGTAGTACCTATTTACTCTCCAATGGAAAGGGTGCCAGTTTACATCAGCAAGATGATTTAAACCATACAGGGTTTTTAGTTATTTCTGATGTAGATGCAAAAAATACAAATGCAACAATCTATAAAGCTATTGCTATTAGACATGCAGATATAGAGAGGTATCACTCAGACTTACTCACTACGCATGAAGATGTCGTATGGAATGAGGAACAAGCGCGTGTTGAAGCACGAAAAGTGACTAAACTAGGTGCCATTACTCTCAATGAAATGCAAATGAAAGAGGTATCAAATGAAGCCATTGTTGAGGTGTTACTTGAAGAAGTAGAAGCTTTAGGGTTAGAAATATTGCCATGGAGCAAAGAAGCCAACACCCTTAAAGAACGTGTCAACTTTGTCAATGCCCATGGTATGGCATTTCCAGATTTTTCCAATGTGCATTTACTAGAGACTATGGATGAGTGGTTAGCCCCTTATTTGGTAGGTGTAAGAACACTGCATGCATTAAAAGGTTTGGATTTAAAAAATATTCTTTTAGGACAATTGAGTTTTGAACAAAGTAAACTACTCAATACGCTAGCACCAGAAAAGCTTCAAGTTGCTTCAGGTTCAAACATAAAAATAGACTACTCTGATGTTGAAAAACCCATTTTAAGTGTGCGTCTACAAGAGATGTTTGGTACGGTACATACCCCAACCATACTCAATGGAAAAGTGAAACTCATGATTCACCTTCTCTCACCAGCTTCACGTCCTATGCAAGTGACACAAGACTTAGAAAGTTTTTGGAAACATACTTACGTTGAGGTCAAAAAAGAGTTACGGGGTAAATACAAAAAACATTATTGGCCAGATGATCCTTTAGAAGCAAAGGCTACAGCACGAACAAAAAAGTTTATGTAATACGATATAATACACTCAAGGGCACCTCTAATAATAGGTGATACTCATAACAGTTACAGCTTTTGTCTAGGCTAGGCACTCTTTTGAAGACCTAGCCTTAGCTAAGTCAATAAAGAGTAACAACGCATAGGCGAAAGCTGTAATTGCCCAAAGGGTGGGCTTTGCAAACGCAATCTTGCACAAAAAATTTACTGCATCTTAGCTATGGCTAGGACTTGTAAATCTTTTGCACAATCTTACATTTGCAAAACCCATTGTGAGCATTACCTATTATTAGAGGTGACCTTAATACATCAAAGGAAGTCCTATCAAAGCATTTGAACAACTTAATTTACATCCAGACATACTTAAAGCTGTAGCATTAGAAAACTATCCGAACACCACAGCCATTCAAAAAAAAGTAATACCTGCTGCCATGAAAGGCAGAGATATTTTAGGTGCTTCTAAATCTGGTACAGGAAAAACAGCTGCCTTTGTTTTGCCTTTGCTCAATAAACTACAAAAAGTGGTAAAAAAAGAAGACAAAGTAGTACGTGCACTCATTATTGTACCAACTATTGAGTTAGCAGATCAAGTCTCGCGTACCATTGTTTCATTTTCTAAATATCTTCCTATACAAACAGTAAAAGTACAAGGTGGCTCTAAAAAAATAGACCAAGTACAAAAACTCAAGCAAGGTGTCGACATAGTCGTAGCAACACCTGGACGCTTACAAGACTTTATAGCAGATAAAAAGATAAACCTAGAGTATGTCAATACCATCATACTAGATGAAGCAGATACCATGCTTGAACTTGGTTTTTTAGGTGAGATAAAGTCTATACTTAAAAGTTGTACACAGCCCAAGCAGATGATGTGTTTTTCTGCTACTATCTCTCAAAACATCAAAAAACTTTCTAAAGAGTTTTTACGTGATCCTATGATTGTAGAAATAAATAGTAGACGTGATGTGGTGAACTTTATTAAACATAGAGCTTACAAAGTAGATAAAAAACGTAAGGCAGAACTAGCAGCTAAACTTGTAAAAGACATGGGTGTGGAGCAAGTCTTAATATTTGTAAACAAAAAAGAGTCTGCTGATAAACTCTTTGAGTATTTCAAAGCACAAGAGATATGGACAACAGTGATTCATGGTGACATAAAAAGAGGTGGACGTGCAAAAGCGCTGACACTCTTTAAGTCTGGAAAGTCACAAGTACTTATAGCTACAGACATTGCTGCAAGGGGTATAGACATACCAGAACTTCCACTGGTGATAAACTATGACCTTCCTGAAGAGACAGATAGTTTCACACACAGAGTTGGAAGAACAGGACGTGCCAACCATAAAGGTGCGGTGATTACCTTACTGACTATACACGACTATAATGCATTTACTACCATAGAAAAACACCTAAAACTCAATGTAAAACGTGAAATTATGGATGAGTTTGAGATAACAGACAAACAGCCACGACAAGCTAGACCACGTAAAAAGTCACTGAGTGAAAAAAAGGGAAAGATAGATTACGACAAACGACGTAAATACACCTATGCTTCACAAAAGAAAAAAAGAGAAGAAGAAAAAAAGAATAAGAAGAGATAGCCTGTACCATGACATACAAAAACTGGTTTCAAGCACATGGAGAAAAACATAAAGCCATCATGACAAAACTTAGCCATTTAAATGATGAAGAAGTCATTGCTTATTTTAGGTTTGAAAATATGGTAATTAACGAACCTGACTTTTGTCTTTTATATAAAGAGAATAAAAAGTGTCATGACATCGAGCAGTTAAATTGTTATTTATGTGCGTGTCCATACTTTAGATTTAATGATAAAGGTGTTGAAAAAGTAAAAAATAAAACACTCTATTCAACCTGTAGCATAGAGTCTAAAGATGGTAGTCAGTTTATAGATGAACAGAGTATACATCAAGACTGTACAGGGTGTGGTGTACCTCACCATGAATCTTATATACAAAAAAACTTTTCTAGAGATTGGTTTGAAATTATGAAAGATGTGCAGGCATAGTCTGAATGACTATGCTTTAGAGGTCGTATAAAATACCTATTTTACAAGAGCATCTACTGCTTTTTTAGCTGCAGTTTTTGCCATAGCGTTATCACCTATCGTTTTTTCTACTGCCATATCGACTGCTTTATCTGTCATAGAAGCACCACCAGTCACTGCAGAAGCTATGTCTGAGTTACCTGCACTATCCATCACTTTTTCGGTAAGACTATTTTTAATTTGATCTTCCGCACTTGACGCTGGTGCTACTTTGTTGACTACAGCTTTGACTGTACCTTCAGAGACAGAAGTGTTTGCTGATATTTGTTTAATAGCTTCAGACTTTGCGGCTGTTTTTACTTGAGACATTGCAGTATCTTTTGCCATATCTGTTAATGCATCTGCAAAAAGTGTTGAACTTGCTAAAAGTGTAATAAGTATTGTTTTTTTCATATGAATCCTTAATTTATAGTGTATTACAAGTTGGAGTATATCTATTAATAGTTAATCAATAATTAAGGGTTGCACTTAAGAAAAAGAGGTTTAGTGGTGAAAGTCAATCACCCCATAATCAGAACCATAGGTACTACTGCTTTGAATCATATAGTCATAGTTAAAAGCATTACCATTTACACGTACAAGAGTCCCTACTTTAGCCCACTTGTAGAGTTTTTGGGCAAAACCATTTTGTGTACGTATGCAACCATGAGAGGCAGCCCTACGTGAGGTATTACCAAGATGAATAGCAATACCGGTATTGGTAAGTCGTAACATGTATGGCATTTTAGCCCCACCGTTTGGTTTT
This sequence comes from uncultured Sulfurovum sp., assembly GCA_902727855.1. Classification (GTDB taxonomy): domain Bacteria; phylum Campylobacterota; class Campylobacteria; order Campylobacterales; family Sulfurovaceae; genus Sulfurovum. The sequence continues at coordinate 112,565 of CACVAS010000117.1, forward strand.
GGCCAAAGGTTTGAACGGTGTTTTCTCTTTTTTTGTAAAATTCTATAGGTACCCTCTGGTGTCTCTCTTCCTTTTTTACCAGAGGAGATACGCCCTTCAAATAAAATATAGCCATCTTCAAGTGCATAGGCTTTTTGTTGTGTAAGATCTACAACTATCTCTTTTTGTGCATAAAGAGGGATGGTCAGTAAAAAAATGAATAGATATTTCATGTTAAAAATCCCCTTTAATGCTGTTGGTATTTGCTTTCTCAAAAGCTTGTTGTGCTTGAGCTCTATATGTATTGTTATCATTAAAAACAACAAAAGGTGGAAGTACCTTGGTCATAGACTTAGAGTTATTTCTTGCTGCAATCATCACTAACTTTGATTCTCTATCTATTTTAGGGTACACAAATTGTATCTGTTCTGGATTTATAGCATACTGCTTGAGCACAAGTAAAAGTATATCTATCTGCTTTGCATCATAACAAAATATAAACCAACCTTTTGGTTTTAGCACAGATTTCACTTGTTTGATGAAGTTTTCAATAGGTAAATGCTGTGCATAACGGGCTATATTTAAATGTGTGTCACTACTTTGTTTGACCGCAGCATCATAAAAAGGAGGGTTTGAGACAATGTAGTCAAACCTATCTTCTGTTTTAAGTGTTGTAAAATCACCTAGATGACTTTTTACATTTAAATTGTTTAGTGCATAATTGTGCTTAGCATAGTTGAGCATGACTTCTTGTTTATCTATGATGCTGGTATTGATATTAAAATCTCTACTTAAAAGTAAAGAGATGATACCTACACCACAGCCAACGTCCAACACATTGCCTTTAGGTTTAAATGTAGATATAAATGCATATAAAAAGATAGAGTCACTGTTATAGCAGTAGCCTGAGGTGGGTTGATATAAAAACAAAAAAAAACCTTCAAAATTTTAATAATTTTACTACAATCTTGGTATAATCGCGATTATGAATGAAGAATTAAAAGTGAATCAACTTTATCCTGAGTCAACAGACTTTTCAATGCTTGACTATGACTGTGCGTATCTTCCAGATAAAAAAGTACGTATGAACTACAAGTATGTCTCTAAGGCTTCAAAAACATTTGCAACCGCTGTGGTTGCACGTGGCTGGAGACGTTTTGGCAAATACTTCTTTCACCCAATCTGTCAAGGCTGTAATGAGTGTAAAAGTATACGTATAGATGCCAAAGATTACAAATATAGCAAGTCACAAAGAAAAGCCATCAAGCGTAATTTAGAGACTGAAATTATAGTACAAAAACCTACTATGACGCAAGCGCATATTAGTCTTTATAACAAATACCACGCGCACAAGAGTCAAAGTGATGGTTGGCAACATCGAAATATTAGCCAAAGAGAATACCATGAAAATTTTGTAGATGGTGCACATGATTTTGGTAAAGAAGTACTCTATATTATCGATGATGTTCTAGTGGGTGTGGATCTTATAGATGTCCTAGATGATGGTATTAGTTCTATTTATTTCTATTATGACCCTGACTATGCCCGTTTATCTTTAGGTACTTACTCGTTACTCTATCAAATACAGCTTGCCAATATTTTAGAACTACCATGGATTTATTTGGGGTATTGGGTAGATGGCTGTAAAGCATTTGCTTACAAGCCAAAGTTTCAACCTCAAGAGATACTCGATGGTTTTCCACATGTTTCAGAGCAACCACTTTGGGAGCTTTGGGATGAACCTAAATCCAAAAACGAGTAGCACTATCTTATAGTTTTCGGCACCATTTTAAAAAGAGTCTATCTGGAGAGACTCTTTTGTCTATCTCTTTTTCTTCTACTATGTGTTCGGCTAGCCATTTTGCCATTAAGGGTGCAAAGACAAAACCACGACCTCCTAATCCATTAAGTACATAAAGATTATCTAAATAGTCCAACTCTGGCTTAGCACCTCGTAAAACTTTAGGATGGGTTTCTAACATAAAAGGTACGTCAATGACTTTACCTACCAAAGGAAAGTAGTCTTTCGACCCTGCTCTCATACCACAAAAACTCTCTTTTAAAACAAAATCTGATGTGTCTATGAGAGATGAGGCTTTTTCTTTGAGTTCTAGTGCCTTCTCATCATTGCAAGGTTCAGGCAATGTAACCTCTTTTTCATGTGTAGCCCCAAGCTTAATGACACCATTTATATTTGCACCCACAGACATGGACTGGTGCATACTCACTTGTAAGTCTAGACTTGAGTTAAAGTCTCCTCTAGTACCCCATGTACCTCGTATGCCCATGTATCTTAAGTCTGTCAAATTACTTTCATATCCAGTTGCGAGTACTAGATTAGTGGTACTATACTCTCCTACTTTCCAATAGTTATCTTCTTTACTAATCTTTTCAATGTTCTGTTTAAGAACAGAAATGTTTTGAAGTAAACTCTCACATACATGCTTTGCATCACAATCACCTGCTTGGGAAAAGAAAAAACTATTGAAACTGGTATGAATGTTGTGTGATTGAAGTTTTTTAGTAGAGTAGTTTTCACACCCCTCGTCATTGTAGGGTGCATAGCTAGAAAAGTTTATGGCATCTAACTCATTTTTAGGTATGCGTATCACACCTGTTTGATGAAAATAGCTTGGACAGGTTGACAGATAAAAATTTTTAGCATAGACAAATGCCTCATTGGTCAATTTTTGAAGTGCGGAGCCTTTCCCAATTTTAGGAGAAACAAAAGCACCAGCAGCGCCAGACCCACCTGAAGCCACATGACCCTTGTCTATGACGAGTACATCAACACCTTTTTGTTTCAGTGCATATGCAATACTAGCCCCAGCAATCCCAGCACCTATAATGATAGTGTGATATGTTTTTTTCATGTGATTATCATACAAGAAAAAAGCATACTTTATCCTTTTTTAGGTTTGGATTTATTTTGATATAATATACCAATAAATTTAAAAGGATCATTTATGCATACTATTAGAATTGATGTTAGTGATACGCTTTATGATAAAGTAATGGTTTATTTGAAAAACCTACCTCAAAAAGATATAAAGCTTTATGACACCCCAAAAAAAGAAGAAAATGATCTTGTAGACTTTTTTAAAAATTCTCCTCTTCACAATATCTCTTTTGAACGAGAAGAAGAAGTATATAAAAGTAAAGTGAACTTTTGAGATACCTTTTAGACACAAATATAATTTCAGAACTTATCAATGCTGTACCTAATAAAAATGTTATATCCTTTATCTCTCATTTGGATGAAAAGGATATATTTAAGTGCCATTACTATTGGTGAAATTAGTTTTGGTCTTGAAAAATTAAAAAGTACACAAAAGAAAAAAGAGCTACAAAATTGGCTAAATAATGACTTATTAAAAAGATTTAAAAACAAAATAATAGATGTTGATGCCGAGATAATGATACTATGGGGAAGTTTAAATAACACGTTAAAAACGACTGGTAGACCTATGCCCATTATGGATTCACTCATTGGTGCTACCTGTCAAACTAAAAAGTTTGTGTTGATTACAAGAAATGAAAAAGATTTTATAAACGTAGATATTGAAGTCATCAATCCTTTCAAATAAAATTCCTAATAGTAAAACAGCGAAAGAAATAACGTATTATCAAGGTCTTTGTGGGAACGTTGCAGGGTATTATTTTAGAGAATGAAATATACCTCACAAACAAGGAAAACCATACTGTCCACAATGAAGAGAAGATAGCTATGTTATCTGTTGTCAAAAATGGTTACTTTTTTACTATGTGTATAAAAAAGTGAAAGGTTTTTTAATGGACAAACCTATTGGGACGCTGGGACAGGACACTCATAAGCATGGCTAATGTAATCCTCCTAATTATAATTAGTTGTTATGCCTTTTTGGGAGACGATGGTGGGAGAGGACAAGACAAAACAATAAATCACAACTTTCTAAATGGTTTATTTTTAATTTTTAACCAGTCTTCGGGAAATGCATTTGTTTGAATTTCTGCTTTAACTAATTTCTCTAAAAATGTACTCATATTCATATTAAATATATATTCTTCATCATCACGCATGTTAGTTATCCCTACTTTCCAATTATTTGGATTTTGGTTACTATCATATGCCCAATAGAGAAAGTCTCCATTATCTGTCATTCCCCACAAAAGAAGAGAATTGTCCTTAGGAAAAACTTCTTTTAGGAAATCCTCAGGAAAATCTCTTTTAAATTCTATATATGAATCTTGAAAGTATTCCATGGTTTCCATTAGGTTTGCACTACCTTCTACATAAAAAGGGTTAAGTGCCCATAGGAAATCTCCAATTCGCCCAATACCATATATTGATATATATTCTTTGTAATCATCAGGTAAAATTGTACCTATTGTTTTTTCAACAACTGCCCAATCATCTTTACTCCCTGTAGCGAGAGGATGTTCTGGAGGAGTCATTACTTTTATTAAATTTTCTATCATTATTTTTCCCCATTTACATTTGGTATAGATACATCAAGTCTACTCGCTTCCATCGTCCTCGATGGGAATGTATATATCACTATGATATACTATTCAAACTTATGTTAGAACATAACCTTTTGAAATCATGTTTTGAGAATAACCTTGAGTTGTCATAAGACAATAGTTATGGTTATGTCGAAGTGGTATCACCTTTACTTCTAAAGGTATAGGGGGAGTTATCACTCCATACACTCTACACATACTAAAGTTATACTCTTTACATTAATAAGTAGGAGTTAAAAGTGAAAACATTTTTTAATTTTGGTGAAAAAGTAGAAGGGTATGATATACCTATTTTAAATGAACGTGAAGCAAGAGCAGCAGCAGGTATACTGCTTGTGTTTGCACTGACTTCATTTTTTAACTCTTATTTGTTACATGATTTTAGGTTCACAAAAATTTTTGTAACCGTGTTTATGATTGATTTTTTTATACGTATATTTATAAACCCGAGGTTTGCACCTAGTCTTATATTAGGACGTATGGCTGTGCGTCATCAAAAACCTGAGTATGTAGGTGCACCTCAAAAACGCTTTGCATGGGGCATAGGCTTTGTGCTAGCAGTGGTCATGTTTTTTATTATAGTCGTGTTTGAATTTATGACGCCTATTAAAATTGCAATTTGTTTGCTTTGTATTTTCTTTTTATTTAGTGAGTCGGCTTTTGGTATTTGTGTGGGATGTAAAGTGTATCACTTGGTCTATAAAAAAAATGCAAAATATTGCCCCGGTGAAGTGTGTGAAATGCATATGCAAGCACCCATACAAAAAACTTCTTTACCAGAGTTCATTATTGCTATAACATTTTTAGCAGTTACGGGTGTCGTCACCTATACTGCATTTGAAAATAAACCAGATAACACAGTAACACATGAAATGAAGTGTGGTGCACAGATGAAATGCCAATCAGCTAAATGAGTTATGCAAAAATACTCTTTCTTTAGAGCGTCCAATGATTAGAGTTGCCCTTAAAGACTGCTCATCACATATTTATGGTAAAATTCCACGCATATAATATAGTGTAAGGAAACAACTTGTTTAATATTCAAAACTATTCAAAACAGAACATCAAAAATGATGTTCTATCAGGAGCTTTGGTCGCCGTTGCACTTGTACCAGAGGCGATTGCTTTTTCATTTATTGCTGGGGTTTCTCCTGTTGTGGGGCTTTATGGTGCGTTTATCATTGGGCTTATTACTGCCATTCTTGGTGGTAAACCTGGTATGATATCTGGTGCTACGGGTTCTGTTGCTGTGGTGTTCATAGGGCTTGGGCTCTCTGTCAAAAACATGTACCCAGAGCTTGGGGCTGAGGCATTGAGTATGATGGTATTGCACTACATACTACTCACATCCATCATTGCAGGGCTTATACAAATCTTTATAGGCGTGATGAAAATGGGTAAATTTATACGTCTAGTACCCCAACCTGCTCTCTTTGGATTTGTCAATGGTCTAGCCATTGTCATAGCCATGTCACAACTAACATTTCTCGCTCCACAAAATGTAGACACTTATAGCTCGTGGATAGACATTATGAAAGCGAGTTTCAGTGAAAATTACATTATGTATATTATTATTCTTATTACTATGGCTACGATGCAGTATTTACCTAAACTTTCAAAAGCAGTACCTGCAGGGCTAGTGGCTATTGTGCTTATTACGCTTGTGGTTTATTTTGGTGATATTACAACAAAAACAGTTGGTGACTTGGCAGACTTGTCTTCAGTGTCTATGCCTAGTTTTGTGATGCCTTTGAGTGAACTATTTACTTGGTCAGCCATGGCAATTATCTTGCCTGTGGCACTTATTGTGGCACTTGTAGGACTTATAGAGTCACTGCTTACACTCTCGGTTTTAGATGAAATGGGTGGAGAACGTGGTTCTGGAAATAAAGAATGTGTTGCACTTGGTGTGGGTAACACTACATCAGGTCTCTTTGGTGGTATGGCAGGGTGTGCGATGATTGGACAATCTGTCATCAACTTTACTTCTGGTGGACTTGGACGTTTGTCTTCATTTACAGCAGCGGTTTTACTCATCATCTTAGTGGTAAGTTTTTCTGGTGTGATTGCAGCCATTCCTGTAGCAGTTCTAGTAGGTATTATGTTTATGGTAAGTATTGGTACTTTTGAGTTTTCTTCTGTGAAACGTTTAAAACATATGCCAAAATCTGATGCCTTTGTGCTTATTGTTGTGACGATTATTACCGTACTTGAAGACTTAGCAGTTGCAGTGATAGCTGGTATTATCATCTCAGCACTTGTCTTTGCTTGGGAACATGCCAAAATATTATCACGTAGTAAAGAAGAAGATGGTAAGAAAATCTACGAACTAGACGGTCCTCTTTTCTTTGGTTCAGTTACCTCATTTAACGAACAGTTTGATCTAGAAAATGATCCAAGCGAAGTGGTGATTGACTTTAAAAATGCTAGAGTCATGGACTCATCTGGCGCTGAAGCAATTGATGGCATTACCGATAAATATAAACAAGCAGGTAAAAAGCTTACGCTTAGACACCTTTCAAAAGACTGTAAAAAAGCCCTACACTCTGCTGGACCTTTCTGTACCTATGAGGAAGATGACCCAACCTATAAGGTAGCGACTAACGTTTAATGTTGGTTTTTAGAAGTACCTTTTATGTAAATAAAAACTAGCTACTTCTACGCTATGAACATAGCAACTATCAGTAGAAAAAAAGGCAACATTGCAAAAATATAAATCTTTTTTTGTGTTTTTGTAGTTTTGTATATACCCCAGAAAAACACTATGACGGTTACAAAAAATACAATGAGTAAAGTGATATTATTCATTGGATTCCTCTATTTTCTCACGCCCTAGTTTATCTACCATTTTTATACTATCTAGGGCATTGTTGAGTATTTGTTTTGTAGAAGTCAGAGGTTTCATGTGGAGGTTTGTTTGTTTTTTATCGAGACTTTCATCCATAAGTATAGACATGACTTCATTTTCTAGTTCCTTGGTGATTTCACCCAGTTTAGCTTCTATAAATTCTATATTCATATTCTTTATTACTTCCCTATTTTCTATTTGCCTATTTTGTTTTGGGTCTAAAGACTTTTATCACGTTTTCATCAGCTTGCATATAGGCACCACCTATCAGGTCAATACAATATGGTACAGCAGGGAAAACGGCATCTAAACACTCACGTATTGACTTAGGTTTTCCAGGTAGGTTTATAATAAGTGAACCATTACAAATACCTGCTGTTTGTCTTGAAAGAATGGCTGTAGGTACATACTGTAAACTCACTGCACGCATCTGCTCACCAAAGCCAGGAAGAAGCTTTTGACAGACATTTTCAGTCGCTTCAGTGGTAACATCTCTTTTAGCAGGTCCTGTACCTCCGGTAGTGACAACAAGGTCACAGTTCTCATCACGTGAGAGTTGTACTAAGGTGGTTTCTATAAGACTTTGTTCATCAGGTATACATCTATATTCATATTCACATTCATTGAGCAAATACGCTTTCATCGTATCCATAATAGCAACACCAGAAATATCTTCATAGATACCTTGGCTTGCTCTATCACTTGTCGTTACTACACCTATTTTAATTTTATCCATTTACTGTCATCCTATTTTAAAAAGTATTTTATCTAATAAAGTTGTACTTAAAACTCTCTTTAGATAGCCTAAAATATAGGTTGCTTTTGTAATGTAGTATCGTGGTTTTGGTTTTTTCGCAGCAATGATACTATAGACGACTTGGGCTACTGCATCGGCTTCTAGATTAAAAGGTACGTTAGATTTTTTAGCATGAAGACTTTTAATGTAGTTTTCTTTATAGTCAGAGTTTTCAATATCTATATTATTTTGAAGTTTCTCTAGAGCATTTTTTCTAAAATCACTGCTAATAGGACCGGTATTTAAAAGTACAGGATAGATACTTGTTCCTTGTAGCTCTATTCTAAGTGTATCAGTGAGCCCCTCTATGGCATATTTACTTGCATTGTAAGCACCACGTCCAGCTAAAGAGATGAGACCTAAAACAGAAGAGTGTTGTATGATTTTACCATACCCTTGTGCTTTCATAATAGGTAGAATTTGCCTTGTACACTCATGTAAACCAAAGACATTTGTTTCAAACTGCTCTTGAAGCACATTTGTAGGGATGTCTTCTATCATACCTGGTTGTCCATAACCTGCATTGTTAAACCATACATCTATTTTTTTCTCTTTTTGCATGACTGTTTGTATGACTCTCTCAATGTGTGTTGCATCTCTCACATCTAATAGCATGGCATTATCAAAACCCAACGCTTTTAACATCTCAACATCTTCAAGATTTCTAGATGTTGGATAGACAGAAATGAATCGTTCTTTAAGGTATTTGGCTGTTTCTAATCCTATACCCGAAGAACATCCTGTGATTATAATATTTGTCATTTTTAGGCCTCTCTTAATATATGTCCTACATTTTTAATACTATATGTTGTTGTACATTGAGTAAAAAATGTTTCAGCATTTTCAGCGTTAATTATTTTATCTTTCATACCTAAAAAGACTTCTATGGTGGTACCTCGTGATTTTAAGTCATCAATTTTATCGGTATCCCACACATACGTTAGTAAGGCTTCAAGATCTTCTTTTGTACCTGTTTGTTTATACTCAGATAAATCAAATGATGATGGATAAGCGACATTTTGAAGAAAGGTATCGATATACGCTTTATGGTCTGATTCAAAATAACGTAGTTGTGTACGAACAAAGCTTTGTTTCTCCATTTGAAAAAAAGCTGGAGAGAGTAGAATCAATCTATCTACAAAGTTTGGTGTTGAGTAGGCATACTCAAATGCTTTTTGTGCGCCGTAAGAAAACCCAACGACCGTTCTTGATCCATTGCTAAGATACTCAGTAAAGAGTCGATTTTCATTTGCAAGCGAAAAACCATTAAAATATTTCACGTAGTATCTCTTTACATTGACTATTTGTAATATTTTCGTAAGTGAGTAGATAATTTCCAACTTCTGTGAGTGCAGGTTCAAGTGTACTTAAAAGTGTTGTAAGCTCTTCTACAGACTCTCGCATAAGTGCATCTTCTTGCACAGAGGTAGCAATAAAGGTATCACTCATAGCATAATCATAGATGACTTTACGAACCAACTCTTTTGCCTGAACTATATCGACAGCAGCATTGCTGTATTGTTCTTTATAACGTTGTTTCGTTGCTATACTTCCTGCAAGATGAAATTTAATTTTATGGATGAGTTTTGTACGTGAAAGTATTTCACCTTCTTGCATAATGAGCCTTGTATTGAGAATACCAATTTTATCATACTCAATGTCAAGCCAAGTGGCTACTACTGCCTTAGCACTTTGGTAAACTGCTTGTATTTCTCTCTCTTCATCTGTAAACGAGAGTACTTTACGTTTGCCTAAAAAAACTTTCTCTTTTACCTCTTCAAAGTCAGAAGTTTCAACCGTTTTACGCCCTTGTCTCATAGCATAAATGGCAGCTTCATTGGTTAGTGTATCAAGTGCAGCGGCATTAAAACCAACAGTCATACGTGAAACTTCTTCTATGTTAACAGAGTGAGGCTTATTTTTCAAATAGAGCGATAAAACATTTTGTCTATCTTGCAAGTCTGGTAGTGAGATGTGTATACGTCTGTCAAAACGCCCTGCTCTTAATAGTGCTTCATCTAAAGCATCTACCTTGTTTGTTGCACCTATGACAATGACACCTGAATTTTCTTCAAAACCGTCCATTTCAGTGAGTAGTTGATTGAGGGTAGCTTCTCTTTCATCATTTCTAAACTCACCACGGCTCTTACCTACGGCATCTATCTCATCTATAAAAATGATACTAGGTGCCATTTGTTTTGCTTTTTTAAAAAGTTCTGAAACTCTTTTTGCTCCCATACCTACATAAATATGTACAAATGATGCACCTGATTGATAGAAAAAAGGTACATTAGCCTCACCAGCTACTGCCTTAGAGATGAGTGTTTTACCTACACCCGGAGGCCCTACAAGCAATACACCTTTAGGTAAACGTATATCTAAATCACGATACTTTTGTGGAAAACCAAGAAAATCAATAATCTCTTCTAGTTCTTCTTTGACATCATTGATACCTGCAACATCTTTAAACGTCACTGTAGAAGTCAAGGCTTGCACAGGCTCACTGATTTTTGACTCTTCTTGACGACTGATACGCATCTGATTGATTTGTTGTTTTCTGGTTTTTGCCATAAAGTACCAAAGTCCACCCACAAGAATCAATAAAAAAGAAATATCATAGATATAACTGTTATTTTCTTTTACTTCAACGGGGAACTTTTCAAAAAATAAATTTTTATTAATGGCATCTTTATATATTTTATATTTGCCATCTTTCGTATGTAAACGTATATATTCACCATCAACAATAATCTTCTCAATTTTGTTTGCGCTGTAGAGTGTATTGGCCTGTTTATGGGTAATATGAAGATGCGTATCTCTCATAAATGTAAAACTCAAGAGTAAGACCAATAAGACTATGAGTCCCACAATAATTTTAATATTTTTATGATTTACAAAGGTTGGATTCATTTTTTTATCAAAAATTTGCATAATTTCCATCTTGTGTTACTTGGATATCATTTAACAAGATCCAGTTGGCTTGTAAGTCTTCTTCACTTGTAACAGATATACGGTTGAAGTATTGATCAAAGCCCTGATATACACCATTTTTCTCACTTTCAAAGAGTACTTCAAGGTTGTCTGTATGTGCACGTCTAAAAGCAAAGTTTTTAGCATTTATAATAGCTGTCAGTTCTTTGTGACGCTCTTTAGCTATGTTACCTCGTATCTCTGGCTTCATAGTGGCAGATGCTGTGTTATCACGCTTTGAATAGGAAAAAGCATGCACATGAGTCAGTGGCAATGTTTTGACTCTATCCATGGCTATTTTCCATTCGTCTTCATCTTCACCAGGGTGTCCAACAATGTAGTCTGTACCCAAGGCATATCCATGTTCTGAAATTTTATGAAAGAGATCGAAGTCTGTTTTAAAGGTATTACGTCTGTTCATGAGTGTTAACATCTTATCAGAAGTATGTTGGAGGGCTATATGTAACTGTTTTGCCATCCACGGCTCTTTTAGTAGTTCAAGAAATTCATCATCTATTTGAATAGGTTCCAAGCTTCCTATACGTATACGTCTAACCCCTCTAATTTGACTCATCTTTTTTAACAGTTTTGCCATAGAAGTATTATGATCAAGCCCGTAAGAACCAACATTGGTTCCGGTGAGTATAAATTCACCAAAACCATTGGATGCCAACTTACTAATTTGTTCTAAGATAGTCTCTTCTTTATGGGAACGTGCACCACCACGTACTTGTGGAATAATACAATAAGAACAAGCGAAGTCACATCCTTCTTGTATTTTGATAAATGCCCTACTCTTTCCTACAAAATCTTCTACAATGGTTGAGTCAATATGTTCAAGGTCACCTATTTGATAAAATGGCTTATCATTTTTTGCTAGTATTGCATTGATATTTTCTTTTTCAGAGTGTCCTATAACTCCAAAGACCTTTTTATCTTCAAAGAGGCTTTCTCCTTTAGAGTGAGAACCACATCCAGCTAGTATGACCTTTGCTTCAGGGTTTTTTCGTTTCATAGAAGATATATAGTTACGTACAGAAGAGTCTGCACCGTTGGTAACGGTACATGAGTTTACAACAATATAATCTGACTCTAACTCATTGTCAGTGAGGCTGTATTCTTTTAGTTTTGACATCATCACTTGCGTGTCAAACTGATTGGTACGACAGCCAAATGTTTTAAAATAAACTTTTTGCATCTCTATAACTCCTTACTTTCAGGTAGACCATTTGCATCAAAGGTTGGACTTGGTACATCTTTATCAACATAAATAGATTGTGTTGGAAATGCAAGATGTATATTTTCTTCTTCTTGTATACGTGAAATAATTTCAATTGAAATAGTACTTCTTAGGGTCATGGTTGCATAAGAGTTTGTTAGGTACCAAGCTGAAATTTTTAAACCATAAGGTTCTATATGCGTAAAAATACGTGGTTCAACATTGGTATTTCTCATACCATATTTACTTCGTAGTTTATTGAGCTGTTTTCTTGTTATCTCTGTGTAACCTTTGGAGTATTTTTTCGTAATCTCTTTTGCAATAAGCGATGCTTTATGGGCATCTGAATCAAAGGTGACAACAAAGTCTATACCATCCCATACAGTCTTAAGTCCTGCATGTGAATAATTTGCAATCATATCTGTAAAAATATAGTTGTTAGGAATAAATATCATACGACCAGCTCTACGGTTTGTCATAAAAGAAGTAAGGTTAATGTCTTCATGCATAGTCATACGTAGCATAGAAATATCAACAATATCCCCTACATACTCTACACCTTCACGTACAAACCTTACTCTATCACCTACATGAATTGAGCCACCTATGACAATGGTAAACCATCCCATAAGTGACATAAACCAATCTTTCATTGCGATGGCAATACCCGCTGATGCAAAACCTAAAATGGTAACAAGATAAGATACATTTTCAATATATGCTAACAATAGTGTGAGTAGCGTAAGAAGAATGAAAGTAATATTGAGTGCTTTATTGATTGTATAAAATTTTTCATTGTCTGACATATATTTACGTACTAAATATTGGATGAAAAATAGTAGTAAAATCAATATAACAATGACAGCACCAATAGTAAATGTTTTACTAATTTCTTGTTTAATGTTACTGCTTAGATTTAATTTAATCTCATCTATTTTTTTAGTATGTACATTATTGGTTGTTTGAAAAATTTCAATGACAGGTGTAAATGTTTTTATCTGATCTAGTGTTTCATCATATATTTTTTGGTACTCCACATTGTATGGGTCAAGTTCAAGTAGCTCTTTCATAATGAGTTCTTTCTCTTTAAACTTTGTCATAATGAATTCTAAAGACTCATATCTAGCATTATACTCTTCACGATCAGAATCTAATTTTTCTTGATACGATAATGCCCCAATCACTGCAAAAGGATTTTCTACTGTAGGTACATCTGCGATGACAGGAGGCGTAAGAAATTTTTTAAAGGGATCTTTTTCGTACTCTTTAAGAAGTTGTAGTTTTCCTGTGATGGTGTTTGATTTAGCTTGGTTACTTTCTAGTAAACGTTGTTCAGATTCAGTAAGGTTTACTTTACTCTTTAGACGTGAGATACTTGAATTTAGACGTGTTTGTTGTACCTGAAGTTCTTGATAGGTATGATAATTACTATATATCTTAGTCCAAATATTATTTTCTATGAGTTCGTTGTCTAAGGTGTTCTTTTGGACAACTAACTCTTGCAAATGAATATCAATCGTTGTCTGTTCTCTTTGAATAGAGGCATTGCTTTCAGCTGTCGGCTCTGCTACAATGAGTGTAGAAAAAACTAAAAATATGTGTACTATTATTTTTATGTGCATGCTGTCTCACTAAAGGTATGAAGTACGTTTTTAACAATAGTCTCACTGATATCAGAAACTATTTTATGATTTCCCATACCATCAGGCAATATGAACTTGATACTCCCTTTTGCAGATTTTTTGTCCAAAAAGAAATGATCATAAAAGTGATCTACGTCTTTAATAATGTACTGAGTAGGTAAGGAGGCTTTTTCTAAGAGTATTTTGACTTCATCTGCTTCTTCTTGTGTGAACATATCTAGTTCAATGGCCAAAGCATTTGCCATAATCATGCCTATTGCTACAGCTTCACCATGTAAGTATTCTGTATAGTTAGTTTCATTTTCAACCACATGTCCAAAGGTATGCCCATAATTGAGTACGGCTCTTATACCTGCCTCTTTTTCATCTTGGTTGACAACCCATGCTTTGAGTTCAACAGATTTTCGTATCATCTCTTTGATGGTTTGGTTATCAGTGAAATTGACATTTTGAAGGTAAGTAACAAATGCTTTGTCAAACATCACTGCCATCTTTAGCACTTCTGCAACACCTGCTGAAAATTCACGTGGAGGAAGAGTGTTTAAAAAGCTAGGGTCTATGTAGACAGCTTGTGGCTGATAAAAAGCGCCAATAAGATTTTTTCCATAAGGTGTATTGACACCTGTTTTACCACCTACAGAAGCATCAACTTGAGAAAGTAAGGTAGTAGGTATTTGTATAAACTCAATACCTCTTTGGTACATGCTTGCGGTAAATCCTGTCATATCGCCTATGACACCACCACCAAAAGCTATAAGCAGAGACTTTCGGTCTAGTTTGTGCTCAAAACATTCATTGAGTATATTTTCCACTGTAGCCAAAGTTTTATACTCTTCTCCATCTGGCACAGTCACAACCTCTAGTTTATCTGCTGAAACTTTAGAAAGTAGTGTCTCTAAGTGATAGTTGGAGACAGTAGGATTTGTAACAATGACAACAGATGTATGAAATGTTAGAGCTGGTAACTCACCAATGTTAATATCATATTTCGTATTTTGTGTTTGAGTCAATTCAATAGGAACGAGCATCTATAATAAGCCTTGCAATAGTATTGCAATTATAATATCTAAATTGATGTTAAATTTTGTTGTTAAGCCTACAAAGCACTTTTTATTAAAGTTATGAATTAATAAATGGAATTAATAGTTTAGGATGTCTCTTGGTTGTTAGCAGAAAATCTTGTATACGCATGGAGATATATTTTTTAAAAGACATCGTATTTAAATCTGTCTCAAAAGGAGCAACTTGGAGTATATTATTCATTTTACTAATTTCTCTAATAGGGTTGGCTATTTTATTTTTTGTTTCTATTTTCAAATTAAATATATGTGTTAATGTTTCATAATGTTCGATAATCATTTTTTTACTTTCAAAGTCACCTTCTGGGTCAAAATCACATAATTTTAACTGTAACCCTAAAGATTCTGATACATCAAATGCAGCAGATGAGATTGATTCCATTCTTTTATTGTCACTCATAAGTACAATAGAGTGTTCTATAGTTTTTAAAGAGCTGTCTCCAAACAGGTAAACAATCTTTTTCATATCATAAAGTGTATCTTTGAGCTTGTCCGCATTAAATGTTTTGATACTATTTAATATCATACCAATATCATATTGTTCTATATCATTTATGATGAGTTGTGTACTGTCTGTCTCTTCATATGAAGTTGATATGATAATTCTCTGTGATTCATACTGTTTCATTTCATCAATTAAACTAAAATCATTAGGATATAAAATACGTATATAAAGTGTTTTATTCTCTAGTTTATCAAGGAAATAGATACACTCTTTTACGTAGGCTAAAGTATTTTTTTTGTCATATCTAAAGTCTAATATGAGGTAAATATTTTTTCCAAAAGGCTCAGGGAACAACCCTATTCTTTTATTGATGGTTTTATAAACACCATGAAGAATTAGAGGCTTTCCTACGACAAGTAGTGTATCATTAGGACGTATCATCGTAGATGCTGTAGGAAGTATTTGCTTTTGGTCTCTATAGATAGCAACAATATTCCATTTACGTTGCACAATTGAGCCTACATGCCTATAAGCATAAGATGAGCCAAAAGGTATCAGTATTTCCATGATTTCACCATGACCTAGTCCAACGTTTTGTGCCACTAAAGGCACATTAGGTAAATGATCATAAAGGTGTGCAGCCATTAATTCATCTTTATGTATCAGTGTTACATTCGATTGCTCTTGACCGATATTCTTATCATCCCATTGGTTAAGAAGTACAATACGTATATGATTGTCAATCAGTTTTAGGTTTTTTAAAGCGTACTGTGCATCAGTTTTGTCTTCCATGATAATAAAAACTGCATTGTAATAGACTTCATTCATAATACGACTGAGTTTCGAATAACTCGTAGGGTCTGCATCAATAAGCGTAATATTTTTACCCATGACTTCTGGTGTCGTACCACTAGTATAACAGGTAACATAGTAGTTATTCTCAGCTACTCTTTTTTTACCTATCCATTCCATAAAATGTTTTGCAGTGGTACCACTTGCCAATATAAGTATATTTTTCATTGATGCCCTATTTTATTTCGATATAATTCATTTTAAGTATATTTTTTAACTATGAGTACTCAATGGTGAGTAGTTCTTCCCCTCATGGTGTCTAATTAAAGGTAATTATAACACAATGCAATTTCAGATAGATAAAATAGATAATAAAGCAAGAGCATGTACCATTAAAACGAAGCACTCTACAGTGCAAACCCCCGTTTTTATGCCTGTTGGTACAGTAGGTGCGGTCAAAGCCTTGGATGCTTTAGACTTAAAGACATTTATTAAACCTCAAATTATTCTTGCAAATACTTATCACATGTATTTGAGACCGGGAGATGATGTTGTAGATAAAATGGGTAAGCTACACGGGTTTACGCAATTTCCTAAGAGTTTTTTAACCGACTCTGGAGGTTTTCAAGCCTTCTCTCTTTCTGATAATGTCAAGATAGATGAAGGAGGTATCACTTTTGCCTCTCATATTGACGGCTCAAGACACTACTTTACACCTAAAAAAGTAATAGACATACAGCATAATTTAGGCTCTGATATTATGATGATACTTGATGATTTAGTGGCGTTGCCGGCTACTGCGGAACGTATTGCATCAAGTATAGACAGAACAACACGGTGGGCCGAGGAATCTATAGAGTACTTTAGAGATAAACAAAGTGATGGTATTGGGGTAGATCAAAATATTTTTGCCATTATTCAAGGTGGTACCGATAAGGCATTTCGTGAGAAATCTGCCAAAGAACTGTGTGCAATGGATTACGATGGTTTTGCCATAGGTGGACTCAGTGTAGGAGAAGCCAACCAAGACATGTATGATACTGTTGAGTGGACTACCCAATTTATGCCTGATGATAAGCCTCGCTACCTTATGGGTGTAGGAACGCCTGAAGACTTAGTTGAAAATGTATCACGTGGTGTAGATATGTTTGACTGTGTCATGCCAACTAGAAATGCACGTAACGGTACCTTGTTTACAAGCTTTGGAAAAATTAATATAAAAAAATCTACATTCACAACAGATGATAGCCCTATTGATCCAGAGTGTGAGTGTATGGTCTGTCAAAATTATTCTAGAGCGTATTTAAGACATCTTTATAGAGCACGAGAAATTACATACTTTAGATTAGGTACTATACATAACTTATATTATTATCTTAATCTAATGAGTGAAATGCGCGAAGCTATATTGGAAAATAGGTTTGATGTCTATAAAAAAGAATTTTACAGAAAAAGGGAAAAATAATCTTTACCCTAATTTATTTTTCCAATAGTTGATCCATGTTAATCTTAATTGAGATTTTCGTACCTTACGAAGACTAGAAGGAAGGTTCTGACGCAAGTTTTTTTCTAGTCTTTTGGTTAACTTTTTATTTTTCATAATCGCATTAAAGCCACCCGCACCTTGTTGATGGGTAGCATAAAGCGTGAAAGCAGAAACCGTGTGACCATTTCTCCTAAGACTTTTAATATTATCTTTCATAATCGCACGAAAAATTTTATCTTGATTGTAAGGCTTTTTCCATTTATTTTTAGGAATATCTAACTTTTTTGCATAAAACTTTGCAGTACTTGGCATAATTTGGTAACGACCATATGCACCAGAACTACTGTTTTTAACAGTGTATTCACCGGATGTTGTTTCAATTTTTACTAGTTTTTCAACAATGTGCTCTAAGTTGTTTTCACTCATACCAGCAAATTTGGCGAGTTTAGCACAAGAGGATTGCCCAGATGTACTTACCAGTAACATAATCCATGGAATAGAAGCTTTACGTAACTTTCTTTCTTGATCAACAATTAAGTTTACAACTCTTTTCATCTTTTACCTTAGTAATGATAATTTGATTATACTATAGTATAATTTTATTAAAATTACAAGATGACTGTTTATGTTATAATTAAGAGTAAATTATAATGCTTTATTTTTTGCGTTTTATAGGTACTTTTGCAGAGGGTGTTTTTTTAGACGTTTTATTTAAATGTACATCTTGATCATCGAAAAATATATCTGCTTTAAATGATTTGACAACCCTCTTTTTTTCAACGCCTCCTAGAAAAAATGCCTCATCTACACGTACATTCCAAGCATTAAAAGTACGTATAACACGTTCAAATGTGCTAAAGTCCCTAGCTGTAATCAGTGATGTTTTTATAGGTGCTTTTTCCAAAGGAAATTTTTGTTGTATGAGAGATATCACTTTCAAGAGTTTAGCAAAAGGCCCTTTGGGTAGAGGGTTTTTTGCATTTTTCTTTTCATGCTTTAAAAAGGCATCTAGTCCATGCTTTTGATAAATTTTTTCAGATTCATCTGAGAAAAGTACCGCGTCACCATCAAATGCTATATGTACATCTTTTCTTTTTGATTTCTTTTTATACTTCTTAGGGATGATTCTAGCCGCTGCAATACCTTCGTTGATAGCTTCTTGTACATCTTCTTCATGTGCAGATAAAAATAAATCTACATCAAAAGATTTTAAATAGTTTGAAATAGGCGTACCTGCAGTCCACCCTGCTCTTTCTATATTGAGTCCATAAATATCTATAGATTTACTTATGCGTAAACCTGTAGCAGCATTGTTTCGTGACAAAATGATAACTTCAATGAGTTTGTCATCAAAGTTTTTGTTGATACGCAAAATATTTTTTACAAAGTGAAAAGCAGCACCAGGTTTAAGGGCTTTCTCCTCATGTTTAATTTGATACTTATAATATTTTTTAAGTCCTTTTTTCTCAAACATTTTGTTTTCATCTTCTAAGTCAAACAAGGCACGCGATGAGATAGCAACAACAAGTTTATCTTTCAAATTATACGCCATAAAGTACTCTTTTTTTGGTAAGTATAGCAAAAAGTATGACAATTTGAGACTTTATGACTGAGTGAGACAATTTTTTCATACACTGCGTATTATGTATCAAAAGAAAAAAGAAAAATTATTTATATCTGAACTGTTAGAGGATCCTGCTGTTAGCTACCCTTCATACTATATATTAAGTACATATGCCTGTAATAATGAAATGTTACACGCAGCACTCATAGCTTTACATAGTTTTGATTTCTCCTACTATGAAACTGCAAAATCGTATACAGATATCTTTGCTATGTTTCATGCAGGGACATTTCCTATTTATAAAGAGAAATATGTAGTAGGATATTTTGGTAATAAAATGATGTATTTGGAGTCAAATGGTTGGAAAGGCATGCCTACAACAGAAGATATTTTTAAGATGGAACACTGGCTTGTTTGTTAAAATACAAAATATTTAAATAATTTAAACAAATTATTATCATAACTCTAACTTTTAAGACTAAATTTATCTTATTTAGTTATACTGCACTCATATCTTAGGAAGTAAGACATTTTTTATTCTTCCTCCTTTTTAAAAAACTATTGTTTCGTCCACCAACGTTGCAATCACCCAAAAGTCAAATTTGCTTCCTAAGATACTAATTTAATACATACTAAATCAATCATATCCCACCAAAATGGTGAGAATAGATAAAACATAATTTTATAGAAACTACCCTACATGTACCTCAATTTCACCTGCAACGACATCAAACTCAACACTAGATCCCTCGGTCACCTTGTCTTCTAGTATAAGTTCAGCTAGCCTATCTTCTACGACTTCATATAAGGCACGTTTGAGTGGTCTAGCACCGTATACTGGGTCAAATCCAGCTTCTGCTATGTATGCTTTAGCACTACTAGATAGACTGATGGTGATATCACGTTCAGAAAGTTTTTTCTGAATATCTTTAAATAAAATATCAACAATACTTGTAATCGCTTCTAAATCTAATGGATTAAAGATAACTTGCTCATCTAATCTATTTAAAAATTCTGGTTTGAAATTACGTTTTAACTCATCATTGACGGCAACTCTACGCTCTTCTTTGTCTGTAATAGTCATAATTTTATCAGACGCAATGTTAGACGTCATGATGATAATAGTATTTTTAAAATCTACAGTAACACCTTTATTGTCTGTAAGGCGTCCATCATCTAACACTTGTAAAAGAGTGTTAAACACATCTGGGTGTGCTTTTTCTATCTCATCAAAGAGTACAACTGAGTAAGGCTTTCTTCTTACAGCTTCAGTCAGTTGTCCACCCTCTTCGTAACCCACATACCCAGGAGGTGCACCAACAAGTCTACTTGCCGCATGTTTTTCCATGTACTCAGACATATCTATGCGTATGAGTGCTTTTTCAGTGTCAAAGAGAAACTTAGCAAGTGTCTTTGCCACTTGGGTTTTACCTACCCCCGTTGGTCCTAAGAACATAAATGACCCTATTGGTCTGTTTAAGTCACTAAGCCCTGCTTTGTTCCGTTTAATAGCACGAGAGACAGCTTTAAGTGCTTCACCCTGTCCTACCACTTCTTCTTTGAGTATGCTTTCTATGGCTAGTATTTTCTCTTTTTCTCCTTGGAGCATTTTACTCACAGATATACCCGTCCAACGGCTTACGATGCTTGCTATCATCTCTTCATCAACAGAGTTTTTAAGTAGTGTACCACTAGACATCATCTCTACCCATTTATTTTCTAGGTCAGTGAGTTTTTGCTGTTCACTTGGTATCTGTCCATGTTCTATTTCAGCTACTTTTGAGAACTCGCCTTCTCTTTTAGCATGGTCAGCTTCCGTTTTGAGTGCATCAATGGCTACTTTTACACTGGCTATGTCGTTAAAGACTTGTTTTTCATTGTCAAACTGGTTTTGCAATGTTGTTCTATGCTCTTCTAAGTCTGCTAGTTCTTTTTCTATCTCTTCTAAACGTGAACTGTTTTTGTCTGACTCTTCCATCTTTAACGCTTCTTTTTCTACTTGAAGTGTGCTTATCTCACGTTTAGCTTTAGCTAAGTCTTTTGGCTCAGACTCTATTTGCATTTTAAGTTCTGCTGCTGCTTCATCTATGAGATCTATGGCTTTGTCTGGTAAAAACCTATCTGTAATGTAACGATCAGAGAGTTTAGCAGCCCCAATGAGTGCTGCATCTGTAATGTTTACATTGTGGTGTGCCTCTAGTTTATCTTTTATACCTCTAAGAATTTGCAGTGCTTCGTTAATGCTAGGTTCATCCACTTTTACAGGCTGAAAACGACGTTGTAGTGCTGTGTCTTTTTCAAAGTACTTTCTATACTCTTTGAGTGTAGTAGCCCCTATGGTATGTAACTCTCCACGTGCAAGAGCAGGCTTTAGTATGTTTGCAGCGTCATTACCACCTTCACTTGCACCTGCTCCCACAATGGTATGTATTTCATCGATGAACAAGATGACATTGGCCGACTCTTTTACTTCATCTATCACTGACTTTAGCCTGTCTTCAAACTCACCTCTATACTTTGCTCCAGCAATGAGTCTGTTCATGTCTAAGCTCATGACACGCATATTTTGAAGGCTTAGAGGTACTTCTTTATTTACAATACGTTGTGCTAGACCTTCTACAATGGCTGTTTTACCAGTGCCGGGTTCACCAATGAGTATAGGATTATTTTTGGTTTTTCGTATGAGTATTTGCATCATACGTTGCACCTCTTCATCTCTTCCTATGACTGGATCTAGTTTTCCATCTAAGGCTTTTTGGTTTAAGTCATCTGCATACTGTGCTAAAGCTTCAAGTGTTTCATCACCAGATTGTGAGTCTATACTCTTGCCTCCACGAATACTCTCTAGAGTCTTT
Source organism: uncultured Sulfurovum sp. (assembly GCA_902727855.1). Classification (GTDB taxonomy): domain Bacteria; phylum Campylobacterota; class Campylobacteria; order Campylobacterales; family Sulfurovaceae; genus Sulfurovum. Next base: position 134,744 of record CACVAS010000117.1, read on the forward strand.
TTATATTCATTCATATCAACGTATTTACCGAGGGTATCTATCATGAATGATTCTGAAATGTTTGCCATAAGCCAAGCATCTACTGCCAGATATTGATCACCATTGGCAGCCATCACCCCTTCTGCATTTTGCAGTGAACGTACGAGATTTTGCCCTAGTTTTATGTTTTCTTTTGTGACTGTTGACACAGTTGGCAATTTATTTGCCATAGATTTAGTTTCTAATTCAATCGCAGCCTTATCTACATTCATCTTAGTAAATGCCTGATGTAATATGCTTCCTGAGTTTGTAAGTAATGCCCATAGTAAATGAACAGGCTCAACTTCTTGATTTTTGTTATGCAGTGCAAGTGATACACTAGACTCAATGGTACCTTGCATTTGGTTGGTTAATTTTTCTAATATACTCATAATATCTCCATTTATGTGATGTAATATGGTATATTATACAACCTTTAGTCATTTGTTGTCAAGTATCCTTAGTAATTTCAATAAGATATAGAATACTATGTACAGCTATGTTAGTTGTATGAGACAAAAAAGGTAAACATACATCTTATTTTATCTATCAAAGTGTTTAATAGGTTATAATTTGTCTATCACGCTTTTTAGGACATGACATGAAACATTTGACTACGACACTATTGGCTCTAGGAATACTCTCTACATCTTCGGTGGCCCAAACACTCGAACCCATAGATATCTATGAACATATGAGAATAGCATTGGCTGGAGAATGGAAGCTTTCCGATAAAGAGAAGCAAACAGGAACAACAGCATATAAAAACAAGTTTGTACTTCCTTTGGTGGGCACAGATACTACTGCCCTAGCCTATAAAGAGATAGGATTTGGCTCCTCCTTACAAGAAGACTTACTTCCAAACAATCAAAAACAGATGGTAACCATGTATCATTGTGATGACTACCTAGACTGCAATAAGTTGCAAGCTACACACTATTGTACTAAGATGAACCAACCACAATTTATACTAGATATAAAGCATTCAACAAAAGATAAAATTATATTTGATTGTAATATGGAAACTGCATTATGTCAATCTGGAGAAGATCATATACATCAAATTATACTTGAGTTTTCAAATGAAGGTAAACATTTAAAGTCTTCATATCTAGGTTGGACAGACCAAAAGCCAAATAAGAAGCATTCTATCTACCATTTCGATAAGAAATAGTGCTTCCTAGAAAATTGTTAATAATCACTAGGTATAGTACTTCTATAAAAGCAACCTCTTAGTCGTTTTTAAATAAAATTATAATCTAATTATACGGAGATAAAAACCCTGCCCATGATAAAAAAAAGTAAAAAACTTATATTTGCTGGATTAGCATCTACTTTAGCTGCGGCGTACCTCTTTACTTCGCCAGCGTTAGCTAAATCTAACAATGCAGATACCAACACTACTAAAAAAAAGTATCAACCCTCTACTGCAAAAGAAAAACTTGAAGCATATATTAAATTTACGCAAATTCTCAATGTCATAGAGAGTCAGTATGTAGATGATGTAAATACAACAACATTGGTAGACAAGGCACTTAAAGGGTTGATGGCAAACCTTGATGCACACTCAACATTTATGGATACAAAAGCCTATAAAGACCTCTCTGTACAAACCAAAGGTGAATTTGGAGGTTTAGGTATCTCTATTGGTATGAAAGATGGTGCATTGACGGTTATTGCTCCCATAGATGGCACGCCTGCATTTAGAGCTGGTGTGAAGTCTGGTGATATTATTCTCAAAATAGATGATGAAGCAACCATTGGTATGAATATTGATGAGTCTGTAAAATTAATGAGAGGTAAACCTAAAACCAGTTTAGTGTTAACTATTATTAGAAAAAATGAACCAAAACCTTTAGAGATTAAAATCACTAGAGATATCATCAAGATACAATCAGTCTATGCAAAAACAATTGATGAGAGCATACTCTATTTACATGTGACTTCTTTTGATCAAAAGGTTGTTGAAGGTGTGACTAAAGCGATTGAAGAGAATAATGCCACTAAAGGTATCATCTTAGATCTTCGAAATAATCCAGGAGGATTATTAGACCAAGCGGTAGGTCTTGTAGACTTGTTTGTTGAAGAAGGTGATATTGTAAGTCAAAAAGGTAAAGCTAAGACTGAAAACTTAAGTTATAAAGCCCATAAAGAAGGGACAGATACGAAGACACCAGTCGTTGTCTTGGTTAATGGTGGTTCTGCATCAGCTTCTGAGATTGTATCTGGCGCGTTACAAGACTTTAATCGTTCTATTGTAATAGGTGAAAAAACATTTGGAAAAGGTTCTGTACAAGTGGTTATGCCTGTGGGAGAAGCAGAAGCACTTAAACTGACTATAGCCCGTTATTATCTTCCATCTGGACGTACCATACAAGCTGTGGGTGTGACGCCAGATATTATTGTGCATCTTGGTGAAATAAAGTATCAAGAAGATCCTGTACTGCTTAAAGAGAGAGACCTTAAAAAGCATCTTGAAGGTGAACTTTCTAAAATAGATACCAAAGAAAAAAAGAGTGAAAATACAAATACTTCAGAAGAAAATAATGAGACAAAAGTGGATGAAACCATTATTACTGAAAAGCAACTCTATAAAGATGCACAATTAAAATCTGCTGTAGATATTTTAAAAGCATTGATTATTACAAGTAAAGGAAAATAAAGTATGGAAAAAACTGAGCTTCTCTATGAAGGAAAAGCAAAGAAAATCTGGAAAACAGAAGATAGTAATCTTCTCATTTCTGAATTTAAAGACTCTTTAACTGCATTTAATGGAGAAAAAAAATCATCTGAAGAGGGAAAAGGTGCACTGAACAATCAAATTTCTACAGCACTCTTTAAATATTTAGATGAGAAAGGCATTCCTACTCACTATATTGATACTATTGATGAGAATAACATGCTACATAAAGCAGCAGAAGTGATTTACTTAGAAGTGATTGTAAGAAATATTGCAACCGGTTCACTTTCTAAAAATCTTGGTATTGCAGATAAGACGGTACTTCCATTTACACTTGTAGAGTTTGACTACAAAAATGATGCATTAGGTGACCCTAAACTCAATGACCAACATTGTCTTATTTTAAATTTAGTGAATAGTACCGATGAACTTGATTATATTAGATTTATGGCCAGACGTATCAATACACTTTTGTCTGATTTTTATGCTGATTTAGATATCAAGGTTGTAGATTTTAAATTGGAATTTGGTAGAGATAAAGAGGGTAATATTATTCTTATTGATGAACTTAGCCCTGATAACTTCAGACTTTGGGATGCCAAAACAGATGAAAAACTTGATAAAGATAGATTTAGACAAGGTCTTGGTGGTCTCACCGAGGCATACAAGTTAGTCTTAAATAGAATTCAAAATAGAAATAAATAAGGAAACAGATATGACAGCTACAGTAAACGTATTTTTAAAAGAAGGTGTACTTGACCCACAAGGTAAAGCAGCACATCATGCATTGGATTCTTTAGGCTTTTCAGGTGTAGATGATGTACGTATCGGTAAACAAATTATCATGAAACTTGATATGACAGATAAAGCAGAAGCAGAAGCTAAAGTAAAAGAGATGTGTGAGACACTTTTAGCAAATACCGTTATAGAAGACTATAGTATAGAGATAAGCTAATGCAAGATAAAACATTAAAAGTAGCTGTATTAAGATTTCCTGGTACTAACTGTGAATTTGATACACAGTATGCATTTGAGAAGTTAGGTCATAGCACAGAACTTGTATGGCATGAAGATGAAGTTTTACCTGAAAATATTGATCTTGTTGTAGTTCCTGGGGGATTCTCTTATGGTGATTACTTAAGATCAGGTTCTATTGCACGTTTTTCTCCAGTGATGAAAGCAGTATCTCATTATGCCAATGAAGGTGGAAAAGTACTTGGTATTTGTAACGGATTCCAAATACTTACAGAAGCTGGACTACTGCCAGGTGCCTTAAAGCGAAATAACAACCTACATTTTATATCTAAACATCAAAATTTAGCTGTTGTAAATAATGACAATGCTTTTCTTAATAAATGTGAAAAAGGTGAAGTACTCAATATCCCTATTGCACACGCAGATGGTAATTATTACATCGATGATGAAGGGCTTGAAAAGCTAGAAAAAAATGGACAAATTTTATTACGTTACTCAGATGCACATGGAGAACCTGTAGTTGTCAATGGCTCAGTCACATCTATTGCTGGTGTGTGTAATGAAAATAAAAATGTATTTGGACTTATGCCTCATCCAGAGCGTGCCCTAGAAGAAATATTGGGTTCAGAAGATGGCATACGTATGCTAAAAGGTTTTGACCTCTAATGTTAGCCATCTTTCGCTTTTTATTGTTAGTTGTTGTACTTATACAGTCTACACTACATGCCTCACAAAGCGAATATGTCTACACTTATGTACCTAAACAAGTCTATAGTAATCAACTCTTCCCTGTTACGCTTGTTGGACCTGATGAATCACCTACGCTCATATTTGATCGTTCCAGTATGGTGCAACCACTCTTTAAAAAGCCGCTTATTGTAAAAAATGGTCAACAAAACTTTTATACATTTTATTTTAAAGCTGAATATAGTGATATGACATTACCTATGCTGTTTATCTCCTCTGAAACTACAGAAACATCACTTTCAGATAGAAAAATAGAACATATGCCCTTAAAAGTACCAGAAAACTTTTCAGGTGTCTTAGCTAGTAGTATGAAGATAAAAAATCATCAAGTCTCTAATTTTGATGGAGAAAACCATATGGTCACACTCTCTTTAGAGGCATATGAGGCGAACTTAGAAGATATGTTGGTAAAAGGTGTACTTGAAGGTGATATTGAGTCTTTTCATAGAAAACATGCTAAAGTCACTGCAGGTTATTATGCTGTTTTACCAAATGACAAAGAAGCATTAACATTTACCTATTTTAACACAACAAGAAGAGCGTTTAAAACACTAAGTGTTCCAGTGCATGTTGTTAATGCATCAGTTACCACGCAATCAGACCTTAACCCTAAGGTAGATGCTTTTGAAAGATTAAAAAAATATACACTGATAGGCTTTGTACTTTTTTTTCTACTTATGTTTCTACTAAGAAGGGATTTCTTTTATCTAGTACTAGGAGTTATTTCCATTATTACACTCTTAACTTTCTATATACCACATAAAAAAATATGTATTTCTCAAGGTACAGAGGTGTATATTTTACCTACACATACAAGTACAAGCAGCTCTAGGATACATAGTACCATGGATGCGATGCTACTCGATACACATGGTGATTTTTTAAAAATTGAATATAAAACAGGATTAATTGGATGGGTAAAAAATGAAAATACTTGCAAAAATTAGGTTTTATTGGGGTGCATTTGTTATCTCTTTTAACACAGCAGTTTTTATGATTCCTGCATTGATGTTATTTGGTAAATATAAAAGTACTATAGTACATCATATTAATAGTATGACACTTTGGATGATGGGTGGTATTGCCCTGAAAAAAGGAAAACTTGATAAAAGTGCCGATATGTATGTGATGAACCATCAAGGGATTGTAGATATTATTGGTCTTGAGGCAGTACAAAATAATCATATGAGATGGGCAGCAAAAAAAGAATTGTTTGATGCAATTTGGTTTGGAAATTTACTGCGTCATGGTGAGATGATTTCTGTCGATAGACAAAGCAGAACTTCCATGGTTAAGTTTATTAAGGATGTGGAAAAATCTAGAGATGTATATAAGCGTCCTGTTGCTATATTTCCTGAAGGTACAAGAACAGATGGACAACCCTTACTCAACTTTAAAAAGGGTACTAAAATTATTGCAGAGAAACTAGGTTTAAAAATACAACCTATTGTCATTACTGGAAGTAAAAAGTTATTGAATGAACATAATAAAACGGCACACTCAGCCATAGTACATTATCATTTTTTACCTACAGTCGATGTACAAAATGCAAATGAAAACTGGTATGAAACAATGAAAAATGACATGCAAAAGGTGATAGATTATGAATTTACTCACAATCGTCGCAGTCGCTAGTGGAGGTGCTATAGGAGCAACTTTACGGATGCTCATAAGTACTGGTATTAATAAACATTATGAACATGTTATACCTTTTGGCACGTTAGTTGTAAACCTTATTGGTTCATTAATTATGGGTATGTTAGTTGCTTATTTTTATCTACATACTTCCTTGTCACCTACACTTAAGACATTTTTGATTACAGGTATACTTGGGGCACTTACAACCTACTCTACTTTTGCTATGGAGAGTTTTACATTGTTACATACCCAACAGTATGTGCATGCTTTTACCAATATGGCACTTAACCTTTTTGGTACTATATTTTTTGCGGGTATAGGATACCTTATCATTATGAAGACTACACATTAAAATACAAGGGAAATAGATTGTCAACACTTAGTAAAGAGATAGAAAAACATATTAAAAAACTGGTAAATCCACTTAAAGATGAAACAGAATTACTTGAATCACTTAAATTAAAGCTTACAAAAAAAGAGTTAAAACTACTGAAATTTTGGGCTGAATCTACAAGTATAGACGATATACAGTCACAGCTCAATCTTGATGAAGAACGTTATGGACAACTCTCTTCTAAACTTATAAAGAAACTCAATCAAGAAAGAGTTAAACAGTCTATTTGTCTTTCTTAGGATTTATTTTCAAGAGTGAGTGTAGTGATACCAAAGTTTTTATGGCTACCTTTACCTTCACTCTGCCAACCAACTCTTTTTAACTCTTTACCTATCATCCAGTTCATGACACCATGACCAACCAATATAATAGTTTGATGCTCTTGAGATAATAAACTAAGTCTTTGCGATGCATCTAAAGCATCTTTTTTGGATCTTTTCAATATTCTTGCCCATCTTCCTATACCTAGTAAGGAATAGAAACGAAAAAGTACTAACCAATAGGTAGGTTTGAGTTTTAACCATGTTCCATGGAGCTGGGGAATGGTAAATTCATTAAAGATAGGATTTTTTTCATCTATAGGAAAGCCTAGTAATTCAACAGATGCCTTGGTACGACTTAATGTACTACATAGAATATAATCTGCACTCTCAAATACTTTTATGAGAGAATTATTGTCTAACGGTAACTCTTGAACGATATTGGCAGTATTATAGTTGTCTTCCCAGTTTTTTAGCATACTTGAAGTGATTGGCGTTTGCATGTCCACATCTACTTTTGCATGCCGTATAAAAATAATTTTTTTCACTTATTCAATGCTTACACTAAAAAAGATAACTTATAAATCAATAGCACATTTTTTCAAAGTCTCTAAGTCTATGAGTTCAAGCATTTTTTGATGTGTGGCATGTATAAATATTTGTGGTGCCATGCCATCATGTACAGCTTTAACAAAAGCATGACCACCTAAACACCAACTTTGTCCAGCTTTGACACCTGCAAAATTATATTGAGGCATTGGTGTAGAAAGGTCATTACCTACTTTTTTAGAATACGCTAAAAACTCTTCTGTAGCATAAATACAGACAGCATGTACAGCGGGGTTATGGTTACCAGTATTACATACACCATCTCTATGAAAGCCTGTGAGTGGCTTTAAAGAACAAGGCTCTAACGGCTCACCTAAAACGTTGATTGATTCATCCATGGGGTCATCCCTTTTTTGATGCATTATAACTAAAGATATTTATTAGCCAATATATTTTAAGAAAATATTTTGTAAAAAATTTATTTATACTTTTTCTCTACAAAATCAATTGCTTCTTCTTTTGTTAAAATCACGCCATCTATTTGTAAAGTATATACTGCATCCAATATCTCTTTGAAAAGTATAGACGGTTTGAATCCCAAGTCAATGAGGTCACGCCCTTGTAGTAGATGTGCCAATGGTTTATTTATGACTTTTAACGCTTTAGATTTTTCTAGTAGCCACTCTCCTGCATGGTATATACCTGCCAAGGACTCCTTGGTAGTACGTCCTAAAAAGTCTGCTTTAGCGACCACAATAAGTTCTTCAATGTTAACTTTTGTCGCTAGTCTACGTATGGCTGATGCTTTGGACTTTGCTGCATAAAACTGAGAAGGTTTCAAATGATGTTCTACTAAAGGCAAAAGACTCTCTATGAAGTCGTGTTCATCACTTAGTCTATATATGAGATTCTTTGTTGGTACTAGTCCTGCTTCCTCATGACCTATGGCACGTATGCGACCATCATTGTCTATGGTGGTATGTGTAGCTTTACCTAAGTCATGACAAAGAATGGCAAACATCATTCGTAATTTATACTTATTATCTTGAGAGAACAAATTTGACCTACAAATCTGTACCATTTCATCTAAAGTCATCATTGTATGTATCCATACATCTCCTTCTGGGTGCCATTTAGGAGACTGTTTAATGCCTATAAGGGCATGAAGTTCTGGAAAATACCGTTCCATGATGCCAAGCTCTTTCATGAGTTCAAACCCTAGTGAAGGCTTTTCAGACTTTAGCAGTAGCTTCTTCCACTCTATATATACACGCTCTTTAGCTAGTTCTTCAAGCATACCTTTCTTTACCATATGTTTACACAGTACAAAAGTCTCTTTTGCTAAGTCAAACCCAAATCTAGCACAAAACTGTACTGCTCTATAGACACGTAAAGGGTCCTCTATAAACGTTTCATCATCTATATGTCTAAGTTGTTTTTGTTCTATATCTTTAAGTCCGCTAAAAGGGTCTAAAAACTTCTTTTCTTCCACATCATAGCCAAGAGCATTGAGTGTAAAGTCTCTACGTTTAGCAGCTGTTTTAAAGTCAAGTGATCCATTGACTTCTACCTCAAACCCACGATGCCCCTCACCTACTTTTGACTCCATACGAGGAAAAGAAAAGTCATACTCCTCTCCTTCATAACTCAACTTTAACACACCAAAGCTCTTACCCACAAGATTTACAGACCCATACTCTTTAAGTAAAGATTCTAACGCTTCCATATGCTCAAGTCCATACACTTCTATATCTATATCTTTAAAAGGAAGTTGTAAAAAATGGTCACGTACAGCACCACCAACTATGATGGCTTTGGCATTTTTTTTATGTAGCTTTTTGGAAATAGTTTTCAGTATTTCAGGGAGTTTCACGGTGAATTCTTTTTAGTATATTATAACTAGTTTAGACTCAACCTTCTTCATTTACTTTTTTAAATGTGGCAAATAATGGGTTGTGGTCAGAGAGTGAAGGTACTTTCTCTGAGGAGTATGCTTGAAGTTCTAATCCTCTATAGAAAATAAAATCTAAATGGTTACCCATAAAGGATTTAATGTGATCGTCTTGCTCAAATGGTACAGAGTGGAGGTTTAATTTTTGTCTTAAAAGATGTAACTTTTGCATACGTACTTTATTCCATGTGTTAAAATCTCCAGCAACTATCATCGCACCTTCGTGGTCTTGCATAAGCGTTAAAAAACGTTCTAGTTCTCTGTTGTACCCTTGATTTTCTCGAAAGTTAATGGCATGAACATTGAGTATGAGTAGTGGTGTGCCATCATCAAAACGGTAGTGACTTACGAGTAAACTTTTATGAGGTCCCCAAAGGCTCTCTCTGCCCTCAGATAAGTAGGCATTTGCATGTTGTGATGCAGCTTTTGAGGCAGTCAAGACTCCATAAAACCTTCCTTTAATTTCTAAATTTGCTGCAGCATCAAAGGCAAAGTTTGGCAGTGTAAAATGTTGATTGTCTCGAAAACTAGCTTCTTGAAAAAGCATAAAATCATATGTATTTTCTTTCTTCAGTAGGTATTTTTTTAGTGCACTATTTTTACAATTATTCTTATGTACATTCCAACAGAGTACACCAAAAGTTTGGGGTACATGACTTTCACATTCAAATAAACAAGAGCTATGATGAAGAATAGAAGGTACAAACATTAGAGTATAGGGGCAAACACTTTCATGATATTTTCAACACCTTCACGTACTCTAGAAGGTGGTTGAATGTTCCTAGTACCCTCACAGATAAGTGACTCCATCCAAATCTCTATATGTTTTTGTGTCTCTACTGAGTCTATAAAGGTTACCACCTCATAGTTGAAAAAAAGACTACGATTGTCCATATTGACAGAACCAACCATACTTTTGTCATCATCTATGAGCATAGCTTTTGCATGGAGTACTCTATTTTCATACAGTATAACATCTACACCAATGTCATGTAACTCACGAATGTAAGGCATACGTACAATGTCTACAAACAGGTGATCTGACTCTTTAGGTGTAATGAGCTTCACTTCTACGCCTTTACGGTGTGCAATGATTAATGCTTGCATGATATTCTCATCGGGTATAAAATAAGGTGTAACCATCCAGATGCGTTTTTTGGCATTATAAAAAGCATTGAGTAGTGCTTCATAAAGTCCATCAGATGGTATATCTGGTCCAGAAGGCACCACTTGTAATATATTTTCTCCAGAGTATTCTTTTTTAGTAGGTAAAATACAAATCTCTTCTTCTTTTACAGCATAACACCAGTCACTATGAAATATGTGGTAAAAATGTATGACAGATGGGCCAGTAAGTAAATAGAGTAAACCTTTGTAACGATTTGAAGTACTTTTTGAAGTACTTTTTTCTCCCATATAGGCATTGCTTAGGTTCATACCTCCACTAATCACTCTAGTTTGGTCAAACAAATAAATTTTTCTATGATTTCTTAAACTAATATAGTTTAAATAGGGTTTTTTAAACAAAGAAGTAAAAAAGGCAACTTCTCCTCCATATCTTTTAAGTTCGGCAAAATTTTTTTGATTTAGATAGACAGCTAACGAACCAACAGTATCAAGCAATAAGCGTACCTTAACACCCTCTTGGGCTTTTCTTACCAATGCTTCTAAAATTACATGGGTACTCTCATCAAATTGGAATTCATAGGTACATATATCTATACTTTTCTCTGCTTTCTCAATCTCTTCTAACATAATGTTATAAGCTTCTCTATCATCTGTAATAAGTTGAAATGTATTGTGACGTGTGGCAGAAGGTATACCATTTTTTTCCGATAGATTAAAGATACTATGTTCAAAGCTTGTTACATTATAGTCTTGATTAGACATCTCATTATGAAAATCAACATAACGTTTATGGTACCTCTCTTTACGTGCTCCGATGAGAAAATAAAATGGCACAGCAATAAAAGGTAGAAAAATAACAGAAGTAATCCACGCCACCATACTTGTAGGAGAACGCTTTTGATAAAGAATATGCCCTAAAGCAATGAAAACAAACATAGCACCCAATAAAAGCAATAGATAGGTGATAATAAGTTGAGAAGATGTAATCATAATGCCAAATCCTTCATGTAGTAGATTATAACATAAGTGCTAGTTTTATAGTAGACAGCTATAATATATACATGATAAAAAACTTAAATACAAATCATTTTAGCTTGGTACTTTCTGGTGGTGGTGCCTTGGGTATAGCACATCTTGGTATCATCGCTGATCTTGAAAAATCACATATCATGCCTAGTGAAATAGTAGGTACAAGTATGGGTGGTATTATTGGTGCATGTATGGCTATAGGTCTTAAAGAGTCTGAGATTTATGCACATATAAAGGCGTTTGCTTCTATACATAAATGGGTCTCTTTTTCATTTAAAGGAAATGCTATTATTGACAATTATAAAATAGAAAAGATATTTGACAGCATATTTGCCAATAGAAAAATGAGTGAAACCATGATTCCTCTAAAGCTTATAGCCACACATTTAGCTAGTGGTGAAAAAAAGGTTTTTGATACGAGTGATGATATTACAATCAAAGATGCACTACTTTCTACCATGGCGATTCCAGGTATATTTAAAGAGCATAAGGTCAATGAAGATATTTATGTCGATGGGTTTCTTTGTGAGAACTTGGGTATTAACGAAGCCAGTTTCGATGATATATTGGCAGTTGATGTTTTAGGAAGTAATGCTTATTCAAACCAAATGCCTGACAATTTTTTTAAAACATCCAATGTCATAGATATGTTTGAAAAGTCTATACGTTTATTGATACTAAATCAAAGCAGACTACATATGAGACATTCAAATAAAAATATTGTACTCATAGAACCTACGACTAGAGCGTATAATACATTTCACTTCCATAAATACAAAGAATTAAGAGAACTTGGACTCAATTTAATATAATATTTAATAATATCAAGGACAGATATCATGATAGAACACGGCTATACTTATCTTGCTACACTCACACTCATAGCTTCTATAGTCGTATATAGTGAACATAAAACAAATCATAAGATGTTTGCTTATCTACCCTCTATTGTCATAATCTATTTTATGGTCATGTTAGCCTCCACATTTGGACTTTGGGAAAAAACAGCGTCCATCAATAGCACCTATAAAACGCTAAAGTCTAACCTCTTACCTGCGATGATATTTCTTATGTTACTACTCGCAGATATGCGTGAAATAGTGAAACTAGGTAAGAAGATGTTACTTACATTTTTTGTCGCATCTGCTAGTATAGCCCTAGGGTTTGTTGGTATGTTTGCACTCTTACACACTTCTTTTGAACCTGAGGCATGGAAGCCATTTGCTGCACTCTCAGGCTCATGGATGGGAGGTACTGCAAATATGGTGGCCATACAAGGTGCATTAAACTTGCCAGACTCGGCTATGGGTTATACCCTGCTTATAGACTCTATAGACTATGCCATATGGGTGATGATACTCTTAGCCCTAGTTCCTTTTGCAAAGAGGTTTAATGTCTGGACTAAAGCAGATACTTCTGTCATTGACAATGTGGCTGAGCGTTTATCACAAAAGGAAAAGAGTAAAAAACCGATAGATTTTGCTTCTTTATTTATCTTGCTGGGTAGTGCTTTGTTTGTCTCTGCTTTGGCACAGAATCTCTCTTCATTTTTACCTACAACCTCTTTTTTAACGACTACAACATGGATAGTGATTATTGCAACACTCGCTGGTATACTCTTTGCTATGACACCTCTAGCAAAGATAGCTGGATCTTCTGAACTTGCCAATATGATGCTCTATCTTATTGTAGCGCTTATTGCTAGCCGTGCAAACTTTACAGAGCTTAGTGAAGCACCACTCTATATTTTTGCAGGATTTATAATCATTTTCATTCATGTCATGATTATGGTCATTTTTGCAAAACTGTTTAAGTTAGACCTCTTTAGTTTAGGTGTTGCTTCTCTAGCCAACATTGGGGGTGTAGCCTCTGCACCTATTCTTGCTTCTGCCTATTCAAAAGCACTGATTCCCATAGGTATTCTTATGGCAATGATGGGGTATATATTAGGTACATTTGGAGGACTAATGGTAGGAAAAGTTTTACAGATGATAGCATAAGGCACCACTGGTTCACAATCCTCTCACAAATTTATTTTAAGATGTTTTAACATTTAAAATAAAGGATCAAAAATGAAACTACTCTTAAAAAGCACAGTGTCAACATTGGCATTATTCCTACTCTTTAGCTTAGCATCACAAGCACAATCGCACATGCAACACCCTTCAAAAAAAATGATGAGTGAAAAACAGATAAAAAAGATGGATAGAAAACACAAAAAACATAAAGCTACGCGAAGAAGTTTTAAAAGTCAACAAGAGTTTTTACATAAACGAAAAAGACTTTCAAACAATACCCATACAAAACATATGGATTCAAATTCACGCTTCAATCATGGTAAGCATTACAACCAATCAAACAACGGTTATAAAAAGCCTATGCCAAGACAACGTGGATATAGACATTTTAAAAGAGGTTGGATGTTAGCGTATCGTTATGATAGAGCTTCATTTTATGACTCAGAAGGTTTTTACTATGGGTACTTTAACCGTCATGGATATTATTTCGAAGATACATTCTATAGATATGATAGATTTTATAGTTATCGAGACAGGGTAAGGGGTCGTGGGCTGTTTGATAATAACTACTACATGCCAAGTGCCTGTAGAAAGTATGGTTTTTGTAATAAGAGAGAGAACAACTATGGGTACGCACCCAATCATAGAACATGGTAACGCATACTTCAACACATATGAGTTGATATCTGTAGGGTGTTGTACCCTTACAACACCGATAATGTGAATGATGATGAAATTAAAATTTATGAACCTATTTGGGCTTTTGGTGTTGTGAGGGCACAACACCCTACGGCTTAAGTACTTAAAATTAAGGGTCAGGAACTAAATCCTAAATATGCTTTGTTATACGTATTGTCAATAGAAGATAATGAGACTCTTGGATTGATTGATGCTTAGCTTTAAATACGCTTTTTAATATCTGACCAACCATCCATTCTAAAACCATGAACACTTTTTACACATTCTTTTAAACCTTCTATTGTAGATAATTCAGCAACAGCATCAAATATAGAATCTATATCATCTTTATCTTCTGTTCTGTACACAGAACCTTGAAGTCTTATAAAACCTGCTCTATACATAGCATCTTCTACTTCTTTATATACATTGGTAAGTCTTGATGTGGCTTTTTTTAAAGCTTCCATTTCATCTAGTTCAGGAAACTTTTCTTTTATGAAGTCTTTATAGCAATTTGTATCTATATCAAAAGCAATTCCGTAAGCCATGCATAAAACCTTTATTATTAGAAAATATATAACAGTAATTATATCACAAGTATTTTACGTGATAGTTAAAAATATGGTTGTTGTCGTTACGGCGTCACCCGAACCCTTTAAGTACTTAAAGTAATCTTTAGTTATACTCTTTGCAACAATTTATCACAAAGGTCATGCTATGTTTAAACGTTTGGTATTTTCTGCACTTCTTTTGTCTGCTACACAAGGTTACGCTCAAGTGCCACAAGATGCCCTCATAACCATTGCTACCTACGCAGAAGATGCTAACACTCCTCCTACACTAGAAGACTACCATTATGCCAACATAGCAGATGTAGGTAGCCACAATCTCCATGCCATCAATGCCAAAGTCAAAGCCCTCTCTTTTAAAGATGTAGATACCCAAGCCGAAGTACAAAACCTCGTAGACGCATACAATCAAATGATAGCTTCTGTGATGGGGATAGTGACTAGTCATATATTGACACCAGTCGATACCGATGGAGATGGAGTGCCAGACATCAACGACGCGTTCCCAAACAACGCAGGGGAAACAACGGATAGTGACGGAGACGGAACAGGAGACAACGGTGACGCGTTTCCAAACGACCCGAACGAAAATGCAGATAGTGACGGAGATGGAGTAGGAAACAACGCTGATGCCCGACCAAATGACCCGAATATTACGGAGTGTAATACATTTCCAGACGGTAACGGAGGAACAGTAGAAGTTTGTTACTAAATTAAAAAAGCCAGAAAATTATTTTTCTGGCTTTTTTGGTAGTATATGTGTATAATGAGACTATATATACATAAAAACCCCTCGTATGATTCAGAAAATAATACAGCCTTTTTTGGTTTTGGTAGTTACTCTTTTTTTTCTACTCGTTTCTTCTGGAACCTCTTTAGCCTCCGCTTCTTGTTATAGTACCTCTGGTCCATTTTCAAAATCTCCTGCTAATGTTGCTTTTATTGGATCAAATAAGGATTTGTCAGGTCATGCTATAAACACTGTAAGCAATAATTTTACATGGGAGTATTTTGTTATATTACCTGGAAAAAACTTATGTATAACTCATGAATTTTCCGATACCGTAAAAGTTACTGCTATTAATCAATCAACAAAAACCATTACCTATAGTGCCGTATGTGACAAACCAGGCGGTGGGACTGTGGTGCAAGGAAATTCGTATACGCAATCGGTTACCGGAGGAACCAAAACTTTTACTTGTCAAAGTGATTGGACTTTTTTGGAAAGTTTGAGCTGTAATTCAACACACCACAAAAATGCAAGCAACACCGCGTGTGTGAGTAATACAAAAATCTGTACTTATGGTACAGATGCTTCATATCCAAATCATGCCGCTACTGCACAAAAAACTTGGAATAGTGCCTCAAATAGTTGGGGAAGCTGTGTGGCAACCGCATGTGAAACAAGTCGTGGTTTCAAGCTTGTTAATGGTGCGTGTAAAGGAGACTACACATTGGCAAATGATTCCTATACTGACACGAATAAACAAATAGTAATTACTTCGTCACCAGTAATTCTTGATGTGATGGATAATGATGACCAAAAACAATATCCAACTAATTGGACAGCTGGAGGAAATTGGGCATGGAAAATTGGGCAAATTTCCAACCTCAACAGTTGTTTTACTGCAGAAAAAGAGGGAGATGATGAAATAAAAATTTCTAGGTTTGGTACTGGCGCCAAGTGTAAGGTAGGGACTAATTATACGCTCAAATATTCTATAGTCGAGCCATCATATGTGGCATGGTGTGATGGAAATGCTATAAGCAGTAACTCAGGGAGTACTATTTTACAAGAGCAAGGATGTGGATTTTATCCATATACAGCCGAGAGAGATGTGCTTTTTTCAGGGGAAACTCTTAATCGGCCTGCTTCTACCCATGAGCATGGAAAAATGTGTAAAGCGTCGGTAAAAAACTTTACTAATTGTAACGACGCAACCGATGAGTTGGCTCCAGGTTTTGCTACGGTAACCATCAAATTTAAATGTCCATCGGGACAACACAATGACGGAAACGGGGCATGTGTTTCCAATACACAGCAATGTACTCCAGCAAATGCAATAACAAATAGTGGAACGCAAACATGGAGCGGAAGTGCTTGGGGAAGCTGTACAGGGTTTACCTGTGGTGCCAATTACAATCCATTAACAAACAGTTGCCAACTCAAATGTGCAGCTGGAAAATATAGAAATGGTGGGAGTTGTGTAGATGTAGAAACGGGGAAGTATTCTCTTATAAACAACGGTTATAAAAAGTCTATGCCAAGACAACGTGGATATAGACATTTTAAAAGAGGTTGGATGTTAGCGTATCGTTATGATAGAGCTTCATTTTATGACTCAGAAGGTTTTTACAATGGCTACTTTAACCGCCATGGATACTATTTCGAAGATACATTCTATAGATATGATAGATTTTATAGTTTTAAAGACAGGGTAAGAGGTCGTGGTTTATTTGATAATAACTACTACATGCCAAGTGCCTGTAGAAAGTATGGTTTTTGTAATAAGAGAGAGAGAACAACTATGGGTACGCACCCAATCATAGAACATGTTAACGCATATATCAACACATATGAGTTGATATCTATAGGGTGTTGTACCCTTACAACACCGATTGAGTTGATAAATATGAAATTAAAATTTATAAACCTATTTGGGCTTTTGGTGTTGTGAGGGCACAATACCCTACGGCTTAAGTACTTAAAGTTGTCTTTTACTTCTTTCTATCCGTCCTCGTTGAAATGCCTATGAGACCCTAAACTACCAAAGTTTTCATTGGTCATCCCATTTGCTAATTATATATGAATATGCTATTATACATATAAATAATATGTATAAAAGGAGACCCAATGACTATACGTAAAAATTTTCTTTTTGAACAAGAAGTGGCTAAACATCTTGAAGAGTTAGCCAAAGCTGAGGGCAAGACACAAACGCAAATAGTACAAGAGATGACGGAAGAGAGATATAGACTAATACGTAAAAAAAAGAAGTTAGAGGCACTCGCAAAACTAAAGAACTCACCAGCAGCAAACATAGGTGAGATTGACCTACGACAAGCCCACATAGAAAAAGCACTTAAACATGCAGACTAATGTTTACGTAGATACCAACATCATCATAGACATCTGTGACAGCCAAAGGATAATGCATGATCAGAGTTTTGAGCTCATTACCCACTATATGGAACAAGACAACTCTGAACTCTTTATAAACAGTGATACACTTGCAAATTTATTTTACATCTTGGCTAATCGATCGACTTTAAATACTGACGAGGTATTAGACAAGATGCACTTCATCAATGAGATTTTTACATTGGTTTCCATAGAAACAAAAGATGTTGAAATGGCGTTAGCCTTATGTGCAGATAGTAACTCTAAACATGATGACTATGAAGACAGCATGCAGTATGTGTGTGCGAAAAAAATAGAAGCTACTTTGATCTTAACGAACGATAAAAAGTTTGTTTCAGTTGATATTAGTATCAAAAAAACGGAAGATTAGTATGAAAATCAAAGAAATAAGAACCCAAAAACTGCAAGCACCCTTAAAAACCCCTTTTATCACTTCACTTCGCCGTGTCGATACCTTAGAAGATTTAGTGGTCATTATAGAGTGTGATGATGGTACACTAGGCTATGGTGAAGGTGCGCCTACTCCTGTGATTACAGGAGAAACCTTTGGCTCTATGGTGGCATGTATTGAGTACATTAAACCACATTTACTTGGACGTGAAGTAGAAGACTTTGATACTTTACTGCATACCGTACATCATGTTATTATTAAAAATACTACAGCAAAATCTGCATTGGAAATTGCGCTTTATGATTTAAAATCTAAGTTAGAAAAAGTACCACTTTTCCGTATGTTAGGTGGTACAAGAACCCATTTTAAAACGGACATCACTATTAGCATGGGTAGTATAGAAAAGATGATAACAGATGCACAACATGCAGTCAATTTGGGTTACGATGCTTTAAAAATAAAAATTGGAGATGATCCTAGAAAAGATGTTGAACGCATCATAGCTATAGACAATGCATTAGATAGCAGTATAAAGCTTAGACTTGATGCCAACCAAGGATGGAGTGCTAAGCAGAGTGTTACACTACTTCAGTCACTTGAAAAACAAAACATCATTGCAGAGTTTATTGAACAGCCTATAGCTGCAGATGACATTGAGGGTTGGAAATACATTAAAGAAAGAGTACAAACTCCCCTACTTGCAGATGAAAGTATATTTTCCTTAAAAGATGCACGTAGACTTTTAGAACTTGAGGCTATTGACTATGTCAATATTAAACTGGCTAAAACAGCAGGTATTACTCAAGCTTTAGCACTTGCTGACCTTTCAAAAAGTTATGGTGCCAAGTGTATGATAGGTTGTATGTTAGAAGGCCCTATATCAGTTGCGGCTGGTGTGCACATAGCTTCAGCTAAAGCAGATTGCATCACTATGATAGACTTAGATGCGGTAAGCTTACTCTCTTCACACCCTGTGCAGAGTACTATTGTTTTTAATGAGAGTGAAATAATCCTTAGTGAAACAGTAGGTGTAGGTGTTAAATTATCAAGCGATTAATTTTTTGTCTTTAACTCTTTTGCTTTGCTATATGCATCTGCAACT
This sequence comes from uncultured Sulfurovum sp., assembly GCA_902727855.1. Taxonomy (GTDB): domain Bacteria; phylum Campylobacterota; class Campylobacteria; order Campylobacterales; family Sulfurovaceae; genus Sulfurovum. Next base: position 154,013 of record CACVAS010000117.1, read on the forward strand.
GTTTCTATCATCGCATTTCTTACATTTCCACGTTCAAGTGCAGCGTAGCCTGCAGCTGTAGTTCCACCGGGGCTCATAACACCATCTTTAATATCTGCTGGGCTGTTGTGGGCTATGAGTGCTGCAAAACCATCAAACAAACCAGAAACCAAGGCTTGTGCATCTGCACGTTTAAGCCCTTGCTGTACTGCACCATCTGCTAGAGATTCAGCAATTAAAGCCAAATATGCTGGGCCAGAACCTGCAACACCCGTGGCAATGTCAAGTTCATTTTCAGAGTCTAGCCACAAAGTATGACCTATTTTGTTAAAAATCTCTAACGCACTTTCTTTTAATGCCTCATCACCTGTGACTGTTGTCATAGACTTTAGATGACTTGCACCCAAGTTTGGCATAGTACGTACATAATGCGTTGCATCTATTTGCGAAGAGATACTCTCTATAGTAGTTCCTGCCAATACAGAATAGAGTGCATTTGCTTTTCCTGCCAATTTTGGTGCTAAAGTAGGTAATGAATAGGGTTTGACACAAAGCACAATATTCTTATGGCTAATGTCTTCTTTTACGTCTAGTACTTTAACACTTATTTGAGGTAAAAGATTTTTTAACGCTTCTAAACTCTCTTTGTTTCTTCCAAGTACTTCTATTTCATACGTATGGACTAAACCTTCTATTAAAGATTGAGCCATATTTCCATTACCTATAAATGTCAACTTCATCATTATTTCATCTTTCATTTTTATGATTCATTGGGTTGATTATAACATACTTCACATTTGCATATTTGACGAGAGTACTCAAGAGTGCTTTTAAAGTCTGTAACTTTGAAGTACTTTGGTGGTAAAATTACAATCACATAGATTATTATTAAAATATTCTCATTTACCCTTGACGTAGACTATATTTTGTGCTATAACTACTAAATAAGACAATAATTATCTGAATTAAAATACATAAGGATTATACATGGCAAATGAAGGATTAGATAAAGCTGTCTCGGGCGAGTATGCACTTGGCTTTGAGATAGATATCGAAACTGAAACTGTACCTCCGGGTCTTGATGAAAGCACTATTGCTTTTATCTCTAAGAAAAAAGAAGAGCCTGAATGGATGCTAGAGCTTCGTCTCAAAGCATATAGAAAATGGTTAACGATGGTAGAACCACACTGGGGAAAACTAGACTATACACCTATAGACTACCAATCTATTTCTTACTACGCAGCACCTAAAGAAGGTATAGATAGTTTGGATGAAGTTGATCCTAAGATTTTAGAAGCTTATGACAAACTAGGTATTTCTCTTGAAGAGCAGAAACAACTCGCAGGTGTTAAAGTAGCTGTAGATGCGGTAGTTGATTCAGTTTCAGTTAAAACAACGTACTCTGAAGAGCTGGCAGAACATGGTGTCATCTTTTGTTCTATTTCAGAAGCCATAGAAAACCACCCGGAACTTGTCAAAAAATATATGTTCTCCGTTGTTCCTATGGCAGACAACTACTTTGCAGCACTAAACTCTGCAGTCTTTACGGATGGTACATTTGTATACATTCCAAAAGGGGTACGTTGTCCAATGGAATTGAGTACTTACTTTAGAATCAACGCGATGAACACTGGACAGTTTGAACGTACCCTTATTATAGCGGATGAAGGTTCGTACGTAAGCTACAACGAAGGATGTTCAGCACCAACACGTGATGACAACCAATTGCACGCAGCCGTAGTTGAACTTGTGGCTATGAAAGATGCAGAGATTAAATACTCTACCATTCAAAACTGGTACCCTGGTGATGAAACAGGTAAAGGTGGTATCTATAACTTTGTTACCAAAAGAGGTATTTGTGAAGGTGAGAACGCAAAGATTTCATGGACACAAGTAGAGACAGGGTCTGCTATTACATGGAAGTACCCTTCATGTATCTTAAAAGGTGACAACTCAGTTGGAGAGTTTTACTCCGTTGCTGTGACTACCCTAGCCCAACAAGCTGACACAGGTACGAAGATGATACACCTTGGTAAAAACACATCGTCGACTATCATTTCTAAAGGTATTTCGGCTATGAAAGGTCAAAACACCTATAGAGGTCATGTGAAGATAGGAGCAAACGCTACCGGTTCACGTAACTACTCTGAGTGTGACTCTTTACTTATTGGGTCTGAATGTGGTGCACATACGTTCCCATATTTAGAGTCTAAAGACACGCAAGGTCAGGTAGAACACGAGGCAACCACCTCAAAAATTAGTGATGAGCAGCTCTTTTACTTACGTCAAAGAGGTATCAACGAAGAAGATGCTGTGAGTATGATTGTTCACGGTTTCTGTAAACAAGTATTTAGTCAGCTCCCAATGGAGTATGCAGTCGAAGCAAAAGCATTATTAGAATTAACATTAGAAGGAAGTGTAGGATGAGTATTATGAAGATTGAGAATTTACAAGCAAAAATAGGTGACAAGAAGATTTTAAAAGGTCTAAACCTAGAACTAGAGCCAGGAAAAGTCCATGCTATTATGGGGCCAAACGGTGCAGGTAAATCAACCCTTTCAAAAGCACTTGTAGGACACTACGATATTGAACTACTTGGTGGTGACATTATCTATAAAGGTAAAAACATCAATGAGATGGAACCTGAAGAGAGAGCACTTGAAGGGCTCTTCTTATCATTTCAACACCCAGTAGAGATTCCAGGTGTAAACAATGCATACTTTTTAAGAACAGCACTCAATGCTAAACGAAAGCATGAAGGTTTAGAAGAGTTAAACTCTGCAGATTTCTTACGTCTTATGAGAGGACATTTAGAGATGCTTGGTATGAAATCTGACATGATTAGCCGTAGTCTCAATGAAGGTTTCTCAGGTGGTGAGAAAAAGCGTAATGAAATTCTTCAAATGCTTATTTTAGAGCCAGATGTTATCATCCTAGATGAGATTGACTCAGGACTAGACATCGATGCACTTAGGGCTGTATCTGAAGGTATTAACAAGATGAAAGATGGTAAGCGTTCATTTTTGGTTATTACACACTATAGCCGTATTTTGGACTACATTGAGCCAGATTACATTCATGTACTTAAAGATGGTCAAGTCATCAAAACAGCAGGACCAGAGTTAGTGCCATACCTTGAAGAACACGGATATGACGGAATAGAGGCAGAATAATGAACCTTACAACGCTTAAAAATCAAAACCTACAAGAAGTGAACAGCTTGTTGGAAGTCAAAGGTAGAGATATCTTAACAGAGCGTTTTGTATCACTAGGACTTCCTTCTAAGAAGTCAGAAGAGTATCGCTACTTTGACGTAGAGAAACTCCTAGAAGTTGACTACAAAACACTAAACTATGTCCCTAAGACACTCAAAGTCTCAGATAAGATAGAGATTGTCGATGGTGTGGTTGTGGCTGGCCCACAAAGTATGCGTATTTACAATGAACCATGTGGACAGATAGATATGGATCATTATGATCCACTTTACTATCTTGGTCACCTACTTTCACCTCACGCGATAAAGATAGAACTCGATGGTGATGTAGAAGTAGAGATAGAGCACAAGTACACACAAAGTGATGCACTGATTAACTATCGTATTGTACTTTACAACCAAGTCAATCGTCATGCCACTGTGTATGAAAGTTTTGTATCTGAAGATATAGAAAACTCTTTGGTACTCTATGGGTATGACATGCACATTGCACGTGACTCATCTTTACGTGTGGTGAAACTACAGACTATGCAAGACAGTGGTTACGCGATGGTTGCTTCTCACAAGCTCAATGTAGATAAAAATGCCCATGCTGTCTATAAAAGTTTTGACTTGGGTGGAGACAATGCACTTCAACTCATTAAAGTAGACTTAGAGGAACGTGCAGAAGTAGATGCTGGTCACCTACTTTACCTTAACAGTAAAGCAAAACGTGGTACGGTCACACAGATAGTACACCGTGGAGCACACTCACGTTCTCAACAAGAGGCTAAAAACATTTTAGATGGTGATGCGAGAGGTATCTTTGACGCGCTTATTCGTGTAGAAGAGACTGGTAAGTTTACAAAAGCACACCAAAACTCTAAAGCGATTTTGCTTCATGACAAGGCGTACATGGCAGCAAAACCACAACTAGAGATTTACATTGACGAGCTAGAAGCTAGTCATGGGGCAACCACTGGGCAACTCAGTGAAAAACAGCTTTTCTACCTACAAAGCCGTGGTATTACACGTGTGGAAGCTAGAAAAATGCTTGTGATTGCCTTTGCAAATACACTCATAGAGACTGTTAAAGACAGTAGACACCAAGAGCGTATTAAAAATGCTTTTGAAGAGGTATTTTACGCTACAAATGAAGGATAGACTATGAATATGGAAGAAACTGTAGCCAGATATAAAGAAGACTTTGAGCTTTTCCCAACCAATAATGATAAGCTAGAGTACATTTTTGACCTTGGTAAAAAGCACACCACGCTTCCAGATGAAGAAAAAAATGAAAGCACCTACGTACATGGTTGTGCTTCAGATGCATGGCTTGTGGGTGAGTGTAAAGATGGTATCTTAGTACTACGTGGAGAAGGTACTTCAGAGATGGCAAAAGGTATGCTGACATTACTTCTAGACATCTTTGCAAACCGTCCAGTAGACGAGGTACTTGGCTTTGACCCAGCAAAACTGCATGACATGGGTGTGGTAGAACTCCTCTCTCCTGTACGTCAACAGAGTTTAGAGGCATTTTTAAACATGGTTTATGGCTATGCAAAAAAGTGTAAAGAAGCATAAAGGATAATGCATGAGTGAAGAAACAAGTATTAATGAAAAAATGGCCCAGGAGAGACAAAAGTTTATAGACTCTCAACCTACAGATGCAGAGATGGAAGAGAAAATCATAGGACATCTTAAAGAGATCTATGATCCGGAACTCCCAGTGAACATTTATGACTTGGGACTCATTTACAACATAGATGTCTGGACAGATGAAGTCTCCATGATGAAAATGTGTAAAATCACCATGACACTCACCTCTGCTACGTGTTCTTTCTCACAAGTGATTATTGACCTTGTGAAGAGCATTGTTAAGCGTCAAGAGGGTCTTGAAGAGATAGACGTAGAGATAGTCTTCGACCCACCATGGGGACAAGACAGCATGACAGATGAAGCAAAGTTGGCGATGGGGTTACTCTAACCTCTAACCTCCTTTTTAAAACTCCTCTTTTTTAATTCAAAATTTTAGAAATATTGCATATATTTGATATATCAAATGTATAATTTATGAACCATTAACTTAACAATCTATTCAGGAGACAAATATGAAAATAATATATACCATTTTACTGCTAGTTGGTATGACCTGCAATTTATATGCAAACAAAGCAAATGAATATCCAGATAATTTTATGAAAAACTTAATTGATGAAAAGTATGATTTTGCAATTGATAATTATTTTACATCTAATCCATTAATTTTAAATAAAAAGCAACAAATCATTATGCTTAAATCACAAATTCAAAATATTATGAATATTTTTGGTAAAACTACAGAATATGAATTAGCTTTTGAAGAAACATTATCACCCTCAATCAAAAGGTTTGTTTATGTATTAAAACATACTCATCACCCTACTATTTGGGAATTCTTTGTATATAAGCCTAAAGATAAATGGATTGCAAGTAGTATGAGTTTTAAAGACAGCTTCAATATATTAAATAAATATCAATAATATATTGGAAACAAACTTAATTTTCGTAGAGAGACTAAGGCAATAAATAAAATGGTGAAAAAATTATTTTTGGTAAAATGGTCAATTTCCCTTCTTATAGTAAGCGAATAGAAATAGGTAAATATATTACTTTATCAAGTGTAAGCTTCGCGTTTAGAAACTATGCCAGAGAAAGTGTTTATATCGCGGAACAATATATACAGAGTAAAAAGTCATAAGCATAACAAAACGTTTAAGAGTGATTCGTAAACGCGTGCCATTTTCGCTTCGCTCCAATTGTGGCACACTTCACTCACACCTTAATGCGGCGTTGTTCGAACGCTTCGCATTCTAACAACGGGGGCGTGGGCTGAACACCTACTTGCTGCCCGATGCATCCGCATCGAACAACAAGCGGGAGAAGCGATCAACCAATGCGAAACTAAACTTTCCCATCAGTTGTTACTTACCCACGCCCCCGTTAACACCCACATCAACATTTCACAACTTGACATAAAAAGTATAATTTAAGTATAATTTCTATATCTACAAAAAAGGACTTGTATGAAATTTGAGTATGATGAAAACAAAAGCCAATCCAATAAAGAAAAACATGGTATTGATTTTATTGATGCACAAAATTTATGGCAAGATGAAAATGCACTTGTTATTCAAGCAAATATTATTGATGATGAAATAAGATATGCCTTGATATCAATATTCAAAAATAAATGCTATACAGCTATCTTTATGCTTCGAGATGAAATATATCGAATCATTAGTGTAAGAAGATGCAGAAAAAATGAGGAAAGAAATTATGAAAAAAATAACAGCTGAAGAGTTTGATGCAAAATTTGATAATGGTGAAGATATTGACGAATACTTAGATTTTTCAACAGCTATCAGATTGAAAGATGTTAAGAAACTCAAAACAGAAACAAAAAAGGTAAATGTAGATTTCCCTGAATGGGTTATTGAATCTTTGGATAAAGAAGCAAAAAGAATAGGAGTGACAAGGCAGTCAATCATTAAAGTCTGGATAGCCGAACGACTTAAAGAAGAAGCCGAACATCTACAAGTAAGTTAACAAAACCTCGTAACCAATAAATTACCTATCGGAAAATTATTGGCTAGAGTCAAACGTCATCTTAAGAAATATTACATCTTGACAAAGCGTACGTTATTTAGTACAATATTAAAAATAAATACAAAGGTTAGCTATGACAAAAGTTATGTCAGTAAGTCAAGTTAGAAAAGATATTTATAATGTTATGGATGAAACAGCACAAACGCATGAGCCAGTACTTATTACTGGGAAAAGAAACAATGTAGTTATGCTCTCACAAGAAGACTGGAATGCGATAGAAGAAACACTATATTTAAATTCTATACCTAATATGGCATCTTCAATTCAAGAATCAATGAATGCAAATGACAGTGAGTTTAGTGAAGATATTGAATGGTAAAGTATAAAATACTTTATAGTAAATTAGCATTAAAAGATGCTAAAAAATTAACAAGTGCCAATTTAGATAAAAAGGCTAAAGAACTTATTGAAATAATAAGAAAAGATCCATTTCAAAACCCACCTCCTTATGAAAAATTGGTAGGCAATTTAAATGGATCATATTCAAGAAGAATAAATATACAGCATAGATTAGTTTATGGAATAAGAGAGTACGATAAAGTGATAAGAATCTCTAGAATGTGGTCATATTATGGAGAATAAGATAACAAGTCTTTGCATTGAATAGATAAACCTATCAGTAAAATCAAACGGTTAGGCAATGCCGATAAAGAGGATAATCATGGAAAAATACAGTTATGATTATGAAATAGGACGTATTAACGGTATTCTAGAAGGTTTTGAATATGTGAATAATAAAACTAATTATGGATTTACTTTTTATATAACAACTTTAGATACAAATAAGTCAATTGAAGAGTCTTCAAGTCAATATTTAAAAAGTATGTACCCAGAATCGGAGGTTAGTTTTAAAGCTATAGACGCATGGGATAAATTACTTTATTCATATTTTGATCGTTGGTTATTTTCTTACTTGTCAAAAAAAACAAAAATGGTCGTGAAATTAATCATCCTTATTTAATGGATACCAATAATAATTTTAATATGTCAGATTCAGCAGATTATAGAAAAGAGTTTATTACTGAATTATGTAATTCATTATTCATATTTTGATCGTTGGTTATTTTCTTACTTGTCAAAAAAAAACAAAAATGGTCGTGAAATTAATCATCCTTATTTAATGGATACCAATAATAATTTTAATATGTCAGATTCAGCAGATTATAGAAAAGAGTTTATTACTGAATTATGTAATTCATTAGAATCAAATCTATGTGTAAATAGGGCTATAGAAGTAATAATCAAAACCAAAGGGTGGTATGAATGTGATTGGAATGATATTGCATTGGAAGGGGAAAAAGGAAATGTATTTATACATTTAGGAGTTTCAGATTAAATGCTTAACGAGTTGCTGCATCGGAAAACCTACTCGCTCGCGCTCTCATTTTTATGCTGAGCAAGGCGTTATGTATCTGCGACGCTAAATCACAATATATGAGAGTATTATAAAAATATAATAAGGGTTGGAATTATGGGAACTCAATCAATAGTCACAGGAAGGATAGTTATTTCGGATGATATTGAGCAAGCAAGAGAACTTATTAAAACTTTTGAGGCTGATGAATATTACCCATGTATAAGAACTGAAATGTTTAGCTTAGGGGTAAAAGGTAGTTACTACTATGATGAACAAGTTATTACGTTTGGCGCAACATATAAAGCTGTTGAGTATGATTGGAAAGAATTTATTCTAAAGTTTGAACATATTTTGCGGAATATAAATTTTGATACGGCAAAGATTCAACTTGAAACAGAGTTTCTAGGAACTTATGATTTTTTTTGGAAGAAGAAAATTAATCGGGAAAAGTTTGAAAGAAAAGAAAAATTAATAGAAACTGAAGAATGGTACTTTGGATTTGGCAATAGATCTATGTTTGGGCTATTAGATAGTGACTCTGACGAACCTGTATTTTCAATGGAAGAATTTACATATCCTATTTCCTTCAATGATTCTGAAGTTAAAGCTTATAATCTTCTCATCAAAAACATAGATCATCAAAAAATCGGAATCAAACAATACCCATATAAGTGGGGCTTAAATGTAGTTAAACTCCATCATACCGCTAGAGCTATTTTATTAATTAAGTCTTTTGAAAATGAACTAGACTTTGGGTTTGATGAGCATTTTGATAAAAATGGGTCTTCTGTTTTTAATAATAAAAAAATGTACATAGTATTAAATCGAGAGTTATCAGAAATTAATCATCCATAACAAATTGCTGCATCGGAAAAACTACTCGCTCGCGCTCGAATTTTTCTGCTGAGCAAGGCGTTATGTTAAAGGAAGAGTAACTTTTCTCGTTTGCATATATCAATCTAATAAACAAAACACACATAATCTAATAAAAACATGTCAATATGTCATAAAATCAATCTCAAACATTATTGTCTGCTATTCTTAAAATAAAAAGGTACCAACATGGGTAGAAGTAGATACAAAATAGTTGAACCGACACATCCACATTTTTTAACCTGCACAATACTTAATTGGTTACCAATCTTTACAAGAAAAGAGAGTGTAGATATACTCATACAAAGCTTCAAACATTTAGAAAAAGAAGATAAACTTAAACTCTATGCTTATCTAATACTTGGAATGACCTGTCTATGAAGTTAGAGAAGATGAAAAGAAAGTAAGAATTTCTAGAATGTGGTCACATTTATGGAGTGTAAGATAAAATTATTTTAGTTCTATACATCTACCAATGGAGATTATATTGAGTACTAAAATATGATATGGTACAATATTTGTTAAATCAATAGTAATGTGTAGAAATATAAAATGAATGAAGAGCATATAGAAAAGATAAAAAAAGATTTTGATCAATCGGATTATGACCTTGTCATATCTGAAATGGAATCAATAACACTTAGTCATGTCATGGCTAACTCCCAAACCAATTTAGATAATACTTGGACAGCAATCTTACACTTAAGCAATGGCGATTTAAACGAGATTGGTAGGCTGGTAGATGCTGCAAAAACTGACTTTAGAGATGTAATCTATTGGGCAACGTTGTTAAAAAAGCAGTAGGTACCTATTTTGATACTTAAAAAAATAAGTTATAAAGAGTACTTTATAAAATTTGATGAAGAAATAAAGTTGGGTTATGAAAAGACTAAACAACTGTGTGGGGTAAAAAGTGCGAAGAACATAAGTAGATTAGTATTGTTCATGACAAACGTTATAAAAAGGTGGAGTATATTGAAAATTTAACTTGATCAGATTTTTATTATCCTATTTATTATTAGTATTCCATTTCTAATATATTTTTAGCATTAATTAGCTTCAGGACAAATACTAGGAGAGAAATAAAAAGCCAAAGTGTAGCTTCATATTTCTCAAGAGAGCCGTTATGATAATGCCTTGAAAAATTGTCTATATTTTCAGGGTATTATCTATTGTATTAGTAAAAAAGAAAAAATCAACCTGCAAGTATTTTATGCTAAAATCACTCAAATATTATCAAGGATAGACGCATGGAAAAACATATATGGCTAGAGCGATGGGAAAACAATGAAACAGGTTTTCATGAGAGCAGTGTTAACCCCCTACTTCTTAAACATTTTCATGCACTAGAGCTTCCACTTGCAAGTCGTATCTTTGTGCCTCTGTGTGGTAAGAGTTTAGATGTTGGCTGGTTTTTAGCCAAAGGCTACTGCGTCGTAGGTGTTGAGTTTAGTGAAAGTGCAGTTAAAGAGCTTTTTAAAGAACTCGAAGAAGAGCCTTATGTTGTTAAAGAAGGTCATTTTACACACTACAGTGCAGAAAATATAGATATCTATGTGGGTGATTTTTTTGATCTCACACTAGAACTAGTAGGCAATATAGATGCCATTTATGACAGAGCTTCTATAGTTGCTTTACCTGCTGAAGCACGTCCAAAGTATGCTAAGCATATGCTAGCACTCACAAGAAGTGCACCACAACTTTTAGTAAGTATTGAATATGATCAAAACCTGAGTAACCGAACACCATTTAACGTAGATAGCGATGAATTACATACTCACTATGCTGAACACTATACACTCAGTCAACTAGATACCCTAGAAATAGAAGGTGGCTTTAAAGGTAAAATACCAGCATCTGATACTGTATGGCTTTTAGATGATTTAAATCTATAAAATCAGTATTTAAATTAGACGAATTCAATGGCAATGGGGAAGATTATCCATTATAGTTTGAGGTTCAATAAAGTTTAAGTTACTTTGTATATTATATTTATAATTCAATTTACTTATATTTTTAGAAAAATATACTAGAATGACTTAAAAATTATAACCTTCAAGGAATACTATGAAAAAAATATTATTATTAACGCTATCTTCTCTTTTTATCACATTACATGTACAAGCAAGTGACCTAATAGTCAAAAAAGGTGAACTCAGTGTAGAAAAAACTGTAGAAAAAATAACAAATATGATTGAACAAAAAGATGGTCTAGGTGTGTTTACTATTATTGATCATAAAAAAAATGCTCTAAATATTAGCATGGATATGCATAAAGCACAGGTGATTATCTTTGGTAATCCAAGAATGGGTACAAAAATCATGGGACAAGACCCTTTAGCAGCGCTAGATTTACCTCTTAAAATACTTGTCTATAGTGAAAACAATACGACTAACATTGTCTACCGTGACCCTCAAGAATGGAGAAAAAACTTTAAACTTGACTCATGTACATTAATAGACAGAATGAGTGGTGCACTGGATAAAATCACCACTACTGCCTCTAAAAAATAATCTCTTATACATTAAATCTTTCCTTTGTGTATTTAGGCAAGAGATTTTTATATAATTGATGTACAATAATATATGGATGTACATAATTTTTTTCTAATACTATTTCTCATTTTAATTACCGCAAGAATCTTAGGGGAGATTTTTGCTCGTATGCAAATGCCTTCTGTGCTCGGTGAACTAAGTGCAGGTATACTTCTTGGTGTTTCAGGATTGGGACTTATAGAAGTCAATGATGTACTAAAGGTACTTGCTGAAATTGGTATTTTACTTTTACTCTTTGAAATAGGTCTTGATACTGATATAAAAAGACTTAAAGATGCTGGAAGTAAATCTGTCATTGTTGCCATTGTAGGTGCTGTATTTCCTTTTACCCTATCAACACTTGTTGCTTATTATTTGTTTGATCTTACCTTGGTGGTATCTTTTTTTATAGGAGGCACACTTACTGCTACGAGTATTGGTATTACCATGAGGGTATTGCGAGATCTTAAAAAAGAACAGACTGATATTGCACAAATTGTCATTGGTGCTGCTGTGATAGATGACATATTAGGGGTAATCATTCTTGTGTTTATCTATGATTTTGCTACTTCACAAGAGTTAAGCATGACCAATACTTTAAATACTGCTGTATTTATTATTTTATTTCTTATATTGGCTCCAATATTTGCACATCTACTCTCTCATATGATGAAAAAGTTTGATAAACATAAAAAGGTGCCAGGTCTTATTCCTACGGTTATTATTTCGTTGATTGCACTGTTTGCTTACCTTTCCCATCTCTTAGGAGCACCTGAAATTTTAGGTGCCTTTGCTGCGGGTATTGCCTTGTCTAGGCGTTTCATTTTACCTTTTGGTATGGGTCTTAGAAATGACAAGATATTTTTACAAAAAGTAAAAAATGCCATAGAACCCATAGCTCAAATGTTTACACCCATTTTTTTCGTGATGGTGGGACTTTCAATGAACTTAAGAGTCATTGACTTCAGCTCCCCAAAATTTTGGCTCTTAGCAGTTGTATTTCTCCTTATTGCTATCATTGGAAAATACATAGGTGTATTTTTACTTAAAAATACGAGTACAATAAAAAAAGCATTGATTGGTATTTCTATGGTTCCTCGCGGAGAAGTCGGCCTAATATTTGCAGAGGTAGGACGTGTCAACGGTATACTGGACAATCAAATTTATGCGGTATTAATCTTTGTCATTATTGTGACTACAGTTGTACCACCTTTTTTACTTAAATGGCTTTTTAAGTATGAAAAAAGTCTCTAGCTATCCTCTAATGTGCTATAATTTTACCCAATAAAAACTAAGGTAGTACACGTGGAAACTTCTACATCTAAAACACAAAAATTTATACTTAAACTATTTCCAGAGATTATGGTGAAAGGCTCTTCTGCAAAACGTCAAATGGTTGGACAGCTTTACAATAATCTTGTAAAGATGCTAGCTAGAATCAGTGAAGATATCGCCATTAAAAAGTTCTCTGACAAGATAGAAGTTGTTACACCTGTTGTATGTGTGGTTGAAGTAAGACAACTTCTGTTGGACACTCCGGGTATAGAACAAGTCCTTGAAGCACTACAGTTTGACAAAATGGAAACCATAGATGACATCAAAATAAAAGTTGGTGAAGTGACACATAGAAGCATAGAAAATAAAAGCTTTGTAGTACGTGTAAAACGTTCAGGTTCTCACCCTTTTGGCTCCAATGACATAGCGAGTACAGTAGGTGGTTATATGCTCGCAACCTACCCCAATAATGGTGTAGACCTACACAACCCAGAAGTTACTATACGTATAGAACTCATTAATAACCAACTCAATATCATTACAAGTAAACATGCCGGTCTTAGTGGGTTTCCTATAGGAACACAAGGAGATATACTCTCTTTAATGTCTGGTGGTTTCGACTCTACCATAGCATCATACTTAACAATGAAACGTGGTATGAAGACGCACTTTATTTTCTTTAACCTTGGTGGTATTGCTCATGAGATTGGGGTAAAACAAGTCGCACTTTACCTCTGGAGTAAGTTTGGCTCTTCTCATAGAGTCAAATTTATCTCAGTACCTTTTGATGATGTACTTACTGAGATATTTGAGTCTACACACAACACATATATGGGTGTCACGCTGAAACGTCTCATGCTCATGGCAGCGGAAAAAATAGCAGATGATATGGAGATAGACGCCTTGCTCACAGGAGAGTCGGTGGCACAGGTCAGTAGCCAAACATTACGTAACTTGGCACTCATTGACCAAGTCACAAATAAACTTGTTTTACGTCCTTTAGCGACAATGAATAAACCTGAAATCATAGATATAGCAAATACCATAGGTACAAGAAGATTTGCAGAGAGTATGCCTGAGTATTGTGGTGTTATTTCTAAAAATCCTATTACCCATGGTTCATACAAACGTATGGAAAAAGAGGCGAAACGTTTTAACTATGAGGTACTAGACAAAGCTGTAGAGAAGGCTCAACACATTAATGTAGAGGATATACTCGATGATGTGACCACTGACACTGCTATAGAAGTAGTGAGTAGTGTCGATGCCAATACCGTTGTCATAGACATACGTGATGAAGAGAGTTGTATAGAAACAGCTTGTGAAAGCATTAACATACCATTTTACAAACTGAAAACTGAGTTTAAAAAACTACCACAAAACAAAGAGTACCTACTCTACTGTGAAAAAGGCATCATGTCACAATTGCATGCACAATACTTACGCGACGCTGAAGATGCTAAAAATGTAAAGGTGTATAGACCTATTTAAACGCCTCATCTACAATATGGCAGATGGTGTGTCCTAAAAGTATATGCATCTCTTGTATACGAGGTGTATCATTAGAGGGAACAGTTAAGTTTATGTCACATAGTTCATTCATTTTACCACCATCATTACCAGATAAGCCAATAGAGGTACATCCTATAGTTTTTCCTAACTTTAAAGCAGAGAGTATGTTTTCAGAATTACCTGATGTAGAGATACCTATAAGAAGGTCTCCTTTATTGGCTAACGCTTCAACTTGTCTATCAAATACACGGTTGTAGCCAAAGTCATTGCTAATGGCTGTAAGTGCAGAGGTGTCTGTGGTTAAAGCAATAGCAGGTAAACCTATGCGTTCTGTTTTATAGCGTCCTGTCAGTTCTGCAGCGATATGTTGTGCATCTGCAGCTGAACCACCGTTACCACAGAGTAAAACCTTATTTCCATTTTTTAAAGTCTTCACTACAAGTAAAGCTGCCTCTTCTAAGGTAGCTTCCATAGTGTCTATGATTGATTCTATGGTCTTTAAATGTGCGTTGAACTCTTGGGTTATTATTGTATTAGCATCTATCATTTTGTATCCGTTCTATAGTTTTTGTAGTACTTTTACCATTGACAAAGTCAACCAAGCGTAGTTCATCGGCTATATCTTCTCCGACAACTTTTTTACCCTTATAGTCCCCACCTTTGACTAAAATATGTGGTGATACAGACTTTATAAGTTCATAGGGAGTGTCATCATAAAACTTTACAACATAGTCTACAGCCTCAAGTGAAGCGAGTATATATGCTCTATCGTCTTCCGAATTAATAGGTCTTGACTCTCCTTTGAGTCTTTTGACACTGGCATCTGAATTAAGCCCTACGACAAGTATATCACCATAACTTTTAGCTTCTTCTAAATACTTCACATGACCTACGTGTAATATATCAAAACAGCCATTGGTAAAAACAATTTTTTTACCTCTTTGTTTGAAACCTTCTGACAGCAAGCTAATCTCATCTAATGTTTTAATATGTGAGCTACTCACCGACTTGTTTAAACTAGATTTGTATTCTATGACTTCATTGAGTGTTGCAGTTGCTGAGCCTATTTTACCTACTACGACACCTGCACAAAGGTTTGAAAACTTCACTGCCTCATCTATGTCGTAACCACAGGCTAAAGCAAAAGAGAGTGATGCGATGACCGTATCTCCTGCACCAGTTACATCAAAGACTTCACGAGCTACTGTAGGATGTTTACGTAATGCACCATCATATAGCGCAATACCCTCTTCACTAAGTGTAATAAGAGAGATGGTTAATTCACACTTTTTTTGTATGTCTGTAATAGCTTCATATAAACTTTTTTCATCGTTAATCGTGATGCCAGTTGCCTCAATAGCCTCTTTTTTGTTAGGTGTGAGAAGGTAAGCACCTTTGTATTTTGAAAAGTCAGACCCCTTTGGATCTACCAAGACTTTTTTCTTATGTTTTTTACTAAGAGTGAGTAGTTTTTGTGTGAGTGAATCTCCCAATACCCCTTTGCCATAATCTGAAAAAAGTATAATCTCATAAGCTTCAACTATCTTAGAAAAAATCTCAATGAGTTTTTCTTCTTCTATTTTACCTATGGGATTTGTGGTCTCTTTATCATAACGAATGACTTGTTGTTGAGAAGCAATAATACGACTTTTTTTAGTGGTAGCTCTACCCTGTTGAGTCACTAAGTAGTCAGCCGATACTCCAATCTTTTTAAGAAGTGTTGTTAACTCTGTTGCATTGGTATCATCTCCAATAACAGAAAGTACATCTACTTCTGAACCTAAGGCAATGAGATTGTTAATCACATTACCTGCTCCACCCAAGACTGTTGTCTCTTTTTGTACAGATACTACTTGTACTGGAGCTTCTGGAGAAATTCGTGTACACTCACCCCATAGATAGTGGTCTATCATCAAGTCACCAATGACCATGATTTTAGGGTTTTTATTTTTGAGTGCTAACATGGTTTAACCTTTTTATTATGAGAGATTATGATTAGATATTATATCGCGTTTATACTCTTTTATTGATGAGTAAAAAGAGACCTAAACACAGAGCTGAAACCATGATAATAGATGCACCAGAAGTAAGGTCATAACTGTAAGACAACCATAAACCTACAAGGGTGAAAAATGTAGCAATACTACCTGAGACAAACATCATACTAAAGAGTGAATGTGTAAGTTTCTCAGCAATATATACAGGTATTGTAAGCATGGCTATGACCAATATAAGCCCTACAACCTTAATGGCAATGACAACAGTCAATGCAGAGAGTACTAAAATAAGTGTATAGAAAAATGTTACATTGACACCACGTAAATTTGCATATTCAGAATCATAAGAGACTGCTAGTATATCACGATACCAAAATGTAACCATAATGATTATGGCTATTAAAAGTATAGCCATAAAATACAAGTCTTCACTACTGACTGCAAGGATAGAGCCAAAAAGATAGCTCATTAGATCTACATTATACCCAGGGGTAAGGTCAACAAATAAAACACCAATCGCCATACCCACAGCCCAGATTAGCCCTATAAATGTATCTATACGATGGCGTTTTTTAAGTGTTAAAAATGCAATAAGTAAAGCTGCAGCTACCGCAAAAAGAGATGCTCCAAGAAAAATAGGTAAACCAAAATATACTGCAAGTCCTATGCCACCGTACGAAGTATGTGCAATACCACCTGCTAAAAAGACCATACGGTTTACGACAATGAGTGAACCTATAATACCAGCAGCAAAGCTGACAAATATACCAGCAAGAAGTGCATGTTGCATAAACTCAAATGAGAGTACCTCAATCATGGTTTTACCTTCCATATACTTTTTTGCGATGTTTCAATTTCATCTTCACAGGTATTGCAATGGTCACTACCTAACATTTGTAAAAGTTCTATTTCACAGAAATGTCCATCATTTCCATGTGTATGGAAAGTTGACTCTTTATCTGAGATATCATGATAAGAGAGTTTTTTATGAATATGAGCAGCAGAAGAGGCATATTCCAATATCACAGATATGTCATGACTTACAACAATAATTGTAATCTGTTCATTGAGTACTTTCAGCAGTTCATAAATCTCTCTTTGTCCAGAGATATCAATACTCGAAGTTGGTTCATCTAATATAAGTATTTGAGGATGGGCACAAAGTGCACGTGCTATCATCACCCTTTGTCTTTGCCCACCTGAGAGAGACCCAATTTTAATATTTGCATACTCTTGCATACCAACTTGTGCGAGTGCACCCATAGCACAGAGTTTTTCATGATTACCATACCCAAATAGAGGTCGCTTACCTTCCACATGTCCCATCATGACTACTTCAATCACTTTGATAGGAAAATCAGTATTGACATTTGTATTTTGTGGGACATACCCTATTTTATTGAGGCTTTGTTTTGGTTTCTTTCCTAAGACTTTAATGGTGCCTTTTTTTGCCTTCTCTATACCAAGTATAAGTTTTAATAAAGTAGATTTTCCTCCACCATTGGGTCCAATGATGGCTAAAAAGTCTTTTTCTTCTACACTTAAGTTTATATTTTCTAAGATGAGCTCTTTTTCATAGGCAAAACTTAGATTTTTTATCTCTATACTTTTCATTTATTTACCAGTAATGACTTTCACCATTTGTATAAGGTTTTCAGACCAATTTGTTGCCATAGGTGTTATTTTCACAACAGGTATATTTAATTCACTTGCAATAATCTTAGCTGAAGTATCAGAAAATTCTGGTTGTGTAAAAATTGCTTTCACACCCTTATCTCTTGCTTTATATATTAACTGTACTAATTCTCTAGGCTTTGGACTTTTTCCTTCCACTTCTACAGCTATTTGTTCTAGATGGTACTCTTTTGCAAAGTAGCCCCATGAAGGATGAAAAACCATAAACGATCTCTCTTTTTTTAGTGTTCTGAGTAGAGATGTTATTGTATGATCTGTTTGTTTCAAATGTTCTAAAAAATCATTTAAATTATTTTTATAATATTCTCTATTTTTTTCATCATACTTCACCAAAGCATCAAACATATTTTGAGCTATGATACGTACATTTTTAGGAGTAGTCCAGATGTGTGGATCAAGGCTAGATACTGTATCATCTGTAGTATGGTTCACTTTACATTGATGACCATTATGCGCATGCTGATGGTGACTGTGTGCTGTCATAGGTATTTTTTCTATATTTTTTGTAGTATCAATGATTTTCATGTTTCCATTCAATGAAGAAAATTTTGCTAACCAAACATCTTCAAACTCTACACCAATCGAAAAATAGAGTGATGCCTTAGCAATAGAAACCATCTGAGATGCTTTAGGTTCATAGGCATGAGGTGAGCTACCCGGTTTTACCATTAAGGAGATGTTAACTTTGTCTCCTCCTATCGCCTCTAGAAATACTTTTTGAGGTACAATGCTCACTATGGCATTGATATTAGAAAATATATATGTTGTTGTCAATAGGTAAATAAGTATCATTTTATGCATGTTGAAGTATATCGAAATTGTCATGATATCTCTCTATTAATTTACATAATGATATAATAAAATGTATGGGAAATAAATTAGGGAGTTTATAATGCACAATTCTGAAAGAAGAGAATCCGTTGATCTTGGTTTTGAAGAGGAAGATATAAAGTTAGCAGAACTGATGATCCAAAAGGTCAAAACAACATTAGAGTTTTTATACTTTTTAATGTTACATAAAAAGAATGTATCTTATACAGTATTACTTCTTTCTGCTGATAAGTTAAAACTTGAACATCTTTTGACTACGTGGAAACGTAAGACCGATATACTTGTAGAAATCGATAAAAAGAGTAATGTATACATACTTATTTGTCAAAATACCGATAAAGAAGGTGGCAAAAAATATGGTGAAATCTTGATTTCAAATATCACGATGCAAAATCGTTCTAAAGTCTATTGTGTTCAGACCCAAATACTTAATACTGCTTATACAGTGCAAGAGGTCATTTTTACAATTTTAAAAAAATATATTCATATTAAATCTGAAAACAAACATAATGAAGTATGTTTTACTGAACTAAAATACGAAGAGTACAAAGATGTCATCTATAATATTTAAGTATTAGTCATCTTTGTTAACTCTTTTAAAATTTCACTAAAAAGTGGACGAGAGTGAGGGTGAGTATCTAAACATAACTCTCTTAAGTGTGTAAGTTGTTCTCTTTTTTCTTCTTTTGCGTGAGTGTCTTTACTTGAGAGTATTAACATCTCTTGTATTAAACATCCAAAGGCTCTTACCTCTAAATATTCTAGTGATTTTCTTAGTTCTATCTCTTCGGGTTCAAAATACGATGCCCCGCCAAAGTCACCTAAAATACTATTGGCATTTTTATCTATCATAATATTATGTGCATAAAAATCACCGTGCATGATGCCTCTGTTGTGCATATGAACAGCAGCTTTGGACATGCCAAGTAAGACTTTGAGACAATCATCAAAACTAAGAGATAAGTCGTTTTTATATACATCACGAGTACAAGTGTCCAAGGTAGGAGGTAAACCTAAATTACTATATGTTTTAGGGACAAGTTCTAACATAAGCACATCATACTTGTCTGGATGTCCAACAACTTTAGCTAAAACATCTATGAGATGTTCATGTTTTCCCATAGAAATATTAATATCCATCTCCTCTTTGGGTAAACCATCTGATGTCATATCTCCTTTAAAAACCTTAACTGCTACTTCATTCTCTTCATAAATCGCCTTATAGATTAACCCTGAAGCACCTTCACCTAATAGTTCTTGAATCTTTAGCCTATCCCAATGAACCTCTTTGAGTGATGTATCACATGAAGGGTGTTTTTTACAAAAAGGGTTGCCACCATAGGCTAACCATGAAAGCTTAGGTAAACCTAAGATTTGTGACGGTAGTGCTTCAAGTTTATTTGCAGAGAGACGTAGAAGCTCTAGGTTGGCACATTTGGAAAAGCTATGGGGTAAGCATTGAAGTCTGTTCCCAGAGAGCATACACTTTTGTAAAAGATGTAAATCTCCCATAGATTCTGGGAGTGTTTCTAAATTATTTTGTGTCAAAATAAGCCAACGTGTAGTTAGAGGTAAAGCATTCTCTTCTAATGTGTGAATACTATTATTTCTAAAACCAATCATAGACAAACTTTTACATTTTGAAAGTATAGAAGGAAATACAGTAAATTGATTATTGGATAAAAAAAGTATTTTTAAGTTAGATAATTTAGCAAAATCATCTGGAAGTTCACTCAGATTATTATCGGTTAGGTCAAGGTATTCTAAAGTCTCATGTAAATCTAATATCTCTTTTGGAAATATCTCTAAATTAGAGGCAAGCTTCAGTGTTTTACTACCAATCAGTTCTCCTGATTGTAATTGTTTTAATGTTTTTAATGTTGTCATGGGCGTATTTTACCTAAGCATTTTAAAATACAGTGAAAACTATGATAAACTTCTTGAAAATAAATTACGTTACCAACGAAATAAATAAAGGTCATATTTGAATGACAAAATATAATCTTATTGTTGTAGGTGCTGGTGCTGCAGGCATGATGAGTGCCATTGTTGCAGCTCGTGAGGGTAAGTCAGTGCTACTACTAGAGAAACTTTCTAAAATTGGTGCCAAGCTTAAAGCGACTGGAGGTGGACGTTGTAACCTTACCAACACACTTTCTAATGAAGACTTTATGACAAAGTTTGGACGAGATGGACGGTTTATGTCCCCTGCGCTTGAACGATTTGATCATAAAAGTCTTATGCACTTTTTTAAAGCTATTGGTGTAGAGTCCCATGCTCCAGATGGTTTTAGGGTTTTTCCAACAAGTCACTCTTCTCTATCTATAATAAATGCATTGGCTCAAGAGATGGAAAGCCTAGATATTGATGTCATCTGTGCACAAAAAGTAGAACATTTAATACATGATAATGTTAAGGTCATAAGCATTCAAACGCAAACAGATTCTTTTGTTTCTGATGCTGTGATTATTGCAACGGGTGGTATGGGATACCCTATGTTAGGAGCCCAAGGAGATGGTTATGTCATGGCAAAAGATGTTGGACATAAAATCACCAAAGTCCATCCTGCTATGATGCCTTTAAAAGTAAAAGAAAAATGGGTAGAAAATTGCCGTGCAGATACTATTGCCAAAGTGACTATGAAAGTAGATATAAAAAAATACAATAAACTCAAAGCAATGGGCGACCTTATATTTACAAAAAATGGCATACGAGGACCTGTGGTCTTAGATTTTTCTAGAGAAATTACCCCACTTTTAGATAAGTTTGATGAAGTACCAGTACTTGTGAATCTGACAAAAGGTCTGAATGAAGAAGAGATTCGACTACATATAAAGAAACAACTTACACTCGACCCGCATAGAGATACCTTTAGCCTCATAGAAACACTGCTTCCAAAGTCTGTTACTATAGAGTTATGTACATTAGCTCATATTGATGGCAGTTTAGGATGGAACAAGCAAAAGGGTATCCATAGAGATACACTTATTAAACTTCTTGTTTGGACACCGCTTACCATTAATGGACATGATGGCTTTAAAATGGCTATGATTACACGAGGTGGCATAAGCCTAAAAGAGATAGACCCTTACACCATGCAGAGCAAAAAACTCAAAAATTTATATTTTTGTGGAGAGGTGATGAATATAGATGGACCATGTGGAGGTTATAATTTACAATGGAGTTTTGCCTCTGGTCATTTAGCAGGAAAACAACTTGGACAATAGTACTAAAGATGTTGCTAATGAGGTTACTAGAAAGGTATGTTATGATTGTTATCGTCCTAACAGCTCATGTATGTGTGAGCACATCACTCCTATAGAGACAAAAACCAAGTTTGTTATACTTATGCACCCTAAAGAGTTTCGTCACACCAAAAATGGTACTGGTCATTTTACACATCTAACACTAAAAAACTCAGAACTATACATAGGTATAGACTTTACAAACCATGACAAAATTAATGCCCTTTTAGAGAACCCTAACAATGATTGCTATGTGCTTTATCCTACAACGCAAAGCATGAACCTCAATACAACTACCTTTGAAAAAAATGGAAAAAATAGAGTACTCTTCCTCATTGACGCTACATGGCCATGTTCAAAAAGTATGCTCTTACAAAGTTCTAACTTAAATGCATTAAACAAACTCAGTTTCACACATACAAAATCTTCTTCTTTTACATTTAAGAAACAACCAAAATCCTACTGTTTAAGTACTATGGAGTCTACACTTTGTGTACTAGAGTTATTAAACAAAAATAATGAAGAACAGATTTTAGGTCATCATCTAAATAGTTTTTTACGCCCATTTGAAAAGATGGTTGAGTACCAAATTCAATGTAATACATAACAAAAAAATAATAAATGTCTAATGGATATTATGCAGATAAATTCTATATATGAGTAGTTTGATTAAAAATTAATCATATAACTGATAAATTAACTATCATTTCTTGATTATAATGATAATTAATTAACATACATGTAACTTATATACAAGTTGTTAAAACATCAAAAAGGAAAACATATGTATTACGATAAAAAAGAAAAAATCAAAACTGAGTCAGTCATCAATGAAAACACTTTGGGAGGGTCACTCTGTTACTATCACAAACCGCTACTCTGTTACTATATTTAAGTACAACCATATGAAAATATATACTTAGCTGAGTTCGACAAATAGATTTTTCATTGTAGGACAACAGCTAACAATCTAAACAAATACACTATATAGATAGAAGAGTCAAAATCTTATATTACAGTTCCCATCTATAGAATTATCACTTATAATCCTCTCAATAACTACTTAAATCATATTTCCAATGAACTGACAAAAAAACAATACCAAACCCTAAACATATTATCTATAATTGCTCCATACGAAATAAAGGAGTATTTATGAAAGTTGTATTAACGATTGCTGGTTCTGACAGTAGTGGGGGTGCTGGTATACAAGCTGACCTTAAGACCTTTGAGGCATTTGGTGTGTTTGGTACCACTGCTATTACTGTACTCACTGCACAAAATACTATGGGAGTACAAAACATAGTGCCAATGGAAACTTCATTCATTAAGAGTCAAATAGAATCTATTTTTGAAGACTTTGATGTTGCTGCTATCAAGATAGGCATGTTATTTAATAAAGAGATTATTGAGATGGTAGCTGATGTGATAAAAGATGTAAAAGTACCTATTGTACTTGATCCCGTCTCCATCTCAAAAGCTGGCTCACCACTGCTTGAAGAAAGTGCGATAGAAGCGATGTCATCACTCTTTGAGCATGTGACCCTCATTACCCCAAACGCACATGAGGCGTATGCGTTTTTTGATTACAACTATGAAGATCGAAAAAGTATGCAAAAGATACAAAATTCTCAGACACCTGTACTCGTAAAACATCATGTGGCAGAGCTTGCTGAAGGTAAATTTAGCGTAGATAAACTCTACTTTAGAAAAGAAGCGAGGGTTTTTCAAACACCTTTGATAGAGACAAATAACCTACATGGTACAGGGTGTTCTTTTTCAAGTGCCATTACTGCTAACTTGGCTTTGGGTTACACCCTTGAACAGTCTATAAGAAAATCAAAACAATTTATATCAGAAGCACTCAAAAGTGCACCAAGTATAGGAAATGGTCCCGGACCAATCAATCATAAAACAGGAGGAGAACATGTTGAATACGCTTAAAGGACTTTATGTCATTACCGATGAACATCTTACACCAGATGAAAGTGTTGTTGCTTATGTAGAAGACGCTCTCATTGCAGGTGCGAGTATTGTTCAGTACAGAAATAAAACAAAAACTGATGATGAAGTAGAAGATGTATGTAGAGCACTTCAGGCTTTGTGTACACACTATAGTGTGCCATTTATTATAGATGATAGACCACATTTAGCTACTAAGATACAAGCAGATGGTATCCACATAGGAAAAGATGATATGCCACTTTCTAAAGCCAGAGAGATTTTCCCAAAAGGTATCATAGGGGTATCGTGCTATGGAAGTATTCGAAAAGCCAAAGAGGCTGAGGAAGAAGGAGCAGACTATGTAGCGTTTGGTTCATTTTTTGCTTCTCCTACGAAACCTCATTCAGGCATTATTTCTATGAATGTGCTCCATAAAGCAAAAGAAGCTGTGACCATACCTGTGTGTGCCATAGGAGGTATCTCTCAGACAAACATAGGTGAAATAGCATCGACAAACACAGACATGATATCAGTAGTAAGTGCCGCTTTTAAAGGTGACACGCAACACAATGTATCTAACTTAATTAAAGGAATGAAAATATGAAATTACACATCGCTTTTGAATGGTTTTTAAACCCAGATCACTTACCGTTTTTAGTAGGACTACACAAAGGATACTTTGAAAACTATGGCATAGAACTGGACCTCATTGTACCAGATGAACACTATGATGGGCTTGATGAGCTCATCGCTGGTAATATAGAGTTTGCGACCAATGAACCACTGCATCTTATTGAGCAGTTTAATGAGCAGTTTCTTTCATTAGGAACCTATTTCGAAACAAAAGGTGGGGTAATTCTTAAAAAAGAAACCTATGATAAAGTGAAAAATGGTGAAAAGATTACTATCACTACACCTGTATCAAATGACGTGACTAACACCATAGGCTATGAGATCATACGTCGTTATTTTGAAAAAGATGGTATAGAAGTAGCCAAAGAGAATGTACATTTTGAACCTAATGGATTTGAACATATCAAATACATGAAAGAAGGCGCAGATGGTGGATGGCTTTATTTCTATAACTTTGAAGGCATTGAAGCACAACATGAAGGCTTAGATCTTCTCTACCTAGATGCACAAACATCAGGCTTTGCGAACTTCTCTGCACTTGATCTTTTTGTAAATAAAGACTTCTACCATGCAAACAAAAATGTATGCCAGAATTTTGATAAAGCGGTAAAAGAATCTATTGTCTTCATGGATGAAAACCCTGAAGAAGCAATGAAAATATACTATAAACACACAGGTGAAGAGAAATCACCACTAATGGATGATATACTTAAAGCTACGTTAACATGTTTTGATGCAAACTATAGTTCAGAGTATGAAAAGTCACTGCCAATTTTGGAATTTTTCAGAGAGATAAATATTACCTCTTTAGAAGATGAAAAATTTAAAACAGCGTTTTTACGTTAAATCAAACCTCAAAAGGATAGAAGATGAAAATAGCCGTATCAGCCTGCTTATTAGGAGAAAAAATACGGTTTGATGGTGGACACAAACATGACAGATTTATCACCAAACAACTTGGTGAATTTGCGCAATATGTACCATTTTGCCCTGAGCATCTGGCATTTGGTACACCACGTCCCACCATTAGACTTGTTGAAGATACAGAAGATAGCTATTTTGTTCAGTCCAATAAATCACAGGAAAATGTTAGTAAAGAGCTTCTCAACTCTTCACAAAGTGAATTTTCAAGAATTCAAAACGAACCGTTACGTGGCATCATCCTAAAATCAAAGTCACCTAGTTGTGGGCTTGGTAGTGCACTTGTCTATAGAGAGAATGGTTATGCCAAAGAAAAAAGTGATGGTATGTTTGCCAAGATGTGTAGGGAACAATTTCCTCTTTTACCGATGGAAGAAGAAGGACGGCTCAATGACCCTTGGTTGCGAGAGAACTTTGTCATGCAGCTTTTTGCCTATGATGACTTTGAAAACTTAAAAGCAACCAACCCTAGTATGAAAGAGTTAGTAGCCTTTCATCAATCTTATAAATTTATGCTTCAGGCAAAAAATGACGTCATGTACAGAGAACTTGGGCAAATTGTAGGTAATCATGATAACCTAACATTTGATGTGTTATTTGGTCAATATGAAGTTCTCTTCAAAACTACCATAGCACAAAAAAGTTCTATAAGAAAAAACAGAAATGTGTTAGAACACATGGCAGGATTTGTAAAAGATAAGATTTCAGATGTGGAAAAAGAGATGTTACATGAACAAATACGTGAGTATGCTGATAAGATCGTCCCTCTTATTGCACCCTTAAGTAGACTCTATATGTTCGCAAAAAATCATGAGGTTGAGTATCTTGTTGGTCAAAAATTCCTTAACCCTTACCCTAAAGAGCTTGCATTACGTTCAGATATAAAGAGCGGGAAATGAAAAATCTAGGGTTATTTTTAGTTCTATGTACTCTCATAGTCAATGCTCAAGAGATTAAGCCATCTATGCTTGAACAAATGACACAACCTAAATTTACTTTTCAAAGTGATTATCTCTCGAATGCTAATTTTGAAGGCTTTAATGCCAGTGTTAAAACCTACAAACAACAATTCAAAATAAATAACGAAATGTTTGGTTTTAGTTATAACCGATGGGACTTTGATTGGGATAATGCATCCTCCTTACCCTTTTATAAAGGTAAAACACCTATTGATGCGATGCAACGTATCAAGCTCTATGCCAATGTCCCTGTGTTTATCAATGATGATTGGTTTATGCTAAACGCCATCAATGTCAATGCTACCTATGAAAAAGAATACAGTAACTCTTTTGGTGCAGGTCTACTAAGTTTTCTCTCTTATAAAGTTGATGAGGAGCATGCCATTCAAATGGGAGCATTTGCCAACTATCATCCAGTCAAAACACTTGCCCTTCCTGTGCTTGGATATACATATCGTATACGTGAAACTGATGGTCTGAGTCTACTCTTGGGTTTTCCAAGAGCCTATGTGGGTTATCATATCAATGAAGACCTCCTTTTAAATGCAGGTATGATCTACTCTCAAGCCATCATTCGCTTAGCCGATGACAGTGGCATAGAAGAAAAAGGTTATGTAGAAGCCAAAGACTATCAGGCAAATGTCGGCGTACGCTACGCACTTAGTGAACACTTAGAACTTAGCGCTGATTTACTTTACACCTTCAAACGAGATTTTACAATATTCAACCACGATGCTGATGAACTAGAGAGTTATGGTATTGACTCGTCTGCAGGTGTCATCGTAAAGTTAAAGTATCTTTTTTAGGAACACGCTTTATGAAACGTATTTTATGGTTTAGGAGAGATTTAAGGGTGGAAGACAATCCCATACTTTCTTTAGGTGGGGAAGTTTTACCTATTTTTATCTTCGATACACAGATATTAGACTCCTTACCTTCTGATGACAAAAGAGTTTCCTTTATCTTTCATAGTCTACTAGCACTTAAAAAAGCACTGAAAGAAAGAGACTTGGATCTAAAGATATACTGGGGAAATCCACTGGAGATATTTTCCCTACTTCACGCACAAGGATTTGATGAAGTGGTAGCCAGTGGCGACTATGATGCATATGCTAAAGAACGTGACTTGAAAATTTCCCATATACTTCATTATAAATATATGGATGATACCTACATATTTAAACCTGATGAAGTACTCAAAGATGATGGCTCACCCTACCTGGTATTTACTCCTTTTTATAACAAGTCAAAAACACTTTTTAATCAAACCCATCTACAAAACTACCCTTTTGTAAAGCAAAGTCTTTGCCACACCTCTTATAAGGGTATCACTACACTGAGTGAAGGTAAAGAACATGAATTGCCTTTGAGTCTAAAGTCTATAGGGTTTACAGATAATTTGCCTCATATACAAAGTGTCAAAACCAAACTCACGCATCTAGCACAGATACTTTCCAACTATGCCAAAGAGAGAGATTTCCTTCATAAAGATGCCACTTCACATCTAAGTCAGGAGCTTCGTTTTGGTACACTCTCTATCCGTTCTCTTCTACGTTTTCTTGTCACACAAAAAAAAGTAGGTATCGATACTGAGCCGTTTTTTAGACAACTGATATTTAGAGACTATTATGCCTATCTACTGTTTCATTTTCCCAACCTTGCTTGGCAGAACCACAAGTACCGATTTAACGGAGTAGAAGATGAAAAGAAGTATGCCACTTTTTGTGAAGGCAGAACAGGTGTACCTGTGGTAGATGCAGGTGTCAGAGAGCTTTTACAAACAGGCGATATGCATAACCGTGTACGAATGATATGTGCTTCGTTCTTCACCAAACACCTGCTACTTCCATGGCAGTGGGGAGAGAAGTTCTTCGCTAAACACTTACTAGACTATGATGCAGCATCCAATATCCTCTCATGGCAATGGAGTGCAGGCACAGGCATAGACCCTCAACCCTATTTTCGCATTTTCAACCCTTATGCACAGAGTAAGAAATTTGATAAAGAAGCGGCGTATATCAGGCAGTGGGTACCAGAGCTAAGAGTAATAAATGCGAAATATTTGCATGATGAAGGCTATTTGCTTCAAAATAAGATAGAGAATTATCCTAAGCCGATGGTAGTGCATAATGAGGCTAGAGAAATGGCATTGAATTATTATAAACAGCAACTTTAGGAGCGTAATATGTTAGATCTACAAGAGATGCGTACAGACTACAAAAAAACAACACTTGATGAGAGTACAGTACCTAACGAGCCATTCAGTCTTTTTGAAACTTGGTTTAACCAAGCAGTAGAAAGCCAACTCAAAGACCCTAATGCCATGCTTTTGGCTACTTCTTCCAGAGAAAACATACCAAATATTCGTGCTGTGCTCCTCAAAATATTTGATGAAAAAGGCTTTGTATTTTTTACCAACTACCACAGCGATAAAGCCAAAGAGATAGAAGAGAACCCTCATGTGGCACTCGAGTTTTTATGGTTAGATTTAGAACGCCAAGTACGCATCATAGGTACGTGTGAGAAAATAAGCACAGCAGAATCTATGTCATACTTTATGAAACGTTCACGCGGTAGCCAGATAGGTGCATGGGTAAGTGAACAAAGCACTGTCATCTCCTCACGTAAAATGTTACAAATGCAAATAGAAAAAATGAAAGAGAAATTTGCCAAAGGTACGGTACCTCTGCCAGATTTTTGGGGTGGATACAGAGTCATGCCCTCTAAAATAGAATTCTGGCAAGGCAGAGAAAGCAGACTGCATGACCGTATCTTGTATACAAGAACAGAAAATAAGTGGAAGATAGAGAGGCTTGCACCTTAGTTGAAGTCTTTTGTCTACTATCAGATTTAAATTCCGTTAAACTTTACTTTTTATAATTTGATATATCAAAACTAAGGAGCATGATATGTTAAATAAAAAACTCTCATTTTTTCTGTTGCCTCTGGTAGCGACGCTTTCCATCCAAGCCAATGACCCGTTGAAGGATCCCTTTTTTCAAGACCCTTTTGGAGATGACATTTTTAAAGAGATGATGCAAATGCAACAAAATATGGACAAAATGTTTGACAAGATGCATGACCGCATGCAGCAACGCTCAACACGTCTTGTGAGCCCCTTAGGTACCTATAAACTCGCTGGGAAAAATCAGTTTGTTGAAAAAAATGGTACCTATGAATTGATGACAAACATTCCAGAGCATAAAGAGAATGAGATAAATATAAAGACTCAAAATGGAAACATGAATATTACCGCGAAAATCATCGAAAAACATGAAAATAAAACGGACAGCAGCTATAGTAGTTCGAGTACTGTACGTATGTATCAACAAAGTATGATGCTACCCAAAGATGCAGATGAAGGTACACTAAAAGCTGAGTATAGGGATGCAAAATTGCTTATCACGATTAAGAAAAAATTACCGACCACTTTAAGTAACACCAAAAGTGAAACCCCTAAAAATTCAGATGAGTATAATAAGTCGAAAGAAGAGCATAGTACAAAAGAGCAAAATATATCCACTTAAGTGTATCTCTCTACGCAAAAAATAACTAAGCGAAAAAAGCTTTTCCTTACCAAGAGTCTTTAAAGTATGAGGGCTTGGTCTTCGCGGTGTGTAGGATATTACCCTCCAATCTCTACATTTGGACTATCAGACTTTTGGTTCAAATAGGGTACCGAGGGTATGTTCCCCTTGAAGAAGAAAAGACTCTGCACTAGAGAGGTCAAACCCGTTACACAGGAACATCTTTTTATTATAATTCAGTAAAAAATTTGCTGCCATCAATTTAGTGACGATACCACCCGTTGCAAATGGATTTTTTGGCGTATACTCTTCATTGAGCGCATCTTTTGGAATTTCATGTAGTACTTTGTGTAGCTTTGCATTTTTATGCTTATCCGGATTGGCATCATAATAGCCGTCGATGTCACTAAGAATCACCAAGATCTCTGCATCTATGGCATACGCGACATTGGCAGAGAGCTGGTCATTGTCACCAAAGAGCTGTTCGGGTGTGGAGGTAATGTCATTTTCATTGACGATGGGGAGGATGTCATTGTCTAAATGTGCATTGATAATCTCCTGAAACATCTTGGTACGTTTACGCGAGTCAAAGTCATCTTCTGTGAGGAGTATCTGTGCCGTGTCGATGTTGTAGATATCAAATTTCTTTTTGTAACTGGTCATCAAGATAGGCTGTCCTGCCGCAGCGAGAGCCTTTTTACCTATCTGTTTGCTTTTATCAACCTTGAGTGCCGCATATCCTGCCGCAACCGCTCCAGAGGTCACAAGTACTACATCATACTTTTTTTTGAGATGTGCAATGAGTGTGACTAGGTTGAGCATACGCTCTTTTGCTATCTGGTTGTTCTCTGTGAGTACGGCACTTCCTACTTTAATAACGATACGTTTCATCTTTAACCTTTTGGGTTATTATATACATGCACTGATAAACTATTGTTAATGTATCAAAAAGATTTAAAACAATGTTAAATATTTTGGATTGTTATGTGCATATAAGAATTCAATATAACATAGTTTTATT
The DNA here is from genome assembly GCA_902727855.1 of uncultured Sulfurovum sp. Lineage (GTDB taxonomy): Bacteria > Campylobacterota > Campylobacteria > Campylobacterales > Sulfurovaceae > Sulfurovum. The sequence continues at coordinate 185,158 of CACVAS010000117.1, forward strand.
TAACCACAAGTAAAAACGCCATCTTCCCTTCACTCTTCTAAAGCGTTCATGTAACTTTCTGCACGGTTTAGATGTGCATGAAGCGTCTCTTTTTTCATTCTTTTAAGCGTGTTAAGCGGAAACTTCATACGTGGATTTTCTTTAAACTTCTCTTGATATACGTAGATAAATCGCCAGTACAGCGCGTCCCAGACCTCACACCATTCACCTTTAGGGTAGTGACTCATTTTAAGAAGATAGTTACTCCCTGAGACATAAGGTTTGGTGGTCATCAGCCCACCGTCGGCATACTGACTCATACCGTAGACATTGCCTACCATCACCCAGTCATAGGCATCGATAAAAGATGCCATGAAAAAGGTGTACACCGCATCTGGGTTTCGCTCGGTGAGTAAAAAGTAGTTACCTAGTATCATCAGGCGTTCGATGTGGTGCGCGTAGCCTCTTTTGTGCACTTTTTGCATCACATCATCCACAGGAAGTAGTCCGCTTTTACCTTGGAGTACTTTAGGTGGGATGGGTGCGGTGAAGCCAAAGTAGTTACGTGTACGCTGTTTCACTCCTATAGTCTGATAGGTACGACGCATGAACTCTCTCCACCCTATGATCTGTCGGATAAACCCTTCTTTGGCATTGAGCGGTACCTTTTGAATTACTGCTTCATCTACTACCTCTTTAGGGTCAAGAAGTCCTGCATTTATAGCACTCGAAAGCATGGCATGGTAGAGAGGACTATCCTGTATACTCATCGCATCTTGATAACTGCCAAAGGTTTCAAAATGCTCGTCAAAGAAGTACTGCAAATTGACTCTGGCTTCTTTATGGGTGATGGGGTAGTAAAAGGGTGTTGCTTCCCCAAAGGTCTCAAATTTTTTAACATAGACTATAGCCTCTTTGATGTACTCGTTCTCATAAATTTGCCATTGGGGGAGCAGTGTCTTTTTAGGTAGTTTCTTTCTGTTGTCACTATCGAAACTCCACTGCCCTCCCTCAGGCTTGCCTTCATTCACTAGGATTTCCAGTCTTTTTCTCTGATGCATGTAAAAGTGATGCATAAAGAGCGTGTCATCCTCACTGTTATAAAAGTTGGGTGATGGCAAAATTTCTAATGTCTTTAGAGCACTTTGCAGATGCTTATGCAAGTCATAGTCAGCGACATCATAGCAGGTGGCTTCATCTAAACTGCGAAGTATTTTGTCACAGGCATCTACCTCCACGTAGACAACTTCTATACCATGTGAACTAAGATAGGCTTCATAGTACTTCATACTTGCACGATGGAAGATGAGTTTTTGGATGTGGAAGGTGTACTGGGTGAAGAAGAGCGGTACTTCCAAGAGGTAGACCTTGTAACCTTGAAGCCTTTTCACATCTTCAAAGAGCTGATGTGGAAAGAGCAGAAAGTGTGGCATTACCAAGGCCCTTGAAAACGTGTGGGTTTGTGTGCACAGAGTTTTTCATGTTTGGTCTTTCTGCCTTGCACACGTTTACGCCAGCGTTTAAAAGAGCTAGGACTTAAGAGTTTTCGCATAAGCTTTTTAATCTCATTTTCACTCAATCCATACTGCGTGTGTATAATATCAAAATGTGTTCTATCCTGCCATGCCATCTCCACGATACGATTGTAGTCACCATCGTTGAGTGTGTCTTTGTTTATGAGAGGTTTGATCGGCTTTTTTATGAGTGGTTGTTTTGTCTTGCTCTTTGCCGTATCTTCTTCAGAGACTAACGCTTTATCATTGGTTATGTGTGGTTCATTAAATTCTAATTTGATCATATTATATCTTACAGTGAATCTAAGATGGTTCGTATACTTTTTTTGTTCATTCAAAAAAATGACAATTTGCCATTTTTTTACCACATTTCCAGATCTTAGGTTATCCTCTAGGTATGAAAATAGAACAAAAATTACAAATACTTACCGACTCAGCCAAATATGATGTCTCCTGCTCCTCTTCAGGCTCTACTCGTACAGAGAGTTTCGGCGCGTTAGGAGCAACACACAGCAGCGGTATATGCCATGCCTTTTCGGCTGATGGTCGTTGTATCTCACTACTGAAGATACTCTTTACGAACTACTGCATCTACGACTGTGCGTACTGCATCAACCGTAGCAGTAACGACATCCGCCGTGCGGCATTTACCCCCAAAGAAGTAGCAGACCTCACCATCAACTTCTATAAGCGTAACTACATCGAAGGGCTCTTTCTAAGCTCTGGCATCATCACCTCTGAAGACCACACGATGGAGCTTATCTTAAAGACACTCAAACTCTTACGCTATGAGCATGCGTTCAACGGCTATGTCCATGTCAAGCTCATCCCCGGAAGCTCTGAACATCTCATCAGAGCGGTGACCAAGCTAGCAGACAGGGTCAGCTCCAATGTCGAACTGCCTAGCGAAAAGTCTCTGGCACTCCTTGCTCCTGACAAGACCAAAGAAAAGCTCTTTGAGCCTCTAAATATCGTCAAAAATGATGCACTTGAGCGTGGTAAAAAGGTCATAGGCATGAGTACACAGATGATCATAGGAGCAAGTCCTGAGAGTGACTATGACATCTTGAGGCTTAGTGATGCGTTCTACAACAAGGGACTTCTTAAACGTGTCTACTTCTCTGCGTACATCCCCACAGTCTCACACAAGCACCTACCTACCATAGACACCCCTCCACCACTGCTGAGAGAACACAGGCTCTATCAGGCTGACTGGCTTATGCGCTTTTATGGATTCGGATGGGATGAGATCACGACCGAGCGTGACCCCTTTCTCGATGAGCGCTTCGACCCTAAACTGGCATGGGCACTGCGTAACCTCCATCACTTCCCAGTAGAGGTTAACCGTGCAGACAAAGAGACACTGCTACGTGTACCTGGCTTTGGGACACGCTCAGTCTCTAAGATACTGCGAGCCAGACGTGTCAAGGTACTACGCCCAAGTGACTTAGAGACCATGAAAATCTCCCTCAAACGTGCACGCTATTTCATCACCGTAGGCGGAAAAACAGTCAAAAAAACAGCCTTGCAGTATGAGCAGTTGGAGTCTACCATGCTTTCACTAGAAAAGCCCAAAGCAGGTACCCAACCGAGCCTCTTTGATGTCATGCAGACCAATACGGGAGAGATCTAGTGCTTTGGTTGTATGATGGGAGTTTTGAAGGCTTTTTAAGTGCAGTACATCGTAGCTATACACATAAGTGCATCCCCGAAGTTCTTACGCATGATAAATTAAAACTTGATCTACTCAGCGAACCCGTCACCATAGAGACAGACCTCGAAGCAGCCAAAAAAGTTTCTACAAGCATCACGCAGAAGTTCCCCAAGAAACTCATAGAGCGCATCTACCATGTGTTTCTCTGTGATGATGTGCCTCGTGAGCGAGAACTGCTACTCTATATACGCATGGGGTTTAAAGACCTCTCTCTACTTTCTAACCTCTCACACCCTGTCGTCTATGCCATAGAGCAGTACCAAAAGCGCGTGTTCTCCACCATCCATAAGATGCATGCCTTCACACGCTTCGAGATGTTAGAAGATGGTCTACTCTACGCCAAGATAGCCCCACCTCGTAATGTCCTACCACTACTGGGAAAACACTTTGTCAAGCGTCTGGGTGCTGAGAAATTCATCATTCATGACATCAGCAGAGGTTGGATAGTTGTTTATGATGGTAAAACATTAGAGATGCATGCGGTACTGGATGCCTCTGTACCCGTACTGCACGAGAGAGAGCAACAGTTCCAAAAGCTCTGGAAGACCTTCTTTGACACGGTAGCCATAGAGTCACGTAAAAATTATAAGGTTCAGAGGAACTCTGTACCTTTGCTTTATAGGGAGTTGATGACGGAGTTTAAAGACATTTCAGCATAGTTTTTCTAGTGTGTACTTGGTAACTCAAACTTCAATTTATAATTTCAATCACATATAGATTTGTAACTAAGTTTTCATTTGCATTATGAGAATGAAAAATCTAAAGTTTTTCTATCCACTTAGAAAATCGTCCAGAATTATTTTCTGCAACAACAAAGCTTCCATCACTTAATATGGCACATTGACACTGTTCTGTTGTCAGTCTTAATGTCTTGTCATCAAGGGCTATTAGCCCAGTATCTATTAATAAATTAAAAAATGATGGAACATCTTCACCTTCTTTTTTTAAGTAATCTAATAATTCAATATCATCCACATATACATCAATACCACTACATAATCTATTAAATATCATAAATTCATTTTTTGTCACATATGTCGGTTTCCAATCAATTGTGCTAGGTTGTTTTTGAAGATGTTTATTATTTAAATCTGTGTAATTATACTCCCACCCATAACTATTATTTTTTTCTAAAATTTTTCCACCTAAAAATTGATTAAAAGTTTCCATTTCCAAATCATTACCCCAAGATTCAGATAAATTATATTTTCTTGCTAACTTTGTCCATAATATTTCTAATAATATTAATGCAGAATTCGCTTGAGATGAAACATAAAAATTCCAATACCCATCATTTGAACTGACATTATAAGGTTGACCGTTCATTTTAATTAGTGAATATTTATCGCAAATAATTAGTTGAGGAAAGCTAGTAACACCATACCCATTTGTATTTAGGTTTTGATCAAGATAATCAATAAATGAATCTCGTAAAGCCTGTTCAGACTTATATCCATTATATCCAATAACAATTCTAATAGGAGAATGTTGTTCTGATATAAATGTATGATATAAGACCTCTTCAGTCGCACTGAGACGTATAGCACTATCATTGAAACTAGGAGCAAAGATCCCTGTGACTTCTGAAAATGCTCTTAATGATGAAGAAATATCAATAGTTTCATTATTATTCGATGATTCTATATAGTGCATATAACTATCTTGAACTTTTCGTAAATGTTCAAAAGAATCTATGAGATTATCTTTATATAGTGTTTTTTTTACTTCTATAACAGCTATAACATCTTTTATATGCCACTTATATGAATTCGTATATGGAATTTTTTCTCCATTTCCTGCCACTATCATACAATCTATTTCACCAGTCATATTATTATCATTATATATAATACCGGTAACTACTTTTAAAGATAAATTATTTGGAATACTTTTTTTTAATAATTCGGAAGTTAACCCTTCATACATTTTACCAATAGTAGGTCCATGTTTCATGTTATATTCATTTAATTTTTTCTTTTCTTCATTTATAATTTGACTCAAAAGATTTGCAATATTCTTAATCATAACTTCTTCTTTCTTCTAAAAGTTTAAAAATAAAACTTAATAATTATATCAGCTAGAAAAAAATCTATACTTTACTTCCCTCGTTGTACGTGGTAACCCATACTTCAATTTAAAATCTCAATCAAATATAAATTTGCGACTAAGTTCTCACATTCATTCCCATGAGCATCGTGGGAAGATAAAAACTTGTTCGATGTCTACCGCTTGATAATCAAGTCTAAACACCAAGTTTTTGTACTATCTGATGTGCACTTGCAAGTGAACCCTCAAGATACCCTCCATGTTCAAAAGCACTTTCTGTTGAACAAAAGAGTAACTTGCCATCAAAAGACGAGAGTGCATACCCATACTCAGGATGCGCACTCAGTCGTGCGATGTCTTGTGGTGTTGCACTGTACTTTTCGTCATTCCAGTTTTGGATGTATACCTTGAGGTATTTTCGTGCTTCTTCAGAGAAAACATCTACAAGTTGCTCTATGACTAACTCTTTGGTGACATGTTGTGCATTTTTGGCACTGGCAAAACCAAACAGTGCACCCTCTGTAGATGTTGAGGCATCATGTATCTCACTGAGTGGCCCTTTGTGTGAAAAAACAAATCCGCTTAAGCCAGCATCTCTCCAAAAAGGTTTTGGGTAAACCAGAACCACTTTGATGATGTACCCCATCCATGTAGGGACATTTTGTAATTTGTCTAATACATCATCTTTAAGTGATGGTTCATACGCTAAAGTAGCAGCAACCCTCGGAGGCAATGTATTGAGAACTATGTCTGCTTTAAAGTCTTCTTTGTCTGTTTGCAGATGTACAAGTCCATCATTGTCATCACTACATGTAATGACTTCATGGTTTAAGCGTATCTTGGTTCTTTGACTGAGTGTTTCACATAAATGTTGCATGCCACCTTTGACACGTAAAGAGTGTTGTAATGAAGGAGTAAAACGTTCCGTTGTGTTGGCATGGTAGATGCCCTCACCCTTGGTATACTGCTCAAAGGTCTCTAAGCCAAGCTCTTTGATGAGACGGAGTATACGAGGCTGATGTGGCCATACCCAAGAAGGCCCAAGGTCATGCCCGTCTATGCTGAATGCTCTGCCCCCTACTCGGTCTCTGGCTTCGAGTATGAGAACATCATATGTATCTTCCAAAAGCTTTGCTAGATACAATCCACTCAGACCTGCACCAATAATGATGATTTTTTTCATACAATTCTTTCGTATACGTTTTATCTTAAATTTTTAAACTTTTTTGTGTGGCTATTTTACCTATCTCTATCATCTCATAGGCTTTGTCAAATTCGTAAGATTCACACGCATCTCTGGGTATCTCTATGATAAGGTCGGGTTTGTACGCTTTGATGGTGTTTTCTATGATGATACTTTGAGTAGCATCCAGACTTTTATTGAGTACATAAAAAATATCTTTAGGTGCTTCTTCTTTAGAGGTATCAGTACCTATGACTTCTTTAGCTTTATTCACCAACTTTGTAGCTTTCTTATACAATATATTTTCAGCTTTTTCAGGGAGTTCTATGGTGTAGGTATTGGGTATGTTTGCATTGAGGTTTACAGCTATGGTTAGGTCTGTCTCATCTGAGGAGACAGAGGCTATGGGTAAAGGGTCTAAGACACCTCCGTCTACAAGTATCATCTCATCTTTTATGACGGGTGTAAATATGGTAGGTATGGCTATAGAAGCGCGTATAGCATCGATGAGCTTTCCGTCTTTAAACCATACCTTTTTCTGACTTTTGATATCTGATGCGACTGCCATATACTTTACAGGCAGATCTTCTATCTTCGTATCGCCTATGAGCGCTTCTATTTTTTCATATACCGTGTCGATATTGACGATACCTCCATCTGAAAGAGAGATATCTAGTAACTTCAGGGTGTCTATGAAACCCAAAGAAAGTACCCACTCTTTATAGGCTTCTAGTTTGCCTGCGGCATAGATGGCACCTACCAATGCTCCCATGGATGAGCCAGAGATAGATTTTATCTCATACCCTTGTGCTTCAAGTGTCTCAATGACACCGATGTGTGCATATCCTCTGGCTCCTCCACTTCCAAGAACAAGGGAAACAGTTTTTTTATTTTTTGGCATATCACTATCCTTTTTAATATGTTGACTATCTGAAAAAAGTAATATAGGTAATAGTAGTACCAAGAACAGTTGCTTTTTATATAACTTTATTATCATGTCATAACCTTATAAAGTATTTTTATTTTCAAGAGTTAAGAAGGTAACTGATCTTGAAAAGTTTTTTTATAGATATTTAAAATAGTATCTAAAAGTGCTGCAATAACTGGACCTAAGATGATACCTACTGCGCCAAAGGTTATAATACCGCCTAAGATGGATATGAGTATCACAATATCAGGTAGTTTTGCATCACTTCCTACTATCCATGGGCGCAAAAAGTTATCTATAAGTCCAACAACCAATAGACCCCATATACTAAGCCCTATTGCAGACGCAGTATCACCAGTAAAAAGTAGATATACCGTTGCGGGTACCCAAATCAATGGCGCACCAAGTCCAGGAATCGCAGAAAGAAGAAATACGACACTTCCCCAAAATGCCGCACCTTTTATACCAATAGCCCAAAATGCCAAGGCAATTAAGATACCTTGAATAATACCTACAATTAAAATACCTTTTAAAGATGCTTTAGTTACGGTGAGTCCCCGATTCATCACTTCAGTACGATCTTCTTTTGAAAGTGGCAATAAAGAAGTCAGAGAATCTATTAGTTTGATACCATGTATCAGAAAGTAAAACATAGCATACAGCATAATGAACAAACTCATGAAAAATCCAAGGGTGCCTTTAGTAGCACTGGAGAAGCTTGAAACGAGCCATTTCCCCATGGTACTTGTGAGTTCTGAAATTTTATCGACAATGGTGTCATGAAAAGGTTCAAGTTTTTCTTTAAAGGGTAACCACTCTGGCATTTTTTTAGACAAAGAAAGTTTGCTGTCTAATGCTTTTTTGACAATTGGACGTGCTTTCTTACTTACTTCTATGGCTTCACTGGTGACGATACCTGTTATAGTGGCGAGTGGTAGACCCAAAGCAAATAGGGTAATAAGTAGAGTGGAAGCAGCGGCTAAAACGGGTTTTTTTTTAACCTTAGAAAGAACTTTTAAATAAAAAGGATAGAGTAGTCCTGAAAAGATAGCAGCCAGTACAAGTGCTATTAAAAATTCTTGAATCATGCCTATGTAGCTTACAAGGACTGTCAAAAGTAGAAGCAGTATAAAACCTTGTTGAAAGGAATTAGATATTTTTTGATGCATGATTTTGGCTCTTTTCTTGACTTGAGTATGAAACAATTTTTTGTTTACTAAATAGTGAACATAACAATGGGGCTAATGAAGTAGAAAATCCTCCAAGTTGTTTTTTCCATAAGTTATTTTATCATCAGTATCTTTAATCTGTTTGGCGATATGTGCCATAATCGTTTTTACCCCTTTGGTTTTCTCAGGGTCAGTTAATGGTAGCAAGCGAACTGTGAGGCTATTTTTCTTAGGTGAAAGTTGGACAAAGAAATTCTGATTGACGCCGTTTTCTATGGCAAGAGACTCCACAAGCACACTTTGTGCTTTGGCATTGATGTATTTGTCCATCACTTTAAGTATGCCTCCATCTGTCTTTTGTGCAAATGGACTAACAGCTTCATAGGCTTCTTTTGTGTCATTGATGTTCTCTAGTACAATGTGTGGCATAAGGTTTCCTCATTTTTACTGTAGTATATAAAAAAGTTAGAATATTTCGTAGACATATTTTGTCTATTCGTTAGAATTTAGGTACTTTAACACTTCATTCTAAAACATCATATATAACTTTAACGGCAAGCTATACTTGCTTCTTGTGCCCTATAGCACAGGAGACTTGATTACCATTAATTTCTCTTTACTCATCTCTTCCATAGAATATGAGATACCCCCTAATCCCAAACCTGATGCTTTGGCTCCTCCAAAAGGCATCCAGTCAACTCTAAATGCGGTATGGTCATTGACCATCACTGCTGTACCATTTAGTCGTTTCACTGCAAGTAGTGCAGTGTCTATATTTTTTGTGAACACTGCTGCCTGAAAAGAGAACTCTAAACTATTTGCTTCTCTAAAGGCGTCTTCAATGTCATCATAGGAGTAGACACAAACAACTGGACCAAATACTTCTAAGTTACTAACTTTTGCATGAGGAGGAGGATTTAAGAGCACTGTGGGTTCAAAACAACTTTCAGATATGCGTTTTCCTCCAGAAAGTACTTTGGCACCTTTTTGCACAGCTTCATTGACCCATAACTCAACTCTATCGACCTCATGATGTGAAATAAGTGGACCGACTTCAGTGTTTGGATTCAAAGGATCTCCAACAATCATCGTTTGGGCTTCTTTTGCTAGTTTTGAAGCGACTTCATCACAAATACTTTCATGCACATAAACCCGTTGCACAGATACACATACCTGTCCTGCATGATAAAAGCCACCTTTGGCTAAAGCAGGGATTAATGCTTCCATATCGGCATCTGCTTCTACTATGACAGGGGCAACACCTCCATGTTCAAGCCCTACTCTCGTACCTGGTGATACTTGTGAATTGAGATACCATCCCACAGCACCCGAACCGATAAAAGATAAATAATCGATCTTTGAATGTGTCGCAAGGTACTGGGCTTCTTCTCTATGACAAACGACTACCTGACACCAAGCTTTTGGCAAACCTGCTTCATGTAGAATTTCTACAAAGTTGATAGCAGACATGGGCGTGGTCTCTGAGGGTTTGATGATGACTGGAGATCCCACTGCTATGGCAGGAACTGTTTGGTGTACCGCAAGATTTAAAGGATGATTAAAAGCAGATATCGCAGCTACCACACCAATAGGCTCTTTCATCGTATAAGCCATACGATTACTCGAACTTTCTGTATGCCCCATAGCAATCTCTTTACCTTCAAACACACCCAAATGTTCAATGGCAAGCTTCACACCATTAATAGCGCGTTCTACTTCTACCTTTGAGTCCATATAGGGTTTACCACCTTCAGCAGCAGCAATACGTGTCAGGTCTTCTTTTCGGCTCTTCATAATCTCAACCGTTTTTTCCAATATTTTGACACGTTCATATTTTGGTAACCACATCTTTTGGTTTTCATACACAGTACGTGCTTCATCTAAAGCTTGATCAATATCAGATTTATTTGAAACCTTTATCTCATCTAAGAATTTCCCATCAAAAGGGGATTTAACTTTTATTGTTTCCATATATTTACTCCTGGTATTTTTATAGTATTACAACTTAGACCAAACATGTTTTATTTTGAAGTAACTCATTTAAAATTTCATGATTTAAACTATAATCCACTGCAAGGTCAATCAGATGCACACCCTTACTTTTGACTGCTTTTTCTAAAGTGCTAGCAAAATCTTCACACGAAGTTGGTCTATACCCAGTAGCACCGTAAGCTTTGGCATATTGTACAAAGTCAGGATTATTGTATTCTAATCCGAAATTTTCAAACCCCATACCTTCTTGTTTCCATTTTATCATACCATAGGCACTGTCATTTAAAATCACGATAACCAGATCTAACTGTAGTCTTACAGCAGTCTCCAACTCTTGTGAGTTCATCATAAAGCCTCCGTCACCACACACTGTGATAACTTTTTTCTCAGGATGTACTATCTTTGCAGCCATGGCAGAAGGAAGGCCTGCACCCATGGTTGCTAAGGCATTATCAAGCAGCAAAGTATTTGGCATAAAGCATTTGTAATTACGTGCGAACCATATTTTATATATGCCGTTATCAAGTGTTAATATCCCATCTTTAGGAAGAACATCTCTTATATACTTCACTACTCTTTGAGGTAAAATAGGAAAACGTTCATCTTTAAAATACTTCACAATATGAGACTGAGATTCATCTTTTACACGCATGTAGTACGAAAAATCCCAGGCTTCTTGTTTTTCTGCTAGTTTGGTCAAGGCAGTCAAATTACATGCAATGTCGCCTACAACATCAAGTTGAGGAAAGTAAGTACTGTCTACACTTGAAGGAGAAAAATTCATATGTATGACTTTTGTTCCACCTTCTCGCATGAAAAAAGGTGGTTTTTCAATGATGTCATGTCCCACATTAATGATTAGGTCTGCTCTGTCAATGGCACAATGCAAATAGTCATTGTCTGAGAGTGCTGCAGTACCAAGATACAAAGGATGAAACTCATCAACAACCCCTTTGCCCATCTGTGTGACAAAGAATGGAATCCCGAGTTTTTCTATAAAGTCTTTCATTGCAGAACCGATACGTGTACGATTTGCCCCAGCACCAATGAGAACCAATGGCATTTTAGCTTCATACATCATTTTTAAAGCATTATGTAAACTTTCATCTCTCGCAACTGGATAGCGTGGGCTGTGTACATAGAATAACTCTCCATCAACTTCTTCCCTAGCAATATCTTCAGGTAACTCAATATGCACGGCTCCAGGTCTCTCATATAAAGCAATTTTAAAACTTTCACGCACGGTTGAAGTTATATTATTACCATTGACGATTTGTTTTGAGTACTGTGTAATTGGCTTCATGAGATTCACAACATCTATGATTTGAAAGCGACCTTGTTTACTCTTTTTAATGGGTTTTTGTCCTGTAATCATGAGCATGGGCATACCACCTAGATTTGCATAGGCTGCAGGTGTCACAAGGTTAGTAGCCCCTGGCCCTAACGTTGATAGACATACACCAACTTTTCCCGTTAGCCTGCCATAGGTTGCAGCCATAAATCCTGCACCTTGTTCATGACGTGTCAATATCAACTTGATAGTAGAGTGTCGTAAGGAATTTAATAGATCAAGATTTTCTTCTCCGGGAATACCAAAAATATACTCCACACCCTCATTTTCTAAAGCTTTTACAAATAGATCTGATACTTTCATAATAGAAATTTCCTTTATATGTTAAAAATAAAACTGCTATTTACTTCAATATATTAGCATTTAATTATAACAATCGATGTGTGTATTCAGTGTGGATTTAGAACTTATGTAGATATTGTTTTAGATGTTGTATTAAGCTTTTTTCATAATCTGGTTCTTATTAATGTACTCAATTGCATCATAACTAACTCTGTTTAGTCCACACATAATTTCTATTATTTCTTTGCTTTTTTTTAGATAAATCTTCTTCAAAATGATTTTTTTCATAAAATATATTTAAACTTTTACCAATTGATAGTAGGCCTATCGTATTAAACTCTTTTTTTAAGCAGTTGATTAAATATGTCCCTAAACCATTTCTTTGGTAATATGCATCTATTGATATTTGCGAGATATAGATCTTTTTTAATACTTCGTCTTTTATCTTATAGTCTATAAATCCAATTATTTCAGCATCAATATATAGATCCAACTTATAACTAGTTGCATGATTATAAACCGTTGTTATATTCTTTAGATTTTTATTTTCTTCAACTATCTTAAATGAATTCTGCTTTATTGTGTTTATATCTGTTGACATCATGGCTTCTTTAGGGTGAGTACATCAGTTATAGATAACAGTGCATCATGAAAAAAGCCTAACAAAAATCTGTTTCTGTTAATTTGAGTAGATCTAAGCTTTATGTGTAGTTATAGAGTTTTTAAAGGATAATAAAAACGAAGTCAAATACAGATCGAGTATTTAAGATTGAAATGAGTATACCATAATAAATGGCAATACAAAGACAAATAGTAAAACTTTCTACTTGTAATAAATTTATGAAGAAGAAAATCTTAAATATATTCTATGCGGTAGTTTAAGATTTTCGTATTGATAGGCTATTTTAGTTTAAAAAACTGTAGCCTTTAGTCTCCTTTTTGAACTTCTTTTTGAGAATCAATCGATATTTCTTTCCCTGTTGGTTTCACATGTAAATCCAACTGGGGGAAAGGTATTTCTATTTTATGTTTATTCAACGCTGCATAAATAAATTTTAAAAAGTCTGACTTCGTTCCTGAAGGTTTTGTGGTCGATTTCCCTCTTACCCAAACAATAAGTTCATAGTCAACCGAACTTGAACCCATGGCAGTCATCCAAATCACTGTGGGATATTTCATAACATTTTTTACATAATTGATATTGGTATGTTTCAGTTCTTCCATAATGACCTCTTCTACCCTAGCATTGTCTGTACCATAGGCAACAGAAAAAGGGATATGAATACGTCTGACATCATTTTCCAATGTCCAGTTAATGACGTTGTTTTGAATGAAAGAAGAGTTTGGAATGATCACATCGATGTTGTCATTGGTGGTAACAGTCGTAGAACGCATTTTCATGTCGCTTACCGTTCCTCTTATGGTATCTGAGACTTCTATGTAGTCACCAAGACGAATGGTTCTTTCAAACATCAATATGATACCAGCCGCAAGGTTTGAGACAACGGTTTGTAATCCAAAACCTATACCTATAGAGAGTGCCCCAGCTATCATCCCTAAGTTGGAAAGGTCTAATCCAATACTGTTTAGTGCAATAATGAAGGTAATAAATGCAATCAAATAATAACCTAAACTTGAAATTGCTTTTGCTGAAGAGATGGAGATTTTCTCACGATTAATAGCAAGGTTCATGATTTTTCGTTTATAAAAAGCTGCAAGCATGAATCCGAGAATAATAATAAGAAGTACTTTACCTATATCTAAAGCTGATATGCCCTGTTCATTAAATACAAAAAGATTTTCAGTGAGTTTTTTGTAGATATATTCATACATATCTTCTGCACTGTTTTCTACACTTGAAAGCGCTAAGGCTACGTTGCCTATGAGATCTTTAAATATATTTTTAAGCATAGTACTTTTATAGTTGTAATGTTTTTGAATCTCTGGGGTTAGCATATGAATGTCTTCTTTTGCCGATGCTAGATAATCAAGTGACTTTTGCCCCTGTGTTTTTTGAACATAGGCTAGAGCAAGTAGAAGTTTTTGGTCAATTTTTGTGGTCATTTGACTCATTTTAGATGCTGTATTGTCTAGAAACTTTTTCTTTAAATCTTCAGAAACTGTTTCACTATAGATGAGTTCACGTTCTTTAGCAAGATTGAGTGAAATAGTATTTTGTTCAATCGCAGTAAGCTTTTTATCTGCATCAGCCACTGTTTTTTCTAACGTGGCAATATTAAAGTTAACTTTTTTAAGTGCCTCCTTAAAATCTATTTCTCCTTTGCTGAGTAATGTTTCATAGCTTTTGATTAAGAGGGTATGATTGTTACCTTTGAGTTTATAAAACGCATATTGCAATTGATACAGCAGCAAGTTTTTTTTATCTTCGGTTGTAATATCATTAATACTTTTTTTTAAATATTTACGTTTAGACTGCATATTTAATTCTTCATCTTTGAGCGTCTCTATCGTTTCATAGGTTTCAGTAAGGGCTTCTAGGTATGTATGATATTGTTCAGAAGTGATGTTTTTATCACTAATAAGTATGGCATCGGGAAGTGGATTGGTTTTGGGTGTTACATTGAGAAGTTTTGTAAGTTTTTCTAAAATCAGACGCTCTGTTGCTATACGGTCTGTATCTGTTTGGTTTTCAGGTACATTTTTATCTATAGTAGACTTGACTGCTTCATAATAACTTATGGTGTTATTACCATCGAAGAGTTTTGTATCTACCTCTGCTGAGTATAAAGAACATGTGATCATAAATAGAATCGTGAGAAGTTTCATATTAAGGTTCGACCTTGTAGTTTAATTTTAAGAGACATCGTACAATAATATACATAAAACCATACGCTTAAAATATATTTATAGAGACATTTACGCTTTTGTTTGGTTATAATAAATCATAAAATAAAGTTTTTGAGGCTATAGATATGATAAAAACACTCCCACAAATTGATACACTTCACTTAGAAGATTTAAACAATACATTACACCCTTCTATTTTTGATGAGAATGATGATTATGACATGCTTATTGTCCGTCTTCCAGTTATTCAAGAAGACCTAACAAGTCTTTCATTGGGGTTTGTATTCACACAAGAGCATAGTCATCAATACAATACTATAGAAAAAAGATTTGAAACCTTAGAAGATCGGTTTGAAGGACCATACCATGTTATAGATGTATTACTAGACAAACTACTTAAAGCTTTCACTAGTTATCAAGACCAAATCTTAGATATGGAAGAATCTCTCTATGATGATGCAGTAAAAACTACTTTTATGACACATTGGCTAAGTTTAAAAAGAGATATCTTACGCATTGAGCGTATCATGTTGCGTACTTCAGATGTGATGCAAGAGATGATAACTCATTATGAACACGTTGAAGGATTTCCAATGAATCACTATGTCGATATTCATGAACATTGTGAACGCATTGTACGTGCTTCAACCCTACAGCTTTCTAAGCTTGACTATCTTTATAATTTTTACAACACACGCACCAATGAGAAGATGAACCGTCTTATCTTTTTTCTGACTATTATTTCAGCTATTTTCTTACCGCTCAATTTAATTGTCGGTTTCTTTGGTATGAATACAAGTGGATTACCCTTTACTGATGGTTCACAAGGAACATTAAATGTTGTAGGAAGCTTACTTCTTTTAATTGTTGTGACCACACTGGGAGTGCTGTTATGGCAAAGAAAGATCGAACATTCAAAGTAAATGATTTTTGTGGCGTATCTTTTGTAAATATTGTTTTTATGAGGCATTTAGTCACATTTTAGAATGTAACTTTTTACGTTCAATTAAACTTAATTTTTATGTAAATTTTTTCTTTCATTTGAATCACAAAATAAAGACTTACAACTAAGAGAATATGTGATATAACTTTACATATTAATTCATTTAAAGAAGAACAAAATGTTCAAAGAACTTTTTCTAAAACACACCAAAGAAACACTTGGAAACTCCATAGAGTTAAGTCGTTTCCTAGACATCCTCAAACAACTTATTCGTACACCTTCAGTTGTAGGTGCTGAACACCCATTTTTTCTTGTCCTAAAAAGAGAACTTGATGAAATGGGCATACATACAACGCTTTATGAAGGGGTATTGGTGGCTGAAGGAAATGACCCTGAAGCGGGTATGATCTCTGCACACATAGACCGTCACGGACTTGTATGTACAGGTCCCAATGAGTTTCAGTATGCTGCATTTACCGCACATAATAGAGGTGATTTGACTGGAGACTCAGTCGCTGAGAAAACTTACAAAGATATTATTGAACGTTTCATCCATCAGCGGGTACAGGCATATAATCCTTGGTCAGGCGCATACCTAGGCTTAGGCGAGATCAATAACGCATATTTGTGTGACCGTAGAGATAACCTTCTTTTTAATGTCCAAGGTTTGGAGCATCTTGATGCTGGGACACCCGTAGCGTTTGTAGATACCTTAACGTATGAAGAAGGACATCTCTCCGCACAATTAGACAATGTACTTAGTGCAGCGATAATCCTCTTTCTCTATGAACGTGGCTATCAAGGGAAAGCCTTTTTCACAGCCTCAGAAGAAGTCGGTAAAAGCTGGCGCTTTTTACTTGAGTGGTTTAGAGGAAGAGATATCCATACAGATGAACTACTTGTACTTGATACCAGTCCTTTCCCTGACAGAGCAACTGCTGATGCACAGCATATTGTCCTTAGAAACAAAGATGCCAATGCAGCTTTCAGCTCACCTTTGACATCTAAGATTACTGCACTTTGTGATACGCTGAATATTACTTATGGGTACAAAGATCTTTTTATCGAAACCATGAATGAGAAACTTTTAGCAGAAGGTAAAGTACCTTATTCTCTGGGAAGTACGGAGATGGGTCGTTTAGTCAACGCCAGTAAAGGAAACATACAAGGCACAACTTTTCAGTTACCCACTACGGGGTATCATACAACGCATGAGACTGTCTCAGTTTCTGCAGTCATAGATGCAATCAAAGTGCTTGAAACACTGTATATAAAATAAAAGGAACAGACATGGAAGTAGTCGGATATATAGAATCTGTGGATCTACCACAACTTGAACTCTTTGGGTTAGATGCAAAAATAGATACTGGAGCAGATTCTTGTTCTATTCATTGTGATGACATGGTTATAGAAGGCAATACAGTAACCTTTTTACTGCATGATGAAGTGCATGATGCCTATCATGGTAAAAAAATCACACTGCCTATAGCAAAAAAAAGTAAAGTAAAAAGCTCCAACGGAAAGAGTCAAGAGAGAATCTTTATAGAAGTCCCCATAAAATTAGGCTGTAAAACCTATACTGCGGAGATATCTTTAAGCAATCGTGAAAATATGAAATACCCTATGCTCATTGGAAGACGCTTTATGTCACATCGCTATCTGGTTGATGTATCACACAAATATATAACAAAAAAGGAAAAATAAATGACTGTTTACATTCTCTCAAGAAGTCCAAACCTCTACTCAACTAAAAGACTATTAGAAGCAGGTCTTGCCAAGGGCTGGAATATCCGTATTATTGACTATCTCATGTGTAGTATTGAGATCATGAAAGGTGAGTTGGCAGTCATTTATGACGGTGAGTTACTTCCTGTTCCTGATGCTATTATCCCTCGTATTGGTGCAAGTCGTACATTTTTTGGAACTGCAATGGTGCGTCACTTTGAGATCATGGGGGCATTCTCTGTCGCTGGAAATCTTGCCATTCAAAGATCAAGAGATAAGCTTAGAAGTCTACAGGTACTCTCTAAACACGGCGTAGATATGCCAAGAACAGTGTTCGCCTCCAATAAAGCCAATGCCAAAGATGTCATCAAACTCAGTGGCGGAACACCGCTAGTCCTTAAGATACTTGAAGGAACACAAGGGGTGGGTGTGGTACTTGCAGAGACACAAAAAGCAGCACAGTCTGTACTAGATGCTTTTTACGGTATGGATGTGAGTCTTTTAGTCCAAGAGTTCATTAAAGAAGCAGGAGGTGCTGACATACGGGCATTTGTTGTCAATGGTGAAGTTGTCGGTGCCATGAAACGTCAAGGTGCAGAAGGAGATTTTCGCTCCAACCTTCATCAGGGAGGAAGTGCTACAGCCTACAAGCTCAACAGAAAAGAAAAGTCTATGGCTCTGTCTGCTACCAAAGCGATGGGACTGGGCGTTTGTGGTGTAGACATGATCCCTTCAGAACGTGGCCCTCTTGTTATGGAAGTAAACTCTTCTCCAGGACTTGAAGGAATAGAAAAAGCTACCAGTGTTGATATCGCAAATAAAATCATGAATTATATTGAAGCCAGTATTTCTCCGCTTGGTGATAATAAAAAGCGTCGTTATAAAAAAGATAATATCGGAGCCTAAAATGTCTAAGAAAAAGTTGATACTAGGAAGCATAACTGCTGCCCTGGTATCAAGTGCTCAAGCAGATATGAAAACGTCCAATGATGCATTTGTACTAGGTGGTGTAGAGATACCTAGAGGTGTAAATATGACAGTAAATCTTGAATTACCTAAGATGTACAATACGCCGACAAGATTACCCGTAAGGGTCATTAGAGGGAAAAAAGATGGTCCCGTTGTCTTTGTGAGTGCTGCCATTCATGGGGATGAACTCAATGGCATAGAGATCATCAGAAGATTTAGGTCATTAAATATCCTCAAGAGACTCAAAGGCACACTTATCTTAGTGCCTATTGTTAATGTCTATGGGATTATGACATTGTCAAGATACTTACCAGACAGAAGAGATTTAAATAGAAGTTTCCCAGGAAGTAAAAAAGGCCCCTTAGCAGGAAGAGTAGCAAATATCTTTTTTGAAGAGATTGTCAGCAAGTGTGATTTAGGCATTGACTTGCACACAGGTGCCATTCACAGATCAAATCTTCCTCAAGTCAGAACCAACATTGAAAATGAATATACCTTTAAACTCGCAAAAGCATTTGGAGCACCTGTGATATTACACTCAGCTATACGAGATGGATCCTTACGTGCAGTGGCACAAGAAAAAGGTGTACCAATCTTACTTTACGAAGCAGGAGAAGCCTTGAGGTTTGATGAAACAAGTATCCGTATAGGTGTGCATGGACTGGTCAATGTACTTAGAGAAAATGATATGCTTCCTAAAGTCTCACGCAAAAAGAATGCAAAAGTGCCTGTGGTTACAAAGAGTAGTCAATGGGTAAGAGCTGTGGAAAGCGGTATGTTAAGAACCATCAAAGCGCTTGGTGACACGGTGCAAAAAGGAGATATCATTGCATTTATAGATGAACCACTAGATGATGAATCTTTTGAGATCAAAGCACCTTTTGATGGCATCATAATAGGTAAGTCTGAAATACCTTTGGTACAGGCGGGAGATGCTGTCTTCCATGTAGCAAGATTTGAAGATTTAGAGACAGCAGATGATAAGATAGAATATTTTAGTGAAGGTGCCATTGAAGAGAGTGAATTTCATGAGTTAAATAGTGAAGAGAGTATTGAGTAAGTAAACATATTTTAGTATTTGGTCAATACTCTTTTTGCTTGTTTTATAAAAAGTTGCTTCTTTTCAAGCATATTCTCTATCTCTTTTTTTCCAACCTCACCAAAGCGTTCTACGATATACTCTGCCACTTCTGTGGAGACGAGATCAAAGTCTGTAAAGAGTGCATCTATGTGCATACGCAAATGCGTGATGGTATGTTTATCATCTGGTAAGCTAATATGATCAAGCTTTAACTCCTTGATGCTATAGTCTGAATCTCTACTATCCATAGCCTCTTGATACACTTCCATGGTTCCAAGTTGAAGTGCAGTGAGCTTTTTACCGTATGAACAACCTGTATCTATACCGTAGAAGTTTTCACCACTGACCACCTCTTCAAAGACACAATGTCCAAAGATATTGATGACCTCTTCATTAAACACCTCCATGCCCTCTTCATAACGGTTTAGGAGATAATCATTATAATACGCTGGATTATTTCTGTGTTCATAAAAAGGTAGCGCAAATCCATGCGTGATAAAATATTTATCTATTTGTATGTACATAGGCAGTGATTTTATCCATTCTACATGCTTAAGCATGGTTTCATGCGCACGCCCATAACTTTGTAATGTTACCATACCACCATAACGTTTATCAGAACTCCACGGTGAATGATTGTCATGAAAAATGGCATCTTCTAAGTAGGTTTCCATAAGATGCTCATGGTTACCCTTGATGCATTTGTAGTCATTTTCTATGACAAAATCTATCACATCTTTTGAGAAGTTCCCTTTATCACAGAGATCACCTACGAAGATAAGTTCTGCATCTTGAGGCAATTGTGCCACGAGATTTTGTAAAGTATGAAAGCACCCATGTACATCACCAATGACATATATATTTTCTAATTCACTTTTATGATGCATCAATACTCCTTTTTAAATGATTATACATCGCATCGTATTCTTTTCATAGGCTAAAGATGTTACTTCATTTCAAATACAAAGATGAGCTGACATAAGAGAGCTATGAATAATACTCCAAAAAGACTATACTAGTTAAAAGGAGCTAACATGAAGGTTTTACTCACTGGTGCAAATGGATACATAGGTAGACGGCTTAAACAGGCACTCCTAGATGAGAATGTCTCCTTACGCTTACTTGTACGTAACCCTAAAAGTCTTGACCCTGACTTGGGTGTCGAAGTTGCCAAAGGGGATACCTTTGATCCTGCATCACTCGAACGTGCACTTGAAGGCGTAGATGTTGCCTACTATCTCATACATTCCTTACAACATAAAAACTATAAAGAGCTAGACCGTCAAAGTGCACAGAACTTTTTGGATGCTGCTATTAAACAGGGTGTAAAACGCATCATATATCTGGGTGGGTTAGGTGTAAAAGAACATGCAAGTGAACATCTTTTAAGCCGCATAGAAACAGGTGAGGTTCTCTCTAGCCAGCCAGACAAGATAGAAACTATTTGGATACGTGCAGGTGTCATCATAGGTTCAGGGAGTTCGAGTTTTGAAATTATTAGGCACTTGACTGAAAAACTTCCCGTCATGGTCACACCTAAGTGGGTGAAGACACTGGCTCAACCCATAGGTGTGGATGATGTCATCGCGTATCTTAATGCCTCTAAAGATTTAGACGTTAAAGGTAACCTTATCGTTGACATAGGCAGTGAAAAAATGACTTACCGCGAAATGATGCTTGGTTGTGCGAATGCACTTGGGCTAAAACGCTGGATATTCCCTCTGCCTATACTCACCATCAATCTCTCTTCTTATTGGCTCAATCTTTTTACTCCTGTACCTTACACTGTGGCACGCTCACTCATAGAAGGACTCTCTTCAGAAGTGGTGATTCAAAATGACCATGCCAAACAGTACTTTCCTCAGATACACCCCATAGGATTTGAGGCAGCGGTCAAAAGAGCCATACAAAGAATGGAAGAAAATCAAGTCTTTAGTAGATGGAGTGATGCAGGAGGAGAACATGATATGTGGGAGAGACAACACAAAGATGACCCTTCTTCTTCTGTACTCATGGATAGACAAACGATGAAACTAAATGGCATACCTAAAGAAAATGTATACCAAACTTTTTGTTCCATAGGCGGCAAAGAAGGCTGGTTTGGTTATGACTGGCTTTGGGAACTAAGGGGATGGATGGACAAAATGCTAGGCGGAGCAGGACTCAACAGAGGAAGAAGAGATACTCATAAGTTACGTATAGGTGAAAGTGTAGATTTTTGGAGAGTAGAAGATCTTGCCATCAATGAAAGGCTACTGCTTTATGCACAGATGAAAGTACCAGGTAAAGCCTGGTTAGAGTTTAAAATAAAAGAAGATGAACTTGTGCAAACGGCTTACTTCTATCCAAAAGGTGTATGGGGCAGACTCTACTGGTACAGTTTAACCCCGATACACTATTTGGTCTTTCGTAACATGATAGAGTCTATACTTAACAAAGCAAAAACTATAAACAGACAAAATAGAACTATTAAACCATTATGATACAGAGTAAAATAAATAAAAAGGAATACATGATGTTGAAAGAACTTATATACACTGGACTAGGCGGAGCACTTTTACTCAAAGAGCGTGTGGATGAAGAGATAGACAAACTTCAGGAAAAAGGCAAACTCAGTAAAGAAGATGCAGATAGCTTTATGAAAAAACTTCAAACACGAGGGGAAAAGGAAGAAGAAAAGGTCAAAGAGAAAATCAAAGAAGCACTTAAAGAAGTCATAGAAGAGATGGGTCTGGCAACGAAAGCAGATATAGAGGCACTTAAAGAACACAAAGAGACATAGTGGAAATATTTAAACTTTATTCACCTATGAGAGTATGGCGTGTATTTGGCGTATTGCTGACACTCTATATGCTCATACGAAAACGCAAGAGATTTCTATTTCTCTCGCCTCTGAGTCCTGAGAAGTTACTAGAATACATTACACTTTTGGGAGCAAGTTTCATTAAGCTTGCACAAGTCCTAGCGACACGTAATGACTTTTTCCCTCCCCCCTACCTTAACAAACTCAAGATATTGCATGATGAACTACCTCCTATGGATGCTAAAACCATGCAAAAGGTATTTGACCGTGCATATGACGCTGATCCATTTTACCGTTTTGACAAAGAACCTATCGCCTCAGCGTCTATCGGTCAAGTGCATGTTGCGTGGCTTGATGACCAAACTAAAGTGGCTGTAAAATTACGACGAGAAGGCATAGAAAAACAAGTAAAAGCAGACATTCGTATACTTACCAGTTTTAATGCTTTATTCCGTCCTCTTTTTTCGCACTACACCAAGCACTCTATAGAAGCTGTGATTAGCGAGTTTTCCTCTATGATACTTAAAGAGGTCAGCCTCAACCAAGAAAGAGCCAATCTACAAAAGTTTTCTGAAACCTATGCTGACATGGATGTAGACTTTCCTACCTCTTATGAATCTCTAAGTTCTGATGATGCATTGGTCATGAGCTTTGAAGAGGGTTTTCGTTTTGATGATGCCAAAGCACTTAAAGAGCATGACATTGACATTATTCCTCTGATTAAGATCTTGGTGACGTTTTACACTGAACAGATGTTGGTACGTGGGTTCTTTCATGCTGATCCTCATCCTGGTAACTTACTTGTCTCAAAAGAAGGCAAGCTCATACTACTTGACTTTGGTATGGTCAAACGTGTGCCTAACGATACACGTATTGCCATTATAGAACTCATAAAAGCAGCCAACGAACAAGACTATGAACGCTATGTGAGTGCCAGTAAACGTTTGGGTACAGTAGCCTATGATGCACCTACTGCTGAACTGGCAGAATTTACCGAACGTATGTTTGAGATATTTAACAATGATGCACTAGACAGCTCGAGTATGCAAGAGTTGGCTTTTGACGTACTTGAACAAACCAGAAACCTACCGTTTAAACTACCTCAAGAAGCCATTTATATCCTTCGAGTGAGCGCCATCATAGAAGGACTCGGTACTACGTATATAGAAAACTTTAATGGTATCAAAGATATCTTACCGATCTTACAAGACAATATACCTCGTGCCTTGGGTGCGAAAGAGAACATTGTTGAAACTATCATAGATGAATTTAAGACTTTGCCATTGGATGTACGGGCTTTTAGAAATGCCATATATCGCATCTCTGAAGAGAACCTCTCAGTCGAACTCTCAAAATCACAGCTTGAAGTACTTGAAAAGTCAGTAAAAGAGTCACTCTCTCCTGTCATTACAGGAATAGTATTGATGATCTCTGCTCTCTTTGTACTTATATATGATCATGCATTAGAAAACTATGCCCTTGTGCTTTTTGGTGCAGGTGTGTTACGATTACTATTTAGAAAAGGATAAAACATGAAAAAATTACTACTACCCATTGCACTGGTATTGACTCTCTTAATCACAGGATGTAAAACCTACCATAAACCAGAAAAAGTAACTCCAGTAGAGAACTTTAAACTGACAGAATACCTAGGTACTTGGTATGAAATAGCAAGACTTGAACATAAATTTGAAAAAGGTATGGAGGCAATATCTGCTACCTACTCCATAAGAGAAGATGGTGGCGTGAAGGTATTGAACAAAGGCTATAAAACGGCAGAGAAAGAGTGGAGTACCGCAGAGGGTAAGGCTTACTTTGTGGGCGACAGTGACAAAGCGTTTTTAAAAGTTTCTTTCTTTGGGCCTTTTTATGGCTCATACATTGTGATGGATACTGACTACAAAACGTATACGATGATAAGTGGTCCAGACCTCTCATACTTCTGGATACTCTCTCGTACACCTACGCTTGAGAAACAGACTTTAGACAGACTCGTAACCAAAGCCAAAAATGCAGGGTTTGATACCTCTGTGTTCATCTACCCTGATCAAAGCATGAATAATGCTAAATAATGCACTCATCATCGTAGCACACGGTAGCCGTAAAGCCTCTTCCAATGAAGAGGTAAAGGCTCTTGGAGAGAAAGTAAAATCTTTACAAGATAAACGCTACAGGGTTGTCCTCACGGCATTTTTAGAATTTGCCACCCCAACCCTTGAAGAGAGTATTCTCTCCTGCATAGAGAAGGGCTCTAGCGAGATAGTCATCTTACCCTACTTTCTAGCTTCTGGTAACCATGTCACTAGAGATATCCCTGAAATAGTAGAAAAGATACAGGTATCACATCCACAAGTAAGCATAACACTCAAAGAGCATCTAGGCAGTGCAGCTGGTATGGTAACGCTTATTAGCGATATGGCAGACTTCTAAATAAATTCTCCATCCTGTGAAGTTAAACCTTTTTGCATGAGCTTTGAGAAAAATGAACTGACACTTTTATCGCCTGTGGGTGCTATGGTATTAATGAGTGTGAAATTTTCTACACATTCATCTAAGAAACTTGTATTAAATTTTCCTTCTTGAAAATGCTTATCACGTACCACTTCCTTGTGTAGCGGAATATTTGTTTTAATGCCTTCAATATAATATTCATCTAAAGCTCTTTTTGCCTTTTTGACCACACCTTCCCAGTCTAAAGCCGATACAATTAATTTACCTACCATTGAGTCATAATTTGTAGGAATTGCATATCCGCCATAGAGACTTGTATCGAGTCTTACACCAGGTCCTCCAGGGGTTAAGTACTCTTCAATCGTTCCAAATGATGGCATAAAATTATTAAGTGGATCTTCTGCATTGATTCTAAATTCAATAGCATACCCTCTAAAAGTAAGTTCTTCTTGTAAAAAATGAAGTTTATCGCCTTCTGCTATCTGAATCATACGTTGCACGATATCTATCCCTGTAATAATCTCAGTGACTGGATGTTCAACTTGAAGACGTGTGTTCATTTCTATAAAATAAATGTTATCTTGTGCATCGAGTAAAAACTCTATGGTTCCAACATTTTCATATCCCAAACGATTCATGGCTTTAGTCGCTATACGATAAAGTTCTTTTCGTACGTCATCACTGAGACTTGGAGAAGGTGCAATCTCAATGACTTTTTGATGACGTCTTTGTATAGAACAGTCTCGCTCACCTAAATGTACGACATTACCAAATTTATCTGCAATGACCTGTATTTCTATATGTCTGGGATTACTTACAAATTTTTCTATAAATACATCGCCATTACCAAAATATTTTTTAGCCTCATTGGTTGCCGCCTCAAAGAGCCTGTCAAATTCTTTTGCTTCATGTACTACACGCATGCCACGGCCTCCCCCACCAAATGCAGCCTTGATAATCACAGGAAAGCCTATCTCTTTCGAGATTTTTTGGGCTTCAAGTTTATCTACGATTGGTTTGCTAGTACCTTCAAGGACAGGTACGCCTATCTCTTTCATAGCATTTTTAGATGTGATCTTATCGCCAAACAGTTCTATATGCTCTGCTTTTGGGCCAATAAAAATAAGGTCATTAGTATCACAAGCTCTTGCAAAGTCTGCATTTTCAGACAAAAAACCATAACCAGGATGTATGGCTGTACACTTTAACTCTTTTGCAATTTTGATAATATTCTCATAATCCAAATAGACTTCTACAGGATGTCCTTCTATCTCGACACTTTGATCTGCCTTTTTTACCCACGCTCCTTCTTTATCCACTTCTGAATGTATCACGACACTGTTAATTTCAAGTTCTTTACATGCTCTTATAATTCTTAAGGCAATTTCACCTCGGTTTGCTATCAAGATTTTTGTTATTTTTTGACTCATTGAATTTCCTTTAAATGATATAGGGGTATTGTAAAGCTTTTAAAATTTTATTTCTACACTATTATTGTGATTAAAGTTATCAATTTTTAATATTATTATTATCTAAAATTGGTATTATTACTTATGAAACGTGAAACTTTAGATAAAAAAATAAAAATCTCCAATGATTTGATGTTCTATATTTATACGCACATAGAGACAGATATCAACATTGATGAGCTTGCAGAACATTTCAAAATCAATAAATTCTATATGCATAAGATCTTTAAAGAGATATTTGGACGAAATATTTATGAGAGTATTAAGTCCATACGTCTTCAAAAAGCTTCTAATCTATTATTGACAAATAAATACTCAACCATTACCGAGATAGCCAATGAGTGTGGCTATAGTTCTCAAACCTCTTTCATTCGTGCATTTAAAGAACGTTTTTCTATGACACCAAACAAATGGAGAACAGGCGGATATAAAAAATATTCGAATGAAATTCTATTACAATCTCGTAGGGCACAAGAGTCTAAGGCCAATTTTGAGGATATACAACCTAAAATCGTAAAGATGCCACAAATGGATGCTTATTATATACGGCACAGAGGCTATGGAGATAAAGTAGAACTTACCTGGCAAAAAATTCAAACTTGGATTTACCAAAATACATTAACAGACTATACGCAAATTTCACTTTTTCATGATAACCCTACTATCACACCTTTAGAAGAGTGTCATTATGTCGCATGTATCGTGCCTAAAGATGAAACGAATGTCAGTAATCAACGTTTACCAAAATTTAAAATTTCTAATGGCGTCTATGCGAAGTTTGACTTGGAAGGGGAAAGAGGAGATTTACTGAAGTTTATACATTGGGTCTATCATGAGTGGCTACCTAAAAGTGAATATCAAACAACCACAAAACCACCTTATGCTGTCTATTATAAAAACCATTACCTTGATGAAAGTAAAACATTTAAAATAAGTTTTTATTTATCAATCATGTTTTAGTAAAAGAATATACATGAACAAACATAAATACACTACGAAATACTTCTTTATGGCTATATAATACTTTTTAAAAAGAGGTACCCATGTTTAACACTTATGATACTTTAGAACAAGCTACACATGCTCAGCAAAGGGTGACTGCACTGCTAGCATGTGGGAATAACCTTATGCCTGTATCTTGGCATATGCCTGTCTCCAAGTCGCCTTTTCGCTATGCAGTAGCCGTCCGTGAGGAGAATTACACTCATCAATTATTGGAACAAAATGGTAGTTTTATGCTCAATTTTCTTCCATTCGAGTATTATGAAGTTGTAGCTCTCATGGGAAATATACATGGGGACAAAGAAGATAAATTGGCTTTAAGTCAACTTGAAATAGAGAAAAAAGATAGACATGCAAATCCATTGCTAAGTGCTTCAGATTTTGTCTATGAGTGTGTAGTGTGTGACACCTACAAAAATGGCGACCATACCATCTTCATTACTGATGTGAAAGCGATCCATGTTAATGAAAAACAGAGCGAGAAACCTATGTTTTTCTCAGGTCGTGGTAGGTATGCCACTATAGCAGAAACTGTATGTGTCAACAAAAAAAATTTACAAGGAGTATAATATGACATTAGAAGAAATTGCATTTGAATTAGAATTAGCAGGATTAAGAATTGAGGAACAAAGAATGTTGTTATCTTCAGTAAAGAGAGCTGGATATGATCCTAAGCTGCTAGATAGAAAACTAATAGGTATGGGTTACGCCCCTATTTTTTCCATCTATGATGATGATGCCATAGCTATTACTGAAAAAAAAGTATAATATCAGTCCAGTGTATATGTCCTTGTAGACATAAAATAAATAAATATAAAAAGGATAAAAAATGAGTTTAGAAGAGATTGAATTTGAGTTAGAAATGGCAGGGTTGAGTAGAGAGCAACAAGTAAAAATGTTAAACTCAGTGAGAAGAGATGGTTTTGACCCTAAACTTCTTGATAGAAAATTAGCAACTATGGGGTTTCCACCAGTTTTCACTATCTATGATGATGAAGAATAGTATATGTGTTCATGAAGAGGATCTGGAAATATAACTTGTTGTCTTTAGAACATAGGAAAATAATATGACAAAAACTATACAACAACATTTCTATGCAGCTATATGGATCTCTCTCTTTTCGGTTATTTTAGGCTTTGGTTTAAAGGTGTACCTTGCTACAGTCATACAAAAAGAGAGCTTAGCATTATATTATACAGCTATTGACCTCTTCTCATTTTCTCTCTTAGTACTGATTGGGTTTCGGTCTTCCATGGTAGTCAGCTACAGTAAAATTAAAGAAGCTGGAGGGATTGTTAACATCTTCCGTTACTTTATTATTGTAGCTATGTTGGCATCTTGGGCATTTGTTATTCCCTATGTTAAACATGAACTAGGGGTTGACATTGATTATTGGTACTTGGTAGCGACCGTTATCTCTATGAGCCTTTACATGTATTTAAGTAATCAGCTTGCAATGTATCGTCTCTATAAAGTTATGAACCGAACGAGCTTTATAGAGCCATTATTGGCCATATTTTGGTTTGTAGTAGCCTATTATGGTACTGGTGTTAAAGGTATACAAGTACTGTTTATTATGAGTACAATGGCCTCTTTTTCACTCTCCATATATATTTTTATACTAAAGTCAAATAAGACTCAAGAACCCGTAATAAAACGAGTTGTCATAGACTCTCAGATGCGTCAATTCATTAAAAAATCACTTATTTCGACTTTGGAGTTTAGTTCGGGAATGATGCTTATATATATGGCTGTTTTCTTCTTTAGTCACTACTATGCCTTAGATGAATTAGGTGATTTCCAAGTGGTAACAAAACCTATCTTAATGGCTATGATTACACTGTTTGTTTTTCCTGTATTTCGTTTTCTACTCCCTGAATTAAGTAAGTTATTTTATGAAAAAAATATAGAAGAGATAAGTAAACTCAAAAAATGGTTTTATCGTTTTAGTTTTACTGTAAGTTTTCTATTTGTAACTATTTTTTATCTTTTGGGAGAAGAGATTATCGCTTTAATTTTCCCAGCTACGTATGCAAGTGCCTATTTATATTTGAGTCATTTAAGTTTTTTCTTCCTGTTTATTATGCTTAATGCCTATCAGGTAGCATTCATTAAAGCCTCTGGTGAATTTGGTTTTGCACTGTTTATACGTCTAAGTGGGTTGTTTTTCTTTATCATGTTCTTTTATCTTACACGATACTACTCAGACAGTTCCATCTCAGTAGTCTTTGGCTTAGCTATGGCTTACCTTGGGATGTTTTTACTCTCTTGGCTGATTGAAAAAAAGGTCTATAGTAAAATGTTAGACAAAGCGTCATGAAATAACTAGCTATAGTCATCAGCTGATGCTTCATACTCGTAGACAAGTGTATAATGTCCAAATGTAAGCAAATGTACACCTCTTAGCATATAGTAAAGTAAGTCTTTTTTCTTTTGATAAATAATGGTTCGAAATTCACTTCTGGTACGATGTTTTAGTTCATAGTAACAGACCTTAAAAAGTGAGTATTTGTTCTTAGGAGTAATAACAAAAGAGACATCTTTACCTTTTTTTGAGTGTATTACGGCTTGTTCTACATTTTCTGTTCTCATCTCGATTCCTTTATATATTTTAAATGCGATTAACTCTCTTTTAAGTGCTTTAATTTTCTTTTAAATAAAAACAAGAGTCCCAATGAAGAAAGTACAACCAACAAAGATGTCAAATAAAACTTAAAGCCTACACCATTTTCACCTCCCTCAATAGCCTGCATAAGACTCTGAGCAGCACTTCCTAGCCATATAAATAACATGGTTCTAGGTAACATGCCTACCGTACCAGCACTAACAAATTCTTTGATCTTTACCCCAAAAGCAGGTAAAGCAATATTCATCAAACCAAACGGTAAAATAGGTGAAATACGGCATAGCATAACAAACCAAAAAGGATTTGACTCTACGGTGTTTTTTAAGAGTTGTTTATTGTCTACTTCTACTATCGATGTTAAAAACTTTCCTCTATCGAGCCTTTGACCTAGAAAGTAACCCAGTAAAGAGGCTGTGACATAGGCAGGTACAAGATAAAAAACAGATGATAAACCAAACAAAAAACCACTTAGTGAAGCAATAAATGTCGTGGGAGTTAATAAAATAGCCATCGTCACGACAGTTCCTAAGAAGAAGATAATCTGATGCGCTTTTATCCAGTCGGTAAATTCAGGAAATTCAACAATAAAGTACAGACTTAATAAACTGCCTAAAATAGGCAATACAACAGCTACTACAGAAATAATTGCTGAACCACGATTAAGGTGTAATAATTTTTTGATATTTGTCATAGTGTTTTGCTCCATTTATAGTGAACTATATAAAGTTTATATTGCATCATACTTTTTATAAGTAAATAGGCTTCTTTATCAGAAATATAGATTACAATGTAATACTCAATTTCTTTCATACAAATCTAAAAAAACTAAGTATGACCTCAAGTTAATAAGCTAGAATCTAATAAAAAATGGAGAGCACAATGACCGATAAAGAATATGAAGAAGCAAAAGCAGAACGTGATAGACTAGATAAGAAAAGAAGTATGATAATGTTTCCACTCCTATTTTTAGTGATTATAGGTGGTCTTGTTTATATTGTCATGAATCGTTAAACCTTTTACCAACTGCCATAAATAAAGTACCAATCATTCAGTTCTATGACTATAATGACTCATGATAAAGGAGTTATTATGAAACCATATATGCCAACTGCATTTGATTTTGATCCTGATGAGAGAGGTCACTTTGGAAAATTTGGTGGACGTTATGTCCCTGAAACATTGATGCCCATACTTATAGAGTTAGATCAAGTCTATAAACAATACCGCTTTGACCAAACTTTTTGGAATGAAGTTAATGCCCTCTACCAAGATTATGTGGGGCGTCCATCGCCACTGTATAAAGCACAAAACATTAGTGATGAAATAGGTGCAGAAGTCTACCTTAAACGTGAAGACCTTAATCATACTGGTGCACACAAAGTAAATAACACTATCGCTCAAGGATTACTTGCTAAACGTATGGGAAAAACCAAGATTATTGCAGAGACAGGTGCTGGGCAACATGGTGTTGCCACTGCAACCATAGCAGCACTCATGGGTTTAGAGTGTGAGGTTTTTATGGGTGCTAAAGATGTCGAGAGACAGCAACTGAATGTATTTCGTATGAAACTTTTAGGTGCAAAGGTGCACGCTGTAGAGTCTGGTAGCAAAACACTTAAAGATGCTATGAATGATGCTATTAGGCACTGGGTGACGCATGCTAGGGACACCTTCTATGTCATAGGCACAGCTGCAGGCCCTCACCCCTACCCTTTAATGGTACGTGACTTTCAAGCTATTATTAGTTATGAAGCCAAGTTACAACTTCTTGAACAGACCAATAAAATACCTGATTATGTGATTGCATGTATTGGTGGAGGGTCAAATGCTTTAGGTATGTTTGCCCATTTTATTGAGGAAGACAAAACCGAATGTATTGGGATAGAAGCTGGTGGAAAAGGCTTACAAAGTGGAGAGCATGGTGCTTCTTTGGCTTTAGGAAAACCAGGTGTATTACATGGACAACTAAGCTACTTACTCCAAACAAATGATGGTCAGGTTGAAGAAGCGTACTCTATCTCTGCTGGTCTTGATTATCCGGGTATTGGACCAGAACACTCTTACCTCATGGAGCAAGGTAAAGTCATATACGACTATGTTACTGATGATGAAGCAATGGACGCATTTGTATGGCTAAGCCGTACAGAAGGCATCGTACCTGCCTTTGAAAGTGCGCATGCCATCGCTTACCTCAAAAAGATTCCAAAAGAGACTATTAAGGGTAAAACCATTATTATCAGTCTCTCAGGACGTGGGGACAAAGATATGATACAAGCTATGGAACTGTTAAAACTCTAAGGAAGCTATGGCTTCTTTGGTCTTGTTATGTCTGTAGGTAAACATTTTTTGTAAATCTCTTTTTACGAACCATACAGCCATAGCACTTAACGGTTCAAGAGGTAATGAGAAGGTGACCTTATCTCGTAAAATACTGTTTTTACCATTGACTTCTATAAAATGATGCTCATGCCTAAATGTTTTAAATGGCGAACGAGTTGCCACATCTACAATGAGGTTTGGAGCATCTACCTTTTCAAAAACCAATTCCCACACAAAAGGGAGTATCCCTTTTTTTATTTTTAAAATGGCAATATTACCTTCTTTTAATTCTTCTTCAAGTTTGACAATCTTTACAGTTGTATCTGGTGGTGTAATAAGAGGCAGATTAGTGGTATCTGCATGAAAATCAAAAAGTGTTTTGACATCGCATGACAATTGTGTTTCAAATATTAGTGTATGTTTCATAGCTCTATTATGACGTAGTTTTTGGTTTTTCGTATATCTGTAGTGTTAGTTTGTTGTAATCTCACCTCTCATAAAAGCTGATACTCTAGACTACGCACTCTTACCAGCGTTTATACCAGATTTAACAAAGCTCCTCTTTGATGATTGGTAGAAGTTCTTTTTCAATGAGATTGAGTGTTTTTTCATACTCCTCTACTGCCTTACCACTTGGGTCATCAAATCCTACATGGATGGTTTTCACCGCTTTGGGAAACATAGGACATGTCTCATTTGCATGATCACATACAGTGACTACCAGATCAAAGGGGGTATCAAGTACCGTTTCTATTACTTTTGAGTGGTACGCATCTCTCCAGTACCCTTTTGATTCCAAAAGCGCTTGGGCATTCGGATTTACTCTACCGCTTGCTTTTACCCCTGAACTTTGTGCTTCAGCACAATCCCCAAGCTTAGCATTGACAAGCGCCTCTGCCATAATTGAACGACAACTGTTTCCCGTACATAAAATTAATACATTTTTTTTCATATTTTACATTCTCCTGTCTGTGATATTTTATTTAAATCCGGAAGTTCCATGTCCAAATGACGTATCTCTTCCAATGCTTCACTGCGAAAGCGGTCTAAGGGTGTTCTTATGGAATAGTATGCCCATGTCCCTTTACGCTCAACGCGTAAAAAACCTGCATCTTTTAAAATTTTAAGATGACGCGATAGACGTGACTGTACCATATCAAGTGATGCCTGCATATCACAGACACATGTCTCGCCATACTTGTCAAGAAAACGCAAAATGATTACTCTTGTTTCATCATTGAGCGCGGCAACACTTTTTAAAAAAATATCCATGATTTAGCAGCTTTTATCTGTTGACCATTGTCCGTTTGTACTAAAAGAAGGTTGGCAGCATCCAGTACCTCCAGTAAAACTATCACCTCCGAAAACCTCTACTTGATCCATAGTATGATAATTTTCCCAGATAATAGCCTCAGGATCCTGCACCCAATACTTATTGGATTTTGCATAACAACATACTGCTTCTTTTTGCTTCTCTCCCGAAACACCCGCTGCTTGAAGTCTCTCTTCAAGCTCCTGTACTTCGTCATCACTGTCAAACTGTAAACCTAGGTGATTGAGACCTTTTTTGTCTCTACCTGAAGATATCGCCATGTTTACAGCAGGGTCATCTACCAGCCATTGCGCATAGTCCTCTTTGCGTTTTGTTGGTTCCATACCAAAAAGTGCTGTATAGAACTTTATACTTTTTTCCATATCTTCTACTGATAGGTGTATATGTAATCTCTTCATAAAAATCTCCATCTCTTTAAAATTAAGTAGATTGTATCATAATAAAATCAATAAATCAATATATCTTGATATAATCATATAATTTTGCTATAGTTACGAAATTAATTCATCAGGAGTATTATTATGTTTTTAGCGATATCGGTCTTTTTGACTACCTTAATCTTTGTTATCTGGCAACCAAAGGGGCTTCAGATAGGAACAACAGCAGTCATAGGTGCCATCATTGCACTGCTGGTTGGTGTTGTCAGTTATGCAGATGTTTTTACAGTGATTGATATTGTCTGGGATGCAACCTTGGCATTTATAGGGATCATCATTTTATCATTGGTACTTGATGAAATAGGCTTTTTTGAGTGGGCAGCCATAAAAATGGCAAAATTTTCTAAAGGTAGTGGTAATAAAATGTTTGTTTATATCCTGCTCTTGGGTGCTCTGGTTGCAGCATTCTTTGCCAATGACGGTGCGGCACTTATCCTTACCCCTATTTTACTCGCAAAGATGAAGTATTTGAAAATGAATCCATTGGCTATTTTCGCATTTTTAATGGCAGGAGGGTTTATCGGTGACAGTGCATCTAACCCTCTTGTGATTTCAAACCTTACCAATATCGTAACGGTTGGGTATTTTGATATCGGTTTTGTTGAGTATGCAAAAAACATGTTTATTCCTAACCTATTGTCCATCTTCGCTTCCATTGCAGTACTATGGATCTACTTTCGTAAAGATATTCCTCTGAAAGTGGACGTCTCTACCCTACCCGAAGCCTCTTCAGTCATTAAGAATCATACGATGTTCAAACTCTCTTGGTTCTTTTTGGCACTGCTGATGATTGGTTATTTTATTGGTGATTTGTATGACCTTCCAGTTTCTGTTTTCGCACTTGGTGGTGCACTTATCTTTTTGGCGATTGCAAACTACTTTAAAGCAGTCAAACCACTCGTAACCATAAAAGCTGCACCTTGGCAGGTAGTTTGGTTTAGTATCGGACTCTATGTCGTGGTCTACGGACTTAAAAATGCTGGCTTTACTGAAGTCATAGCCTCATGGATCACACAACTAAGTGCACATGGCACAGCAGTTGCTATTATAGGAACTGGATTCTTATCGGCTATTATCAGCTCTGTTATGAATAACATGCCAACGATTATGATCATGGACATTGCTATTGACCATGTGGGTTATGTAGGGAATGAAGCATTGGTATATGCGAATATATTAGGTTCAAACCTAGGACCAAAAATGACGCCAATTGGTTCTCTAGCTACACTACTATGGCTCCACGTACTCGCACAGAAAGGTGTAAAGATAACTTGGGGGCAATATATGAAAGTTGGACTGGTCATTACCCCTCCTGTCTTACTTGTGGCCCTTTTAGGTCTATTAATAAATTAACGTGTATATTGAGTGTTTTGATATTGCATGACGATTGTGTTTCAAATATTACTGTATGTTTCATGTTTCTATGTATTAGCTATTTTTTGTAGCATTTATGTTCACTCATACAGAAAATACTGTAGTTTATTTTTTAATTTTCTTTTTAGTTCTATTTTCTTGCTCTGCCCTCTTCTCCTTAAGGGGTGGAAAAAACAATGCCTGTGGTCGTCTGAGTACTTCTTTTGCAAAAAGCTTTACAAAAGAGAATAAATTACCAAAATAAGAATCTCGTGACAGTAAAGAGACTTTAAGGGCTAAGACAAAACTCACAGACAGGTTGACCAAGCCAATAAGAAGTACAAAGAGCAATAGCAGAAAAAATTCAGCTGTTGAGACATCTAAATGCATGGTACTGTATCCCAAATATGCAGTAGAAAAAGCAACATGACTGATATCAAGAGGCAATTCAATCAAATATCCTATATATGGCGTAATACCTAAAAGTACACCAAAAAAGAAGTTCCCTACTATTGCACCATGATGATCGTGTAAATAATTTGCAAATTTTTCTCTATTTTTATCTTTCATCACTTTTTTCAAAAAAGGATGGTAAAAATATCTTTCGCGAAGTTCTAATAAGTTAGCCCTATTGTCAAAGTAACCTGCGATCAACCCAGCACAAAAAAGCCAAATACCTGCAATAGCTGCATAAATCAATGCTGGATAAGGTTGTATACTCATCAGATAATACTCAGACTCTGTTGCTGTAAGAAGCGTGTTATCACCTTTTATAGCCAGATAGGCTATGCCCCATGCTACTAAAAGTGCAAGCGTTACATTGCCAAGAACTGCAGCAAATTGAGAACGGCTTACTTGAAAAAAGAGCGCTACAAGCTTTTTCTGATCTGCCCGTCTATTATCACCTTTTTCCACTGCTTTAGCAAAAGTAGATGCTGTCATAGCTGGCTGTTTAGTCGCAACCGTGAAACCCAGTAGATGTATCAACACAAAACCCAAACCATAGTTTAAACTTGACAATATTGTCACAACTGCTTCACTAAATCCTGCTTGAACAATATTTATCTTAATGAGTGCCATCATGGCAATCAAAATTCCTGCACCACTTGCACTAAAAAACATTTTAATATATTTTTGCGTAGTGTTTGTAATATAGTGTTCACCATGTTCACTTGTATTGTTCGTCACACTTTTTGCCAAAACTCTTATACCTTGTTGGTAAATTGCATAGATAGAATTTTTACTTGAATTTTTAATGACTGACTCTTTAAATAATTTCATAAAGACTATGTAAGATTGAGGCGTGTCAAATTTCTTGATAAGCAACATAAGTTCTTCTACACGTTTTACCATCTGTCCTATACGTTCTAATTCATACGTAAGGCTAACAGAGATTCCTCTATTGAGAGATCTCTTTTTCAAATGATTCACCTGGCTTTTACACTGTTCAAGAAGTACTTGAATATGACGCATATCAAGATCCGTCGAATTCAATTCAATATGATCTTCCTGAATCTTATGTACAAAATCATTCATATCTCGATGTAAAGCAATGAATGCTGAATCCCTGTTAAGAAGGCTCTTATCTAGTCGGATAAAGTTATCATCAAACTCTTCAGATGCAATTTTTATCGCAATAATCTCAGCAGCATACAGAATCTCTGAAAATAGATGGTCTTTCATCTCTTTTTCATACGTGTCACTTAATAAAATAGAAGCATAAAAGGAAATCCACATTTCATCATCAATCGCATTCACCCATATATGGTCATCTTTTTTAGGAAAGAGTAGAGCAAGAATATATTCGAAGTCTCCTTTTTTTGGAGGTTTTGGAAGAAATTTATTATAAAAACGTTTACTTAATTCATGTCGAAATCCATTGTGCGATAAGATGCCTAAATTAGTAATATTGTTTGAAATTTTTGAATGAATCAAAAGAATATTTATATCATCAGAAACTTTTTGAGTTACACTCTCTTTGTTCTCAAATAGCTTAATAATTTGTTGCATCTTAGCTAAGGTTTTCTCTATCTCACTTACATATGTAGGTCTTATAAATGCAATAATATCGGCTAGTTTGTCTATAATATCTATTTCATCATTATCCAACGTTTCATGTAGTCGTTTAATTTCTTCTCTCATATTCAATCCTTATCAGCAGATTCTAGTAATGCATACTTAAATTTATCTAACAAAACTGGTATTTGTAAATGTAGTTATATCATGTGTAGATAAAAAGCGAGTAAAACGTGCCAAGAAAAAAATGTAACCTCCATACCACTATCTATATAGAATCAACGAACAAAAATCTCATACCAAAATATCTAAATAGCGTATAAAATAAATATACAATAACACTCTAAAAGGAGTTGAAATGAAAAAGCGTATATGGATAGTAGGTGGGAGTAGTGGCATTGGACTTGAACTCGTAAAGAAGTGGTTAGAGCGTGGTAACTCTGTTATAGCAAGTGCTCAAAATGCAAGTCATACTAAAGAGCTTTTGGCACTTAAGTTAATTTATGAAAAAGAACTACAGATTATAGATGTAGATGTCACTTCACAAGAGTCTGTAACAAAGGCTGTGCATCAGGCATGGAAACGATTTGATGGGCTTGATATATGGTTTTACAATGCTGCTGTGTATGAAGTGATGTCTATTAAAGAGTGGAAGGTAGAGCATTTTGAAGCAATGATGCAGGTCAACTACTTAGGTGTAGTAAGAGTTATGACCGAACTCATACCCTACTTTGAAGCACAAAAAAGCGGACGCTGGATATGGAATTCCAGTCTCTCCAGCTACTTTGGCTTACCACTAGGTGGCGGATATAGTGCACCCAAAGCTGCCATGCTCAATCTAGCTGAGGCACTCCAACCTGAACTAAAAGGCAAAGGTATAGAACTTCAGATTATCAACCATGGGTTTGTCAAAACAAAACTCACGGAGAAAAACACTTTTGAAATGCCTGAACTAATGAGCCCAGAAGATGCTGCACAAAATATCATAGATAACATAGGGAAAAAGTATCATTTTGAGATACATTTTCCTTTTAAGCTTTCTACTTTTTTACAGACACTGCGCATCATCCCGTACAAGTTAGCTTTAACTTTAACTAAAAAAATGCTTCCAAAGTGATATGAAAATGACACAAGAGAAAATAAGCCATTTTTTTGAGACCTTGCATAAGGAAACAACCGTAGAGAGCTTTAAAACTATCTATGATGAGAAGGTGTCATTTAAAGACCCTTTTAATCAAGTAGAAGAAATACAATCTGTATATAAAATATTTGCTCATATGTATGAAAACTTGGAAAACCCTAGGTTTGTCATTACAGAGTACATAGGTAAAGAAAATGTAGCCTATGTAAAATGGGATTTTATTTTTACATTCAAAGGTGAAAAAAATGAAAACAGTTTTGAAGGAGTAAGCCGATTAGTCATGAATGACGAAGACAAAGTAATATCACATACAGATTACTGGGATGCAGCAGAACATATTTATGAGAGAATGCCTCTCATTGGTTCTTTACTTCGCTTCATAAAACGTAAGATTGCTAAGGGTTAATACGATGCAAAACTCAAAAACTTTTGGGACTTGTATCACCTGTCAACGTTATACTGCCTTAACAAAACACCATCTCACTCCTAAAAAGAGGCACAAAAAAAAGACAAAAAAGAAAATAGATAATCTTGACGCACTCATCATGGTTTGTCGGAAATGCCATGATGGTATCCATGATTTGTATGATGAACGAACCCTTGCCGAACAATTTAACACTTTAGAAAAAATATACGCTGATGAAGCACTCCAAAAACATTTTGCATGGGTAGGGAAATGTAAAAAATGAATAAAAGAACGTTAAAAAATCATATAAACAGACAAATTTAGGCTACGGGTTTGCAGTTGTTTATCATATTATACAAAACAAGGAGTTATTATGATAAAAAAATTAATACTTACAACTGTACTAGTCGTTCAAATCGCTCATGGTTCTCAAACTGAAACTTTATATACAGAGCCTCAAGCTAAGATGAACCAAACAGTAAAATATGATGCTTGGAACCCCACTATTGCTGAAAAAGAGGCTGGAGAATCTTGTGATGATGGTAATTGCCTATCTGACTTAGGCTGCTTAACAAAAGATGGTCCTGCATATAAGCTTATGGCATCAATACGAGATGAGATAAAAAGACAATGTAAAAAGTTATAAGCGTTAGAGTATATCACACTTTAAAGGATTGCTATGAAGCATGACAGATTGAAAAAGAGTACACTTTTTTCTTACGCGACCACGGCAATACCCCTAGCTATGCTAGGACTCCCTCTTTACATCTATCTACCCACTTTTTATGCACAAAATGTAGGGCTAAGTGTGACTATGGTCGGGTTGGTTCTCTTTCTTTCAAGGCTAACCGATGTCATTACTGATCCTCTAGTAGGACTCTACAATGATCGATTTGAAAGTAAGTATGGTAAGAGAAAGCCCTTTATGCTTTTTGGAAGTCTCGTTCTTCTCATCAGTTTTTATGCGCTCATCCATCCATCCAAAGAGTATGTGGAGTTTTGGCTTTTAGGGTTTTCTATGTTGGTCTACTTAGGATGGAGCATTGTCTCTATCCCTTACCTTGCCTGGAGTGCAGAAATCACCTCTGATTACCATGAAAAGACCCGTTTGAGTGGCGCTAGAGAAATATTTACTATCTTAGGGGCTATGAGTGCACTCATCATACCTTACCTCTATGGTGTCTCTGAGGATGCAAATGAGAGTTTAGGTCTTTTATACATGGCATTTTTGATTACTATATTTCTGATGCTTCCACTCACGATGTTCGGAGTGAAGGAATCCACTGTAAAAAAATCCAATCCAGTAGGTTTCAAAGAGTTAAAAGCATTGTGGCAAAGAGTACCATCACTGCGTAGACTACAAACTGCTTTTATGTTGAATTCTCTTGCCAATGCTCTACCTGCAACACTTTTTTTGTTTTACGTACAGCTTGTCTTGCAAGAAGAGTCACAAACAGGGCCACTTTTGTTACTCTATTTTTTCTCAGGTATCATAGGACTTCCTTTTTGGACGATGCTCGCTAAAAAAATAGGCAAACGCAAAAGCTGGTTGGCTTCTATGGTACTGGCTTCCTTGGCTTTTGTTTTTGTGCCTTTTTTAAGCTCTGGAGATCTGCTATGGTTCGCGATCATTACATTTATCTCTGGGCTCTCTTTAGGTGCAGATATGGCACTACCCTCTTCCATACAAGCCGATGTCGTACAAAAAGTTCAGAGTCAGAAAAATGCTTATGCAGGATTACTCTTTGGTATTTGGGCGATGTTGACGAAGTTTGCACTGGCACTGGCCGTAGGTATTGGTTTTCTCATCTTAGGGGCTGTAGGCTTTGAGCCTGAAACTCCTACTGCTTTAGCACTTACTACACTCTCTTTACTCTATGGTGGAGCACCAGTGGTCTTTAAAATGTTTGCCTTTTGGATCATGCGAGGGTATAATGAAAAACAGTAAAGGTTTCTTTACTGTTTCACTTCTACCATTATCTCATTTCTACGTAAAAACCACAAAGAAAATGGTGAATTATATCTTGCAAAAGTTGGGTTGCCTATGATTTCTATCCCTGCACTTTTGAGTGCATTGAGTAGTATCTGTTCATTTTTTTCATATTTTTCTTCCGACCAGTTTCCTGAGTATTCTCTCACCGCTAAAATTTTCTGCGGAATCTTTACAAGCTTGATACTCTCATTTAAAGGTAAAGGCAATGTCTCCATAGTAAATTTTTCTGGCATTACAAAGCTATAGGTGGCACTTTTGGTATTGGTTTTATCCATTTCTTGTATGACAGGTGCCGTCATAGAAATCTTTTGTCCTTTTCTTTTTGCATTTTCCTGTATCACAGGTGCTGTCATTTTAATTTTTTCACGTTTTTTGTTCTCTCCGGAAATGTACTTAAAAAGTATATTGAATGCTTTTTTTCCCATCTCATCAAATGATCCTGACACCTTTGTTTGTGCGACTAGATAACTGTTGTATTTTCGTATCTCGTACGTATCATTTGTCTGTACAACGATATAGTTAGGTTCCTCTATTGCCATAAGTGCTCCTTGTAGTATTGTATATATTAGCATGATTCTAAACATATGATATCCTTTTATTTGATATAATCTAAGAATAACATATTATGAAAGATTTAAAATATAAAATATGTTGATTCATTTCTAAATATACTATAATCTCATAGGTGTAATCTATTCTTAAAACACCCAAACATTTATAAAC
Organism: uncultured Sulfurovum sp.; assembly: GCA_902727855.1. Taxonomy (GTDB): domain Bacteria; phylum Campylobacterota; class Campylobacteria; order Campylobacterales; family Sulfurovaceae; genus Sulfurovum. The sequence goes on from CACVAS010000117.1 coordinate 226,915, forward strand.
TGACAAAATAATGATACTAACAATCTAAATAAAATCATACACTATGATAAAATATCATACTCAAAAGGAGTCTATAATGAAAGCGTTTTTTTTTCTACTCATATCGACATTACTTTTTGCCAATGCACCTTTGCCAGTAGACAATGTAAATATAAAAAAGTTTAGTGGGCTGTGGTATGAAGTAGCACGTACATCCAACAGTTACCAAGAAGAATGTGTGGCATCATCTGTAGAATATAAGCTGCAAAAAGACAATACCTACAAAGTGTTCAACAGATGTTTTAAAAATGTCATAGGTGGTGAACTTATAGAGTATAAAGGTACTGCAAAACCTACAAAAGGTGAGTCCATGTCACAAATAGACATGACCTACTACTACTTTTTCACAAAACAGTACCGTGTCATACACTTAGAAAAAGACTACTCTGCTGCTGTTGTTGCAGATGAAGACCTAGAACAGGTCTGGGTGATGAGTAGAGACCCACAACTCCAAAAGCAAAAATTATCAAAAATACTCGCAAAACTTGGAAAAAGTATGAATCTCAAAAGACTCATCTACACCCCACAAGATGCAAAAGGAAGATACAAATGAAAATAGCCGTACTAGGTGCAGGCATAAGCGGACTTGGTTCTGCTTATCTACTCAGTCAGAAACATGAAGTAGACCTCTATGAAAAAGAAGGCCGTTTAGGTGGGCATGCACGTACAACGATGGTAGAAGAAGATGGCAAGACTTTTGGTGTAGACACAGGCTTTTTGGTATTCAACCACCCTACTTATCCACTTCTTACAAAACTCTTTGAGAGACTCGATGTCAAGATAGAAAAGAGTGACATGAGTTTTGGATTTTGGGATGAAATCTCAGGTGTAGCGTATAATGCACAAACACTTGGAGGACTTTTCTTTCAGAAAAAAAGTCTCTTCTCCCTCGCACACTACAGGATGATATGGGACATCATGCGTTTTAACAAAACAGCCAATGCCCATGTAGACACAAATAGTTCTGCTTTAGATGTCAGTCTTGGTGAGTACCTTGCTTCGTACTCAGAGGTATTTAAAGCGCGTTATCTCATCCCTATGGGTGCAGCCATTTGGTCAACACCGAGTGACAAGATGAATGACTTCCCCGCACGTACTTTTGTACAGTTTTTCAAAAACCATGGACTCTTAGGGGTGACTACCCAACACCAGTGGCTCACTGTCAGTGGTGGCTCTAAAAACTATGTAGCAAAAATAGAAGCGAAGGTATCGGGTAAAATCATAGTAAACTCCGATGTTATTCGCATCAAGCGTCATGAAGAGGGTGTCACACTCATACATGCCGATGGAAGCCAGAGCCAATATGACAAAGTAGTCATGGCCATGCATGCCCCACAAGCACTAGAAATGCTAGAAGATACAAGTACAAAAGAAAGAGAGATACTCTCAGCCTTTGCCTACAAAGAAAACGAAGCACTTTTACATAACGATAAAAATGCACTCTACCCAGACAAAGGCATCTATGCGGCTTGGAACTATAAAACAGGCGGTAAAGATAACGCCGTCACCCTCTCCTACTGGATCAACAGGCTTCAAAACCTCAAAAGTAAAAAAGAGTACTTTGTCTCACTCAATGAAACTTCCGAGCTCAAAGATGTCATAGAAAAAATCTCTTATGAACATCCTCAGTTTGATGGCAATGCCATTAAGATGCAAGCAAGACGTGAGGAGATAAGTGGAGAAAACCACACCTATTATGCGGGGGCATACTGGCGCTATGGTTTTCATGAAGATGGCTTATGGAGTGCCAATACCATAGCACAGAGTATGGAGTGTGGGCTATGAGCCATCACTTTTTTGAAGGCACCGTCTACCACAAGCGTTTTACCCCGAAGGTACATGAGTTTACCTATCCATTTTATGTGTTAGACATCGATTTATCTTTACTGGGTACACTCAAAAATAAGCTTTTTTCATTCGAAGGGTTTAACCTGTTTTCTTTTAAGAGCAAAGACCACTTTGGAAAAAGTAAAGACTTTATGAAAAATGTAGATGGTTTACTCGAAGAGTTTGGGTTGTCTGCCACAGAAGAGATGCACTTTGTCACGTTACCACGGGTAGCGAACTTTGTGTTTAATCCTATCAGTGTGCTCATACTTTTTAAAGAGCATATTCCTAGCTATATGCTGGCAGAAGTACACAACTATAACGGGGGAAGAGTGATTTACCCTGTAAAACTTTCTAGTACCGATGGCATATCCTTCAAGGGTGAAGCACCTAAAGATATGTATGTGTCACCCTTTTTAGAAACAAGTGGCATCTATAGATTTTTATTTCGCCAAGAAGAAGAGAAGATGGTCTTAAAAGTAGACCTTTATGAACAAAATGAGAAAAAACTTACCGCATCCTTTAGTGGTCATGCCAGACCTTTTGAGAGTAAGACGGTTGCAAAGCTTTTTGTAAAACACTCATTCATCACATTTTGGGTGGTGACAAGAACGTTATGGCAATCACTTAAACTTTGGCGAAAAGGATTAACCTTTTATTCGCCTAGAGCAGAAGATCAAATAAGGAGGTATTAAAATGAATGGATTTTGGAATAAACTTGGTGACAAATATCTTAAAGGTATTCAAGAAGGAAAATTAGAGGTGACTTACAGTGATGGTACGACAAGAACTTACGGCAATGGAAAAGAGCCTCAGGCAGATGTTGTTTTACACAATAGCAACTTCTTTAAGCGTCTCTCGCTCTATGGTGACATAGGATTTGCAGAGAGTTACATGGATGGCGATTTTGGGACTTCAGACCTCACAGCACTCATCAAACTGGCACTCATCAACTCAAAAACGCTTGCCACCAAAAGTGACGACAGAAGTCTTGGCCGTTTTGTAAATCTCATGCCTCAACTCAACAAAGTAAAACACTGGATGCGTAAAAACTCTAAGACACAGTCACAAAAAAACATCTCTGAGCACTATGACCTCTCGAATGACTTTTTTAAACTGATGCTTGATGACACGATGATGTACTCCTCAGCGGTATTTGAAAAGCCTGAACAGTCACTGCATGAAGCCCAAAAAGGCAAGATCAAACTTTTAGCCGATAAACTCCGCCTTAAACCTGGATCTAAAGTCTTAGAGATAGGTTCTGGATGGGGAGCAATGGCCATACACCTTGCCAAAGAAAGAGCGTGTGATGTCACCACAGTGACACTCAGTAAAGAGCAAAAAGCCTTGTGTGAAGCACGTTTCATAGAAGAAGAAGTAGAAAAACAAGTAGAGATACTGCTCAAAGACTACCGAGACTTAGAAGGGACTTTTGATGCAGTCATCGCTGTAGAGATGTTCGAAGCGGTAGGTAAAGAGTACTTTGACGTCTTCTTTAAAAAGTGTGAGTCACTGCTCAAACCTTCTGGTGTCATGGTGATGCAAATCATTACCATGCCAGACCAACGCTATAGTGCATACTGCAAAGGTACAGACTTTATACAAAAATACATCTTTCCCGGAGGGCATCTTCCAAGTGTTGGTAAAATACTTGAGACTACCTCTACACATACCAGACTCAACCTCTTACATATGGAAGAGTTTACCGAAGATTATGCCAAAACGCTTAGACTATGGCATGAGGCATTTGAGAGTAAGATCGAACATGTGAAAGATCTTGGTTTTGATGCCTACTTCATACGTATGTGGAAAATGTACCTCAGTTACTGTGAAGCAGCATTCATCACACGTAACATTAACCTTGTGCAAGTTGCCTTTACCCGTGATCAGAACATTCACCTAAACAAAGGACTGGTAGCATGAAACTCAAAACACTTTTGACTTTAGGATTGTGTGGTGTACTCACAGGCTGTAGCGCACCACAGATAGAAAACTTTAAGGGTACCTCACCTGAGTTTGTCCCTCAAGAGTACTTTAACGGTCCTATGACAGCCTATGGTATGGTCAAAGACAGAGATGGCAAGGTCATTCGTCGTTTTACAGGTAAGCTTGTAGGTAGTTGGGACAAAAACGGTGTAGGTACACTCGATGAAAAGTTTGTCTACGATGACGGAGAGACACAAACCCGTGTCTGGACACTCACTCCCACAGGTGAAGAAAAAACCTTCATAGGCACAGCCGGTGACATAGTAGGTGATGCCCACATGGTTGCCAAAGGCAACACAGTCATGATAGACTATGTCATGCGCGTACCCTACAAAGACTCAACCATAGACATCTCAGTACGCGACTGGCTTCACCTGCAAGAAGATGGCGTCATACTCAACCACTCAAAGATGAAGAAGTTTGGTTTTGAAGTGGGTGAATTGGTGATTACGATCATCAAGGATTTTCCTTCTAAAAAATAACTTACTCTCTCCTCATGAGTGTATGCTTTTCGTAGGGTGGAGCTTACAGCCCACCACATAGGGTAATCTGCATACCCTCACACTTTCGCCGTAAGGGTTATGAGAGTGTGAAGTTTTTAAATATCATTGGCATCACCAGAGCCCTATGACTCTGATGAGGAGCAAAATTGAGTTGTCGTTGTTATAAGACACCTATTTCTTCCTATTTCTTTTTTTTAATAAACAAAATCAATACACAACATATAAAGTACTAATGTGCTATATTCAATATAATTATTTTATTTTAGGGAAACCAATATGCAATTTGAAGTCAAATTTAGTCCAGTTGTTATTAAACATATGGGGATAAGTATGTACTCTACACTTCCTCCCGTACTTTCAGAACTCATTACAAACTCTTATGATGCTGATGCCAACTATGTACATATCACCATTAATAACGAAAGTCAAAGTATAGAAATATTAGATGATGGGTGTGGCATGGACAGTGACGAACTGGTTAATGACTTTTTATATGTTGGACGTAACAGAAGAGAAACGAAACCATCAGTCACACCAATTCATAAGAGAGATGTTACAGGAAAGAAAGGATTAGGAAAGCTTTCAGTTTTTGGTATTTGTGAAAGTATTTATGTTGAAAGTTGTAAAGGCAATCTTATAAATTCTTTTGAACTTAATTATCAAGAACTACTCAATCAAGGTGATGACAAAAAACCTCTGCTAGTTGATGCTATTGTTGCAAATAAGCAAACTACAGAAAAAAGCTATACAAAAATCATTTTAAAAAACATGAAAAGAACTAGTAAAATAGATGTTACTTCTACAGCTAATTCACTCATGAGACGATTAAGTATGTTTGACGAAAAATTTAAATGTGTACTTAAAGATGAAAAAGACACTGTTGAACTCACTAAAGAAAAAAGACATGACTTAATATACACAGACATTCAACATGAATGGAAAATACCAAAATTTTTAGATGAAGTAGACCCTCTTACAAAAAAATATTTTATAGAAAATGGCATTCATGGTAGTATATTCTGTACAAAAGATACTTTGAATGATGAATTAAAAGGTATAACACTTTTTGCTAGAGACAAGTTAGCAAATACACCAGAGTTTTATGGGGTAAAAGAAAGCAGTACACATGCTTACTCTTACATAAGTGGTCAATTACATGTTGATTTTATTGACTATGGAAAAGATATAGAAAATATTACTACAGCGAGGAATTCTCTTATATGGGATAACGATGATATGGGTATTCTACAACATCATCTACAAGTAGTTATCAGAAAAGTTGCCTCACAATGGCTAGAAATAAGACGTGAAAAGAAAAAAGATATTATCACAAAAAACACTACCTTTGATGTCAACTGGTTTGAAAAGAAAATGCATTCAAGACAAGATAAAAAGCTTGCCAAAAAGATTACCAATCTAGTAATTGATTCAGACTTAGATGAAAAAAAATCAATAGACTTACTTAACTATGTAGAAGGAGCTTTTGAATTTGAAACCTTTATAGACTTTGCTTCTGATATAGAACACAATACTGATCCAAGTAATCTTATTAGGCTTCTGAAAGATTGGGAGATTATTGAAAGTAAAGAGCAATACCGTATAGCTTTAGGACGTATAGAAACGATTGATAAATTCAAGAGTTTAATACGTAATGATACAAAAGAAGTTGGTGGGATTGACTCTATGCATAACTTTTTAAAAACATTCCCTTGGATTTTAGAACCAAGAATTTCAACTTTTAAAGATGAACAAACATATAGTGCCATACTAAAAGAGAAGTTCGACGACCAAACACTAGATATAAAAGACAGAAGAATAGACTTTCTATGTAAGGGATTTGGTACGACCTTGTATGTTCTTGAAATAAAACGTTCACTAAAGACTATAAATATGGCTGACTTAGTACAAGTACAAGAATACCATGAGTTTATGCAAGCACATTTAAATGAAAATCAATCAGATAGATCAGATTACAATAGCGTTAAATCTTATATCATTGGTAAAAAACTAAAAGATGACACATCTGTCAGAACTAGATTACAAACACTACAGAAAAGTGATATGCAGTTTCTAGCCTATGATACTATGCTAAACCAAGCAAGTGAATATCACAAAGAATTTATAGATAGCTACGAAAAAACTAATAAACTAATAAACTAAAAACTATTACTACATAACAGACTTTAAAAAGTGCCTCCCAAAATGATATGCCATTTTGGGTGGAACAGCGTTTCCTATTTGCTTACCCTTTTCACCATTAGTTCCGAAAAAAACATAATCAGCAGGAAAAGTTTGTAATAAAGCACCTTCTTTAAAGGACATTGCTCTATTTTGTTCAGGGTGACCATGTCGTCCTGAACTATATGTATAAAAACGTGTCGTAACGGTTGGTGCAGGTTTATCCCAAGATAAACGTCCATAAGAATTACCAAAGCCTTTTTTGCCTTTATGACATTTTGCAGTTAAATATTCATCTTTCCAATCAATACGTGATCCACCATCATGTGGGGTTTGCTTGAGACGCTCAATATTTAAGTCTATTAAGTTAATAGCCTTATGATTTTTAATAGCGCTATGTTCTTCTCCTGCTTTTAAAGCTGGTAAATGAGCGATAGTATCTCTCACCGTTAATACCTCGGTATTACTAAGTACATGTGTTGGCAAAGTAATATTATTATGTTTTGAGGCAAAAAGTACAAAACGTTTACGTTCTTGCGGAACTTCAAAGTGCTTTGTATTTACAACATCAGCATCATGCTTATATTTTTTATCTTTTAATGTTTGAACAAAAGTTTCATATACATGTGGTTCTCTTTTTTTAATTCCTGGTACATTTTCCATAAAAACAAAATCAGGATTTGTCTCTTTTATAAGTCTGTCAAATTCTAATAGTAAACTTCTTCTTTCATCTACTTCTTTTTGCTTAGAATTTCTTGTAGAGAAAGCTTGACATGGTGCACAGCCACATAATAGAAAATAATAATCTTCATACCCTTTTAATAACTCTAGAATTTCATCTGATTTAAGTAGTTTTATGTCTTTAGTAATAAATGGAGCTTTATTGTTATATTCATAACTTTTTTTAGCACTTTCATCAAAATCTATACCTGCAAGAATTTTAATGCCTGCATCTTGTAACCCACGACTAAGTCCACCTGCACCTGCAAATAAATCTATGGCAACTATGCCTTTTTTTATGCTCTTTTTCATAGCGTGATTATAAGATAATAACACTTCAAAGCTATCATATTACCTTCTCTCTCATATTCTTCTCTTAATAGCATTTTAACTTGAAGGGTCTAGGTGTCAAAATATACGAGGTATAATGATACACTTCTTAAATTTAAATTTAAGGGTCAGGCGTTGAAAATATACACTATATAATGGGACGAGATGAACGTAATCGTACTCGATATACCCGAAAATCCACTAACACATAAAACTACAAAATAATTGAATTTTATAGCCTATAGCGCAGTATAATATGTTACTATAGCGATCATACATACCATTTTTAAAGGGTGAAAGAATGCAAACACTTGTACACGTCTATGAGTATAATCGTGAAATGATAGAGAAGTTTTTGTTGGCTTCATTACACAAACAGCACCTACACAGTCTTAACAAAGTAGAAGTAGACAGGCTGAGTAAGATGTTAAAGTCTTTTGAGCTGGCATATGCTACAGATAGTCATTATATTCAAACCACTCCAAATTATTTTAGAGATCATACTGAGAAAGCTTTTATAGGTGAAGACAAAAGTTCACTCATGGAAATAGAGAGCATAGAAGACAAAGGTGCCCCTGAGCTTACTTCTCCTTATATATCGAGTGCTTCTGGTAACCTTGTCGTGACAGTTGTCATCCCTGGAGAAGAACAGCACCAGTTTTTCGACTTCTCAGTCAAAGAACTTTTGATCCAGTTTGGGATCATTGAAAGTCATAAACAGTTTGATGCCTTTAGCCGCTTCATTTACATGCTTATGGGTGGAGGATTGATCTTTATTTCTCTTTTTGCGATAGGGTATGCATTTTACTGGTTTTATCAAGACCTCATAAGTGTTGGCCATGGCTTCACACTTGAAAGTATATTTAAACCAGTGATCGCACTCACTTTAGCACTGGCATTTTTTGATCTTGGTAAAACCATCATACGCCATGAGGTTTTTTCTAAGTCTGAAAACCTCGAAGTATTTGATGCAAAGTCTTTCATTACTTTTCTTACTTCCATTATGATCGCATTGCTTATTGAAGCATTGCTGTCAGTATTTAAAATCTCTTTAGATGGGTATGAAAAGATGCCTTATGCCGCGATGCTTATAGTGTCGTTGGCATTACTCTTTTTTGTGTTTACACTGTTCATCAAAAATGTAGGCGTATGGACAAAAAAAGAAGACAAATAAAAAAAGTCAGTATGAGATCTGTACTCAAAGTTTGCCATCAGCCCTCAACTCGTCTAGAAATGACTCAAAAGAGATACTTGGTTCCGTATCTCTCTCTTTAAAAGTTTGTAAGTCATCGCTGTCCTGACGAAATGCTTCTCCTACAATCTCATTGAGTAAGGTAGATACAGAAGTAGAAGTCTCTAGCGCTTTAAGTTTGAGTAGTTTGATCAGCTCATCTTCTAGTGTCACTGTGGTTCTTACACTCATAGTTTCTCCTTTTTTAGTACATTGTAGCATAACTACATCTTTTCATCAAAATGTAGTTTAGTGATCAATTTTGAGTCAAAAATACAAAGACAGAGCTCAAATTTAATCGTTTAACGCTTTTGAAACGACATATTAATCATACTAAATAGAGTATAGTTATAATAAACTACAATATTAAAGGAGAGTCAATGTTAAAAATACTTATATCATTACTTATGGCACTAAGCCTCACCACCTATGCAAAGGATACAACTATGAATACGATTTATGACATTAACGTCAAGACCATTGATGGAAAAGAGACAACGCTTGAAGTGTACAAAGGCAAAGTGATGCTCATTGTCAATGTGGCTAGTGAGTGTGGGTTTACTTCTCAGTATGACGGACTAGAAGCACTCTACAAAAAGTACAAAGAGCAAGGACTTGTAGTACTTGGTTTTCCTTGTAACCAGTTTGGTTCGCAAGAGCCAGGTACAGAAGCAGAGATACAGAACTTCTGTCGCGTCAACTTTGGTGTAACATTTCCAATGTTCTCTAAACTCAACGTAAACGGCGACGATACCCATCCTCTCTATGTATACCTAAAGTCTGAAAAGTCGGGCATACTCACGAGTGAATCAATCAAATGGAACTTTACAAAATTTCTTGTAAACAAAAGAGGTAAAGTTGTAGATAGATTCGGGTCTTTTACTAAGCCAAAAGAACTCGAAAAAGAGATTGAGGCTTTACTAAAGTAAACGTTACACAAATAGTACATAGTCCAACTATACAATAAATGTTGATGTGGTGATTAAAAGAGCTGTTTAGAGATTTTACTGGGGTTTTAGAGGTATGAAAGAAGAGATAAGGGTTACTTTAGCACTCTTCTAACAAAGCTTTAATATCTGTTCTTAGTGGGATTAGATGATTTTGGATAATACTCCAAATTTCATCGGCGTCTATACCAAAATAATCATGCGCAATAATATTTCTAAAGTTTTTTACTTTCTGCCAAGGGATGGTGCTATGTGTTTGTTTATAACCTTCATCTAGCCGCGTCACTATTTCACCTATGACTACAAACTGCATCATAGAAGCATCAAAACTTTTACTGTCATGGTGAAAGTCATCTGCTGTTTTAAATGTTTGGGAGTAGATATCTATTTTATCTATGGCTTCGAGAAGAGACTGTAAGTTGAAATGTGTATTGGACATGTTAAATATAGATAACGTCTTTAAGTATCTGCTCTTTTGCATAAGGCTTGAGATACTTTTTTCGAGCAAGGTCAGTACTTCTATCAAAAGCGTGTGTCAAGTACTCTTTCAGTGCTGTTTTAACAGTATAAAAGTCTGTCACATTTTCATCAAAATCCACAAGGATGTCTACATCGCTACTGGCATGTTGTTCTCCACGTGAAAATGAGCCAAAAAGCCCTATAGTACTGACATGAAATCGTGACAGTAATTCATCTTTATGCTCTTGTAAAAATGTGAGTATCTCTTGTTTTGTATTCATGTACTAATTATAACATAAATAAAGAAGTATGAAGAAAATAGATTACCAACCAACAAAAACCCCATACCAAAACCTAAAACTAAAGTATATAATGTAATGATGATAGTAAATTTATAAGTAGGAGGTGCATGATGAAAGTAGCATTGACAGGGGCAAGTGGTTTTGTAGGTACAGTATTGCAAGAGCATTTTAAAGACACCATTTACATCCATAGAGATGATGATGAAGCGTTTACACTACAAAAACTAGATGGTGTTGATGTGGTGATTAACCTTGCAGGGGCACCCATACTCAAGCGTTGGAGTGACCCTTATAAAAAGGTACTCTTACAAAGTCGTGTTGACACAACAGCTACTTTGGTAAGTGCCATTAATAGAAGCAATGTCAAGCACTTCATCTCGACATCTGCCATAGGTATCTACCCTGACGATATGTCATGTGATGAAAGCTGTACAGACGTAGCAGGTGACTTCCTTGGACTTCTTTCTCAAAAATGGGAAACAGAAGCGTTAAAGTGTAACAAACCCACAACCATACTTCGTTTTGGTGTCATACTGGGTAAAAATGGCGGTGCCTTAGCACAGATGCTTACGCCATTTAAGTTGGGTGTAGGAGGCATCATAGGTGATGGTAAAATGATGACCTCTTGGATACACATGGATGATCTCATGGGTATGTATCATTATGTTATAGAGAACAAACTTACGGGTATGTACAACGCCACTGCCCCACACCCAGTGAGTAACTATACTTTCACTAAGGCTCTAGGAAAAGCATTGCGTCGACCTACTGTTTTACCTCTACCAGTATTTGCCCTTAAGCTCATGTATGGTGAAGCATCTACAGTACTCACAGGTTCCAAGGAGGTCTACCCCCGCAAGATACAAGACGCAGGGTATACTTTTAAGTTTCAGGACATTGAGGAAGCTTTAGAAGATATCGTCACCTCTTAAGGGCACCTCTAATACGATGCCATACTTCATGGCGTACCCTTAGTTTTCTTTCCTTTTTTATGAATTAACATATAACCCCTATGAAAAAAGGCAATTTACCTATAAAATATACCTTATAAGAATCATGAAATCATATCTCAAAGGTAAATTATGTCACACAAAAAAATAGCCATCGTTGGTGCAGGCGTTGCAGGTACTACCGCAGCCCTTTATTTGAGTCAATTGGGTTTAAATGTTACACTCTTTGAAAAAAAAGAGAGTATCTCTTCGGGACCTCCATACTGTCATTTACATGCAGGTGGAAACCTTTACAGAGAAATTTCTGATGAACAGTGTGTTACTTTACTTAAACAATCTATTGATTTTGCAAAATATTATCCTTTTATACTGGACTACAGACCTACTGTCATTGTTTTACCAAAGAGTGACAAAAATACACCGGACGCTTTGCTTCCAAGATTGAAACTATTGCAAAGAGAGTATCAAACATTGATAGAAGAAGATAGCACCAATGCTGTACTTGGTAAAAGTGAAGCGTATTACAAACTTTATGAAAAAGAAGATGTAGAGAGACTGCTAACAGTGGGTTTGGTAAAAAAGCCAACCTCACATGATGAGTGGATGGTGTCTGCTATTAAACACATTGACCTTGAAAATGTACAGTATCCTATTGTGTTGGTGCAAGAGTATGGTATGAATCTATTTAGATTTGGTGCAGGTACACAACTTGCCATAGAGCAAATGAAAAATATAGATTTTCATACGAGTACCACAGTTGAAAAGATAGATCAAACTAATCATCAGTGGAATATTGCTTACAACAAACACAATGTATCTAAGAATGAACATTTTGATTATCTGATCAATGCATCTGGTTTTAAAACAGGCAGTATTGATGATATGGTAGGGGTCACTTCACAAAAAATGGTAGAATTCAAAGCCTCGTATATTTCGCAATGGAAAAGTAAAAGTGAGTTAATCTTTCCTGAGATTATTTTTCATGGCGAACGTGGTACACCCCAAGGTATGGCGCAGTTTACCCCTTACCCTGGTGGGTATTTTCAGTTACATGGAATGACCAATGATATTACTTTGTATGAAGATGGGCTTGTCACCAGCACAGACACGAGTGCACAGCCAAGACTCAAAAATCATTTTATCCAGAAGTTAGATGAAGGATGGGAAGAGAGTCATGTAGAGCAAAGAACCCAAAATGCCATTGAGCATGTAGCACAGTTTATGCCGGAATTTTGTGAAGCATCCGTAGGTGCTTTTCCATTGTTTGGCGCACAACAAATACCAGGAGATGACCCTACACTACGTGTGGCTGAAGTTTCATTTCCCAAAGCACGCTATGCTCGATGTGAAATAGTAAAAGTATCTTCGTCTCTAGATATGGTAGATGCCATTGTATCTGACTTGAGTCAATTGGGCTATCTAGATGTTGCCTGCAAAGGTAGTAGAAACAGAAGCCATTTAGATTATATTCAAGAGGATAAGCTAAATATATATGCACAGTCACTGGCACGTTCAAGAAACTATCCAAGTGATTTGGCCAATATCAATGTGCCCAACCCAAATGATAATTTAATCTTTAAAATAAATCATCATCAACTGACAAATAGACTCTACGAATCTGCATGATTTAGTCGTATCATACTGAAGATATTATTAAGGAGAATGTTATGAAAAGAGCTGTTGTACTTTTAAATATGGGTGGTCCCAATAATCTTGAAGAGGTTGAAGTTTTTCTGAACAATATGTTCAATGATAAACGTATCATCTCTGCACCTAAACCTATACGTATGGTTATTGCGAAACTTATCACGTGGCAACGCAAAAAAGAGGCTAAAAGTAATTATGCAGCATTAGGTGGTAAATCACCACTTGTCGGGTATACACAAAAGCTCATATCAAAACTGGAAAAACACATAGATGCGAGCATCCATATGGTCATGCGCTATACGCCTCCCTTTGCTTCAGATACGGTCGAAAAGTTTAAAGATGTAGATGAAATCTATGCAATACCACTCTATCCTCATTATTCAAGTACCACGACACTTTCTAGTATGGAAGACTTTGATGAGAACATTAAAAAAATGGGTATCAAAGCAAAGGTTATCACATTGGAGCATTACTATAAACATCCAGACTATCTTGCTGCCATTGTAGAGCGTATCAAAGAGACCATTGGAGATGACAACCCTCAAGACTTTGAACTGGTTTTTTCGGCACATGGGCTACCTAAGAAGATTATAGAACAAGGGGATGACTATCAACGTCACATTAAATATAATGTTTTCTATGCCAGAAGAGCACTGCAACAAGCTGGTATAGATTTTCATAACACACACCTTGCCTACCAGTCTAGACTAGGTCCATTAGAGTGGATACGCCCTTATCTGGATGATAAACTGAAGTCTTTAAAGAAAAAAAAGGTTATCATCTACCCTATAGCATTTACGATTGATAATTCTGAAACGGAGTTTGAACTTGAGGTTGAATATAGAGAGATAGCTGAAGAACTAGACTTTGAGGAGTACCGTGTGGCAAAAGCACCCAATGACCACCCTGCATTTGTGAAGTGTATTACAAACCTCTATGAAAGTATGAAAACACAAAAAAGTATGAAAAAAACAGCATGATAGAGTACGCAGTAGTAGGATCTGGTATTGGAGGCAGTAGCATCGCTGCTTACCTTGATGCCAAAGGACATGAGACAGTGTTGTTTGAAAAAGAGCCATATTTAGGTGGATGTAGTTCTACCTTTATGCACAAAGGCTACAATTATAACACGGGTGCTACAACCCTTGCAGGCTACCAAGATGGTCATATCGTGAAGTCTATGTTTGATGCCATTGGGTTTACACCTGAACTTATCTCTACTGATCCTGCTATTATCATAAAGCAAAATGGAAAAACCACGCCAAGATACAGAGACCTTGAGGCATTTTTAGAAGTACTAGACATGAACTACCCTCACCCCAAAAACCGTGAATTTTGGACATTAGTGTATGACATAGGTACATCATTTTATGAGATGCGAGGACATCACTACACCACGCGTACAACATGGAAAAAGATGCTTTCACTTACAAGTTATTTGCCTCTACTGTTTAAATTTCAGCGTTACTTACGTGTGAATGCTCATGATTTCATTCAACAATTTTACGGTGAAACTACGGATGAGTATCTTCAATTTTTGGCGTCCCAAGTACTCATTGTAGCACAAGCACCACTCAAAAAAATAAACTTCTTCACAGCAGCACTATCTCTAGGATACACCTTTAATGAAACACACTATGTCAAGGGTGGTTTTAGTAAACTGTTTGAGAGTATGACCGCATCTATGAAGCAAGTCAGACGTAAAACCCAAATAACAAATATAGAATCAAAAGAAGATTACTTTGTTCTACATACTAAACGAGATAGCATAAAAGCTAAAAATGTCATACTGAATAGTACTGTCTATGAAAGTGGGCAATTGTTCAAAAAAGAAAAAATAAAGAACTACTATAAAAAGTATGAAAAGCTCAACAACTATCAAAGTTCGTTTATGCTCTATATGACCATAAAAAGTGACACAAAGTATGAACATCACTATCAACTCATTCAAAATAAGCAGTACCCTCATACACTCTCAAATGCACTCTTTGTCTCTTTCTCAGACCCAAGTGATGACCAACTTTCAGAAAAAGGACACTACAGCATCACAGCATCTATCCATACAGATTCAAGATGGTGGGAAGATGCAAGTAAGTATAATTCTCAAAAGGAGGCTCTTGAAGATACATTGATAAAGAGCGTCTGTGATATACTTGAGATTAAAAAAGAAGAGATAGTACATCATATGTCTGCAACACCTAGAACATTTAGACACTATATCAATCGTTCTCAGCTTGGAGGTAATGCCATTACTATGAAAAACTTTTTACCTAAACTTCCAGGCAATGATACCTCTATCAAAGGACTTTATCATGTCGGTGACACGGTCTATGCTGCGCAAGGTTGGCCTGGAGTGATGTTAGGTGTAGACAATCTTAGGAGATTACTACATGTATAACATAGAACTACGTATCAAACTATTTGACTGGCTTTATATTTTACTCATCGGTATACTCTTTGCTACCCTACTTTCTGCACTAGGTTATGAGCTTTTGGGCATGTCATGGATTCATGGTGCACTTTTTGGAGGGATGTTGGGTTTTTCTATTACACTCTTTTCACTCATTTTCATAACCTTTATGAACCAGACTATACTTCCTAAAATACCAAAGATATTTTGGCTACCACTTGCTATTTTTTTCTCATTTCTCTCTGGTTTTCTAGGCACACTTTTTAGCACTTATTTGGCAAATTCACTTAGCCTACAACTTATAGAGTTATTTCATACACAAGTAATAGAAATAGCCATTGCTATTGGATTCTTAACCTACATCGTGGGGGCTTTACTTTACCGTTTTGTGAAGATGCGTAATGCCAAAGAAGTGGTAGACCAACATTATGTGCAGAGTCGACTTCGCTCACTAGAGACACAACTCAATCCACACTTTTTATTTAACGCGCTCAACTCGATTGCTGAGCTTATCCACCAAGATCCGGTAAAAGCAGAAAATGCCATACTCAAAGTCTCAACTTTTTTACGAAATACCATGGAAGAGAAAGCACGTATTGCACTCAACGATGAAATACGAAATGTGCGTGATTATGTAGAACTAGAGAACATACGATTCTCAGGGAAAATATATTTTCAAGACATTGGGCATATACCAAATCTTTTTGTACCAAAATTTTCTATTCAACTGCTTGTAGAAAATGCCATAAAACATGGCTTTGAGAATCATAAAAAACTAAGTATCACACTTAGCTATAATAAAGAGACACATGCTCTGATACTTTCTAATGATGGAAAACCTATCAAAAACTCAAGTTTTGGTACAGGACTTAGTAATCTTGAACAGCGTCTTAAATTACTTTGTAATGGAAACATAAAAATTACCAATAAAAACAACCCAACATTTACTATCTATTTAGGAGATTGCAATGAAAATACTCATCGTTGATGATGAAGCCTTAGCGCTTACAAGACTTAAAAGAATGCTCAATACACTAGGCTATGAAGATATTGTCGAAGCAGACAATGCACAAAAAGCACTTGAGCTCATCAAGGAGAACACCTTTGATTTAGCGCTTTTAGATATCAATATGCCAGGAACCAGTGGTCTTGAACTTGGCTATGAGCTACGTTATCATAAAGAAGACTTAGCCATTATATTTCAAACCGCTTATAATGAACATGCTCTTAAAGCCTTTGACATAGGTGCTGTAGGGTATTTGATTAAACCCTTTAGCATAGAACAGTTAGAAACAAGCATCGATCGTGTCAAAACTGAAAGTAAAAAGACAGATGAATTACGTATTATGAGTAAGGCTGGTGATAATTACTATCTACTCAAACCTGAAGAGATTTACTACATCAAAGCGGATCTTTCTGAAGTCATGATACGCTCACAAAAAGGCTTCTCATACTACGCCCAAAAGATATCTGACCTTGAACAAAAACTACTCAAATATGATTTTGCACGTATTCACCGCTCATACTTACTTAATATCAATAAGATTAAAGAGATAGAGACCATAGAACAAAGTAAATTACGCTTTTACTTACAAGATATAGCAGATGAAGTCGAATCAAGCAAAGATGGTGCCAAGGCATTTAGAAATAGGTTTTCTATTTGATATAATTATTTTTGAAAATCTATACTTATAAAAAGTAACATGATAATTAAATTCAACAGTTCTCTCATATTCTTTTATATCGATATGTATATTCAGAACTATGTAAAAGAGGCATTGGAAAAAATAAAACTAATCCTGCTCCAACAGCTGAATTAGAATTAGTACTAATTAAATTATTATGTATATCAAGAGTATAAAAACTTTTTTCTGAAGTAAATGCTGCCATAACACCTGCGTTACTATACTTAGGCAATGGCAAGCCAAAATTATTTTTTAAAATTAATTTATTATCTTGAATCTGTATTTCTTTTCCAAGACTTAACTCATTTTTACCTAAAATAATTCCTTTTGAGTCATGTCCTGATATAAGAATATTTTTTTTGCTAACAACTTTAAAACAAACTTTATAAATTTTTTTACTTCTTGCATAAGTCACATTGATAAGTTTACGAGCTAAACTATTTCCATCGTGACTATTGTCAGGTATGCTTATATAACACCCTTCAAATTGTTTGAGTGTAGTAACTTCTTTAATTTTACTCATATTTTTAGGAACTGTTTTTGAAACACAGCCTGATAAACTTAAGAGTAATATAAAAAATATATAGTTATGCATTAAACCGTTATCTCTTTAATGTCTGCAATCGTTTTAAAGGATTTATAAATAGACCCTATAGTATGAAGTCTGTTGTTTTTGAGTACTTCATCTTCTGCATTTACCATGACATCATCAAAATAGCCATCGAGTTCTCTTTTGAGTCCAAAGAGTGCTTCTAGTTGTGTGTTGTAGTCTGGGTAGTGACTGTTGATGACTTTTTCGTACGCATTGTAAAGTGTGACTTCTGCATCTTCTTTAAAGAGTGAAATGTCTATAGCTAAATCACTCTCTAAGTCAATATCTTTTGAGATGTTGGCAACACGTTTAAATGTTGAGAACTGTTCTTTAAATGTATCTTCTGAGACTATACTATTGAGTGCAGAAACTTTTTTTGCTATCTCATTTATGTCTCTCTCACCGGAACTTAAAACTGCTGCTATGACTGAAGCATTAGCATCAAATGATTTATTGATACGCTCGATGATAAAGTCTACTAACAGTTGTGTATCGAAATCTTTATAGGTATCTTTAAGTAGTACGATAATTTGATCAATATTAAACGCTAAATCGTACTTGACCACCATACGTACTATACCATTAACAGCTCTACGTAATGCAAATGGGTCTTTTGAACCTGTTGGTATTTTACCTACAGAAAAGAGCCCAAAGAGTGTGTCAAGCTTAGAAGACATAGCCACAATAGATGTAAATACAGATGTAGGGAGTTCTGCTCCCTCTCCTACTGGCATATATTGTTCTTTTATGGCTGTGTATACTAGCTCTTCTTCACCTAGTGCCTTAGCATAGTAGTACCCCATAAGCCCTTGAAGTTCTGTAAACTCATAGACCATTTCACTCATTAAGTCGGCTTTAGCAAGATTGATAGACTTGTCCATGAGTATTTCAAGATCTGCATTTTCTTTCTTTGTTTCTAATTCGACTTTTTCCATGTAGAGACCAAGTAAGCGTTGCGCAATGTTTTTTTCTCTTTGTATTTTGTCTGTAAGTGATCCTAGACCATCGATGAACTGCACTTTTTCTAACCCCTCTCTAGAAAGTCCAGCTTTGAGGTCATTTTTGTAAAAGAAGAGTCCATCTGCAAGACGAGGTTTAAGTACACGTTCATTTCCTTCAATCACCTTAGTGTAGTCCTCTGTGTAAGCATTGGAAACTACTACAAACTTGTTTGTAATCTTACCACCTTTAAACACAGGGAAATAACGTTGATGCTCTTTCATAGAGGTCACTATCACTTCTGGGGGTAACTCTAAAAAAAGTGCATCAAATGTACCCACCAACGCTTTTGGATTTTCTGTAATAGCTACAACTTCTGCTAAAAGTGCAGTATCTCTTTCTATCACTATGGCATGCTCATCTTCAAGGGCATCAAACTCTTTTAGTATTTTTGACTCTCTTTGGCTAGGGTAAAGTGTCACTGCACCCTCTTTTAAAATAGTTTCATAGGTATCACTATTTGCAACTTCCACGGCATCATAGCTTATCATTCTATGGATATAAGTCTTGGTATCTGACTTTATACCAAAAAGTTCTACATCAATAGAATCATTTCCTAGACGTACTTGTAACCATCTTAGGGGTCTAATAAACTCATCTGTTCTGGATCCCCAACGCATCATTTTTCCAAATGCCATTGTGTTTAGCCACTTTTCTAACACTTCTTGTAGTAATTTGGCTGTTTCTACACCTTTTTGTTCTTTTTTAAAATAGAGCACCTCTTTACCATTTTTTTCACCACGACCAAGTGCATCAAAAGGGACACCACATTTACGTGCAAAACCTTCTGCTGCTTTAGTAGGTACACCGTCTTTCAATGCGGCTTGTAATGGAGGACCAAATAATTCAGTAGATGTATCTGCTTGTTTTTCTGGTATTGCACTATGCTTAAGTACCAGTCTACGGGGTGTATAGATAAACTCAAAATCAGATGTAAGGTTATAGTCCTTTAAAAGAGAAGCCCAAGATTTCTCTATATTGTTTACAATTTTAAGTAGTGGTATAGCAGGTAGTTCTTCTACCCCAATTTCAATAAGTAGTGCTTGTGTCATAGCTAGATAGTCCTCAAATAATTATTGCTACAATTTTACCTAAAAATTCGTAAATAGGTGGTTATTCTTTTTTATTTAAAAAACCATCTTTATATTTATAAATATAATGCTAGTATCTCGTACAAAAAATATTAAAGGAATTTTATGACAAAATTAACAAAAATGACACTTTCATTTGCAACTATTACATCACTTGCTATGGCAGGTGGAGACATTAGCCCAGTTGAACCTAACTTGAACATACCACAATTTGAAGAACCTACTATTAATGAAAGTGCAGTCTATGTAGGTGCTGCACTTGCTTCTGTCAGACTTGATGACGACCTTTTAGATGACTCATTTTCAGATATTGGTTTTATGTTACAACTAGGGTACTCATTTAATGACTACATTGCTTTAGAAGCAAGATATACGCAGTCAAATGGAGATATGGACGATGGGGACAGCATTGGTACAGATGTTAAAAATATTGCTATCTATTTAAAACCAATGCTACCTTTATCTGAATTTTTTACACTTTATGCTCTAGCAGGATATGGTAAAACCACACAAGATACTAGCATAGGTGATTACTCTGAATCAGGTTTCCAATGGGGAGCAGGTGCAAAAGTAGAACTTACCCAAAATATTGGACTATTTGCTGACTATACTAACTTCTATAATGATGGTGGATTTGACACACTTCCATTTTCACATGACATCATGATGGACTCTGTGAATGTAGGTATGACGTATACGTTTTAAACCGTCTAAAAGAAGCTAAAAAACCTAGCTTCTTTTATCTATTTTTTCATACATTTTCTATTCTTTACTTCTCTTGGCTATTATTCTTTGTATCATCTTCTTGCATATCTATACGATACCCATCATCATCAAATTTAGTTTTGTAGTAGTTACGTATAATTCCAAAAGTAAGATAGACAAATAAAATCACAGCTATAACATAAAGTATATCTCCAAATGACATTTATTTCTCCTGTGTGTTTTTAATAGTAATTTTTTCAAAGCCATCATAGTTTTGACGTAGTGCGTCATACAGTACGACACCAACACTGACACCTAGGTTGAGACTTCTGCCCTGTGGACCCATAGGTATGGTAATGCACTGCTCAGGATGAGCAAGTAATACCTTTTCATCTAACCCTTTACTCTCTGATCCAAAGAGTATGTGGTCACCCTTTTTAAATGTTGCATTAAAATATAGGTTATCTGTTTTTGTTGTACTCATATAGCTGTTTGTAACTATAGGATGTTTTTCCAGATATGCATCAAAACTTTCCCAAACCACAAGATCTAAATGTTTCCAATAATCCAAACCCGCACGTTTCACTGCTTTGTCATCTATATCAAAACCTAATGGTTTTATAAGATGGAGTGTTGCGCCAAGATTGACACAAAGACGACCTATAGTACCTGTATTTTGGGGAATCATAGGTTCTACTAAAACAATATTGAACATAGATTAAAATATCACTGTTTTATTATCATGTACAAAGACACGGTCATGCAGTACAAGCGCTAAAGCACGTGAAAGTACCACTTTCTCACCATCACGTCCTGCGCTTTGCATCTCTTTCCATGAAAGACGATGATTGACAGGGATGACATTTTGAGCAATAATTGGTCCTTCATCTAAATCATCTGTGACAAAATGTGCTGTAGCACCGATAATCTTCACACCTCTTTCATAGGCTTGTTTATAGGGGTTAGCCCCAATAAATGCTGGTAAAAATGAGTGATGAATATTGATAATCTTCCCACTATATGCTTTAACAAATGTAGGTGTCAAGATACGCATATATTTTGCTAAAACCATGTAGTCAAAAGTATATTTTTGTATCTCTTGCATCACTTTTACCTCATGTTCATCACGGGTAAGTCCATCAGCTGAAATGGAGATAAAAGGAATATTAAACCTTTCTACAAGGGTACGAAGTGTTTCATGATTAGCTATAACACAACCTATCTCGGCATTCAGTTCTCCAGCCTCATTTCGTATGAGTATGTCACCCAAGGCATGAGACTCTTTGGTTGCCAAAATAACAATTTTTTTATTTTTTGGGATAATCACACGTATCCGTGCATCATCTGGACATACTGTTTTCAATGCATCATTGAGTTCATCTGTATCAAAGTCACCAGATACAACGGTTCGCATAAAAAACTTTTCTTTTTCTTTATCAACAAACTCACGGTTGGAGTCAATATTTAAATCTCTATCATAAAAAACTTTAGACACTTTATAGACTAACCCTTTTGCATCATGACAATCAATAAGAACTCTGGCTCTTTTTTCCACTATGATAACCTCAATTAAAAGTTATTATTTACTTGCATAGTTTGCAATAATATCACCCATTTCAGTACATGAACAAATCTCTTTAGCGTCATAATCACCTAAATCACCTGTTCTGTACCCTTCACTAAGTGCTCTTTTAATGGCATTATCAATTCTATCTGCAGCATCGTTTTCACCTAAGGCATAACGTAACATCATACTCGCACTAGAAATTGTTGCTAAAGGATTAGCAATACCTTGACCTGCAATATCAGGTGCGCTTCCATGTATCGGCTCATAAAGTCCTACCCCCATACCCGTACTTGCACTAGGAAGTAGTCCAATAGAGCCTGAAAGCATTGAAGCAGCATCCGACAAGATATCACCAAAAATATTACCTGTTAAAATAACATCAAACTGTTTAGGATCACGTATGAGTTGCATTGCAGCATTATCTACATACATATGAGAGAGTTCTACTTCAGGGTACTCTGTAGAAACTTCTTCTACTATCTCTCTCCAAAATTGACTTACTTCAAGAACATTGGCTTTATCTACTGAACAAATACGTTTATCTCTTTTCATAGCAATCTCAAAAGCGACTTTAGAAATACGAATAACCTCTTCACGTGTATATCTCATAGTGTTAAAAGCTTCATTTTCATGAAGTTCTCTTGGTTGACCAAAGTAGATACCACCAGTCAATTCACGTACAACCATGATATCTGCACCTTTAATCACTTCAGGCTTTAAACTAGATGCATTCACAAGTTCATCATATACCATAGCTGGTCTAAGGTTTGCAAAGGTTCCCATAGCTTTACGTAAAGCAAGTAATCCAGACTCAGGACGTAAGTGTCTCTCTAAATTATCCCATTTTGGACCACCGATAGCACCAAAAAGGACTGAATCACATTTTTTAACACCATTCACTGTCTCATCGGGTAATGGTATACCTGTTTCATCTATCGCAGCACCACCTAGAAGCATTTCTTCATATTTTAATGTGAAGTCTTCTTGTACAGAAACAGCATCAAGTACTTTGATGGCTTCATCAATGATTTCTGGTCCAATACCATCACCTTTAATCACACCAATTTTATAACTTCTATTACTCATACTACTTCCCTTTTGTTTCTAATTCTTTTTTAGCAAATGCAATAAGACCACCAGCATCAACCAACTCCTGCATAAATTCTGGAATAGGTAAAAACTTATACGTCTTTGCTTGACTTACATTTATGACTTCTCCTGCATCCATGTCTACTCTTACTGTGTCACCTTCATGAATCTCTGCAGACTCTTCTAGCTCAAAAATAGGCAAGCCCATATTGAATGAATTTCTGTAAAATATACGTGCAAATGTAGGTGCAATAATGGCAGAAACACCTGCTTCTTTTAGGGCTATAGGTGCATGTTCTCTACTTGACCCACAGCCAAAATTTTCTCCAGCAACAATAATGTCACCTGCTGACATTTTAGAAACAAATGATGGATCTGCATCTTCCATAACGTGTTTTGCTAATTCTGAAGCATCCGATGTATTAAGATATCTTGCTGCAATAATAAGATCTGTGTCTACATTATCACCAAATTTCCAAACTTTACCTTGCAAGTTAATCCTTTAAATAGAGGGTATTACCCTAAAAAATTTTCGCGATTATAACAAAAAAACAAAAAATAACCTAATATCATGCCCTTTTAGAATGAAATTTCGGTATAATCCACCTTAATTATAACTGAGATAAATCAATCATAACTTTCAAGGGTACAACATATGGCAGCAAAAGACAGCATGAAGAGCGTAGAAGCATTATTCCAATCTAAAAAGAAAGATGATATTGTAACACTTGAAAATATTGCAAAAGAGTTTTCAAAACAACCCACACTAGCACAAGCTAAAAAGATTCACAAATTTTCTACAGACGCAAAAGCTGAAATTATCTCAGCTTCTGAATTTGCACAGTTTCTTACAGAGAAAGAGAAGAAAAAGCGTGATGAGGAGAGAAAAAAACTCATAGAAGGTGGCAATAAAGATGAGTTTGACCTTCACAAAGAGAAAGAACTTTTAGAGTGGAGTCGTTCTGACTCACCTGTACGTATGTATTTACGTGAAATGGGTAAAATACCGCTACTAACGAAAGAAGAAGAAGTTGATCTCTCAATGCGTATTGAAGAGGGTGAAGATATTATTATAGATGCAATCTGTTCTGTACCCTATCTAGTAGGATACATTTTAAATTATAAAGACCCTTTACTTAACCGTGAAAGACGTGTAAAAGAGTTATTTAAAAGTTTTGAAGATGAAAAATCAAGTGATGATAGTGCAGATGATGATGTAGAAGAAAAAGATGACTCTACAGCTAAATCACCCAAAAGTGACAAAAGAGTTAAACAGGTTATTGATAGTTTTAAACAACTTGAAAAATCTAAAAAAGATTGGTTAAAAGCACGTGAAGATTTAGCTAAACTCGATCCTGAAACTGAAGATGTTGTCACTATATTACATGAGCGATTAAAAATTGCCTTTAAAAAAGAACTTTTAAAACAAGCGCTTTTAAATTTAGGGCCTACTTCTAAACTCATTAACGAACTTGTAAAAGCTATGGAGACTGCACTAAAATCAGATGATAGTTTTGACAAAGAGTTAAAACGTTTGGAATATAAACTTCCTCTTTTCAATGACATGCTCAAAGAAAATCACCAAAAACTTTTAAATAATATTATTGAAATGGATAAAGATGATATCATAGATGCAGTCCCTGAGACAACAATGGTAAGTACCTATGTAGAAATTAAAAAACTTTTTGAAACACGTGAGGCATCTAAAGGTGGCTTTGATCTTACAGAAGAAAAACTACAAGAGATACTGGGTCAAATACGTCAAGGTAAAGCGAAGTCTGAAGTTGCTAAAACACGTATGGCTAAGTCGAACCTTAGACTTGTTGTAAGTATTGCGAAACGTTACACTAACCGTGGACTTCCATTTCTTGACCTCATACAAGAAGGAAACATCGGTCTTATGAAGGCTGTTGATAAGTTTGAGTATGAAAAAGGTTACAAATTCTCTACCTATGCTACATGGTGGATACGTCAAGCTATTTCACGTGCTATTGCAGACCAAGCTAGAACTATACGTATTCCTATTCATATGATTGAAACGATTAACCGTATCAACAAAATCATTAGAAAACATCTACAAGAAACAGGTAAAGAACCAGACTTAGATACCATCGCTGAAGAAGTTGGACTCTCAGTGGATAAAGTTAAAAATGTCATAAAAATTACTAAAGAACCAGTATCATTAGAAACACCCGTTGGTGATGAAGATGATGGTAGATTTGGTGACTTCATTGAAGACAAGACAACACTCAGTCCTACTGATGTAGTCTTAAAAGATGATTTAAATAATCAAATTGATGATGTACTTGACCAACTCAACGAAAGAGAGAAAGCTGTTATACGTATGCGTTTTGGACTTTTAGAAGACGAGAGTGACAGAACTCTAGAGGAGATAGGTAAAGAACTTTCAGTGACACGTGAGAGAGTTAGACAAATAGAGTCATCTGCGATTAAAAAGTTAAAACACCCTAAAGTAGGTAGGAAGCTTAAGAATTATATAGAAGAGTAGTCTATGAAACTACCTCAATTCTTTGCCCTCATCATTGGTACGGAAATACTCAATAGAAGACGTACCGATGCACACTTTAACTTTCTAACACAAGCTTTAGCCGACCAAGGGCATAAGTTAACCGGATCTTTTATCATTGAAGATGACCCCGAACTTATTGTAAAAACTATAGCATTTATAGCATCTCAAGAAAATGCAGTGCTTTTCTCTTTTGGTGGCATAGGCTCAACGCCAGACGACCATACTCGCTTATGTGCTGCAAAAGCCCTAAGCGATGGAAAACTGTATACACATAAAGAAGCAAAAAAAATCATAGTTAAAAAGCTAGGGAAAAATGCTTATCCTTACTCTGTAATTATGGCGGAACTCCCAAAATATGCCAATTTGTTAGATAACCCCGTAAACAAAATGCCTGCTTTTTCTCTAGAAGAAAAATATTATTTTATGCCAGGTTTTCCTGAAATGAGCCATCCAATGGTTTTAGAGATACTTGCAAAACTCATCCCTGAAAAAAAGGCACTTTTTAGATATACAGTGACAGCACACTGTAAAGAAAATGAGTTTATTGAAGTGATGAAAAAAATGCCTAAAAATGTTGAATACTCTTCTTTACCCAAACTCTATAGTGATGGCTGGAGAGTGACAATATCTGTTGCTTCTGAAGATGAAGTGCTAGCTAAAAAATGTTTTGCTATGTATGTAGAGATATTGGAGCGTAAAAAGATTGTTTATGCTTTGGTTGATGAGGCATAATTATTGAACTATTTAGATACACTTAAACATCCTGTTATTAGAAGACTTTCACTCATTCAGTTTATTTCATATTTTGGTACATGGTTTTCACAAGTTGCCATTTTTTCAATGATAGTCTCTTATGGTGCAGATGAAATCACTATTGCACTTACAGCAGCCATGGCAATGTTACCTGCTGTCGTACTTGCTCCTGTGATAGGACTTATCATAGATAAAATAGAGTTTAAAAAACTCATGTCCATACTTTTACTGGTTGAAATATCTATGACTTTAGGATTCATATTTATCAATTCATTGGAGTATGTTTGGGTACTTATGATACTTATTTTTATACGTTCAGGAGCGGCTTCAATGCTCTTTTCTGCGGAGATGGCACTTTTCCCTAAACTCGTAAGTGGTGAAATGCTTAAAAACACCAATGAAATACATTCAGTTATATGGTCTATTTGTTATGCTTTGGGTATGGCTATAGGCGGTATTGTTACTTACTATCTTGGATTTGACTTGGCATTTATTGCAGATGCTATCCTTTATACTATTGCAGTACTTTTACTCATAGGATTACATATTGATATCAAACGTGTTGAACAGCATGAATCAAATTTTGATATGCTTAAAAATGGTTTTCACTACTTAGTGTCCCAAAAAAAGATATTACATCTTATTTTACTTCATGCCGCTATAGGATTAACATCTTTTGATGCACTTATCACCCTACTTGCAGATTTAAAATATAAAGAACTTATCGCTGTACCATTGGCAATAGGCTGGATGAATGCTACAAGGGCTGTAGGTTTAATGTTAGGTCCATTTTTTATTTCAAAAATAGTCTCTAAAAATAACCTACACTACTTCTTTATTGCACAAGGACTTGCTATTATGCTCTGGTCTATACTGGAGTATAACTTCTATTTAGCACTTATAGGACTTTTTATAACAGGATTTTTTATCACCACACTCTGGTCATACACTTATCTACTCATTCAAGAAGAGACAAAGCCAGAGTTCATGGGAAGAGTCATCTCTTATAATGACATGTTTTTTATGCTCTCCAATGTTGCTACAGCCCTCTTTATAGGTTATGCATCAACATGGGGACTCTCACTTGAGGGCATTACCCTTATATTGGGATTAGGCTTTATATTTGTAGCTTTTTACTATCGTTGGTTTAGAAAACACTATCTATTAAACGATTAATAGATAGTTTGATAAACCAATTGTGCTATTTGTCTTGCTCCCTCAACATTAGGATGTAAAGTGTCTGGAAATAATTCTTCTTTATTGTTTAGTAATGAATAGACATCAATGACACTCACATTGTTTAACTCTGAAACCTCTTTTATTTTAGGAATCAGTATATTTTTAATGCGGGCATTTGTAATACCTCTTACAATACCAAAAGATGGTGAAGGTAAACAAATATATACTATTGGTTGACTCTCCAGTGCTCTATAGCTGGCTATAAGATCACCATAGTCATTAATAATATCATCTTGGTACATAATGTTTACATCTTGCATATCATTCGTACCTAGCATAATGACTACAATGTCGGGATTATAGGAAAGAGACTGTTGGTATTGAGTAGTATCCCAATAGGAGAGTTCACCTGCTCTACTGACTGTTCTGGTTTTTATACCAAAGTTTTGAACCTCCACAGTATCACCAATAAATGTCTGCAACTGTGCAGGATAACTTTGTGTAGTAGGGTCAGATAAAGCAAAACCCTCAGTGATACTGTCACCAATACAAGCCACACGTAGCATATCTGTTGATGCAGGTTCCGCATCAATCGTTGTGTTTTCTACCTGAGTCGTTGTCGTTTCTGTTTGATTTCCACTACCTCCACAACCAGCTATGAATACTATTCCTACAAATAAAGTCCACACTATTTTTTTCATTTAAACTCCTACTAATAATTTTTTTTGTCATAGTATCATTATTTGTTGAAGCATTAATAGATATTATGATAAAATCATCAAAATTTAATTTCGTGGAGATACACAAATGGATATTAGTAAAATTGGTCATGGTGAAAACCCAGATGCAATCAAAGCAATTATTGAAGTACCTTTAAATTCTGCTATTAAGTATGAAATAGACAAAGATTCTGGTGCTGTTGAAGTAGATAGAGTACTTTACTCGTCTATGCACTATCCTGCAAACTATGGTTTTGTAGCAAATACACTCTCAGATGATGGTGATCCAGCAGATATCTTAGTACTATGTGACTATCCACTTCAAGCTGGTTCTTTCATCAAATGTAGACTCGTAGGTGTACTTATGACAGAAGATGAGTCAGGTGGTGATGAAAAACTTATTGCTGTACCTACAGTAAAAATAGACCCTACTTATGCAAATATCAATGACTTAGGTGATGTACCAGAGCATACACTAAACCGTATTAAAAACTTTTTTGAAACATACAAAATTCTTGAACCAAATAAATGGGTAAAAGTTTCTGGTTTTAAAGATAAAGCTGCGGCAACGGCTATTTTAGATAAAGCGATAAAAAACTACAAGTAAAATTGTCATTTGGGATTCTTCCCATGACAATAGAGTTAAAATCAATATTTTAATAGATAATATTTATTGTTTTCTTACATATAATTTTATCTAACTTACTCATATATATTTTTTTCTCCAACTTATCTCATTCAATACCCTCTTATCTTCATAACTTAACACAAAATTAATACAATTTTAATAACCTTACTAGTAAAGAAACATGAAGGATAAATAGATGAAAAAAATGGCATATCTACTAATAACATTATTTTTAGTGAATTCAACTATGATTGCAGAAGATGTTAAACAACAAAATATGGGTAAAAAAATGCCTACACGTTTTCAAGCAGTCTCTCCAGATAAAGTAGTGATACTCCAAGAGGGTGAAGGTAAAATGTATTGTCCTAAATGTGGGATGACACTTCCAATGTTTTATAAGACAAATCACGCAGCACATGTAGCTGGTAAGACTAAACAATACTGTTCTATCCACTGTATGGCATTGGCTATGAAAAATGATGCAAATGTTACTGACTTAAAAGTAGTTGACAATGCTACACTTAAATTTATAGATGCTACCAAAGCTTGGTATGTGTTTGGTAGTGATAAACCAGGTACTATGAGTATGACAAGTAAATATGGTTTTGCTAACAAAGCAGATGCTGAGGCTTTTGCTAAAGACTTTGGTGGGAAAGTAATGAACTTTGAAGATACACTGGCTTCTGTAAAAGGTACTCTAGAGAAAGAGAGTGCAATGGTGGCTAAAAAACAAGGTATGATGGCTAAAAAAGGTGAGATGATGTATAACAAGATGTGTAAGCCTGTCGCTGGTGAATTTAAAACCATTGCAGAGGCAAAAACATTTCTTGCAACAGAAAAACCTTGTGGTGAAATTAAAGGTAAACAGCTTCAAGCTATCTCTATTTACTTAAAAACTCGTACTAAATAAGGCAACACTATGACACGGTTTATACTGCTAACACTTATACTTTTAGGGTTTGTGCATGCTCAGGATATATCTCCTGCTAAGTATGCAAAACTTGTTCAAAAAGGTGAGAAGGTAGCGTTAAAACTGTGTGATGAGACTAAACTCTCATCTATAAAAGCCGTAAACCTTCCTGATATCTACAAACAAATAGAAGACACAAACCCCTGCATAGTACTCAACACTCGCAACAAAGAAGCGCTAGCCTACTTTCTCTTAGCTGGGCAGACAGAGAGTGCTACATCTACTAAAGGTCAAATAGAAGTACCCAAAGAGATCAAGTGTCCTGTGTGTGGTATGTTTGTGGCTAAATACCCTAAATGGGTAGCACTCATAGAAGTAGACACCAAAAAACACTACTTTGATGGTGTGAAAGATATGATGAAGTTTTACATTTTTGATGTAGACTTTCCTTATGACAGAAACAAAATAAACAATATAGAAGTCACAGACTTTTACACACTTCAAGGTATCGATGCAAAAAAAGCCTTTTATGTTGTAGGCTCAGATGTATTTGGCCCTATGGGAAATGAACTTATACCTTTTGATACGAAAGATGCAGCAAAGAACTTCATGAAGGACCATTCGGGTGATCAGATCATACTCTTTAATGACATCACTCCCAAGCTTGTTATGGGACTTGATGGGATAGAATATACCGAATAATTATAGGAAACTCACTTGATAAAACCATTTGTGTCATTTATGTTTTTACTGCTATCTATGCTCTTTGTCATGCTGACACATACCCTCCTTTACCCTTATCAAAAAAGTAGACACTCTTTACATAGCATCACACAACTCACTCATATG
Source organism: uncultured Sulfurovum sp. (assembly GCA_902727855.1). Taxonomy (GTDB): domain Bacteria; phylum Campylobacterota; class Campylobacteria; order Campylobacterales; family Sulfurovaceae; genus Sulfurovum. Next base: position 257,740 of record CACVAS010000117.1, read on the forward strand.
GCACCACTATCACTTTCTATAAATTATGATGCATCTATACACAACACTACCTACCCTGAAATGCCAACGCTAAGTAAAATGGATTTTGTTTATGAACGTTAATGCATTTTGGCACTTTCTTACACTACAGCTCATTAAAGAACGCAGTAAACATCTCTCGGTGATCGTTATCTCTGTGATGATTCTTTTTTTACTCTCTTCCGTGCTCTTTATCTCAACTTCTATGCGGCACTCTTTAAAAGCGACTGTTAAAGCGCAACCAGACTTTGTGGTCTCTCGTCTACAAGGAGGCACCAATGTTCCTACACCTTTACTGTGGAGTGATACACTGCTAGACATTTATGGCATCACAAAAGTCACACCTAGAGTCTATGGACGTTACTATTTTGAGCCCAAAGGAAAGTCATTTCTCATTGTGGGTGTAGACTTCTTAGAAGAGCAAAGTCATAGTGGGCTACAGACACTCATGGAGGCAACTGAATTAAAAACATTTTTAAATGGTAATCAAATGCTTGTAGGCGTTGGGGTAAAAGAGTATCTTGAGTCAAAATTTTATAAAGATGAGTATAGTTTTTTAACACCTAAAGGTAGCTTTGAAAAAGTAAATATCTTTGCAACACTTCCCAACGAAACTAACCTCATAGCCAATGATATGATAGTCATGCCCATAGATCTCGCACGTAAAGTACTGGGCTACAATGAAGAGGAAGTCACAGATATCACCTTTAATGTACCAAACCCTGATGAATGGGAGATGCTCACAGCTAAACTCTCTTCCTTGTATTACGATATACACGTGGTCAATAAAGATGATGTTAGAAAATCATATAAGAGTTTATACAACTATAAAGGTGGATTCTTTCTCATACTCTTTTTAGTACTGCTAAGTACCTTTGCACTGATGCTCTACCAGCGATATAGTATGGTCTATGCTTCAGATAGAAGACATATTGGTCTACTAAGAGCATTAGGATGGAGTATCAATGATGTTTTGAAACTCAAATTCATGGAAACACTTGTGGTGATAGTGACTTCATTTATTACAGGTATCTTTATCGCTTATATCTATGTATTTATCTTAGGTGCGCCACTACTCAAAGAGATATTCTTAGGTGGACAGAACTTACATAACAGTATCTCTTTTATACCTGTACTTGATTTCTCAGTGCTTAGCTCTATCTTTCTTATCTACGCACTTCCTTTTATGGCTGCAGTGTTGATCCCTGTATGGAGAGTCTCTGTGACTGACCCCAAAGAGGCCATGTTATGATGAGCGATGTAATGATGATACAAATAGAAAACCTCTACAGGACCTTCCACCATGCAGGCAATGAAGTGCCTGTACTTAAAGATATCAACCTAAATATACAAGAAGGCGAATGTGTCATACTTAAAGGGGTGAGCGGTTCAGGTAAAACGTCTCTACTCTCACTCATAGCAGGTCTTGACAAACCAAGTTCAGGGAAAGTCCTCATAGAAGGTGAACCTATCTCAAAGTTACCAGACCTTTTTGCCTCAGAACTACGTGCTAAGAAGATTGGGATGATCTTCCAGCATTTTAATCTGTTTGATCATCTCAGTGTGGAAGAAAATGTCACTATACCTCTCATCCCCTCTGGTCTTCAGATGAATGAGATAGAACTAAAAGTAGATAACGCTCTTACTCTAGCAAATATAGCTCATAAAAAAGAGGCTGAAGCCAGTAGACTCTCGGGTGGAGAGAAACAAAGAACGGCTATAGCCAGAGCATTGGTAGCAAACCCAAACATCATTCTATGTGATGAACCTACAGCAAACCTAGACAGAGATAATTCACTTTTATTTATAGAGATTTTAAAAGAATTGCATGCTTTAGGAAAAACCATTGTGATCGCTACGCATGACCCACTGTTTGATACCTTAAGTTTTAAGAGTACTATCATCCCTATGGTTGATGGACAAATAGTTGAAAGCTAGTACCATGAATGAAGTACTCTTTTCTAATGAAGTCATCGTCTATCTATTAGCAGAAGCCATTCTCTTTTTACTTTTGCTGGTTGCACTGGCCGTTTCACTAAAAGTACTGTTCAAGTGGGACTTTGAAAAATTTACTCCTTTTCAGTTTGCGTTAGAAAGACAAGCATACCTGGTGAGTACCATTATACTTCTAGTCTTTGGTATGAAGTTTTTACTTATTGTTTATTTCATCTTTAGTATTGATGCTTTGTCTGTGTTGGTACCTGGAGCGATGTGTGCCGCAGGTGTTGTTACAGCGAATGCATACGGCTCATACTTATTAATATTAAAACTTATCATCCTTGCTTTTTTAACCCTTTGGCTTTACATACACTTCTATGATATGCATACAAAAAACCATCAATGGTTTAAAGAAAAGTCATGGCTGTTCAGCTTTATATTTGTATTAATACTCTTTGAATTTGGGTTAGATTTTGCATATTTTTCAGACATAAACATACATCAACCTGTCTCATGCTGTTCTGCACTCTTTGGACAATTAGAAGGTGCGAACCCCCTGCCCTTTGGACTAAGCATACCTTTGCTTCTGGTTTTGTTTTATTTGCTCTTTAGTTTGGTCATACTGAGCATGAAAACGAAGCAAACATTACTTTACATTGTCTCAAATGTACTTTTTATTTACATTGCATATTACGCAGTGGTCTATTTCTTTGGTACGTATGTCTATCAGCTTCCTACCCATAAGTGTCCATTTTGTATGTTTCAAGTAGAGTATTTTTATGTGGGGTATCTCTTGTGGGGTTCACTGTTTCTAGGTACCTATATGGGATTAAGCAACGCCGTTACAACGCTGTGGATAAACCAAAGCCATGCCAAATCACAAAAAAGTGTGATAGTCTTACTTAGCCTTTTTGTCTTAGTCTGCACAGCCTATGTGGCTATTTATTATTTTAAAAATGGAGTACTTTTATAGTGAAAAAAATTTTACCCTTACTTATCATCTTTGTGATACTTGCTATTGCAGCTGTTATCTTTGTCTCTATGGCAACAAAAGATCAACCCATTACCATCATCAAAGGCAATACGGACATGAAGCCATGGCCTCTTAAAGTCAATTTTACCAATGACCCACATTGTAAAATGCTTATCACGGAGCAAAGAAACAGCTCTCAAGTCGTAGCACCTGATGGGAGGACATGGTTTTTTGATGATCCAGCATGTATGGTACTATGGATAGAACACAAACCCTTTGAAAAGACTGCTAAACTTTGGATACACAGTATAGATACTAAAAAGTGGATAGATGCAAGAAAAGCATGGTATGGTAGAGCTGACAAAACTGCCATGCATTATGGATTTGGAGCCAGAGAACACAAAGTGGAAGGTACTATAGACTTCACCACCATGAGACTCTATGTCTTTAGAGGAGAACACTTGGGCAATCCCAAAATACGAAAAAAATTACTAGGAAAATAATGGAAAGTATAGATTTATGGACCATAGCCAGCATCGCTTTTTTAGGTGCCTTTGGACACTGTGTAGGCATGTGTGGCGGTATAGTTATCGCCTACTCAACTGCAAAGATAGATAACAAATGGTCCAACCTCATGCAAGGACTGGCACACCTTAGCTACTCTTTTGGACGTATCACTACCTATGTGATGCTAGGAGCTATATTTGGTGCGCTTGGTGGTGTGGCACAGTTTAGTGGTACTGCAACTGCCACGCTAACTATACTAGCAGGTATCTTTATGATACTTGCGGGTTTGTCACTCCTAGGTAAACTGGAGTTTCTCACCAAGCTTGAACATTCATTTTCAAAAACCAAATGGTATCAGGATGTGTTTCGTCATGTACTGCGTTCCAAATCACTCTACAGCTTTTATATCTTAGGACTACTTAATGGGCTTTTGCCTTGTGGACTGGTCTACTTCTTTGCAGTGACTGCTGCAAGTACAGGTAGCCCTTTGTGGGGAGCACTGGTGATGTTCATCTTTGGTCTGAGTACCATTCCTGCTCTTTTTAGCTTAGGGTTTTTTACTCAGCTGCTTAACAGAAGTAATTTACGAAAAGTGATGATGAACTTAGCTTCTATCATCGTGATACTCTTTGGGATCTATACTATCTATAGAGGGTATGACTTCATAGAAAATCCTGAGAAGTCTGTGTTAAATTGTTGTGAAGATGAAGAAGAATCACACAGCCATGAAGCCAATACAAGCACATTGGCACCTTTTGAAGTGATAAAAGAACAGTGAGTCTTATAGTGTGACTAGAGACTTTATAGCACACTCTACACTTTTATCTATATCTTTACCTTCTAAGTCCATAAAGTCTACCTGTACAGCGTAGACTTTTTTACCTCCATAGGAAAAGATAAAATGTAAATAGCCTGCATACAGTTTACTTTTTACTGTTTTTTTACCTGGATCTGCCTTATCATTTTCATAAATATAATAATCTACCCCTACTTTATTACCAGTATTAGGTATTTGTTTTTTATACTGTGCTATCGCATTTTCTACAAGCTTATCTACGTCTTTAAGATCAACATACTCAAACATTCGTGTTTTCATGTATACAGATTTTTGAACTCTTGATGTGAGTTTGTATGCACCAGTATAAAGTGCATTTTTTACTTTTTCGAATTGATTCTCATCATATACCTTTTCAAAAACGACAGACTTTTTATGACAGGCTATACGATCTGCCTTTCCACTTTTTTTACTATTTCCTTGAAAAGAAAAAAACGCAATACCCACAATCAATAATAACGTGAGTAAAGTATAGATATATTTCATTTTATTCATCTTAAACTCTTTCTATATTTTAGGCATCAGCCTGGCAAACAAAACGGTCATCAGATCGTTTTGTACTTACTTCATCTTCTGTAGACTTCATCCATCCTGATTTGACTTCGCCTTCCACTCTATCAAAATTTTCTATGTAAGGCTTGATATCTAAAAGCGGCGTACCGTCTAAGATATCTACCCCTTTAATAGTAACAATATTACCTTCAACCTTAACAAGTTCAACTACTGATAAGCCCATACTATTTGGATGCATGGGCGTACGTGTAGAGAAAACACCTCTTGGGGTATGTGTTTTATCGTTGAAAGGAATGACGCTAAGTTTCGGCGCTTTTACCTTATGAAAATAATACATCAAATACACATGTGAAAATCCATCCAAATCCTTTAATCCTTCTACATACTGCTCCTCAAATACGAGTGTAGCATAGACATCTTTTGCACCTTTGGGTTGGACTGGCATGTTGACCAAGTCACAATAAGGTGAACGTATAGTAGCGATCTGCTTTAATTCAAATGTCATATTAATGTACCGAACAGGTACCGTTACCGCTACTCATTTCCAGTTTTCCTGAAACAAGCATCGTCACACTTTCCTCTACGTTAGGAGAGTTTTGGTCAAAATAGAGGTCTAACCCTGCTTCTTTAAAACCCTGCGCTGGCGAAGCACCGATACCTGAGACCACCAAAGCATCAGGTTTAAGTGCCATGATGTTAGCAACAGCATTACCACAAGCACCACCACTGTGTCCTTGATTTTCTACACATTGTACTTCTATGATTTTGTTATCATCCAAAGTGACAATCGTATAAAATTTTGCTTTTCCAAAATGTGCACCTCTTTTACTTAAATAACCCATATTTTCATCCGTTGGAAATACTAATCTCATTGTTTATCCTTTTTTTCTAAATTCTCTTCCAAATGCTCAATATTGAGCAATACAAACTTATAAGAGATAAATATAACCACTGGCCATGAGGCATACCATAAGAGTGCCGAGGTGTAATCTACTACGCTTTCCATAATTTTTCCTTTTTTATTTTAATAATGATGATGATCTGACTCAACCTCTTTGGAGGTGATCTGTTCTTTATCCATAGACTTCCATACCAAATAAATGTACCCCAGTACAAATGGCACCATCAGTGAGACATAACTCATCGCTGTGAGTGTATAGTGACTGCCTGAGCTATTTTCTATGGTTAAAGAACTTGCTATATCGCTCAGTGAAGGGTAGATAGCTGTTTGGTTGAATCCAAGAAGGCTGAGTAAACTTACCACTGTCAGTACGGTGCCTAAACCAGAGAACCAGATGCCTTTGATTGACGCTTTAAAGAGTGTGATGTAAAAAGCATACAGTACCAACAACACCCCAGTAAGCAGTGAGCCAAGTATAGTTGGTGTATCTATAAGGTTGTGTAAAAACTTATAGCTTACAATTTCAAAACCTTTTTCACTATAAGCTACGCCACTCATAAATAGTAGCATACCCGCAACCAGTAGAAATAACCCTACAAAGAGTACAGCATCGATTTTAAGTTGTTTTCTGGCTCTTTTTATGATGTTTGCTTCATTGATATTGTTGATAAAGTACAAACTCGCCTGTGCACGTGCTAGAAAAAAGATAGTTAAACCAAAAGCGACATTAAAAGGATTGAGTACTGCTTCAAGTCCATAGGTATGGTTTGTCCATGAAGAAAGGTTCATGTCGTTTTTGATGAAGTTTCCACCTGTATAAAAGGTTGCCAAGGCAATACCAATAAGTGTGATTCCTAAAGAACCATTGATATATAAAAACCATTCATACGTTCTTTGTCCTAAAAAGTTGTTAGGCTTTTTACGGTATTCATAAGAGACTGCCTGGATGATAAAACAAAATAGTATCGCCATCCACACATAGTATGCCCCACCAAAACTCACTGCATAGAGTAAAGGAAATGCTGCAAACAGTGCACCACCAAACATGACGAGACTCGTGAAACCAAGTTCCCATTTACGTCCAAGAGATGCGATGATGACATTCTTTTCCTCCTCTGTTTTAGCCAAGGTATTGAGCAGTGTCTGACCACCTTGCACAAACATAAGAAATACAAAAAGTGCCCCTAGTAAAGCGACAATGAACCACCAATACTGTTGTAGTGTTAAGAGAGATAAAGTTTCAAACATATTAGTGTTCCTCCATTCCTTTTTTGATTTGTGTGGTCATGATGCGTATCTCTGCGATGAGCAGTCCGGTAAAGGTGATAGCAAAAAGCCAAAATGTTGTTTGTACTGCCGTAGTACTGACCTGTGAAGTAGCCATACCTACTGGTAACATCTCAAAGATCGCCCATGGCTGTCTTCCTACTTCAGCAACGATCCAGCCCATCTCTCCAGCTATATATCCTAAAGGAATAGACCACAACGCTGCTCTAAGTAGCATCTTTTGATTATCTAACTTACCTACCACACTAAAATAAAGCAGGAAGAAAAAGAGTGCCAAAAACCATGTACCTAACCCCACCATGATATGAAAACTATAAAAGGTAAGTGCCACAGGAGGAATGATGTCTTCAGGATTTTTTAAATACCCATATCCAAAATACTTCTCATTGGCTCTAAACTCTTCTAATGCTTTTTGGGCTTCTGTATCATTCCCTGTTTTTTTAGCGTCTTTATAAGCTTTGAGCGCGGCTATGGCTATTTTTCCTTTATCCATTTTTGATTGTGCAGATTCAATGTTGTGATGATCCATATCTCCATACACAAGATCATTGATACCCGGTACAAAAGCATTCATATCGTGAAAACCTAGCAGTGAAAGTGCTCTAGGTATTTCAATACTCCAAAAGAACTCCTCTTGATCATCCCCTATTTGTTTGTTATGATTAAGTTGCCCTATGGCTACGATACCCGCACGTTCGTGCCCATCATAGAGTCCTTCCATAGCTGCTAGTTTGGTAGGTTGTGTAAGGGCTACTTGATGTGCTGCTTCATCTCCTGTAAAAATGAGAAAAATAGAAGTAATGAGTCCAAACGTCGCACCCACTACCATACTCTTTTTGGCCTTGATCACATCTTTGTTTTTTAGCAGATACCACGCAGAGATACCTACAACAAATAAAGATCCCATCACATAACCACTTCCTACTGTGTGTAAGAATTTAGAGTAAGCATTAGGGTTAAACAGTACATCAAAAAAGCTGGACATTTCAAAACGTGCAGTGTCAAGGTTAAACTCCATGCCTATAGGATGTTGCATCCAACCGTTTGCTACGAGTATCCAAAGTGCAGAGAGGTTTGATCCAATCGCCACAAGCCAAGTGGAGAGTAAATGCATTTTTTTACTCACTTTATCCCAACCGAAAAACATGACAGCAAAGAAAGTGGACTCCATAAAAAATGCCATGATCCCCTCAATGGCAAGTGGCGCACCAAAGATGTCCCCCACTATCCAAGAGTAGTTTGACCAGTTGGTTCCAAACTCAAACTCCATAATGATACCTGTGGCCAGTCCAATAGCAAAATTGATAGCAAAAAGGGTCATCCAAAACTTAGTGATCTCTTTCCAAATCACATTACCCGTCTTTACATAGATTGTCTCCATAATTGCAACGATAAAAGAGAGTCCCAAAGTCAGTGGTACAAAAAGCCAGTGATATAAGGCCGTAAGCGCAAATTGCGCGCGTGACCAGTCTGTTAAAAGTGTATCTTCCATTCCTTATTCCTTATGTGATGTTAAACTTTGAAGTACATGTTCTGCTCTTTCACTGTCAGTAGAAAAATTCTCTTTTAAAAAGTTAGGGAAAAAGAGGATTTTCATAATGACAAAAAATATTACAAACTTGATACCAATAATCGCCCAGAGGCGCTTACCTATCTTCATGTTTTTAAAACCTTCCAGATAAAACTGGAAGATTTTTTTAATGGTGGTGATGATGTTCATGTCCATGTCCGTGATCACCATGTATATGTCTACTTTCATGCTGTTTAATAATCTCAGCCATAGTCGTATCATTGAGCATCTCAAGTTCACCATCAGCAAACTTTTCTATGAGTTCATCAAGTAGAATTCTTTCATATCCTGAGTGATAAAGAGACATTCCACCATGGGCTTGTATCATCTCATAAGGAGTCACCCCCATCTCTTGCATGATAATGGTGTCTATTCCCTCATTTGCAAACCATTCGATGACGGCTTTTCCACCTTTTGCAGGGTTTTCCATGATAGTTACGCTTTCTTTTTCTACAAAGGCAAACCATTTTGCCTTACCAAATAGTGGTGCCACTGCGGGGTTTTTTTTGTTCATTTTTACGGGTATTGCTATTTTCATCTAGTTTTCCTTTTTAGGTATGAATTTTCCACACCCTCTTTCTTCATTACCACCAAATCTTTTGATTTCTCTGGTAGTATCATTTACATAAATCACTGTTCTTTTACATTTAGGTGCTTCTACACAAACCTCATTGCTACATCCAATATCTTCTGCTACTGCCATTTTATTTCCTTTATATTGTTATTTTATTTCAAATTTTTCTGTTTTAAAATGATGAAACTTTGTTGCTATTACACTCTTGTCTAAGTCTAAACTTTTAAGCATTTTTGGGTTTACCAAGAAGTATCCAATAGTAACTTCTAGTCTATCTCCTTTTTCCAATACGTCATTAAAAGTGACTACTCTTTTTTCATTGGCTTTTACCGCGGTATCTTGTACAACCTCATTAGCTAACCATGGTGGGGTTCCTTTACCTTCTGCACCGATAACTCTAGCAAAATTTTTAACTGCTAAATCTATGACTTTACTTTTACGCGTGATTTTAGCCCGTAGTTGCATCACACGCATTGGATGAAGGGCTAATGCATGGGAACTCTTGTTGTCTATGGTAATATCAAATGTTCTTTCATGGCGTTTCAAGATAATGTCAACATACTGGGTCAACATACCTTGATGAGAATGTGTACCTGGAAAACCATGAAAAGCATGTTCTTTTGTCTTATGCATAGTTGATACTGAGCCTTTAACTTTTGGCATATGACAGCTAACACAATTACTACCATCAAGTTCATTGTCAATATTTGTTGAACAGACATTGATGTCATACTTATTTTTCTTATGTGAATGACACCCTACACAGACATTTCCACTGTTAAAGTGTTTACTATCAGTTTTTATCTTATGAAAAGGGGATTCTATATGGGACTTAAGTGAACCAAAATATGCTTTTCCCTCTTTGGCTATGATGTTTGTATTTGACATATGCCCCGGCTTTATAGACTCTATCCTGTGACAATAAGCACAAGAAATTCCTTCTCTTTGGGTAGTATCATTTGCATCAGGTACAACACCATTATGTTTTTCCACCAATGCACCGTAGTTAGATGCTGAAGGAGTATGACACTTGGCACATGCATAAGAGGACATCTTAGTATTTTTAGGATGTTTTTTCCAGACGGCAGCATGTATTTCATCATCAAATATAGATGCTTTAGCATGTTGTGTAGACTGAAATTCTTTATAAATTGTGGGATGACAAGATTTACACGTTTGAGAAGGTTCAAAAGTAGGATGAGCATACATTGATACATATAATGCACTTAAAAGTAGTATATATTTCATTAAAAACTCTTTCATAGGTATTCATTATAATAGTTATAATAAACAGAGTATATAGTTTTAAACTTAATATATGACGAATAAAGTGTATATTCTAGTTATTTTATACATCAAAAACATCAATATACGTTTATATTAATTTTAGTATAAATGATGTTTTTATAATAGGTTTAAACATTAAAACCCTAACTCTTTTTTACGATTGTCAATATATTTAGTTGTACCTATGGCAATACCACTAGCAATACGATCTTGATAGTCAGCAGTAAAGAGTCTAGCACGTTCTTTATCATTGGTAATATACCCTACTTCTACGAGTATAGAAGGGCGGCTAGCACCTACAAGAACATAAAAAGGGGCAGGTCTTACACCACCGTTTTTAACGTCACTATATTTATTTCTTAAATGAGCAATAATATTACCCTGGACATCTATGGCTAATTTATTTGATTCAATAATTTTTGGTCCATTGAGTACTGAATCTATAATGACATTTTTACTCAATGCATCAGCACCTTGAAGTACCGAAGCATTTTCTCTAGCAGCAATACGCTGTGATTTTGCATCTCTTGTTTTTTGTAGAAAGTATGTCTCAACACCTTCTACTTTGTTAAAACGTTTTTTATTTGCAATAGCATTTGCATGAATTGAGATAAATACCTTTCCCTCTTGTGTGTCTGCAATTTTTGTACGACCTGAGAGTTTTATAAATCTATCTTTTTTTCTCGTTAAATGGACTTTATAACCCATAGCTCGGAATTTACTTGCTGTTAAATGTGCAATTTTTAATACCAAGTCTTTCTCTTGTTTATTGGCGGAGGTTGCACCACTATCATGTCCACCATGCCCTGCATCAATAACAATTAAACTCTCTGATCTGTCTGATTTAGCTGAGATCAATTTGGTCCCAATAAAACTATAAGTAACATTTTCTTTTGTTGTACATCCGGCTAACAGCAATAACAGACCACATGACACTAATATTTTATACATTTAATCTCCTAAAAATCAATTTCTCTTTTTCTATTATCTAAATAAATTTCTACACCTTTTGCAATACCTTCTGCAATAAGATTTTGATAGCCAGAAGTAAAGAGCCTTTTTCGCTCTTTTGGATTGGAAATATACCCTACTTCTACAAGTATAGATGGTCGGCTAGCACCTACTAAAACATAAAAAGGTGCATGTCGTACACCTCCATCTCTTACTCCACTATATTGACTACGTAACTGTGAGATAATATTACTTTGTACATCTATAGCCAATTTGTTTGATTGTACAATTTTTGGTCCACTAAGCACAGAATCAATAATAACTTTTTTACTTAAGTTAGAGCCTGCACCTTTAAGTACAGAAGCATTTTCTCTAGCAGCAATACGTTGAGACTTTGCATCTCTTGTTTTTTGTAAAAAAAATGTCTCAACACCGTGCACCTTATGTCTATGCTTCTTTGCCACTGAGTTAGCATGAATAGAAATAAATGCTATAGCATTTTTTTTGTCTGCTATATGTGTACGTTCTGAAAGTTTTAAAAAACGATTTGTTTCTCTAGTTAGATATACACTGAAACCTCTATCTTTTAATTTTCTTTTTACTTTTTTAGAAATACTTAAAACCAAATCTTTCTCTTGCCTACCACCAGATACGGCTCCAGAATCATGTCCACCATGTCCTGCATCAATGACTATGAGTTCATCAGTAGAATGATGATATTTTACTGGAACAAGAGTAACATCTTTCACGCTCTTTTTTTTATTTTTTTTCTTAGCTATAACTTTATTATAACGTTTTGCAGGTAATGTTTTAGCCTTTTTAGGCAAAGGTATATGGTAGCTATTGTGCATTAACATAGGCTGATACGCCATACATGTATATTTTTTACTATTCTCTATAACAATACGCACAGTATTTCTTTTAAATTGTGAAACTCTAATATTTTTATCAAGTTTAGAAGCCATGTTATTTTTTAATACTCGTGTATTCTTAAAATCAAAAACATGTCTATGAGGATTTGAGAGTATAAAGTGTTTAATACTTTTTTGATTACACTTATTTTTAAACTTTAGACGTAACTCACCTTTCGTTACGTCAAGTTCTTGAAGTGTATTATTTAATGAAAATAATTGCGTATAAATAAAGGTAAAGAGAAGAAAAACTTTCAAGAGATTCACACTATGCATTTTCTCCATGCATTAATTTATGCATAAGTGATTTGACTGTCGTAATTTCTTGAAGTCTATAGCCATTTGCACCTGTAAAGAAAAGTCCACTCTCTGCTATACCATCATAGGCATCAGAAAGTCTATCTGCAATACAATATCCAACAATTTTTGCTTCTTCACCACGGTTACATGGTGCTACACAGTTAGAGATACATGCTACTTTTGGTGCTGTACCTTTTTCTATGTCAGCATGAAGTTGTGTTTTAACACCACGAGCAGGATAACCTACAGGTGATTTAAAGAGTTTTATATCCTCTTCTCCGGCTTCAATGATAATATCTTTCATCACTTGTGATGCATCACACTCCACTGTACCAATAAATCGTGTTCCCATTTGTACACCATTTGCACCAATCTCCATCATTTTAACAATATCATCATGATCCCAAACACCACCAGCAGCTATAATTGGCATTGAACCCCAATTTTTTGCTTCTTCTACCACTGGTCCAAGTATATTTTCAAGTTGATTCTCTTCTAAAAAACACTCATCATACTTAAACCCTTGATGTCCACCAGAAAGAGGTCCTTCTACAATGACAGCATCGGGTAGTCTGTCATGCGTTTTTTTCCAACGTCTACATAAAATTCTCAATGCTTTTGCCGTTGAAACAATAGGTACTAGTGCAACATCTGGATAGTTTTTTGTAGCTTCGGGCATAGTAAGTGGAAGTCCAGCACCTGTAATGATAATATTTGCACCAGCCTTACATGCATCTTCTACAACACGATTGTATTCACTCTGTGCATAAAGTACATTGGCAGCCAATGGTGCATCACCACAAATCTTTCTAGCATTATCAAATATTTTCTGTAAAGCTTTATACGAATAAAAATTAATTGCTTCTAGTGGTCTGTCTTCTCTACCGACAGTTTTATCTGCATAAGCTCTCTTTTTATATACACCTGTTCCTACCGCAGAAATGACGCCAAGTCCACCTTCTAAACTTACATTACCAGCAAGTTGATCCCAAGATATTCCAACGCCCATTCCCCCTTGAATAATAGGTTTCTCAATAGTATATTTACCAATTTTTAAAGATTTAAATTCCACTATATTACCTTTACTTTTGCAAATCTTTTTTTACCCACTTGCAAGACATACTCACCACAAGAAAGATTTAATTTATCATCATTAATCTTATCTTGATTAATACTCACTGCATTTTGTTTAATATCTCTACGTGCTTGTGATGTTGATGGTTCAAGACCAGCATCTAAGAGTGCTTGACAAATCCAAATACCATCTGCCATCTCGTACTCAGGCATATCAGTAGGTACCTTTTTTGCCTTAAATACAGAATTAAACTCTTCTTTGGCTAGTGTAGCTAACTCTTCATTATAAAACCTTGTGGTTATCTCTAATGCAAGGTTTTCTTTTGCAGATTTTGGATGAACGGTGCGAGATGCTACATCATTCTTTAATTCCTCTATCTTTCCTAAAGATATATCACTAAGTAACTCATAATAACGCCACATAAGTTCATCAGATATAGAAAGAATTTTTCCATAAATATTTTTAGGCTCTTCTGTCACACCGATATAGTTATCTAGAGATTTAGACATCTTGTTTACACCATCCAATCCTTCTAATATTGGCATCATTAAAACAGCTTGTTGTTTTTTAACTTCATAGGCCTTTTGTAATTGTCTACCCATAAGTAAGTTAAACTTTTGATCTGTTCCACCAATTTCTATGTCAGATTCAAGGTGTACGGAGTCATAGCCTTGCAACAATGGATACATAAATTCACTCACAGCAATAGGTGTATTTGATGCATAACGTTTTGAAAAGTCATCACGTTCTAACATTCTTGCAACGGTAAGGTTTGAAGCAAGTTGTAGCATACCTGCAGCCCCTAAGGCTTCTAGCCAATCATTATTGTAGACAATATCTGTTTTATTCTCATCTAATATTTTAAATGCTTGCTGTGTATAACTGCTAATATTTTGAATAATATCTTCTTTTGTAAGTACTTTTCTAGTAGCACTCTTACCTGTTGGATCACCAATCATTGCTGTAAAATCACCAATAAGAAACTGTACCCTTCCTCCAAACTTTTGAAAAGTTGCCAATTTTTGTAATAGTACTGTATGTCCGAGGTGCAAGTCTGGAGCAGTTGGGTCAAAGCCAGCTTTTACTGTATAGGTCGTGCCATCATCATAATATTTTCTAACAAGCTTTTCTATACGCTCCATATCTATAATTTCTGCTGTACCTCTAGCTATCTCTTCTAATGCTTGTTTAACTGACATCTTTTTCCTTACTATTTGTTATATGCATCATTTAAACTAATTATTTCTATAAGTTTAAATGAATGTGAAATTTTATCTGCAATAATTTGCTTTTTGGGCTCAGAACTCTCAACTTCTATTTGACAGTACTCTGCTTGTTCAGAGTTTTTAATACCTAATTCAATACTCTCAATATTGAGATTTAACTGTGATAGTTTTGTTAATAAGTCTGCTAAAATGCCTTTTCTATTTTGTAAACTAATAGTAAGTCTATATTTAGAAAGTTTTGATGTACTCCAACTTACATGAAGCATCTTATGTCCTTGAACAATCTCACTGTATGCTTTTTTACATAATTTATGATGAATAATAGCCTTACCACCCTTATATAATGCAACAATTTTATCTCCAACTTTTGGATGACAACAATAATCAAATTCTACACCGTCTAAAGGTTTGTTGGTATAAAAATTAAAATGATCTAAAACTTTAATTTGAGGCTTTTTATAGCCTTTTTTCAGTAGTTCCCAAAAACGTACCTCTTTAGTACCTAAATAGTCCGCAACTTGGTGAATAATCTCTTTATAGTAATCAAGCTGTAAAGGAAGTTTATTCATACTATCATCATGGTCTATCTCTTTTATTAGCATCATTATATCTTGACGTTTTTGTGAAAAAAGTGTTGCTAAAATATTGTACCCACTCAGCATGTCCGTCTCTTTAATACGCGCTCTACATGCAGAACGTATACCCTCTTGAGCTTTTGATGTTTTAACTGCATCTTCCCAAGAACAATAGAGATGATTCTCTCTATCTTTGATTACTTTTACTATATCACCATTTTTTAAGATGGTAAGGAGAGAAGATTTTTCTTTATTTACTAATGCCTCTTTTGCTTTTGCTCCAACTTCAGAATGTATAGCATACGCAAAATCTAATACTACGGAGCCTTTGGGTAAAGTGTAGTTATCTCCTTTAGGTGAAAAGACTGTAATATCTTCAGAGAAAAGGTCAGATTTTGCTAATTCATAAAACTCTTCTATAGATTCATGTTGATAATGTAAACTTTCTAACCACTCTAGGTTTATACCTGTATCGCCACTCTTATATTTCCAGTGTGATGCAATACCATATTCAGCCAAATGATGCATTTGATGTGTACGTATTTGTGCCTCAACAATGCCCTCCTCTGAAAATAATGTGGTGTGAATTGTCTTATAACCGTTTTCTTTAGGCACTGCGATATAATCTTTAAACCTAGAAATCAGAGGTGTATATTTTAAGTGCATAAGTCCCAAAACATTGTAACACTCTATAGGATCTGTCACAATAATACGTATTGCTAAAAGATCTAGAATCTCTTCTATACTAACACCTTTTCGTTGCATCTTCATATAAATAGAATAATAATGCTTGACACGACCAAAAACTTCAAAGTTTTCTGTATCAAATCCATCTTTTATCATTAATTTTTTTACATTTTGTATAAAACCATTGAGTTTAAATTTGAGATTGACTGCATTTTTTTGAATGTACTCATCAATCAACTTATATTCATGGGGATAAATATAACGAAAACTTAAATCTTCTAAGTTATTTTTTAATTTTGAAATACCTAGACGATGAGCAATTGGTGCATATACGACTAGTGTCTCTTCTGCAATGCGTTTTTGCTTTTCATCGTTCAATGCCTCCAATGTAAGCATATTATGTACTCTGTCACAAAGTTTTATAACAAGAACACGTACATCTTTTATAGAAGCTATAAGCATTTTTCTAAAGGTTAATGCAGAGTTTATAAGACGTTCGTTTGATCCTGACGGGGCTAACTCTTCGTCACGAATTTCAACAATTTTGGTAAGACCTTCGACTAAATGTGCGACATCATCACCAAATGTCTCTTGCATCTCTTCTATAGTATAAGAGGTATCTTCTACAACATCATGTAGAAGTGCAGCTTGTACCATCGTTTCATCATTAGAGATTTTAGCAGTAATAGCAGCTACAAGTATAGGATGTACGATATAAGGTTCACCACTTTTTCGTATTTGATGCTTATGTGCATCAATAGAAAGTTCTAATGCCTTAAGTGTTGTAGCATTTGGCGTAGGGAAAACTTCCCAAAGAAACGCTATAGCTTCCTCTGTATCATTTATACGTTTGGCTTTATCTAGCAAAGCATCCAAGAAGAATTTACCCTTCTAAACTTACAATAATTTTACCCTCAGCAATCTCTTGCAATGCAATATCAGTATGTTTCATACCTGATGTATCAAAATCTAGTACTGGCTTTGCTCCATTACCAATGGCTTCAGCACGTTTACCTACTGAGTTGGCTAAAAGGTATTTATCATAATCTAATTGTTCTAGTGCTTTTGCAGTTAACTCTTCTGTTCTCATTTTATATCCTTCAATATATTATTTTACCACAGAGCAGATACTTGTATCACCCTGTACTATCTTAAGTAAATTGCCTTTTCCGAACATATTACAAACAGCAATAGGTAGATTGTTATCTTTTGCTTGTGCAATAGCTGTGTCGTCCATTACTTTTATGTGATCATCTAAGGCTTGGTCAAAAGTTATTGTATCCAGCTTTACTGCGTCATCAAATTTATTTGGATCTTTATTATAGACACCATCAACTTTTGTGGCTTTAATGAGTATTTCAGCCCCTACTTCAGATGCTCTAAGTGTTGCTGCAGTATCAGTGGTAAAAAATGGATTTCCCGTTCCACCAGCAAAAACAACTACCCTACCTTTTTCAAGGTGTCTTTTAGCACGACGCACAATAAAGGCTTCACCAATCTCTTGCATATCAATGGCTGTTTGAAGTCTAGCTTCTAAGCCGGCATGCTCCAAGGCCTCTTGTATTGCAACACCATTGATGACTGTTGCAAGCATACCCATGTAGTCACCTGAAGTACGTGTAATGATTCCATCAGCTGCTGCACTTACACCACGAATAATATTACCACCACCAACAACAATACCAACCTCTATATCGTTATCAACTAACTCTTTTATCTCACCAGAAATATAATTGAGAATTTGGGTATCTATACCATAACCATCTTCACCTGCTAAAGCTTCACCAGAAAATTTCACCAACACTCGTTTAAACACAGAAGACCTTTATATATAATTTCGCGAGTATACCCAAAACTTTGTTAGTAACAAATTAATATAAAGTCTAGTTTATATCTGCATAGATAAAGTATATTTTTCAATGATTTTCCGAAAAATTAAAAAGGGATTGAAGATGTAGTTGTAAATGTGAGGATAATATGTTTTGCAAGCAATTGATGGGAAAACCCATCAATTTAGTTAAGAATGGCTTAACACGCTGGCTCGTTACCAGAATCTTTTCCATACTCATAACCAAACATATAGAGGCTAGTGTCCCATTTTGCTTTCCACTCCTGAAGGTTTGGGCAAAGTTTTTTTACTTCTTCTTCCATTTTTCCAGCTTTATGAATAGCTTCCCACTCTGCTTGCTTAAAGCTTGCTGCAAATTTTACACCAGAAAATCCACATGCACCTTTAAGCTTTTTAGTAAATATTTTTTGACCTTTATTGATGCTGTCTGCAGCTGTTGCAGTCGTTGTTAATGTTGCTAATCCAAGTAGTGTAGCCATTGTAATTGTTGCTATTTTATTCATATTATTTCCTTTTATGTTTTGTAATTCTAGTATATCAAATGTTTATTTTAATACTCTTAAATAATATCAACAAAATAAAAATATTTTATATAAAGTAACAAACTTTATAATTTAAATTAATAAATATGTTTCATGAGTAAAAAAAATGGACATAAGGACAAATGCCTTATATCCAATTAAACTAAGATTATTTCATTGCAGCAATGTGATCTGCAACAGCTTTGATTGTAGCATCATCCATAGCTGCTACTTGACCTTTCATAAGCGCACCCATACCATGAAGGTTAAGCGTACCTGCTTTATAACCGTTAAGCTGTTCAACAGTTTTCGCAGCATCTTGACCCGTGATAATTGCAGATTTACCTAAAGCAGCTTTTTCTCCGTTTGCACCGTGACAACCAACACATTTAGCGTAAGCAGCAGCTCCATCAGCCATAAGTAGTGTAGATCCAGCAAGTAACATTGTGATTGCAAATTTTTTCATTCTATTTCCTTTTTAATAATTATAATACATTGGTCATTATAACCAAACCGCTCATCTTAATTTAAAGATACAAAGATGATAACATGGAATTGTGAAAAGATTGTGAATAAAAATTCCATTTAAAGCTATTTATTGAGTTAAATGCTTCAAGAAGTGACACATTGAACTGAATAGACTTATTTTAATTTTCCAAATACTTTATATCGATCCCAATAACTATCTATAGCTTGATTTAATTCTTCTTCATTTAGGGTCGTTTTCTCTTTGATACCGTATATTTTTTTAAATAATTTAGACATTACAGATATATCTTTAGAAGGGTATTTTAAATAGTGTTTAATACCTGCTTTTATGTTTTCTTCTCCGCTATATACAAGTAAATATTTTTTAAATGTCTCTTGCAGTGATAATGACAATGTATTATGACATTTGACACAATTGTTTTCATACACATCTCCAAAAGAAAGTATTGTCGTTAAAACAAAAATCAATAATATTTTTACCATTGTAACACCATCGTCGTACCTTCATTATATTTTGATTCTACATCAATTGAGATGTTATATTCATCAATTATTTTTTTCACAATGTTTAAACCAATACCAAAGCCACCTTCACTATTATTAAACCTTTTATATCTGTCAAATATGAGTGTTATTTTATCTTGATCAATACCTACACCTGTATCCCAAACAGTTAATTCGTTTTGTTTTAAGACTATACCTATTGTCCCAGCTCTTTTATTGTACTTAATTGCATTTGATATAAGATTATCTATCACTTTTGTAAACTTTCGTTTATCCATCAATATATTTGATTCATTTAAATCTAAATCAAATATTAACTTTTTTGATTTTGCTAAAATATCAAAATACTCTACTCTCTGTTCAATGAATTCTTTTACATCAATGTGTTCATCATAATTCAATTTTTCCTGTTCCAGTGTTAAATAGGTTAAGTCACTGTAAAGGGATGAAACTGTTTTTGCCGCAACATTGATACGATTTAATTTTTTTATATTTTTCTCTTCCATCACTTTTGTATCCATCATCTCAATATTTGCAAGTATCGCTGAAAGTGGTGTATTGAGTTCATGAGTAGTGTCTTTAATAAATCTATCTAAGAGATTAATGGAGTCTTTCATAGGTTTTAAAAAGAGTTTTGCAAGATAAAGACCTATTATAAAAAATAATAGAAAAAACGCTAAACCATAGACCATGATATTTTTCCAAATAACTCCTTTCCATGCTCCATCATCTTTAACCTCAATGATAATGAACCTTGTACCTAAATAATACTCATCTAATGTTTTAACAAAGTGAATATGATTATCTAAGATATATATCTCTTTATTAAAAGAGATATCAGTATCTTCAAGTTGTGAGAATATTTTCTTATTTTCTATATCATAGATTGCCGATTTAAATTTATTATCACGAGGATAGAAGGTTCTGTCATCAAAAAATTCATGTAATGACTTTAACTTTTTTGCATGCTTATAGGCATACTCTGAAAGTGTATCTCTTTGATTTGAAAGCATAAGTTTTTCTTGCGTCTGATAATAGTAAGATGCCATGGTTGCCAATATTGTTAATACCATAATGATGTAAAGTGTTAAAAACCTAAGAAATGATTTTCTCTCACTTGTCAACCATAAATTTGTAGCCTTGTTTTTTGATACTAACAATTCTATCCTTACCTATAATCTTACGAATATTTTTAATATATGTTCTTAAAGCTGTGTCACTTGGTTCTTCACCAAAATCCCAAAGATGTTGATAAATTCTTTCATGAGAAAGTACCTCTCCTTCCGTTTTCATAAATAATTTAAGAAGTTTAGATTCTTTATTGCCTAAAGGTACTATTTTATCATCAATCACTAATTCATTGTTTTTTACATCATACAACACTCTATTAGATATATTGATTAACTCTTTAGTATCATGAAAAAAACCTCTACGTATCAGTGTTTCAACACGTATTTGAAGCTCTTTTAACGCAAAAGGTTTACGTATATAATCATCACATCCACTATCATAACCTTGTTCTAAGTCATTCACTGAATCCAATGATGTGATAAATATAGCTGGGGCTAAAACTTCCTCTTCTCTGGCTTCTTTTAAAAGTGCGAAACCATTAATACCTGGAGTATTAACATCTAACAAAAGTAAATCATACTTACTTTCATAAAGCTTTTCTTGTGCCTCATACCCATCAAAAACAGAAACAACATCATGTCCTTCATCTTCTAAAAACTCTGTGACTGTCTCATTGAGGTTTGCATCATCTTCTAGAAGTAAAATTTTACCCATCTAAATAAACTTCCTAACCCATGATTCTAACTGTGTACTGTTCATAGCACCTGAGACTCTATCTACCTCTTGTCCATTCTTAAATGCAATAAGCGTTGGTATAGACTCGATGCGATATTGTGCCCCTAATGTTTGTTCTTCATCAGTGTTTACTTTGAGGAACTGTGCTTGCAGTGACATATTCAAAGCGACTTCTTCAAAAGCTGGACTCATTTGTAGACAGGGTCCACACCAAGGTGCCCAAAAGTCTACAATCACTGGTATGTCAGCATTGGCAATACATGTAGATAGTACATGTGCATTGGCTGTAATGGGTTTCACATCTAAAAGTGAACCCTTACACTCTCCACAATTTGCTTTTTTATAACTCTTTTTTTTAGGTATACGGTTTACTTTTAAACAACTTGGACAGACAACATTAATATTCATAAGACGTTTTCCTTTATTTTTATTTATTATTATAGCAAATATTTATCATGCTGACTTAGTGCTGTATTCATCTTTTAAATTTTCTAGATATTCTAAAATTCTTTCTTGAAAGAGTCTTTCATCTTCATCATTGACACATTGATGAAGTATTTTAAGTAGTTTCATGTCTATTTTAGACACAAATCTTGGAACCTCTTTTGTCTCCTTGCCAACAAGTTGAATCAAATGTTCAAAATCCAGTCCATTATTTGTCACAATTTTAGAATGATATTCAATGACAGTATCTATAAGAAGTTCAACACGGTCTATCTCATTACCGTAAATACTTTCTGCAATCTCTTTTAACGCCTTTTGTTCACATTCACACATTTCACCATTTGACGCAATCATGAGTGTTAGAATTTTAGCTCTGTATTCTAAAGAACTATGATGATAGACCAAAAATTCTCTAAACATTTTTCTTAAAGCACGCTTTAAACTTTTAAACACTTCTCTATCCTTCGAACACTTTTCATACAAACGAGATACAGTAAAGGCTGTAAAACTTGACATTAATAAAAGTATACTATTATTTTATTTCGATTTGGTATGATATACAAACTAAAGGACATACTTTTACCATGGGAAATATTGATTTAATCATTATACTTACAACTGCATTTCTAGGTTCAGTAGGACATTGTATAGGAATGTGTGGAGGTATTGTTGTTGCTTACACTTCTAATAAAATTGACCAAAAATCATCCTATCTGCAACAAACAACTTCACATTTAGCCTACAACTTTGGTAGAGTAACTACCTATGCTCTACTTGGTGCACTTTTTGGTACACTAGGACAGGTGGTTGCCTTTACTCCAACAACAAAAGGTGTTCTATTTCTCATCACAGGACTATTGATGATTTTAGCAGGACTTTCACTTGTAGGCAACATCAAATTCTTAAACTCTGCAGAGTGGTCTATCTCTAAATATAGTTGGTACCAAGAAACATTTCGAAAACTGATTTCTAGTAAAAGTATAAAAAGCTTTTATCTCTTAGGCATGCTCAATGGTATGATACCATGTGGATTGGTTTATTCTTTTGCTATATTTGCAGCAAGCACTGCCACACCTCTAGGTGGTGCACTTGTGATGGCTACCTTTGGTTTGGCAACTATTCCAGCGTTATTCTTTCTAGGAACCATCACTAAGTTTTTACAAAAAGGAAACCTACGTGGAAGCATGATGAAACTAGCTGCTATACTTGTCATCACTTATGGTATTTTTACACTATATAAAGGGTACAACTTTGTAGCCCACCCTGAAGAGATGAAAGCGATGATGGATAAGATGCATAAAAGTGGTATAGATGAAAATGAAACACTCACTGGAAAATTTAATGGAATGAAATGTGCTCCAGGTAAGTGTGGATAAGTTTTTTATTTTGCTATAATCTCTTTTATGAATACTATTAAAAATTATGCCTACAACCATGCCCCGTTAAAATTTGACTTTAAACAAACTGTAGAACGTTTTTTTGTAGACGAAGAACCGCTTTATACCCCTACTAACACAGGTAACTACCTGATACTTAAAATCTCTAAAAAAGATATGAGTACATGGAAACTTATAACAGTTCTTGCCAAAGCAACAGGTTTACAAGAACGTGACATTGGGTATGCAGGACTTAAAGATAAAAATGCAACCACTATACAATATATTTCTATTCCTAAAAATCGTGAAATAGAGTTAAATAAAAATCTAACTACCGATAAGATAGAGATACTTGAACGTGCGTATAATAAGTGTCCTATAAAAGTCGGTCATTTAAAAGGCAATCATTTTTCTATAGTCCTACACAATATATCAAAAAGTGATGCGACCTTCTTTACCACTCTAGCAAAAAAAATGCAGACACTTGGTGTACCTAACTATTATGGATACCAACGTTTTGGTGAAGATAGCCGTTCATACCTACAGGGCAAAGAGATAGCACATTCAGGTAAAAGACTTAAAGGGAGTAAAGAGAAGCTACTCGTTTCATCCTACCAAAGTCACCTCTTTAACAAATGGTTAGGAGAAAGGGTAAAACTTTCAACCATTATTTCTCAAAAAAGTGTAGAACAAGCAGCAAAAAAACTAGACTATCCAGTAGAGTTAGTCAAAGTATTGGCTAAACAAAAGCAAATGTTTAAACTCTTTTTAGGTGATGCTATGATGTCATACCCCTATGGTAAAACCAATTATGTCAAAGATATGTATCAATCCTCTCAAAGTTTTGAACAACAAAAAATAAGCCCCACAGGACTGCTATGTGGGGAGAATGTAGAGCGTGCAAAATCTGATGCTTACTACTTAGAAGAACCTTATGATGATACAGAGCTTAATACCCTAAAAGGTGACAGACGTTTTGCATGGATATGGCCACAAAAGGTTAATACCAATTATGATATAAATAACAAAAAACTTGTAGTGGAGTTCTATTTACCTAAAGGCTCTTATGCTACAACATTTTTAGAAGAGATTGGAAAGTTTTCCTTAAAAGAAGACTAAAAATCTACCTCTACATATTTATATAAGGCAATACAATTGAAATTTACGAACAAAAAAGCGATATTTTTTGATTTAGACGGTACGCTTATTAACTCTGCTCTTGACTTGGCTAAAGCAGTCAACTTTATGCTCCAAACACTAAAGTATGATACTTTTGAGGAAGATACTATACATAGATGGGTAGGCAATGGTGCCTTAACACTTGTAAAGCGTGCACTTTCTGGGGATACCATCATAAATAAACATTTAGATGAAGATGAAGTCACACATGCGCTAGAAGTATTTTTAGACTTCTATGGTAAAAATATTTGTGTAGCTACAAAGCCTTACCCCAATGTGTTAGAGACACTACAGAATTTAAAAGTAAAAAACTATACTCTCGCCATTATTACAAATAAACCTTTTGATTTTGTTGCTCCTATATTAGAGACTCTAGGACTAGACAATCTTTTTGAAGTCATACTTGGTGGTGATTCACTCGCAAAGAAAAAACCTGATCCTATGCCTTTGCTTCATGTATGTGAACAACTCAATGTAAATGTTGAAGCATGTGTCATGGTTGGTGATTCTAAAAATGATATACTCGCAGCCAATGCTTGTGGTATGCAAAGTGTAGGCGTAACATATGGGTATAACTATGGTGAGAGTATAGGGGTTTATAATCCTACACATATAGTCAATGATTTTGGAGAATTAAATAACGTACTATGATAGATAAAAATGTAAAAATCGCCATTATAGGTGGAGGTGTAGCAGGGAGTTCTGCGGCACTTTATTTTGGTAAATTGGGTTTAGATGTAACGCTCATAGAAAAAGAAGAGAGTCTCATCTCTGGACCTCCTTTTTGTCATTTACACGCTGGTGGTAATCTCTACCGTGAAATCTCAGACGAACAGTGTGTCACACTCCTTAAACAATCTATAGATTTTTTACGTTTTTATCCTTATATTGTGGACTATAGACCTACAGTGATTGTATTACCTAAATCCGACAAAAAGACACCACTTGATCTATTGCCACGTTTAGACTTACTTACTAAAGAGTATGAAAAGCTCATACATGAAGATAGTCACAATGAAGTCCTAGGAGAAAGTAAAGAGTATTATAAAAGCTACTCTAGAGATGAGATAAAACAACTTAAGAAAAAAGCCTATGCTTCAACACCAATGACTTCAGATGACTGGATGACAGCTGTGGCAAAAAATATAGGCCTAGATAAAGTACAATTTCCACTCATTATGGTACAAGAGTATGGGCTTAACTTATTTAGGCTTGCTGCTGGGGTAGCCTTAGATTTAGAACATTTAAAGACAGTGACACTTCATACCCAAAGTATTGTACATAACATACAAGAACTTCCAGAAGATAAAGGCTGGATTCTTTCTTATATAAAAGATGAGAAAAGTCGTAAAGAAAAATTTGATTACATCATTAACGCTGCAGGGTTTAGAACAGGAAAAATAGATGACTTATTAGGTGCTCCTTGTGAGAGCATGGTTGAGTTTAAAGCTGCATACGTGAGTCATAGTAACAAATATGAAAACATAAAATTCCCTGAAATTATCTTCCATGGTGAACGTGGTACACCTCAAGGCATGGGACAATTTACCCCATACCCCAATGGCTATTTTCAACTACATGGCATGACCAATTATATCACTCTTTATGAAGATGGGCTAGTAGCCAACTCTGCACTCTCATGTCAACCTCATTTAGGACAAGACTTTATAGACAAAATAGAAAATGACTGGACAAAAGACGAGACTCAAAAACGTACTGACTCTGCCATTAAGCATCTCTCACAGTTCATTCCTGACTTTTCTTTGGCAGATGTCGGTTCTCGCCCTCTCTTTGGTGCACAGCAAATCCCAGGAGATGACCCTACCCTTCGTGTGGCAGAAGTGACCTTTGCACGTAAACGTTATGCTAGATGCGAAATAGTAAAAGTCTCTTCTGTTTTAGACATGATAGATGCCATTACTTCACAGTTTATAGATTTAGGGTATCTAGATGAAAATATACGCAAAAAAAATCTTACTAAAACAGATACTATTCATGAAGAATCAACACTACGTTTAAAAGCAGAGTCAATTGCAAAAAGACGTGGTTACCCAACATCTCTAGCAAATCGTACAACCGTAGTACAATAACTGCTATAATATCATTATGAAAAAAATTTTATTAGCATCATTTATTATGAGTTCCTTACTTCTAGGTACATCATTTAAAAAAATAACTTTAGAGAAACAGAACTTTTATGTCATTACTGAGCCCTACGAAGAGTACACTTCCAAGGGTACAGCCATGAGGCTCTACATAGAAGAGAAAAGTCATCATTTAAAGTCTTTACTTAGCCATACTCTTACAGATGCTACAGGTGTATGTTCAGATAAACGTATAGAAAAAGGTGCATATGATTTAAACCGTACCCATGTAACCTTATATACATTTTGGGATAGAGTTGGAGATGTAGAACATGCTCCTTACGGTGCAAGAGTACAACAGTATGAAATTTTAAAGAACAATACCCTAAAGCAACTCTATTCAAAAATATATATTGAGTCTGAAAAGAAAGGTCATAACCTTGAAAGTGGTATGCAGTTTCTTTTTAATTCACCTCAAACAGCATCTGAAAAAGCTTTATTTGAAACCTACATCGCTCATATGGAACGTCGTTATAAAGGTACATTTGTCTTTGGAAAAGAACAAGATGAGCTTCTAAAAAATGTTCATAAAGCACTTACAAAAAGTACACAATTAAAATGGAAGTAGCCAACAGATAATCAAAAATACACTTCATTAAGTCTATTCTTTTATGATTCTTACATCACCAAAAAAAATAAGATCTTTAAGCACAGCCTTTTGTATAATGCTCTCTTTTCCCATACGTACCATGAGTTCACCTTGTTTACTATTATACAGTTGTCTATGCATAATGAGATTCATTAGCCACTCACCTTCTTTAGCTTCACCTAAAAGCTCTGCCATAGACTTTTTTATTTCATTGTCAGGTATCTTTATGTCTACTCTACCATTCTTTTTATCTGCTCCTACAGCTTTTAAATGGTAATGTGCAGGTTTTTCCTTATTTTGAATGTATCTGTTCAAGTTTAGAAAAAGTGTAATCATATCATCAATTGCGTAGTACCTTAAGGTATGTGTATATCTAGATACTTGAACATATTTCTTATCGTTATTATCTTTCTTTTTCCATTTTTGATAACTTTTTATGACTTCTTTCTTTTGATGATTTATGGTATAAAGTGTAGTACTCTTGTATTCACCAAATGACTTTATCATCTCATAAGTGGTGGCCTTACGTTGCTTTAAACGAGTCATGATACCCTTACATATATGACGCTCTTTTAAGTTACCAGTAACCATATTTGCGAGTGTTCCAACTGCAGAAAGGTTTGTATCAATCAAATAACTGTTTTTCGTATCACTATATTGGGTATGGACTTGGCCGACTTTACCCATGACACCAAACTCCACACGGTAATCTACAGTCATACTTTTCGCATGAAGTATAGGGAAAAAATTTAGAAAAATAAAAATGATTTTTAACATTAACGTTGAAGTAGAGACTCTTCTATGAGTTTTGTTTGTTTTTTTAATTCGTGAAGTTTCTCTTTATTGGTAATAAAGTGTTCTATAAGTAAAATGGCTACCATCCCAGGAATAGCACCAATAGCACCAGAGACTATTGCATAAGCTATAGATTCATTATAAAAAAGAAGAAAAGAGGTGATAGCACCAAGGAATACAGATGCCCAGGAGGCACCTAAAAGAAAGTTGACTACAAAAGTAAGAGGTTTATCTTCAAGTCTCATAGTCAATAGGTTTTAGTGACCTTCGTCTACAGCAACAGCACCTGCAAGGTAAACATACGTCAAAATCATAAATACAAATGTCTGTAAGAAAGCCATAAATGTAAGAAGTACTAGTGGCGTTATTGGGATAATCCAAGGTACTAACATAAGAAGAACCCATAAAAAGAGGTCATCACCCTTGATGTTACCAAAAAGTCTGAACGAAAGTGAAACAATACGTGAAAGATGAGAAACAATTTCAATTGGGTACATCAATAGAGACATTAAAAATTTCGCGATTGGGTTCATTTCACCAAGGTGTACAAAGTTTTTAAAGTATGTAAATGCACCTTGTTTCTTTATACCTTCATAGTTGTAGTAGAAAAATACAATTAATGCTAAAACCAAAGTAACGTTAATGTTTGAAGTTGGAGACTCAAACCCAGGAATAATACCAATCAAGTTATTGACAAGTACAAATAGACCAATAGTTGCAACTAAAGGTAAGTATTTTCTTGCATTCTCTTCACCTACAACATCACTACCCATTGAAATAACACCACCTAAATATGCTTCCATAACATTTTGTGTGCCACTTGGTACAGCTCTAAGACTTTTCATAGCCATTTTTGCAATGATAAATATAATAATTGCTGTTAAAATCAAGTGAGAGACAAATAACATTTGTCCATGTCCAAATATTGCGCCTAGATAAGTAAAAATACCTTCCATAAAACATCCTCTTGTATAAATATTGTGGCGATTATACCTTGTTATACCTTTGTTTTTGCTAGGTTTAAGCCAATTTTTCTTGTCCTAGCCTATAAAGAGCAAAATCATATTTTATAGGATCATTTTTATCAAATCTACGTAGTCTATCGGTAATTTCAATGGCTGCTTTCATATCATAGGTTTTACGTTTAAGTAATCCTAACCGTTGAGATACTTTAAAGGTATGTGTATCAAGTGGCATAAGTAAATCTTTTTTATCTATTTTCGACCAAAGACCCAAATCTACATTATCTTTACGTACCATCCATCGTAAATACATCATATAACGTTTGTAAGTTCCCATACTGGCGCTTCTTTTAGGTACAGAACCCACTAAAAAATTGTACCCTCTGCTTTCATGTTTATATTGAGATTTTAAACATCTGATGAAAGACCATAAGCCCTCCAATATATTTTCCTCTTTTTTATAACCCTCATAAAATATATTTTCTATACTATCATGTAATTTGAGTCGCTTTAGTGCAATAAACAAAGTTGCCACATCTTCTGAATTTTGAAATCTGTAGTAATACGAGGATAATGTTTTTTTTATGGTTTCATCACTCGCATCTAGTAGTGTAAAATCTAAACTGTTTAAAAATTTTACAATTAACGTGACATTTCCATATGCAAAGAGTGCACAAATAAGTGCTATTGTTTCATCATTATATTTTGAAGCTACAAGTAAAGGGTCTGGTTTATCATCTGAAATTTCTGATGTTTGATTTCTCTGTATCACTTCATTGTCAAGAAGTATTTTTACTTTTTTTAAAGTCATACTATCTTGAATATAGCTATTGAAGAGAGACTCATACTATAAAGAAATACCATTAAAAGGTAAAATGTTCACCCAAGTAGTGTTTCCGAACATTTGGATCACATTTAATTTCATGACTGGTACCCACACTTAACATCTCTCCACTACGCATAACATACGCTCTATCACAGATATCTAGTGTTTCACGTACATTATGATCAGTAATTAAAATTCCCATGTCTAGTTCAATCAGTTGCTTAATAATATTTTGAATATCTATCACCGCAATAGGATCAACCCCTGCAAACGGTTCATCTAGTAGTAAAAACTTTGGTTCACCTACAAGTGCCCTTGCTATTTCAACTCTTCTTCTCTCTCCACCACTCAAACGAACGCCCAAGCGTGAACGTATAGGTTCAATATTGAAAATCTCTAATAGCTTTTCAATACGAGGATACATCACATCTTTTTTAATATTGAGTGCTTCTGCTGCAATACGTAAATTATCTTCAACAGTCAGATCTTTAAAGATACTAGATTCTTGAGGCAAATACCCAATGCCCATTTGAGCACGTGAGCTAAGAGGTAACTTTGTAATATCTTCACCATCTAAATAAACTTGACCTTCTGTAGCATCTGTCAGTCCACATACCATGTAAAAAGAAGTTGTTTTACCTGCACCATTGGGACCTAGTAAACCTATAATCTCACGAGAATTTACTTTCAGTGAAATATCATGAACAATCTGTGTTTTTTTAATGGTCTTTGCTAGGTTTTTAGCTTCAAGTGTATGCATTAATGTGTAATCCTATAAAGTCTACTACTATTGAACAATTCAATATCTATAGTGATAACATTATATCCTACAGATTCTAAAAAAGCTTTAAGTTCCATGCTACCCCATTCCACTAAATGCCACCCTGTTTTTTCAAACTCTTCAAAAAGCCCCATATGCATAAATTCTTCATGCTCTAGTCTATAAAGGTCATAATGGTATAAATTTGTACCATCATCTCCTTCATAGTACTGTTGAAGTGAAAATGTAGGTGAAGTCACTTCACCAGCAACACCTTTTCTTTTTGCTATGACTTGTGTAAGTGTCGTCTTACCTGCAGCCAAGTCTCCACGTAAAAATACAATGGCATTTGAAGATAAAGTCTCATTAAGCGTGTCTACAACCTTATCTAGTTCGTTTAGTGATGCAATAATTTCCATTTTCTCTCTTATTTTGATTATACAAATGGTGCGATGGCAATCGCCCCCCTACGCCAATTTATTGGATATGTCAGCCATGAAATTTAAATGTTCTCTACTTTTCCCTGAGTCAAGCTGTGCTTCAACCATAGAAATAGCTTCACGGATATCTCTGACATTGCCATCTACAAAAAGTGCAAAGGCTGCGTTAAGTACGACGATGTCACGTTTTGAGCCAGTTTCTTCTCCAGAAAAAATATCTCTAGTAATTTGTGCATTAAAAGTTGCATCTCCACCAAGTATAGCCTCTTTAGGTGCTAACTTAAAGCCCCAAGTCTCAGGGTTTATTTCACCTTCACTGATACGTCCAGACTCGACATAGGCAAAAGATGTGTTACATGCTAAACCTATTTCATCCATACCATCTTGAGAAGAGACCACATATGCACGTTTGGTATCTAGTTCTAAAAGCGCTTCAGCCATTACTTTAACATACGATGGATCAAACACTCCTAGCAAGTATTTGTTGGCTCCTGCTGGATTTGTGAGTGGACCAAGTAGGTTAAATATAGTTCTATGAGTTATAGATTTACGTATAGGCATAATATGTTTCATCGCAGGATGATGATCAGTAGCAGGGAAAAAACAAAATCCTGTCTCTTCAAGCATTTTTATCTTATTGTCACTACTCAAATCTAAGTTTATGCCTAAGGCTTCAAGTACATCTGTAGAGCCAGAGTTTGAGGTAATACTTCTGTTTCCATGCTTTGCTACCACACACCCCATAGAAGCCAAAAGCAGCGAAACAGTCGTTGAGATATTAAAAGACCCAGACTTATCGCCACCCGTACCTACAATGTCAATGGCTTTATCTAAAAGTGCGGCTGAAAGGTCAAGTTTTATGGAGTGTTCACGCATCACAGATGCAGCGATGGCTATCTCTTCACCTGTTTCCCCTTTGTTATAAAGGTCTACTAAAAACTGACGTGCATCATCTGTACTTAATTCATTGTTAAATAGTTTTTCAAATTGTTGTTTTATGTTCATGAAAGCTCCTTAACATACTCTTCTTTTTGACTCTTAGGAATAGTCTTTGTTGTAGGTATCTGCAAGACTTCATAGTGTTTTGCACCTTTGAGGTACTCTATAGTTATTTTATCACCAATTTTAACATCTTTTGAGGCTTTGGCTTTCATGTCATTTATGTTGACGACACCAGACTTAAGCATATCTGTTGCAATGGTACGACGTTTTACAACGTTTACAGCACTGAGCCATTTATCTACACGCATACTATTCCTTCTTAACTATATTCAATAATGTCGTGACGAACGCCCTTGAAAGCAATATTTTTTGCACACTTGCAAAAAATATGTCGCGTTTCGAGAGCCACGACGACTTTTGCTTACTTTTCTAGAAAAGTAAGAGGATAACAATGCCACACTGCATACTGCAAGAAAACCAAATAAATCAATTAAATCTTAATGTAAATCAGCGTTCAGTACTACTTCTCTAACACTTCTTTTCACTATGAGTTCACCAGTCGTAGAGTTTTGTCTAAAGTGAAGACCATTTAGTCCTTGGAAGGCATCTGCTCTAAATGTTGTTTGAGAGTCTAGTTGTGCTTCTGGGTTTGCTTCTAAAATCTTAGCAAGCTCATCTGGATGTACTTTGACTTTAGTCCCTGCAAATATAGCCACACCACCATCAATAATACATGCATCACCTAGAGGGATACCACATGTTGAGTTAGCGCCAAGAAGTGTATTCTCACCAATGCTAATAGGGTTACCATCTGTTCCACTTAATACACCCAAGATACTTGCTCCTCCACCAACGTCTGATCCAGCACCCACAATAGCAGAAGATGAGATACGTCCCTCAACCATCACTGGACCAAGTGTTCCAGCATTAAAGTTAATGTATGATGCACCTGGCATAACAGTTGTACCAGCAGCAAGTTGTGCACCCATTCTTACTTTAGATGTTTCTAAAATACGTGTATTATCTGCAGGTATGATGTGCTGTAAGAATCTTGGGAATTTATCTACAGAGTCAACGGCTGGATAGGTACCGTTTAATTTCATTTCTATTTCGTTGTCTCTTAGGTAATCAAGTTCATATGGAGTGTTCCCAACCCATGCAACATTCGATAAAATACCAAAAACACCATTTAGATTTATTTTTCTAAGTGCTACTTTACTTTGAGAAAGTGCATAGAGTTTCAAGTATGCCGCTTCTACAGATTGTGCATTTGCATCTTCAAATAAAAATACAATTCTAAAATCTCTAGCCATATCTTGCATATTTGATAATGTTTTAATCACCTGGATATTTTTATGTGCATCACCTGTAGCTTCTGAAACATAAGGTGCAAAGTAAGCCAATGCTGATTTTACAAATTTTTCATTGATGGTTGCGACAAACTCAGAATCTGTAAAACATACGTCACAGTTTCCATCTTGCAGAGACTTTATAAATACTGCTGCTGAACCAAAGTTTTCATTCCAGTTAATAAGTCCAAAACTTGCCTGAAGAATTTTGTTTGCATTTTTTTGACCACGGTCAACCCTTGCAATACCAAATGCGATAGGCTCTTTATAACCTTTTTGTGAAGTAACGTCTGTTACCAATGCTTTAAAATCTTCTGCTGTATGAATTGCCATAAAATGCTCCTGTGTATAATTGGGGTAATTATACTTTGTTTAATTTAATATAAGTACAATTCGAACATGAAAAAATATTTACGTGGTCATAATAAACAGTACTTCACATTAGCCGTTATAGCGATGTACTCAACACTACATAAATTGTCTAAACTTAACAGTAATTTCAAGTATCATAAACTTGCCTACTCACTTTTACCACAAAAGACAGCTCCACCATCTCTAGCACAAAGATAGTATAAAACACTACCCATATACCTATACAGATGCTGTGTCAACATCTATCATTGACCCAGGCAGCTAGTCGCTTTAAAAGCAAACATATCTACACATTAACATATTTGGAAATACATACATGACAACAAAAACACTCAGTCTCATAACAGCTACATTACTATTAACCTCCCCTACTTTTGCGAAAGAAGTTCAATTAGAAGACATTAGTGTAACAACTGCAACAAAGAGCACACAAAATATAGAAAACGTTACTTCAAACATTGAGGTGCTAACAGCGAGCCAAATAGAAGAGAGAGGTTATACAACAGTTGTTGAAGCCATTAGTTCATTACCTGGTGTATCGTTTACATCTAATGGTGGTTTAGGTGGTACAAACAATCTTTACTTACGTGGTTCTGATTCTAGAAGAACCTTAGTACTCATTGATGGCATAAGGTTCAATGACAGTACTTCCATCTCAGGTGCTCCCTTTGCACACCTACTCATCGCAAACATTGCTCAAATTGAAGTACTTAAAGGTGCACAGTCTGGTGTGTGGGGTGCAGATGCCAGTGCGGGTGTGATAAACATCATCACCAAAAAGGCAAAAGAAGGAGCTCATGGTAGTTTTTATGGAGAGAAAGGCTCTTTTAATACGAATAAATATGGATTCAATGTCTCTACTGCAACGCAGAACTATCGTTTAAATATTAGCCATGATGCCATTGATTCAGAAGGTTTTTCAGCACAACTTCCTAAAGGGGAAAAGCTAGACTCTCTTGAAGATGACGGGTATGAGAATAAAACAACTTCTATAAAACTTGGCATACCTATCAACGCAACCAACAAAATAGACATCATACATACCATGATAAATGCAGATGCTCAATTTGATGGATTTGAGCAGCCAAATTCTTCTGACTCTTCTCATACCGATGATACATTTACTTCTATCAACTATAACCATATTGATAGTTTTAATGAGCTCAATGTCTATGCAAAACAGTCAAAATTCAATAGAACATTTATCACTGGATTTGGTACTTCAGCTTTTGATGGTAGTGTCAAAGAGTTTGGATTTACCTCTAAAATACCTTACCATGATGAAGACTTTGTTGTTTGGGGTGCTGACTACAAAAAGTTTGAACATAAAAACAGTCTCAACAAAACCTATGATAACCAAGGATACTTTGTAACCAATAGCAATACTTTCAGTGGCTTATTAGATGGGAAAACCATCTTCACACAATCTTTACGTTTTGACAAACACTCACAGTTTGACAATGAAGTCACTGGTAAACTAGGTTTAAAACATCAACATGCAACTATAGAGGGTCTTACCACATCATTGAATTATGGTACGGCATATAATGCACCAACACTTTACCAACTTTATGCACCAGCAACTTCATTTGGTCCAATAGGCAATGAAACACTCAAACCTGAGACTACCAAGTCATTTGATGTTTCCATTAATTACAAAAATCTTACACTGACTTATTTTAATAATGAAATAGAAGACATTATAGACTATACCAACGGGTACAATAACATAGAGGGTACTTCAACCATAAAAGGATTTGAAGCCTCATACAATACTCAAATTGGTGAAGATATACACGTCGGTCTTAACTATACAAAACTGGATGCAAAAGATAAAAATGGCAAAACACTACAAAGACGACCTGAACAAAGTGCTAACCTAACACTTGACTACTATGGCATAGATAATCTTCACATTGGTGTAGATACCCAATATGTTGGTAAACGTGTAGAATATACATTTATGGGAGATGTAAAGGCACAAACAGGAAACTATGTTATCACAAATCTTACCGCAGACTACCAAGTCTCAAAACATTTTAAACTCTATGGTAAAGTTGTGAACCTTACAGATAAAGCGTACCAAGTTGTAGATGGTTATGCAACCTCTCCAAGAGCATATTACCTAGGACTAAAGGGTACATTTTAGGCTATAATATCCCATGCTTACACTCATACCAAAATACTTTATAGTATATAAATTTTTAAATTCGCTTTTTTTAGGTTTAAGCGTGGGGGCTATATTTACACTCTACACCCCATTAGAGCCATCTATCTACTCTTTAGGTGGCATCTTTCTAGCACTTGCAATGCTTTTGGTTGCACAACTCTATTACTACATACTCAATATACGATGGTTTTTTCGTATTTCACTTTTTGTTGAATTGGTTTTACTTCTTGCCATTATTATTTTTATGCTTTATGAATACACCTATCAAACAGCACTTTTGATGTATATTGGCTATCAAGTGACATTTGTATTTGGTTCTTATCTTATACGTACCGAAACCCTACTCTTAAAGACAGATACCCTTCTTAGTAAAATTGATTCAGCCAAACAGTTAGGTTATCTTGTAGGTATGGCACTTTCTTATCTGTTTTATGAACTTCTCTCTCATCAAAATATTACACAAAATAAAGAACAAATATATCTATTGCACTATCTATTGGTAGTCCTGGAAGTGATGATAATTTTATCTATTTTAAAAAGTTTTAAAACGGTAGAAGATTAGGTTTAAACATCTACACTATTCAAAAAGTGACGCACTCTTTTTAGTCTCTAGTTTCCACACAATAGGTACCTTACCTTTTTCTTCTAAATAACTATTTATCTTAGAAAAAGGCTTAGAGCCCCAGAACCCTCTATACGCAGAAAGTGGCGAGGGGTGTGGGTCTTTGATTACTAGATGTTTAGACACATCTATAAGCACTGATTTTTTCTGTGCATACGCACCCCAAAGTACAAACACCACGTTCTCACATTGACTACTCACCAGTTCTATCACTCTGTTTGTAAACTGCTCCCAGCCTTTGTCTTTATGTGCGTTGGCATTACCCTTCTCTACAGTTAGCACAGCATTGAGCAGTAGTACTCCCTGCTTTGCCCATGGAAGTAAATTTCCTGTATGCGTATTATCTACGTTACAATCAGAGAGTAACTCTTTGTTGATGTTTTGTAAAGACTTAGGCAAAGGTTTTACACCATCTAAAACAGAAAAACACAAGCCATGTGCATGTCCAACTGTAGGGTACGGGTCTTGTCCTAGTATAAGCACTTTTACCTCGTCTAATGGCGTACTATTTAAGGCTTCAAACCATAACTTTTTAGGTGGGAGTATCACCTTGCCTAGTTTTGCTTCTTTCTCTAAAAATGTTTCTAGCTCTTGCATGTAGGATTTTTCCCATTCTTTAGCCAGTGCTTTTTTCCATGTGAGTTGGGTTATATTTGTTTTCATATTATTTGAAAAGCTGAGCATGTGTACCAATACGTGCAAGTTTCAGTACGCTTTCTTCTATTTTATATACTACAAGTAAATCACCCGATATGTGAAATTCTCTGTATTCTATATAGTTTCCTTGTAAGCTATGGTCATGTGCTTCAAGAGGTAAAATTTCTTCTTTTAGTAAAGTAGTGATATATACAGCATATTTTATATAAAGTTTGTCAGTAAATTTAACTTTATTGTACTCTTTTAGAAATGTTTTAGATCTAAAGAGTTTTAGCATAGGCTTCACTCTCTTTTAAAAATGTATTAAAGTCTACAGTTTCACCCTTCCCTTCATCTACTTCTTGCATCGCTTTAATTGTTTCATCATTAGGTAACTTCACATCAAAAGGCAGCCCACGCTCTTGTACCACCATAGAGGTAAATACATTGACTGCCTCTGTAAAGTTCATACCCAAAGACTTGAGTATAACTTTTGCCTCATTAAACGTCTCTTCTTCTAGTCTTAAACTTGTTTGTACCTTAGGCATAAAAATTCCTTTTTTTATCATTATATACCATTTGGTGTATTATGTCAAATAATATGAATCACCTTACCCTATAGTTTCTAATAGTGCCATTACATTTCCCTTTTTATTATTTTTAACTTATGAACTCTAAGACAAATACTTCCCAACGAACTCCTCAGAACTCAAGCACTCGACCTTTTTAGAGACAAATCGTTTATCATTTGTAACAATAACATCACATGTAGTATTAAGTGCGAGTATATACTGGATGCTGTCTTCAAAGTCTTTGTAGTCGTCATCTTCACGCATGAGAGCTATGGTTTGAGAGAGTTCTTTTTCTCCGAAGGGTATGATGGTTACTGAGGTTTTTAAAAACTCTATGGCATCTAAGGCTTTTTCTCTTGAAACATACTTCGCAGTAATGTAGTATATATTTGTAGCTATGTCACATGATGTATATACATTCATGCCTTGTTTTAAAGCACCAAGGTAAGCCTCAGAGCTATGAGTAAAAGCAGGTCTGTTTTTATCGAAAATATCATTAAATATATTGGCATCAAAAAATATATTTTTAATTGCCACTGTTTGCCTTTATCCATTGTATATTTACATGCTCTGGGAACATCCCAGTAAACATGCCAGACAATTTTTCTGCAGCTTCTAACTTCTTCTCTAGCTGATAGTCTGCTATTTTCTCTTCTATGAGATCTTGTATCACTTGACTCTGTTTCTTATCTAGCTTTTTTGCAAGGTATGCTAGATCTTCAGCCACATGTTCTGGCATAGTAAAGTTTTTTCTGACTGACATTAAGTAGTCCTTTTATAGTATGTATTTTGTTATACACACTATATCATACATCACTATTTTAGTCAAATAGTATACTTCTGCTAACTAAACTTCAGTACATTTGTCTCCACACCGTCAAGGCTCAAAACGTTATTTTCTTCCCAGTATGCTTCTATGCCCTCTTGTCCTTTTTTGTTTGACCATTTTTTAAGAGTATCACGTTCTTTAACAAATGTATACTCTGGTACCGCATAGCCACAAGAAGTGAGTACAAGTTCGACTTTCATCTCGAAAAACTGTCGTGTACCTACTTGTGGTTCAAAATGTGCAAGCATCTCATCCCATCTCTCATCTTTTTGGTGTATGACTGTTGCTTTACCATAGAGTTTAAGTATAAGTGGTGCTTTATCAAAAGAGTTAAACATGACTGTCATACGTCCATTTTCTTGTACGTGTGTAGAGGTTTCATTTCCAGAGCCAGTATAGTTTAACCAGACTACAGTGTTTTCATCTATGACCTTAAAAGTATCCATCCCTTTAGGAGAAACATTGATAAATCCATCTGCTCCTGCACTCCCAATAACAAACATTTTTTGATTTTCTATAAATTTTATGTGTTCTTTGTTTATTTTGTCGAATTTTACTGCCATTTAGTATCCTTTAGTACTGAATCATACCAAATAGCACATTAATCATTGACTCATTTTATTAAACATCATATATAGATAATCACCCTATAAACTTAACCTAACGTCACGACCAACGCATATTATTTATAAAATCAGATAAAATATATCCTATTTAAAGATATCTTTGATATAACAATGTATACACAATATATAAAGGACATAATTATGCCAAACGATGAAGTAACATCACAAAAGGAAGAGAACGCATATGAAGTTATAACCTACGCAGATGATGTGGCGTTTAACTATACCCTACCAGGTGAGGAAGAGGAACAAACTATAGAACATGAACTCACCTTAGTTTGGGAAGATACCCTTGAAAAGTTTATTGAAGCGTATGGTACAGACAAACCTTACAGTGTGCGTAGCTTTAGACGAGAGAAAGATCAAAAGTTTTTTATTGATAGAATAGAAGGTGAAACTGAAGACCTCATAGATGAGGTACAAGAAGAGATAGCCAACAAAATGAAGTTTGGATTTGAGTTTAGTGGACAACTACATAATGATGACTAATGCATAATTTTTAGGGTGAAGACTAATCTTAGTCTTCCTCATCCTCTTTAGCAATCTCTGCACGGATTTCGTCCATATCAAGCGCTTTCACATGATCAATAAGCTGAGGAAATGCTTCTTCAGGTAAAGAACCACCTTGGTTAAGCAAAATAATACCATCTCTACTCACTAAAATAGTTGGAACTGAATGTACGCCATACTGTGTTGCAATGGCCTTTTGTTCATCAATATTTACTTTTCCAAATGTCACATCAGGGTATTTCTCTGCTGCTCTATCGAAGATAGGTGCAAACTGCTTACAAGGCCCACACCATTCTGCCCAAAAGTCAATAATGACTATACCCTCTTTGTCCAGTGTTTCGTTAAAATCTTTTGTCGTTAAATCTATAGGTGACATATGCTTTCCTTTATGTAAAAGTGGAGTATATCATAGCAATGTTTTCTATATCCTTTGTAACTTAATCAAAATTAGGTTTTGGCGTATCAAGGGTACTTATAGGAAGTTGTGGGTATGTAATTTCTGGTTTTCTACCTTTTAATGCTCCAAGAAAATCAACAATTTGACCTGCTTCTTCATCTGAGATTTTTATGCCTAGTTGTGTACTCCCCATCTCTTTTACAGCTTCAGATAAACTCCAAATTGCACCATTATGAAAATATGGAGCTGTCTCTGTGATATTTCTAAGTGTTGGTGTTTTGACCATACCCTTATCATCTCCTTTAAAATCACCAAGGTTAGCAAACGTATATTTAGCTGCTATCTCAAAAGGTTGCATGGTTCCACCAAGTGCTACACCATTATGACAGTTTGCACACCCTTTGTCTATAAAGGTGTTTAACCCCACTTTTTGTGCGTCTGTCAGTGCATCTTCTTTCCCATTTACAAAGTCATCAAAGGCAGCTGGCGTCACAAGTGTTCTTTCAAAAATACCAATC
Source organism: uncultured Sulfurovum sp. (assembly GCA_902727855.1). GTDB lineage: Bacteria > Campylobacterota > Campylobacteria > Campylobacterales > Sulfurovaceae > Sulfurovum. The sequence continues at coordinate 298,095 of CACVAS010000117.1, forward strand.
GTTGCAGTAATAGTCTCAAAGTCTATATTTACATCTTTACTGTAGGCACTCTTGAACTCTTCGACATATTCAGGAATAGAGTTGATTCTTTGTATGACTAGTTCTTGTGGTGATGCCATTTCAGGTTCTGCTTGCATAGGTCCTTGCGCTTGATCTTCGAGATCATGGCTTCTTCCATCCCAAAACTGTTTATCATAAAATACTGCATTGTAGACAGTTGGAGAGTTAAGGTGGTGAGGATTTGCTATCCATTTGTGACCTACTGCTGCTGGAACACCATCAGCTCCACCTAACCCAAGGTTATGACAGGTATTACAAGAGATGATGCCACTTTTAGAAAGACGTGGTTCAAAATAGAGTTTTTTCCCAAGTTCAACCCTCTTGTCTGTAATTATATTTCCATTGGGGTCAATAAGCTTTGTAAGTGCTGCTTCGTTGTTTGGTATGCTCATCATACCACTTTGTGTTACTTTTTCTACAAGTGCGTTATTTGCAAATAATATAGAAGAGAGAATCATGGAACTTGTAAGTAATTTTTTTGTGTTCATTCTAGAGCCTTTATGGATAATTTTTATCATATAACTATAGAATCATAGTGTTAATTTTATGTTAAATTTATAAGTAAAATAACTTAAATTTATATTAATCAAGATGATAAAATAAAAAACATTAGGGTAAAATATCGATAAAAAGGATGTAGAAATGTCAACACTTTATGAAAACAAAACGATTAAAATTGAGATAGAGACTTCAGAAGTACCATGGCTGAAGATCTTTACACAAACACCCTACCAAGAGATGAGTGATGTTCCAAAAGATATACGGACTGAAATCTATGACACACTCGATATGATAGAAAAAGAGATGATATCTTACTACAAACCTAAAAAAATCAACATTGCTTCATTTGGCAATTATGTACCACATGTACACTGGCACATTATGGCACGTTTTGAAGAAGACAGTTTCTACCCTGAGCCAATGTGGGGAGAGAAACAAAGAGAAGCCACACTAAACCTCCCCTCATTTGAAAAATTCACACTAAAGCTAAAGGATCAACTCAATGGATAAGGAAGAACTCTTAAACCTCTATCTTGAAAAATTACGTCTTTATGTACTTGAAAAACTAGAAAATGATGATATTTCTGTGTTAGAAGCTATGAAGGAATCCCTTACATTTATTGAAGGTGAATTAACAGGATATTAAATTACCATTTCACTATTTCTACTAAGACGATTAGGAGTATACTATAAGAATATACACCACATAAAGGAAGTAGTAGATGGAAATGATACAAACGGTTAAAAAAATGGAAAAAGAGGCTATGAAAAGTAGTGGAATTGATTTTATTCGACTAGGATTTGCCCTCTTTTTTATGGTTGCAGTATTAACGTATAGTTTCTTAAGTTCAGGGTCTATACCCAACAATGTCTTTTTAGCCGTTGCCGCACTTTTTGGTGCCTATATGGCTATGAACATCGGTGCAAATGATGTTGCCAATAATGTAGGACCTGCCGTAGGGTCCAAGGCGCTTACCATGGGTGGTGCCATAGTCATTGCAGCAATCTTTGAAGCCAGTGGTGCATTTATCGCTGGTGGGGATGTTGTAAAGACCATCAAAAAAGGTATTATTGACATAGATGCATTTGGTGGTAATGTCGATCCATTCATCTGGGCAATGATGGCAGCGCTTTTATCTGCTGCACTATGGCTTAATTTTGCAACGATGATGAAAGCACCTGTTTCAACAACGCACTCCATTGTCGGTGGTGTGATGGGTGCAGGTATTGCAGCTGCAGGCTTTACCATAGTCTCATGGGGAACTATGGGGAAGATTGCTGCTTCATGGGTCATCTCACCAGTACTTGGTGGCGTGATAGCAGCTGCATTCTTGTTTGCCATTAAAAAATCCATTGTATTTCAAACTGATAAAGTAGCTGCCGCCAGAAAGTGGGTACCTATTTTTGTAGCTATTATGTCCTGGGCATTTGTGACGTACCTCACACTAAAAGGACTTAAAAAAGTATGGCCATCCATTGTAGAAGTTTTAGCATTTCTTCCTGATGAGAAAAAACCTTCTTTTCTTATAGCCTCTATCTTTGGATTGATGATTGCAGTTGCTGTTTACTTTATTGTGAAAAAAACTGTTGCAAATAAAGCAACCAACCTACAAAACTCTAGAGATTCCATCAATCTCTTATTTACAGTCCCTTTAATCTTTGCAGCAGCACTTTTAAGTTTTGCGCATGGTGCAAATGATGTAGCAAATGCCATTGGGCCACTAGCGGCAATCAATGATGCGGTCATGACAGGTGGCATATCAGCAAAAACAGGTATCCCTCTGTGGGTGATGGCTGTAGGTGCAATTGGTATAGCTATAGGTCTTGCACTGTATGGGCCAAAACTTATCAAAACAGTAGGAAGCGAGATTACAGAGTTAGATCAGATGAGAGCATTTTCAGTAGCCATGGCTGCTGCTATTACAGTGATCATCGCCTCTCAACTAGGTCTTCCTGTCTCATCAACACATATCGCAGTTGGAGGTATATTTGGAGTTGGTTTTTTAAGAGAATATCTTGCTACTACTGGTAGAGACGAGATACTAGAAAATAAAAGACATGATATAGAAGATGAAAAAAAGATTTTAAAAGCCTACACAAATGAACTCAAGACGTTAGAGAAAAAAGAGAAAAAAACAAAATCCGACTATGAAAGAATTGTAGACCTTTATAAAGATATTGATGCAGAAGAAGAGAAGATAAAAAAAGCAAAAAAACAGATAAAAATTGTTGAAAAAGTAAAGTATGTCAAAAGAGACGCTCTCAAAAAAATCATAGCGGCTTGGATCATCACTGTACCTGCAGCAGCCGTTCTTTCTGCGGCAATATTTTTTATGATTAGAGGGATGTTAGTTTAATGACCACAGGCTCATACCCTCACCTCTTAACACCTGTAATTATACTCTTGATTGCGGTGTCCCTCATTCTCTTGGGCACCTATCCTGATATAAGTACCATCTTAGGAGGTATTGCACTTTTTCTCATCGGTATGGAATATATGGAAAATGGTTTTAAAACGTTTAGTGGAGGACTACTCGAAAAAGTATTGGAAAAATTTACCAACAATACACCAAAAGCAATCACCACTGGCTTCCTTGCTACAGCCATTGTCCAAAGTTCAAGTTTAATTTCAATTATTGTCATCTCATTTTTATCTGCTAAACTTATCACTTTAACTTCTGCTGTGGGTGTCATTTTTGGATCAAATATTGGTACAACCACCACAGCATGGTTAGTTTCTGTATTTGGACTACATATAAAGATCTCTGTCTATGCCATGCCTATGCTTGTCTTAGGTATCATCATTCCTCTGTTTTTAAAATCAAAAAGTTGGAAAGGCATAGCAGCTATTCTCATAGGTCTTGGAGTGATTTTTCTTGGTATAGGATATATGAAAGAAGGTTTTGAGACACTCAAAGAAGGTCTAGATCTCGCGAAATATGCTATGGGTGGCTATGCTGGTATTTTCGTTTATGTACTGGTAGGTTCAGTAGCAACAGTGATTATTCAATCAAGCAGTGCAACAATGGCACTGATTATTACTGCTTTGGCAACTGGTCAAATTGATTATGCCAATGCACTTGCATTGGCGATAGGTGCTAACCTGGGGACAACCGTCACTGCTATACTTGGTGCTCTTAAATCTAATGACAATGGTAAACGCCTTGCTGTAGCACATCTTATTTTTAATCTAGTTACTGCTTTTATTGCTATTTTGTTTATTTATCAACTTACCTATGTCGTAGACTATCTGTCTGCAATTGTCGGTATCTCTAGTGATAACTATGCGATGAAACTTTCCTTATTTCATACGATATTTAACGTAATAGGTATTTTAGCTGTGTCACCGTTTATCACTAAATTAGTACAGTTTTTAAATACTTTGTTTATCTCTAAAGCGCCAGAAAGAGGAAAAGCAAAATATCTGGATGAATCTGCATTGAAATTACCTCTCACTTCTTTATTGGCTATTATTAGAGAAACGAAACATCTCTATGCAAATGCTTTTGAGATTATCACCCATGGTCTAAACCTGAAACGAAGCAATCTACTCTCTACCATGCCTTTGGAAGAAGTCATCAAAGACAGCTATAGTAGTAGTCCGGTAGATATAGATAACTTTTATAAACTTAAGATAAAAGGCATTTATGGAGAGATAATTGACTTCTCTGCAAAAGCACAATCAACTATGTCAACTGAAGATATTGAAGAACTTTATAAACTGAAACTTGCAAATAGAGATATGGTTGAGGCTGTTAAGGATACTAAGCATCTACAAAAGAATTTGATCAAATATGCCAATAATACAAACACACATATAAAAGCACAATATGATCATATTCGACAAAATTTAGCTGAACTTTTAAGGACTATCCATACTGTTTCTACTACAGAAGAAGAACATGAAATACTCTTATTACTTTCAAAAGCAAAACTCCACACTGAAAAATACGATATTCTTGCCAATGGAACACTTGATAACCTTATTAGAAACAGGTTAATTAGTAATGAAATGGCGACATCACTTATGAATGATAGTACTTATGCCTATGATATAAGTACAAATCTTATCACCATGGCTGAAATCACTTTTACTGACAGAAGTAGCCACATGTCAGACTTAAAAGAAGAAATGAGCATGGATACTGAAGATATAAAAGAAATTTTAGATAAAAAGGATTATTAATGGGTATCAAAAAGTTTATAAAAAAAGTACAATCAACACTTGGATTAGACGATTATGAGACAGAGGGTAAAAAGAAATCCCTTAAAGATCTTATTAAAAAACTAAATGCAAGAAAAAAGCGTCTAAACAAATTATTGGAGAAAGCAAACACAAAAGAGAAAAAAGAATTGCTTGAGGAGCTTGAAATAATCACTTTCCAAATCAAAAAAGGAAAAAAGATTTTACATGATCTTTATGCCAACAATAATAAAAAACCACTAAATAAAAATGGAGTAACAAAGAATGACAGAAAACAATAATATAGAAATAGACGGACAAACAATTTCACTAGATGAACTCATAAATGTATATAAAGACGCAACGAGAGAAAAAAGTTCTGAGAGTAAAGCAGAGACAAAAAGAAAAAATGAGCAAGCGTTAAAACCTTATCAGGCAGAGCTAATCAAACTTCAACACCATCTTGAAGAAACAAATCAAAAAATGATCATACTTTTTGAGGGTCGAGATGCTGCTGGAAAAGGTGGAACTATCAGAAGAGTAACAAGATATATGAATGAAAAGCATTACCGCGTTGTTGCCCTTGGAAAGCCTACTGAAGAACAAAAAACACAGTGGTTCTACCAAAAATATATATCTCATTTTCCAAGAGGGGGAGAGATCGTTCTTTTTGATAGAAGCTGGTATAACCGTGCCATGGTTGAACATGTTTTTGGGTTCTGTACACAAAAAGAGTATGACGACTTTATGAAAGGTGTTAAAGGGTTTGAAAAAGACTTGACACGTCAAGGGATTATCCTTATAAAGCTTTATTTCTCTGTAACCAAAGATGAACAGGCAAGAAGATTTGAAAGAAGAAAAACAGACCCTCTTAGACAATGGAAACTAAGTGAAATTGATGTACAAGCGCAAGACAAATGGGATGATTTTACAGAAACAAAATACAATATGATTAAAAAGACACACTCACACAACGCACCATGGACTGTCATACGTTCCAATGATAAGCAACAAGCTAGACTAGAAGCTCTAAAAGTTATACTTAACTCCATAAATTATGAGAATAGAGATGAAGAACTGGACTATTCACTAGATCCGAATATCGTTATCTCAGGTGCAAGAGAGATAGAGATTATGGATGCACAAAGAACAAGCGGTGGGAAGTTTATAGGTTAATTCTCCATCGACAGTGAAATGGGAGAGGTGCATGTATGAAAAAGAAAATATACCAATAAGTTTTTCTCTTTCCTCTATATTAGAATTTCTCAAAACTTCACTCATTTTTTTTAGGAAGACAATACTTTACAACTTTTAAGAATAAGCACCCATTCACAGTTATTTAAGTAGATGGGACTGTAATAAATTCTGTGTCAACACCTCTTAGCCTATGAGATTATAGCAAATCTAAAGCATCTTTCAATCTCTCCTTAAAATGAATGTTGAGTTGAGAGATTGTGAGACTCCAATTATGAATAGGCATCGTCCATTTCTTCTCAGCATTTTGAATACCAGCATAGAGCAGTTTCAGTAGACTATTATCATTAGGGAAAGCACCTTTTGTTTTAGTGAGTGTTCTAAATTGACGGTGTACAGATTCTATAATGTTAGTAGTATAAATGACCTTCCTGATAGGCTCGGCATATTTAAAGTAGTTAGATAAATTATCCCATTTATTTCTCCAAGAGTCAAATATGATAGGGTATTTTTTGCCCCATTTTTCTTCAAGTTTATCGAGTTCAATTTCAGCTTCCTCTTTTGTAAAAGCTTGCTAGACTTTTTTAAGTTCACCTGCAAACTGTTTTTGGTTTTTAGAAGCCACATACTTTAGACTATTTGGGATTTGATGCACGATGCAGAGCTGTACTTCAGTCTCAGGAAATACAGCGTTTATAGCGTCAGTAAAGCCTTTAAGACCATCAACTGAAGCTATAAGTATATCTTCCACTCCGCGGTTCTGTAAATCTGTTAACACCTGTAGCCAGAACTTGGCACCTTCACTTTCATTGAGGTAGAGTCCCAGTATCTCTTTTTTACCATCAAGGTTCACTCCAAGAACTGTATAAAAAGCTTTAGAAACATAGTGTCCTTCATCTCTTACTTTATAGTGAATAGCATCAAGGTAGATAAATGGATATATCGCTTCTAAGGGTCTTTTCTTCCATTCTTCTAACTTTGGTATTAATTTATCTGTGATTGCAGTGATTGCTGGTTTTGAGAAGTGTACACCATACATATGTTCTATATGGTCTGCTATTTGTGCATAGCTATTACCTAAAGCAAAGAGTGAAAGCATTTTACTTTCTAATTCATCGCTCATATGGGTTTGGTTTTTCTTAACTAGCTCTGGTTCAAAGCTACCGTTACGGTCTCTTGGTGTTTCTAAATCAAATGTGCCATTGGATGATTTCATTGTTTTAGAACTTGTACCGTTTTTACGGTTTCGCTCTAGATCTTGGGATAAGTGGGTTTCTAGTTCTGCTTGGAGTGCCATCTCTGTGAGTTGTTTAATAAGTGGGCTAAGGGCACCATCTTTACCACCGATGCCTTTGCCTGCTTTAAGTTGTGCAGCAAACTGCCCGTAGGAAATGCCCTTGGGGTACTGCAACATCTATTTCCATCTTCATGTATAAATCCTTCTGTGTTCAATATTTTATCTTATTGACACAGAATTTTTTACACTCCCAAGTAGATAGTTTTCATGCTTATCATTATCACCTGCCCTAAGTTTTTTAAGTCTTTGATGGGATTTTAGTGAAGAAAAAATGAGTTGTCGTTGTCACCTCTTCTCTCAGCCAAGACATTGACATCTAAAAGTATGGCTTCGTCCGTCTCTAGTATCTCCTTTTTGCGACAATAGATAGGATAGTCCTTCCCTTCCTCATAACGTGCATAATACCAGTAACCATTACTCTCATACGGTACGGAAGAGTCATCTTTTACTATCTTGGCTACTATCTCGTCATAGAGTTCTTTTTGTAGGGTTTCTGTGGATGCAAGTTTCTTTTTAGTGTAGGCATTTTCTGCATGAAGGTAGTCTATGACCTCCGTATCTTCTCTATCATTGAGCCAATAATAGTTATCTACCCTTTCATGGTCATGTTTTGTTAATATTTTTGGGTTTTTTGTTGCTTTTGGGTAGTTCATGTTTGCTCATTTTTTGGGGTATTGTAGCGAAAAAGAAGAGAGACAAAGGGTGGGTATACAAATTGTTATATTTCCTCTCTGATTAAGTGTTGGTACATTTTTTCTTATACGGTTACGTTCACCTAACCCCCATATCCTGCCTATATTCCCATATCTTATCAAATGTTGAACGGTATCCAATCTATCATATGCATTCCCTCGAGCATCGTGAGAACGAAAAAATAAGGTTATCATTATTACTTGACTTTTATGTTTCTATGCTTCAGGTGTTAAAACATCCATACATAGTATCTTACTATAAATTATATATTATAAAAATAGAGTTCATTGTTACATATTGTCCGTAGATGTTTTGTCTGCATAAGTGTAGAATTAGCATATGAAAAATGAAAAATTAATAAATTTAGGGCTTAGGATTAAATATTTTAGAAAGCTATTGAATATTTCACAAGAAAATCTTGCACATAAATGTGACTTTGACAGAACTTATATAAGTTTACTAGAAAGAGGAAAAAGAAATCCTTCTTATTTAAATTTACTCCGATTGGCAAAAGGATTAGGGGTTTCAATTTCCAAATTACTAGAAGACAATAAAGAAGTCAAAAAGGAAAATCTATGAGTTCTCACAGTGAAAGTAATGCCAAAAAGAGTAAGGCGGGTCAGGATTTAAAAAATGAGTTATCTGAAGATTTTGACAAATTAAAAAAACAAAAAATCATACTTGATTATAAAAGTAATGTAAATTATACTCATGCAGGTTGCACATACAAAAAACAATATTTAATAAATTTTGTCATTGAAACAATTGATAATAAATTTATATTAATTGAACCCTCTGAAAAACCAAAAGAATCCATCCGATTTCAAATATTATAGCATCTAAAAAAATGAATTTGTCATTTTTAGCTATTTTTCTTTGAAATCACCTCCAATATTGTGATATATTTT
>CACVAS010000118.1 GCA_902727855.1 uncultured Sulfurovum sp.
TCTGATATTCTGATCGCGCATATTGGACGGTTTTTTCGTATTCTTGAAGTGTTTCTAAGAGACCCATGATGGTGATGTGTTTAAGCAGAAGTAAAATAGTTGGAGCTAATATACTAAAAAAAAACCTCTTAAGCAAATGATTTTTTCTTGTAATGACCTAAATCGGAGGTCGACTCAATAGAACGTTTTTACTTCTTACGCACCCGCAATTGATTAATTTCTGAAACGGTCAAGCCTGTAATTTCGGCAATCGTTTCTACGGGCGTATTTCTTCGTTTGAGTTCTTTTGCTATCTCAATTTTAGCATTCTTATCTGCAATTTTAGCCGATTCCGCTCTCGCTCGTTCAATCAAGACATAAGGCGGCACATACTTCGTGCTTTTCTCCAACTCTGCGAACAAACCAATGTCTATAAAACTCAAATAACTCTTGGTCGATATAATTAGGTGGTCAATCACAGGCGTATCGACAATCAAACCGACTTGAATGAGTCGGTCGGTGACGTCCTTGTCGGCTTCCGAGGGTTTGAGTTCTCCGCTTGGGTGGTTGTGACACAAAACAATTTTAACGGCTCGTTTCTGTAAGGCCAAACTAAAGACTTCCATTGGTTCGACCAAGGCTTTTTTGACGGTGCCTAAACTGATTAATTCGACAAACAAAATCCGTTGGTTGTGCTCTAATCCAATCACCCAAAAGTGTTCTCTATTTTGGTCGATTTTCTGTTCTCTCAACAAGATTTTTTGCATGATGCTGTAAATGTCGTCGGAGTTGAGTACCTTGATTTTTTCGGCTTCTGTTAGTTGGATGTTCATTGGTGTAAGACTTGTTGGGTGATATTTGCTTTCTAAAGGTAGGCATAAGTAACAAAAATATTGCTTCTAAGGGACTAAAAAGATGTGAAATGCTTTCAAAAAGTACTTTTAAGCAATTTTTTTATAAAAATTGAAACAAAATTTGTTTTTGTAATCGGCTGTTAGTGAGTATTTTGTGTTTTTATTTGGCTTTTTTGTGCTGCAACGCACCTTTTTTTTTATTCTATTGAGGGAAGCGGTGCTTTGTTTTTAATATTAGGTTTCTGTCTTTTATAAATTTATTTTAATGTGGCGGCAAATTTGAACAGGCTTCTATTTTTTATTTTATAGGGCTAGGAGGTTGAGGAAGGGGGGAATAGGTGGTGTGAGCGAATGTTAGGTGTTTACTTGGAACAATCTGTTATTTATGATAATGGGCGCATCAGAGTGATAATTAGGATGTAGGAACAACGTATTTGGGAGGCTTGTTTGGCACTAACTCGTTTTGATGTTCCTGGTGAACATCTGACGGATGAGAAGAATTGATTTTTGTTATTGGGTAATTTGTTTTGCTTGGAAGCTGCCTCTTTTTAGGGGTGGCTTTTTTTTGTGAGTATTTCATTTTTTTTTTTTAATAGTTAAAATACCTATTCTTTAGAATATATTATTAATATATTTAGACATATTATTTACTGATATTATATATCAAAGTACTAAACTTCATGTATTATATAGCAATTAAATTATTGCTTTTTTTTAAGATAAATATACATATATCACTAATAGTTCTAAAGCCAGAAAATGTTTTTTCTATTAAAAAGAGAGCCTAGGGAATGTATTTATAAAAAAAAATGTTAAAAAACTTTGAAAGTTTAGTAAAAACTAAACAAAATGAATAGATTTGAGTTAGATATACTAAGTAGCATCCCTCCTTTTCATAATAAAGTAGTTTTTCAAAAGCTTATAAATAATGGAAAATGTTTATATGATGAGTTTTGTTTACAAATACAAAAGAATGGTAATCAAAGAAAAGATTTAACTAAAATTGAATCTATAATTTCGATGATTGCTAAAGGATCTAGAAACCCTAAATTTAAAGAATTAAAAGGTCGAAAAGAATCCGAAGATCCATACAAAGATTATGAAATAAAAGTAAATCAACTAAGAATATTTTTATTTGAAGACAAGGAAGAAGGAAAAATTATTGTTTTTGGAATCGTAAAAAAAGATACAAAAAAACAAAATAGTGCCATTGAAAAGATGCGAGAAATAAAGAAGGAATATTTTGAAGAAAAAAAATCAATATTAGAAAATATAGAAAAAGAAAAAAGAAAAATTGATTTAAAAGATTCTAAGTCAGAGGAAATAAGTACTGAAATTACTGATAAGAAAACCTTTTAGAAAAATTATCTTGATAAAGATTAACTTATCAAAAAAATACCACTATGTCAGATTATAAAAACTTATTAGAATCCGATGAATATTGGATTACTTCTATTCAAACACAACTATTTGAGTCAATTGATGATTATATAAATAAAAAGAAACTCACAAAAACTGCTTTTGCAAAAGAAATTGGAGTTTCAAAAGGGTATGTAACTCAAGTCTTAAATGGTGATTTTGATCACAAGATATCTACTTTTGTTCGTTTTATAAGAGCTGTAGGTAAAGTTCCAGAACTTAACCTTCTTGATTTTGATGATTATATAAATGATAAACAGAATCAGTGGGAACAACAACAAGTAGATAAAGAAGAAAAATTTCAGATTACAGAATTAACTGAAAGTAATAACATAGTAAACTCCTTATTAATAATAGAGAATCGATTTAATAAAGAAAAAATAAGTGATTTGAACATTTCTTATAAAATTGAATATTCATGAGTAACACAAGTATAGAAAATTTCAAATTTAATGTCATATCTATTGAACAACATAGTTTTTTTCTTCGAAATATACCTATGAAATTCAAAAAGGAATTGAATCTTGATTTATTAAAATATGAAATAAAGGAAATTAAACTTAGTCTAGATCTAGACGAAGAATGTATTTCGACAACAACGACAATAACAGCCAAATATAATGACGAAGATTTTATAAGAACAATATACCCTAACAGTAAAGAAATACGAAAGGAAGAAATTATTACATTAATGCAGTTAGTGTTTGAAGTAAAATTCTTAACTAGTCCAATATCTCATCTTTTAATAAAGGAGGGTGAGAATATAACTATATCTCAAACGATTCTTCCTCTTCTTACAGAAATGACATTGTCTACTGCCCGAGGGATGATATATTCAAAATGTGCTGGTTCTGTTATTGCTGAAAAACCTTTACCGTATATTACTGGAGGTAATTTAGAAAGAGCCCAAAAAAAGATTCCCTAATATAAAATTAAAAAAGCTCCAAAAGGAATTAACCTTTGGAGCTTTTTTAATTCTAAATACTAGGAAAATTATCCCTCAAATCCCCCAAGTCAGAAACACCCAACTGCCTCAAATACTCATCCACCTGATCTAAAGAGTGATGGCGCAATTGAATCTGCAATTGCTTAGAGACAAAATACAGGACAGGAGAGAAAAAAACTTTGCCAGAACCCTTATTACAGAGCAAACTATTTCTATAGAATAGCGCTAGAGAGAGTATACAAAAGGTATAATTAGAGCGTGTTTTGTTAAAAAAAAGCAGTAGTTTAAAAACATAAAAAAAACTTGATAATTAATTGGTTGTCAAGCTTTTAAGTCTGTTTTTTTTGGTGAAGCTAAAAGGATTAGTCAAGCACTAATTCAAAATATTGACTAGTAGTTCTATACATATATGATTGAGACATTAATTATCTCACTGTTTGTCTCAGCGATGCAGCATGTTTATGACATGATTGTAATAGGTTTGAAAGTGGGCACCGCAGTTCATGTTAAAAGTTAGGGCTAAAACAATGATATTAAATTTTTTAGGTTGTGTTTTTATGCACCTAAAAAAACAAATGTATTATGATTTAGTTTACATGGGTATAAAGATGTTTTTCTTTTATATGTTACTTGTATTGTAACAGTGAAATAATAGTTTGATCTCTA
>CACVAS010000119.1 GCA_902727855.1 uncultured Sulfurovum sp.
GAAACCTTGGAATGAACTATCCTCTTAAATCAGTAGCTGACCAAAGAGCCTTATCTGAACTCGTAAAGTGTAAATCAGACTTAGGAAGATTAGGAGGCTTATTTAAACTATGGTTAGAGAGTGAGAACGGTACTTGGGGTGATTTAGGAGATAGACGATATGAAGACATATCTGACTTGGTGGATGATTTAATAGCCAAAGAAGATGAGCTACTTCAGATTGCCAGAAAGCTCTTGGATTAGTTGTTATGATCGTTAAACAAGTTTCCTCAAAAGGAAAAGGTTCCTTTCAAGCCTTGGCAGCCTATCTATTAGATTTTAAAAATGAAGCAGAAAAAGTAGAGGGTTATGATTTTTCTAATTGTCCGTTTGAGGAGATAGATGAAAATATCTCTTATATTAAACAGATGCAAGAACTTAATCAAATGGTTCAGAGTGATAAGTCTTTACATCTTGTGGTCTCTTTTCAAGAAGAAGAGTTTCCCAGTCAAGAGGTATTGGCTGATATAGAGATGGAGTTGTTAAAGAGTTTAAATATGCAAGAGCATCATAGACTCTCAGTAAGCCATAACAATACCAATAACTTTCATTTGCATATTGCCGTAAATAGACTGAACCCAAATAGTAATCTTTTAGTTGATCCATGGAAGTCTAAAATGAAACTTCAAAAAAAAGCTGAAGAGTTAGAGGAAAAACACAAACTAAAAAAAGACAATCATCCTGTTCAATTGATAGTGGATGAAAAGGTGTTTATAGAAGAGGATGATAAACGTTCTAAGATAAAAAGTAATCAATACAAAGACCAGGAGATACACTCTGGTATGAAAAACCTTTTAACATGGATTAAAGAAGAAGCTCTTGATGAGATACTTGAAGTGCTTAATAATCCTAAAAGTGATTATAGAGAGTTACATGATGTTTTAGCCAAGTATAATTTAGAGTTAAAGGTTAGGGCTAATGGTTTGGTTATTGGGGATAAGAAGAGAAAACTCTTTGTTAAGGCAAGTAATGTACATCGTTCTTTATCCAAAGGAAATTTAGAGAAACGATTTGGATTGTTTATGGAAACCCAAAGTGATGTTAAAGCAGAGAAAAACTTTGGAAATCCTAAGTCATTGTTATGGGAGAAATATCAAAGGCTAATGGAGCAGCGAAAGATTACTAAGAAAAGTGAACTCTCACTTGAAAAAGAGAGTAGGTTAGCTCTTAGAGAAAGTATCAAGTTAAAATATAAAGAGCAGCTAGCGTTAGTAAAATTTAATAATAACATACCCTCAAATCAAAAGCCTCAACATCGACAGATTATTTATGCGCATCAAAAAGAAGAACTTCAAGAATTATCAGAAGGTTTTAGTCAAAAGAGAAAAGATATTCATAAACAAAATAGACTTTATTCTTATAAAGAGTATCTTTTAGAAAAAGCTCTAAATGGTGATGAAAAAGCTTTAGAAGCATTAAGACGAACAACGATGAGCTTTAAAGCTAATGAGAATATTTTACGGCATCCTCAAGGAAAAGTGAATCATAAGCTATGGCAGAGTTTAAAGGTTCAAATAACCAAAGAGGGAAAAGCCGTTTATGAACTTGAGGGGAATGGAAAAGTTATTGATACAGGAGTTTATTTAAAAGTAACGGTTGAAGATAATGATAGGGCTATTCTAACTTCATTGCAGATGGCTAAAAAGAAGTATGGGGATGTTTTAGATGTCCAAGGTAGTTTGGAATTTAAAAAGCGTGTGATGATGGTTAATGAGCGTTATGCATTGGGGATTAGGTTTAGTGATAAGGCTATGAGAAAAGTTCAAGAGCAAGAAAATAAAAAGGGGATGGGACTTTGATTTCTCTTTTAAGTAATATCAATTAAAATAGCTCTTAATAATATGGTCAATAGTTTCTTATGTATAATATAAAATTCAACATATTAGAGTATAAACCTAATAATATATACTAAAACTAGGAGTGTACTCCTAATTTTAGATATAATGGAAATAAAAAAGTAGAACTATGTTAACTAAGCTTTTAGAAAACTCTGCACTTTATATCAATTTGGTTGAAACACCTCGGAAACGTTATTTTTATGATGAAATTGATCATGTTGATAAACTGATAGGAATAATAGGTGCAAGAGGGGTTGGTAAAACTACTTATATACTGAATTATTTAAAAAACAATTCCTTATCTCTTTCTAAAAAGTTCTACCTTTCTGCTGACAACATTGTGTTGTCTAACTCTTCATTGCTTGAGATTGCTAAAGAGTTTGCTGCTAAAGGTGGAGAACTTCTAGCTATTGATGAAATTCATAAATATAAAAACTTTGAGATAGAACTCAAACAGATATATGACATGCTTCCTCTAAAAGTTATTTTTTCTGGTTCTTCTGCGATTGAACTCGAACATGCAAAGGCTGATTTAAGTAGAAGAGCTGTTATTTATAGAGTTAATGGGTTGAGTTTTAGAGAGTTTTTGGAATTTAAGAAGGGTATACAGTTAGATTCCTATTCGTTAGATGATATTTTAACAGAACATACAGATATTGCTTTTGAAATTGTCAAAAAGATTAAACCCTTGGAGTTTTGGGAAGAGTATTTAGAGTATGGTTATTACCCATTCTATTTTGAAAATCCTAATCGATACAGTATCAAACTAAATGAAACCATTAACACAGCAATAGAAGTGGATATTCCTTCTATATTTAAAATTAAATATGAATATATTATCAATCTAAAAAAGCTAGTTAAGCTCATTTGTAGTTCTGAACCTTTTACTCTTAATATTCAAGAGTTAAGTTCTAAAATTGGTATTGATAGAGACACATTATATCTTTATTTTGAATATCTTGATCGAGGAAAAATCTTTAATGTTATCCGTGCTAAGTCAAAAGGAGATAATATTTTTTCTAAGCCTGATAAGATTTATTTAAATAATCCAAATCTAAATTATAGTTATTGTAATCATGCGACTATTGGAATGATACGAGAAACCATCTTTACTACTTTTTTAAAGACCAATCATGATTTATCTATTCCAAAAAAAGGAGATTTCTTAGTAGATGAAGAGTATCTCTTTGAAATAGGAGGCAAAAACAAAAGCTTTAAACAAATAAAAGATATACCGAATTCTTATGTAGTCGCAGATGATATTGAGGTAGGGTTTGGTAATAAAGTTCCTCTTTGGTTATTTGGGTTTCTGTATTAATCATTAAGAAGAGGAGGGATAGTAAATTTCACTTTTAAGTAATATATAATAGGCTAGAAATATACTAAATTATTTTTGATAGAATTATTGTTATGTTAACCAAAGCATATAATAGGTAAAAAGATTGGTAATGAATTACATAATAAGTTTCTTATAATCTTATATGTTTCCTATAAAATAGTTCTTTTGAGTTATGTAACTTGTGTAAAAATATTGGTAATTCAATAAGTTTTTTTGTTAAATAATAGTGTATACTTCACTAATAAAAGGATTTATTATGAATTTTACACCACCTTTACCTAAAGATAATGATGGAAAAATATTTTCAGAGTTATTACTTTTAGCTGAGACAGTTTGTATTGAAAGTGCTAAACTTAGTTCGATGCATAATCAGCATGTATTTAATGCGATTAAAGAACTTTTACGAAAGGTGAATTCTTATTATTCCAATAAAATAGAGTCAGAAGGTACACACCCTATTGATATTGAACGAGCAATGAAACAGGACTTTGAGAAAGATGAGCATAAACGAAACCTTCAAAATCTTTCTTTGAGTTATATTGAAGTTCAACGATACATAGAGGTATTATCACAAAATGAAAGTTCTAATTTTTATAGTAAAGGGCAAATACTAGATATTCATAATCAATTTTATTCTAAAGATAAAATGTTGCCTTTCTTACAGATTAGGACAGATGGAAAAGACTATATGGAAATGAAGTCAGGGGTATTGAGAGAGGATAATGTAGTGATTGGTCGACATATCGCTCCTCCTTTTGAAAAATTAGATTCACTGTTAAATGAGTATGAGTCTTTTTATAAAATTTATCCCTATATGACGCAATCTACAAAACTTATTTATGCTATGGCAGCACATCATCGTTTAACATGGATACACCCTTTTTTAGATGGTAACGGAAGAACCTCCCGTTTAGTCTTGGATGGCTCTTTGTATCATATGAAACTCGAAGGTTATGGATTGTGGAATATATCAAGAGGTTTAGCTAGAGACACAAAAGGATATCATGAATACTTATCTCAAGCAGATATGGTTCGACAGGGAAACCTTGATGGTAGAGGAGCATTATCTACTAAAGGTTTTAAGGAATATGTAAAATTTATGTTAGAGACAGCTCTTGACCAAATAGAATTTATGAATAAAAATTTAAAGTTAGATACTTTAACTTCTAGGATTGATAACTTTGTTGAATTCTCTCAAAAAAATATGTATGGTGAAAGTAATGTTCTACCTAAATATTCAGAGTTACTTTTAAGGGCATTATTAGTGGATGGAGAGATTCCTCGTGGAAAGGTAAAGGATATTATTGGAAGAGAGGCTAAAACAGCATCTACCTTGATTAGGAAATTGATTGATTTAGAATATATTGAGTCAGACACAAGTAAAAGTCCTATTCGCATAAAGTTTAATTCATTTTTTGCATCTAAAATATTTCCAGAACTTATTCCTATTTAAAGAAAATTTTGAACGAATTTCTTTTACATTAGGCTCATCAATATAAAAAGTACGACTAGGAGTAGTTTTTGTAGCTAATATCTCTTTAGCTTCTTTTGTACTGGCTAGTAATTCATTAAATAATGTATCATCCATCTTTAGTCCTTTATAAAATTATTTTGAGTATTTCTATCTGTTTAGAGTTTATTATAGTTAAATTATCAATATAAGCCAATACATATTTGTATTCTTTATTATTTAATTTTGTTATAATTTTGAACTTGAAAAGAAGGTTGGAAATTGACAAATCATAACTACGGAGCTAAAAAGTCCAACCAAGTAGGAAACTACATTGTTAGTTTTATTGTTGTAATCTCATTATTCCTCTTAGTTAATATTTTAGCCACGCAATATGTAGCTCAACACTTTGGCTATCATGAAAATTTAGGTGACTCTTTATATCAATATTTTTATAACCCTTTTGGATGGATTATTTGGCAACAAGATTTTTATGCTCATTATTCTTACTTTTTTAAAAGTCTAAATATTACGATGTTTTTTATTATCGCTGCTGTGTTTATTGTATTCATACTTATTCGAATGTTAGCCCTTAGAAAAAGTAAAACGCATGATGATGTCCATGGTACGGCTCGTTGGATGAATGATGAAGAAATAAAGAAAACAAGCTTAATTGGTGGAAAAGAAGGTGTTTATATTGGAGGATATGAGAACGGTTCCAAATTACATTATCTGAAACATAATGGTCCTGAACATGTCTTGGCTTTTGCCCCAACACGTTCTGGTAAAGGTATTGGTTTGGTTCTTCCTACACTTTTGGATTGGCGTGAATCGGTAATTGTATTGGATATTAAAGGTGAGAACTGGGCATTAACAGCAGGTTGGCGAGAACAGTATGCTAATAACAGAGTTTTAAAGTTTGATCCTACAGCAGATGATGGCTTGAGTGTTAAGTTTAATCCTCTTGAAGAGATACGTCTTGATGGTGTTTATGAAATTGGTGACCTTCAAAACATTGCGATGATGATAGTTGATACAGAGGGTAAAGGACTTAGAGACTATTGGGAAAAGTCGAGCTTCTCTTTTATTAGTGGTTTAATCTTACATACCATTCATAAAGCTAAAAAAGAACATCAGCCCTACCCTAACCTTACGGATGTCTATGAATTGCTCAATAAGGATGAGATACGTGACTTATTAGAGGAGATGTTAATGTCAAAACATCACCTTGTGTCACTGGTGGGTAGAGAGATGTTAAATAAGGCAGCTGAAGAGTTATCAGGAGTGGTTGGTTCTAGCTCTTCTTATCTGAACTTATATGTTGACCCTATTATTTCTAATAATACTTCTAAGAGTGAATTTAAAATTAATGATTTAATGAATGGTGAACAACCTGTAAGCCTTTACTTGGTTTTAAAGCCCAATGATAAAAATAGAATTATGCCTTTGATTAGACTCATTATGAATCTATTACTTAGACGCTTACTTGAAGAGTTAACATTTGAAAATGGTAAGTCTGTAAAAAACTATAAACATCGAATGCTTTTACTGTTGGATGAGTTTACCAGTCTTGGTAGATTGGGTATTTTTCAAGAGAGTTTAGCCTTTATGGGTGGTTATGGTATTAAAGCTTATATTATTATTCAAGATATTACCCAACTCTATGAGGCTTATGGTAAAGATGAGTCGATACTCTCTAATTGTCATATTCGAATTGCCTATGCTCCTAATAAAGTTGAAACAGCTGAACTTTTATCTAAGATGTCTGGTACAACCACGGTGGTTAAGAGTTATACCACTACCTCAGGTAACCGAGTCTCTGTGATGTTAGGACAGGTAACAGAGAGTTTACAGGAGATATCACGTCCTCTTTTAACACCTGATGAATGCATGAGGTTACCAGGAGCTAAAAAAGATATTAATGGACAAGTGGTAGAAGGTGGGGATATGCTTATCTTTATTGCAGGTCAAGCACCTATTTATGGAAAACAGATACTCTTTTTTAAAAACCAAGTTTTTTTAGATAGGTCTAAAGTAGCAGTATCTCAATTTACCTCCCCTACTTCCAAAGATGAAGATGAAGTAAAATTAGCTTGAGTTATTTGTCATTTGTAAGTTCTTTTCTTTTATCACTTCTAGCTGGAATGTTTGTTGGATATGTTTCTTGGGGTCATGATCTTAGCTTCACCATACTATCTTTATCTCTTTTCCTTATTTATATGATAGTTGATAAAAGGTGGCTTCTATTTGGATTTGTATGGGCGTATTATCTTATGGCGAGTCGAGGCTTTTTATTGGGAGTAGAGAGCTATTATCAAAGTTTGGGATATGCTTTTTTAGCTTGGGTGAGTGTGGCGACACTCTCAACTTTACCATGGGCTTTGATATGGAGTAGATCTTTTAAAAAAAGGCTTTTACTCTTTCCCTTTCTTTTAATCGTTATGATAGTTCCACCATTTGGTTTTATATCATGGGTTAACCCTTTACCAACCATTGCTGTTCTACTTCCTAGTTTTGGTTTTATGGGTATTACTATAGAAGTAATGCTCATTTATGCATTGGCTCTATTGTGGAGGAAATATACTTATGCTAGATATTATGGGATACCTCTCATCAGTATTATTCTAATTCTAAAAATCTATTATTTTCCTCCTACGGTGACAAAGAATTTATCCATTGAAAGTGTACAAAGTGACATTGAGTATTTTCCGGTGACTTTTAATAAATCAAAAGAGTATAAGACTTTAAAAACCTTTTTTTATAAAGTTCAAAATAGTCAAAGTCTTAATATCCTTTTGCCTGAAAATGCTTTGGGAAACTATAGTGCTGTTCAATCTATGTTGTGGCAAGATTTAGACAAAAGTAGAACAGTTTTCGCAGGAGCTACCATTTATAATGCTAAACGTTCTAAAAATATTAATGCTCTTTTAGAGATAGAACATAATAGAAGTAAAATTCTTTATAAACAAAGAGTTCCTGTTTTAGGAGAGATGTGGAAACCTTTTATCAATAAGGGTACAGAAGCGACCCTATTTGAACAGCCGATTGTTCAAATAAATGGTGAAAAGGCAGGAGTTTTTATTTGCTATGAACAACTTTTGGTTTATCCTTATCTTCAAACATTTTTTTATGAGCCTAAGATATTAATTGGAATATCGAATCTTTATTGGGCTAAGGATACGAATATTAAAGCTATTCAAAAAGAGACGATGGAGCTTTGGGCTATTTTATTTGGGGTTCCTTTGAGTTTTTCGGTTAATGGATAAAAGTTAGAGTTAATTCATGATACTTAATTAATAGTATGAATTAACTACATAAAATAGTGAGATAATTCATACTATTATGGTTTACCTACCAACACTAATACTCCTAACAACCTCTTTTTTACGTACTTTCTGATTCGTCTGATTTTGTTCTTTTTGAAGTTCTCTACCTCTTTGTTGTAATATTTTAGATTTTTCCAAAGAATTCTCAATAATACGTTTTACCTCTTTTAACCCTTTTGTTTTAGCAAGATCATTAAAGTCACTATGATTGGCTTTTATCTCTTCATTTGAAAAAGAAGGATAGGTTAAATTTCGTCCTGTATTTCTCGCTGCTTCAAATGCTTTGAGATAACCCACATTTATTTTTCCTTTTAACTCTAGTCGTTTATCATTATCAGCAGCAAGTAAAATAGTGCTGTTAGGATATTTTGTATCAAGAGCTTGGGTAACTGCTAGTAAATTTCCAGAATCCACAGCAACAATAACAGTTTTTCCTGTAGCTTCATGTATGGTAGCCCCTGTAGAATATCCTTCAACAATAATCATTTCTTGGGTTTTGTCTAAATTTTGTTCGCCAATAATAAAAAAGTTACCCTCTTTTTTAGCGTGTTTCTCAAAGCCTTTAAAATTGACATTGATCTTTTGGTTAGACCAATGTTTGCCCTCACTATCTTGAAGGGGCATGAGTAAGTTATTTTTTTCATCTATTTTAAGACCATAATTTTTGACATCTTTTGTTACTAAATAAGGGTGTGTATCATCGCTACTCTTTGCTTCTTTAAATTTACTTTGAGAGAGTAAAGCTGTTTCCTCATGTACTTTATTAAGTTCGTTCTCTCGTTCAAGTTGTTTGGCTTGATTAAGGGCTTTTTGTCTATCATAGTCTTCTTGGGTCAATCCATTGGAAAATTCATAACCTATGGCTTTCCAATTGTCTTTTGAACCCATTTTATAATTTTGTATAAATCCTGCTGGTGTACCATCCATGTACCCTATATAAGCTCCAGACTTTTTACCTCGTTTATCACCTACTACAGGAACCCTATGAATCTTACCATCCATGATAGGTTCATCATCAAGCAGTAGACCTTTAGACTCAATAGCTTCCTTGAAAGAAGAGATGGCTTGTGTGATGGCATCACCTGTAAGGGTCATTGATTTAAGCTCTTGTTGCTCTATACTCCACGTTTTGAACGTATTAATTTCTGAACCTTTTGGAGCATACCAAGACTTTTCATTTTTATCCCATTTAGCCCCTGCTCTTTTAGCTTCTTCTTTTTCTTGGTAAGGTACGGCAAGGTAGGTATTGTGGGTGTAAAGTGTTTCTTCTTTAGGTACTAAGGAACTCTCTTGTTGTTGTGTCTCTGCTTTCTCTATATCTTGATAAAGATTTGAGAGTATGGAGCTTAACTCTTGAAGCTCTTGCTTTATGGATTCATTGATATTTTGTTTAAGTAAGGTCTCTTTAGTTTTTGAAATGGCTAAGCGTAGCTCTTCTAATTCAATATTTTTAGAGAGTGCAGGTAAAGACTTTTGAAGTTGTTCCAGTTTTAATTCATTATTTTCCATTTGTTCTACAGCTCCTACCATGATGTTTGAAAAGGATTCTTTGTTGTTTTCATCTAATTCTTTTTCTAGGGTCTCTTCTTGTTTTTCTAATTTCTCTTTTTGTTCTTCTTGTAGAGCTGTTATAAACGATACAATCTTTGAAGCATCAGCAGAGGCTTTAAAAATCTCACTTGGTTTGTCTTCTAAAATAGAAACCCAATTATCAATGTAGGCATGATGCTGAGAGGGATCGAAATCAATTCCTATCTTTGCTGAGAGCATGTAAGAACCTATTTCAGCTCGTAACTCCTCTTTGGCATAAGCCATTGATCCAAAAGGATTACGCATATCTCTATTTAATCTACTTTCATGTCCTGTCCAATGGCTTAGTTCATGTAGGGCTGTTGAGTAATAATTCATCTCAGAGTTAAACTGTTCTTTGAGTGGCAATTGAATTTTATCTTCGGAGGCTTTATAAAAAGCCCTATTCCCTGCAATATGATTAATATTAGCATTAGAGTTTTCTAAAATCTTTTGAGCAGCTTCAATGGGTTTGAACTCTGTTATGACTTCTTTAATTCCCAAATCCTCTTTTAAAGAACGTAAACCATCAATTTGAGTAGCATTAAATACTGTGGCATAGAAGACTTGTGGATTTTTTAGTCTAAGGGTTACTTTAATAGGTTTATTGTTTGCATCTAAAATCTTTTTACCATCATCATCAAGTTTGTCAATTTGTTTGGTGAATTTCCAATATTGTATGCTTGTACCTTTCTCACCTTTCTTAACTTGTGCCTTAAGGGATTGGGCTTGTTTAAAAGTCATCCATCGTGGGTCACCGTTCATTGCCATGGATTGTAGGCTTAAATTTAAAAAGTTGATTCCTTCATATTGTTTTCCTGTAATGGGATTAAAAGGGGCATTATCACGTATGACTGAACCAGACCAAGGTTTTATCCAAGGAGCTGTACCCTTCTCTAGGGCTTCAATGATTTCTTTAGAGATCTTATCAATATAGGAGAGGGTTTTATCTTGACGTTTTTTCATAATGCTCTCCTTTTAAAGACTCTCATCAATGGCATCTAAGGCATCTTCTTCACTCAATGCTCTCTCTTCAAAAGCTCCTAACTCTTCTGCTTCTTGGGCTGAGTAGGTAATTTTAATGGAAGCCAAACGTTCTTTGTCTATTTTCTCTTTTAGTAGGGCTTGGGCTTTGGTTTCTACTTTTTTGAGTACATTTTTTCCTTCTTCTATTTTTATCTCTTTTTGTTGTTTTTTCTGATTAGATTCTTGTTGATTATTTTCCATTTTTTGTAATTCCTTTATTTGAGATTCTCTTAGATATTGACCTTTATAGATACGGTAGAGGTCATAGTTTAATTGGGTTTTCATGGGAGCTACAAGAGCTTTTTTGTAGGTATGAAAAAACTCTTTAGGCAGCGTTATATTATTTTTTGATGAATATGAGTATGAATTTGATTTAGCTTGAAGTAGACGTTTGGCACCAAGGTAAGTTCGTTGATACTTGTTGGTTAAAGCAGAGATAATAATTCCTTTGCTTTTACTCGCAGCATGAATAAATTTTCCCTTTTCTAAATAGACACCCACATGGGTAACTGGAATGCCACGTGAGGGGTCTGTGTTGAAAAAAAGGAGGTCGCCTTTTTTTAGGCTTCCTTCTACTGTTGTCCCTACTTTGGATTGTGCATAGGCTGTACGAGGTAAGTTAATGCCTATTTTATTAAAAATATATTGGGTGTAACCAGAACAATCAAAACCACTGGGTTCTTCTCCTCCCCAAACATATTTCCCTCCAAGATATTTTTTGGCTAAGGTACTCAGTTCTACTTGTTGATTGGCGATTAACAGCGTAGAAGAGAGTAGTAGAAGGTGAAGTGTCTTTTTCATTTAATATGCCAAGGGTTCAAGAATAATATCTTTAGTAGCAAAGATGTTAAATCGGTACCCTGCTCTAATTTCAAGGGTTGGGGCAATGTTCATGTTCTTTTGTATCATTTGTCTGGCAACTTGACCCAATTCGGAAATTAACGCTCCTAACATCTTTTGTCTATTGGTTTCAATAAATTGGTCAGTACGTGTGTTATCAGACACAGCAATTCCTCCTGTAATGGCTCCCATAAAAAGGGCTGAACCAAAGATTTTAAAATAGTGGTTATTGACTTGATCATTAAACCCAGCAGCTCCTTGTTGATTGATTCCATTCATACCATCAAGATTGAGTGTTTGACCATCAGGAAAAATAATTCGATTAAAAGCAATAAGTACCCTGTTTTGACCATACTGAACATTCGAAGAGTAAGCACCAACAAGGGTTGAGCCTTGAGGGATTAAAAGATGTTCTCCTGTGGCTGTGTCAAATACATTTTCACTCACTTGGGCTTTAATTGGTCCTGGCAATTCAGAGTTTATCTCTGTGATGAGTACGGAGGGAATGAGTGTGCCTGTCTTCATCTCATACGGTGAAATGGGTTTTGTTTTTCTTGCAGCTAAATAGTTATGAGAGGCTTTTTGGTTTTTTAAAAATTGTTCATTGTGATTTAGATTAGTATCTCCATCATTGGACGTGTTAGCACCTTTATAGGCTTTGGCAATTTGGGTGTAAATATCAGCAGGGTTAGGGGCTATGATATTGGATCTATGTGTTAAGTCTTTAGGGCTAGATTGGCTAAAGTTTTGTGCGAGTTTCACTTTAGTTGGTGCTGATAGGGCTGTTTTATAGAGTTCAAGTTTATAACTTGCTAATGCCAATCGCTCTTCTGCCAAACGTTGCTTTAGGGCTTCATCGGAAGAGGAGGAGTTTAGAGGGTTTTGTGTTGTTTCTAGTGTTAATGGTTTTTGTATTTCATGAGTAGGGATATTAAGTTTCTCTTCTTTTATGAAGAGAGGAGTTTTTTCTTCTTCCATGCTTCTTGATTGGTAAAGTTTAGAGAGAAAATCAGAAGCTAAACTTTCTCCATCATTGCGTACTTTCCCTGTAACCTCTTCTTTGGCTTTAGATTGTTCAGCACGTTTCATCGTAGCATAACCTAACCCCATTAGAATAATCATGAGTATAATGGAGACAATAATCAAAGGGAGTTTATTTAATCGTCTTACGCCTGTGTGTACTTTTGTGGTATCATTTAATCCTGTGGGAGAGATATTGGCATCTAAATTATTATTCATCTTTTCTACTTTAGTTGAGATAGTCTAAGTATTGTGAAGCGATGTATTGTTTACTTTTTGAAGAAGAGACAATTTCTCCTTGACTGTTTCGTTGTATCACCCTACTCCACTTTTCACCTAAAGCATTTGTTGTGGGAGCTGTTACGTAAACAAGTGCATCTTTATGATATTTACCAATCACTTTACCTTTGGTAGAGGGCTTATTCCTGATTCTTAGTGTTCTTATGGTGACAATGGCTTTTTTATATTGACCATCATTGGAAGTTAGAAGAGTATTTTTATAAAGCGCTTGTTTAAAACCTCTGCTGGTAAAAGCTGAAATGGGTTTGATGTCTTGACCATTAATTCTATAAAGACGACTGAGCGTTGATGTACCAATATTGTAAGTTGCTCGTATGATTCCCTTAGCAATCAAATCAATTTGGTAAGCAAAAGGAATGCGTCCTTCCTCTTTAATATAGGTTACGCCATAGCCTACATTTCGTAGGGAGCTTTCAATAATGCTTCCTTGTTTATAAGCTGATTGATCAAGTTTAAAATAAAAAGTTGTTTGAGATCTTGGGTAATGGTTTTGAATAAAGGCAATCATGTCCTGACTCAATGATTGATTGAGTTTAAAATCTTTTAACTTTACTTTAGAGGTGAAATGGCTGTTTGCAGGATTATTGATAAGACCAGAACAGCCACTCAGTAACCATAGGCTAAACGTCATTATTGCGATTATATTAATACTCTTCATTGTCATCCTCCCAGATACTTATGATGTTTGATCTTGATGCACTTTTTCGTTCAATGCGTATTTTCTCTTGATCATCTCCTACCCCAATAATTAAAATACCTTGGTTGAAGAGTTTATCCACAATATAGTTGTTCTCTGTAAGACGGTAGTTGACCAATTGATTGTTATCATTTTGGTCCAAAACCAGAAAAATTGGGGCTTCATTATAAATCATACTTTTTGGCATTTGAATATAGGTTTTGATACCATCATTGTAAACACGTGTGGGTTTCCAAGAGGCATCGCCGATGATACGATAATCAAAGTCAAGATTGTCAATATTTTTAGAGATTTTTGGGCTTACTTGTAGTTGGGTAGAGGCTTTTTGTCGCTGTGCTTGTTTTTCAAAATGATTGTTATAGTTTTCCCATTTTTTATTGATTTCATCTTTGTATTTAAATGCCACAATGGGCATGTATTCATGTTTCCTAGAAAAGAGGTTCATGTGATAGGTTCTTCTGTTTGTCGAAACAAATAAGGTGGTCTCTAAACCCACATCGGTTGTCTTTAAAAGAAGATGGGAGACTTGATTATTACCTTCACCAGATATTGAGGGAGAAGTCATCCATCGTGTGGTATCACCCAGTTGTACATCCATTATCTTTTCCCCTTTTTGAAACTGTATGTCCGTAATTTTTAGTGGGGCGACAACAACTCTAGGCATGGTGGCTCCAAATAAAAATGAGACAGAACCATCCGTACCTCTAAAAGATTTATTCCCATTGTTTAGCCACTCTTTGGACAAAGAGACCGAATGCCATTCTCGTTGTGAGAGTTCACGACTATTGTCTGATAGAATCTCATCTGCTTGTAGTTGGGCAGTTAAAAGCAAGACAACACTGATTACATATTTTTTCATATTCACCTCCTATTTTATGACTTTTGAAAAGTTAAATTCTTTGATGTACAAGCCAATGGGATTTTTGATAATTTCAGCTTGTGTACTTGGTGGAACCAAAATAAAAGAGATGGAAGCTTTAAAACTATCGGTTCTCATTTTCATTCCTCTAGGGTCTGATACAATCTCTTCCCAATCAATTTGATAGGTATCTTTATTGATTTGTACGATGGAGTTTACTTTTACTCTGACACGCTCTGTACTTTGTCGATCAAAGGGTGAGTTTTCTTTATAATAAGCATTCACCATATTGTAAGCAGAATAAGAGGGAGAGAGATAACGGTAAATTTTATAAATCATCTCTTTTTGGATTTTAGAATCAGCATAAATGGTGCTAAAGTTTTGGATAAATTCAGCCAGTGTGTATTTGATTACTTTGCTATGATCCATGTTGCTTTGTTGTGCATAGTTAATGGCTTGGGCATTACCCAATTTATCAACTTCAACTATGTAGGGAACCAATTTGTTTTGTGAACCAATGTAGGTTAAGCCAGCAACAGAAGCTAAGGTAGTGAGCATGGAGATAAAGGCAACCATTTTCCATGTGTGTACTTGTTTTATGTAACTTCCATAACGCTCATTCCACTCTTTTCTTCCATCAAAATAGGGGTTGCGTGTTTTTTTAAATTTATCGTTTTCCAAAAATCCTCCTTTTAATTGTTATTATCACTGTTGGGTACGCCTGAGACATAGCTACTTTGGTCTTTATCTTCTGTGTTATTATTTTGATTCTCTTGAGTTGTAGAATTTGTTGCTGCACCTATGGTTCCTGATAATAAATCATCGGAAGTATTATTCATGGTACTTGAAGTACTCTGTGTTGTATTCGATGAATTATTTGAAGTGAATAGTTTTCCTGCTGCTGTTCCACTTTTAGAACCAGAATATAAAGGAGAAAATCCTAGAGAACCTTTTATGGCTCCACTCATTCCTCCTGCTACGCCTCCAAGTGTTCCTGCTGAGGCACTTTTAGCTTTTTGGGCTGCTGTGTTCATGAACGATCCAGAATCACTATTGGATGATGAGAAGTTTTGTTGGCTATTGAGAGCCTGTGCATTTTGGACCTGTGACATGGCAGCCATTGTTCCACCAACAGCCCCTGCTCCTGCTCCCATCATCGCTGCTTTGGTATTACCTGCTAAAGAGCCATTGGTTCCAAGGTAGCCATTGGCTAAAGAGTCAACCAAACCAGAGACCATTGAAACCAATGCTGCGATTAAAATAGAAACGCCTATCATTGCCATAATGGAGTTATTATCCGTTCCCACATTGGCAGCCATATTATTTATGGTACTCAGTGAAAAGCCCAAAAGAAGCTTGATAAAGAAGAGTTCTAACCCAGCTTTAAAAACAGCAATTAAGGGGTTGATTCCTATGGTTCGTGTATACCCCAATCCCCCTAATGCTAAGACAATATAAGCTCCAACCGTTAACAGATAAATCTTGACAATGACCACAAAGAAGATGGCAGTCATAATAATAAATGCAAAAAGTATGATAAGCCCTGCTAAGACTAACGCAATCGAATCTCCAGGGCTTGAAAACCAAGAAGTACCTCCCCAAACAATATTCACGATATTGAAACCTTGTTCTAAAATGGTATCAGGTTCAATAGGTGTGGCTAGCGCATTGGCATTATCAGCCAATAGACTAAAGCTTCTAGGAATGCTATCTATCCATGACGTAAATTGAAATAGGGCTAAAAAAATACCGATGATGAGGAGCTTTTGAATAAGGGTAGTCATAAGCTCTGCAAACTCTGTTCCTTTTAAAACTAACATTCCAAATGTCCAAACCCAATCAATAATGACCAATAACCAAAACAAGCGTAAAGCTACAGGGATAATCGCAGCTATCCAAGCAGCTTGGGCTGCATCGAATACGCTTAATAATCCTTGGGCTTGGTTATTGGTAGAAACTTCTGAAAATGCAAAAATAGGGAGAAGTAAGAAGGGTAAGGCTTTAGTCATTTTATAGGTTTACCACTTTGTTACACGTTTCTCGTCACCAATAATTGGTTTGTTTTTTACTAGTTCTTTTTTTGCTTTAGCTTCTAGTATGGCTATCTCTTCTTGAGTACTCTTTTTTAGAAGCCACTCATCACTCAGTAAATTATCTTCTTGGATGGTTAATGTATTAGAAAAAGAACCTTGCATAATGACTTGTTTATCATTGACTTCATAGGTGCCACCTACTCCTGTTGAGAAAGAAAAGTTCTTTTTTCCAAAAGTAGCTGTTGTATAGAATCCTTTGGATTTAAAAGGTTTGTTATCTTTTAAAACAATGTAACTTCCTTCAATATTTTTTTCATTACATCCTAAAAAGAAGCTACTGGTTATTAATAAGATGAGAATTTCTTTGATATATAAATTGTTTACCATTTTGTCACCCTACTTTCATCGCCGATAATTGGTTTAATCCCTTTGGTCGCTTTTGTACGACTAATTGCTTCTTGAAAAGCTTTTTTCTCACTGCTTTCTAACATGTATTGACCTTGTAAATTTACTTGGGTCATCATGGTTTGTTGGAGTTTTTTAAGGGTATGTGTTTGATGTAGCGCAATTTGTGAAGCTGCTTGAATGGCTGACTTTTGACCTGAAGCTGAAGTGCTGAGACCTTGAAGATACTGCATGGTAGCTTCATCACTTTGCATATCCGAAGCTTGCAGTCCTAATGATTTTAATGCAGCGTTTGCCATGTCTTTGGTGCTTTTATTGAGTGTTCCATAGGTGCCTATAAAATCTGTATTGTCATTTTTAGCTTGGGTGAGATAATGTTCATAGCCTTTAAAAAGTTTGGAAAACTCTTGGTCATAATTTGCCATGGTATAACTCATGCCTTCTCCAAATTCTAGAGCATGTTTTAGGTTGATAACATTTTGCGTAAACTCATTCCACTGTCGTGGAGAGAGTTTCTCTATGTTTTGAAGCATGAGTTGGTAGCTTTTGAATTGATTATTGTAGGTATCAACCAACTGTTTATATTGTGCAACTTGTTCCACATAGTCTAAGGCATAAGCTACCCCATCTGCTGCAAACTGTGCCATTTGAGTGACTTCTGAAGAGAATCCTGTATAGACATTACCAGCACTTGCTGTTTGTGCTTGTTGTGATAAAGCCATTAGTAATAGTAGATGTATGCTAACTTGTCTCATGCGTTCCCTTTTTTTGAATTGATAGTTTTTTATTGAATTAGATGTTTATAGGCTACGCCTCGGTAGTGCAACCAATGACTGACCCATTTTCGACCATATTTTTTATAGAGTTTTTTAATTTTAGAAATATCTTCTTTTCCACTAGCCCCCACAAACGATAGGGCAATGGAACCCAGTGCTAAGTTAAAGAGACGTGTTCCCATAGGGCTTTGATAGTAATACTCTTTTTTAGGGGTAGCGTTCACAATGATTTTAATCTGTGTGTCATTTAGACCAAACTGTTTATAGTAATCATAAGGTCCTAAATGGTGTTCAGATCCTTTATTATAAGCATTGGGATTGGGTAGGAGTATTTTCGTTGGACAGGATTCTTGTAAGACATCAA
>CACVAS010000120.1 GCA_902727855.1 uncultured Sulfurovum sp.
ATTATCTCCCTGACCCTCAAGCTAGCCTTAACCGCTTTAGGCGACTTCCGATACATTACTTTTAACGAACTCTCATGAATATTGTAGGGTAGTTAAGATGTTGGGTTTGTTAGATACGAGGTGATGCTAATGCTACCTAAAAGTAAAACCCAAGACTTTCAACCTCTTCTACACTCCATAATAATACAACCTAATATTGTCCTCTTTCGTAACGTATTTTTTATCAACCAAAAACTCCCATTACATTTAGAATTATTGGCTACTATAGGCCATGAATAATAATATACAAAAAAACAAACAAATGGTTTATACCTATCACCATGAAACAAAACACAGACAAGAACAATACGCTAGGTCTTTAGGGTATATGGATTGGGCAACACAGCCAGACCCATTCGTAACTTCCATTAACTACCTAACTACATCAATTATCTTATCGTTACACCCTAAAAACAGTATTAAATTGATCATTAGATATAATCTATAAAATTAAAGGTCATGAATGAGTTATGCGGCACAAAAACGTTATATAAATCCCCGTGATGGACGTATTAAAACTAACGTTTTATGGAATGATGCTGATAACTTACCTCCAAGATATAGGAATTTTAAATCGTTTAAAGCTTCATTTGGAAATGTTAATCACTATGAATTTCAAATCGCAGGATGTTTTGTCGTTATAGATATAAAATATGCATATGAACATTTTATTAAAAATACTTACAATGACCATAGAGCAAATATAAATGCCACCATATTACCAACATTAAATGACCCAATACTACTGGTCAAAGATACATATGAGAGTACACCTACTACACCTACTATCACTTTCTATAAACCATTTAAATCAGAAAGTAATTTATACCATATTGTTATGTTTAAGGCACATCAGAAAGAAAATGGAAAATATTATTTTAAAACTATTTATGATGTAAGTAGTAATTTAACTAAGGTTAAGAAGATTATAAAAACATTGGACAGAAGTACATTATACTTTAAATACGCAGAGGGTAACGGGAGCTAAGCCCAAATCCTCGACCGATTACTCAGTGAGACCTCTCTGTTACTTATATTATAGTACAAAGTGTACAAAATTGTCAAGTATTTTATAAATAGTCTAAAATACTTGTCTAATTCCCACGAGCATCGTGGGAGTTTCCACCTTTCAAATTCATTAAAAATAATAATTAATTCATATTCTCCACCTCTGATAATTGTGTAAATTGAATATACCTTTGTGGGTCATAAGTTTCATCATTTTTATAAAGTGAATGAGCCAATAAAACTATTTTTCTCATCACTGCCATTTGAGCTAACATCTTAGGTTTCCCTCTTTGAACCAGTCTATCATATATCAATTTCATCTCTTCATTGTAACGTACTGCCACCAACGTTGGCATATACAATATATCTCTTACTAAAGAGAGTCCTTGCTTGGATATTCTCTCTTTATGTTGTACTGATGTACCAGAACTTCTTTGTACAGGATCAAGTCCACATAGTGCTGTTATGTGTTGTCTTGATGCATTTGGATATCTCAAAAAAAGATAAAGTAAAATAATGGCACTTTTATCTCCTATTCCTTTAATGGAAATAATATTTTTGTAAGCTTGATAATACTTAGCATTTCCCTTAATTACTTCCATGAGTTTATCCATAATTTCAGTCTGTTCTTTTTGTAATCTCTTAATATGCTTCTTTACCTGTTTAAGTACATAGCTATCTTCTAAGTTAAAATCAGCAGCTTCAAGATAGTTTGATTTACGTCTCTCTTCTTTGACTAAGGTCTGATAGTATTTGATGTATGAACGTATCTGGTGGGCTTCTTTGTCTCTATGAGGAACTTTTACATCTCCTTTTTTTATCAGTATATGCATCTGGGATAACATACGTGCATCTACAATATCTGTTTTGCTTCGATTTTTAACAACTTTTGAAAACGAAGCACTTTGATAGGCTCCTACTTTAAAACATTTGATTTCTTTATCTTGACAATGATGCTCTAAAATAGTTGAATAGGCACCTGTTGATTCATAGACAAATACAATATCATTTATTGACTTCTTATATTGCTTTTTTAGTTTAGAGTAGAGCTTTTTTAATCCATCTAGACTATTTTCTATTTCTATATCTAAATCATTTCTAGGTATGAAAACTTGAAGAGTTGCTTTTGCTACATCTATTCCGATATAATTGTCCATGAGAGCCTCCATTAAGTGAAGAGTTCGGTAGCACAGACTTTTTTGTCTGTGTGATATGCACTAAACCTGACTTTCGCTTGTAAATGCAGTCTGGATTATCTCCGACTCTGTTTCCACCCAAGTTATCAGTTTAGTAATTTAGCTCCCACACAGGCTCACTATTTTATAATGGCTTCAACGAGAAAATCAATCTACATCAACCGACTCTACAGTATTATAACTGCTTTCTTGAGTGGTGATTTTATTATACAAACGAAGAAAATGTCTATATCTTCTGAGATTCTATGCTCAACATAATACGATAGCGCTGTACCACGAATAAAATATAAGTCAGACTCATTAAATATTTCGAGTGATTTTATGTTTTCTAATGCTGCTATAACCTTAGCAGTCATTGATCATGCCCAGTATCTCTCTAAAGGCCGGATTTCTATCGTATCTGCCTTCTAGTTTGATTTCCATACCTTTTACATTTATATAGCCTTGTGCATACATCTCTTTATATTTTTGGATGAGTTCTCTTTTAACCCTATTGCGTCCAAAGTTTTGACACAAGGTCTTAATGTCAACTGGATTCATAGTTCCCAAGTAGTTTCTAATGACTGCCGATACCGTTTGCATACTGCTTTTTGAAGTTTGCCAAAATGCATTAAAAGTATAGGCAGATGGATCAAACTCTATCATATCTTGATTATCATATATACGATAAGGTGCATTGTCTCCACCAGTACTGGTGTATAATCTATAAAACTTTTTGGTACTTGTTTTAGCAATGATATGTTGACTTCGTTGGAGTGTTTTTTTGACACTCTCTTGGCTGGCAATATCTTCAAAAATAGCAGCACTATACTCTTGGTCGAAATTCAGTGTATGTATTCTACTTCTAATTCTTTTTGCTTGTGTCATAGAAATTCTTTTTTATAAGATAATAGCACATAATGTCCCGTTTGTCAACAATGGAAGAGACAGTCTAAATTAACTTATAGAATTTTTTGTTACTATAGGCCATGAATAATAATATACAAAAAAACAGACAAATGGTTTATACCTATCACGATGAAACAAAACACAGACAAGAACAATATGCTAGGTCTCTAGGATATATGGACTGGGCAACACAGCCAGACCCCTATCGTAGCTATGCAGAGACTCAAAAAACAAAACTACCTCTTTCTTTTGACAATAAAAGTTTGGAATACAGTCAGATATTTACACAAGTAAAAGAAAATCAAGAAGACAAAGTAGTCGCTCCCTTATGTTTAGAAAGCGTATCTCAGTTTTTTCAGTTTTCACTGGGACTTGCTGCCATAAAAGAATTTGACGGACAATCATGGGCTTTAAGATGTAATGCTTCTAGTGGTAACTTACAGCCAAGTGAAGCCTATATCATAGCTAAAGACATAGAGGGCATAGAAGATGGTCTTCATCACTATGCCCCACTTGAACATGAGCTTGAACTACTCTCTGGTACTACCAGTGAGTTAGCCTTACCTCACAATAGTTTTTTAGTCTCTTTATCTTCTATCGTTTGGAGAGAAGCTTGGAAATATGGTGAACGCTCTTGGAGATATACGCAACTTGACTGTGGTCATGCACTCAAAGCCTTAGAAGTCTCTGCTTTGATCTTAGGATGGAACATAGAAGTGGTTAGCACCAAAGATACTGAGCTTCAAAGTCTCATAGGTTTTGACCAAGCACATCGGTATGTGCCTGAGGAGAGAGAACTTGCAGATATGTTGTTACTCGTCACTTTAGATGATACGGTTCGCGCTTCAGAGTTAAATAGTGGTACTTTACGAAACACTTTAGAAGATACCTATGTAGGTAAAGCAAATCAACTAAGTCATAACTGGCACAAGTGGGATATCTTAGAAAAGATAGAAGATGCCACGTTGAGTGATGAGTTAGCGCATAAAAAGTTTCACATTGACACCTATGAAGAGAACACTTACAGACAAAGCTCAAGTTTAGCCAAAGACATCGTCTTAAACAGAAGATCTGCACAAGCTATGAATAAAGATAACTGTACCATTAGCAAAAATGAGTTTGAAACGATTTTAGGTTCTGTTAAATCAGATAACTCTCCTATACACCTAGTTGTATTTGTACACAGTGTAGAAGAACTAGACGCTGGACTCTACATCTTAGTGAGGGATGATGCACATACAGAAGAACTCAAGAGTTTACTCAAAGAGGACTTTCTCTGGGAGAGAGTAGACACAGAGGCAGGAGCACTCTACAAACTACAAAACGGTGACATGAGGCATATCTCACAAATCATCTCTTGTAATCAAGGCATCGCAAGTAATGGTGCATTTACCTTAGGCATGCTCGCCCAATTTACAGAACAGATAGAAATATTTGGTGCATCAAGATATAAAGAACTCTACTGGGAATGTGGTGCCATAGGACAACAGTTATACCTAGAGACCACCTCTCTACATTTATCTGCTACTGGCATAGGATGTTTTTTAGATGATATCTTACATGAAGTCATAGGACTTCAAACAAATGGCTATCAGACACTGTATCATTTTACGGTGGGTCGTGGGTTGGTTGATAAAAGGTTGAGTACCTTAAGACCTTATGGAAGCCATATGGAAATAGTCTAGTAAAAAGAAGGTGAGCTGTTGTTCTTGCCTGACAGCTATATTTCTATTGAACGCAAAATTTTCTATTTATAAATATTTATCTTCATTAAGACATTTCACTATAGTATTCTAAACTGATCATAGCAATAGTCATTGATATTTGCACAAATGACTAGCTAATGATTTGGAGAATAACCGTCTCTATATCCTTTTATATTTTTTTCCCTGCTGTATGCGTAGCCCGACTTACGATCCCAAAAACCACCAATAATATAATTATAGTCAGATGAAAAAATAATTTCAAATTGATTTCTAAGACCTGTAGGACCATGTGTCCATTCACCTCGTAAGACATTTTCTGCAACAAAACTACCAACTAGTTGACTACTCTTAAATCTACCTACAATCTGCTGATCATGTTGTTCCAAATAAAGATATAAATTCATCCACTCCCCTATCCATTTACCTTGTGCTCTTGTTAACCCTTCATTTTCCCATCTAGATATTGACATATTATTTCCTCTTGTCAGTAATTTATTCTCTATCTTTTTACTATTAAGTCTATACATTTATTATAGCACTTTCAGGCACACAATTCTGTAAGAGAAAATTTTTTCTCGTTTGTATAATCAAATCACTACTCAAGAAAGCAGTTTTAAATTAGACATCAAAAGTGGACAATAGCGTTTTCTCACAATGGATGAAGAGCACACTCCTTCCAAATCTTCATCATAAGCGTATATAGCACTTAGATTCTAGTAAGTGGATGGGTTTGCACATCAATCTGCTTACAAAACAAGATATCTGGATGCTGCGATTTTACATCATAAGTATCTAATACGGATAGACTGGTATTTTCCACACTTCCAGTACTTAGTTCCCAAGATTCGTGTGAGATTTCACCTTTAAAACTGACGCCCAAATATTTATTGGCAAAGAAGTATCGCTGTGTTGCCCAAAATGCAAACGTATCTTGATCATAAACCTTTGGTTCTGAAGTCACTTTATACTCCGTTTGAAATTGGATTTCACCGTTTCTATAAGAGGTGACTTCATTTGGTTTATTGTCGTACTTACTCACTCTATAGGGCAACCCATAAAAAACCCTCGCACCAAAGATGGAGATTAGGCTATCTACATCTAAACTTAAAAACAGTACCCCTGGTCTGTTATCATGCAGTATATACGTTCTTACATTGAGTTCATTGTAGTGCTTAAACCATATGATATTACCTGTTGCTTTGTGCTTGACGTTTGTCATATGCATAGAGACTAACCCAAGGTAGTACTTCCCTTCAAAACTGTGAAAGGTACAATTCTTGGGGAGATACTTTTGTAACACAGTCATATCTTGTATCTCAAAATGTTGAAAGAGAAGGTTTGTCCATGTTTGTTTCCAACCTTTTTTCATAGTGCTTCCTTATATTATTTATTTTAAAGTAGTATAAAGAAGATGCTTCAAATCTAGTAGGGTAAATTTGTCTTTTAAAATGTTACCCATACAAGAGCATCTAGGCATTTTAATCTAATGTTTAAAAGAGTATTAGCAAACAAACCAAGTTATAAAAGATACTAGAGAAGGTAAAGACTTGACTAAAGTTTCACTTGACGACTTGAAAAAGGAAATCGGTGCTTGATATAAAGACACAAAAGAGTTTCATATCAGTGGAGATTTACTTGTAGTCTATAGAGTAGAAGCTCATACTTTAGAACTACTAAGAATGGGCACACATTCGCAGTTATTTAGGTAAATAGGTTTCAGGGTATCATCATCACCTCGTATTCTTTTACAAATCAAAAGACAAATTGGCAAATGCGCCTTCGGCACTTAGTGCACTCTTGTATCGCGTAGCAAGTACCCTTACCTTTGTAGTCTGCATGTCACATATGGCAATGCGGAAGCTCACACCCATTTGTGGCTCGAGGATGCAGATGATCTTGCCTTCATATTCTCGTGTGGCATGGATGATACCTTGTAGTTTTGGGAAAAAGTATTTCGGGTAACTTAACGGTGTGATCTCTACTATCTTTATCTTCTCATTTCGTTCAAGCGTCTCTAGTATGAGCTGTGCATCTTCCATACTCTCAAACTGTACACACCAATCATCAAACACTTTATTGAAATTTTTCAGATCTTCATCTAAAAAACCTCCGGCAAGTGACTGTAAAGCAAAAATTCCCATTTATGTTATCCTCTGTTTTAAAGGCCGAATAGTAGCACAATATTGAGTAAAAACGTGTACTCTCATGCCTTTAACCAATCACCAAGTAACACATTCACCACAGTTTCTGTACGTAGGATCCTTTCTCCTAAACTCACAGAGGTACACCCATATTGGCAAAGTAAGTCCACCTCATAGTCTATCCAACCGCCTTCTGCTCCTATGCATAGTACCTTTGGCATCCTGTATTTATTTTTTGCATCAGCAAGATAGCTCTTCCATGATTGCATGGCATAAGGATGAGCAATCACTGCACGACTTTGCTCACCATCTTCTAATAAAGCAGGAAACTCGTCTTCAATAAATGGCTTAAAAAGTTTTTTAAACTCAACAAGCATTGGCACGGTGTCTATGGCTTGTTGTAAGCCTTCAAAAACAAACTCATCCATGCGGTTAAGGAGTGGGCTTTGCCAATAACTTTTTTGACTACGGTAACTGTTAACGATGATGAGTTTATTGACCCCAAGCGATGTCATATCCATGATCAACCTACGTAGTACTTTTGGACGTGGCAAAGCAAGCACAACGGTTAAGTTTAGTTTCGCTGGTGGGTTTTTGTCCAGTGTGACATCTCTAAGTTGTACTTCATGGTCATCGATGCTAGTGATGGTAGCCTTGCCTATCTTTCCACCTATCTCACCAATGATTAGGCTATCGCCTACCTGAGATTTGAGTACCTCTTTTATATGTGTGATTTGTGTTGGCTCAGTGATGCTTGTAGCGTTTTTGGGTAGTAAAATACAGTTCAAATAATGACCTCATCAATAGTAGGTTGTGATATAGCTGATACTTTAGCAACCCTATGCTGAGAATGGGCTTCTTTTATATTTAGAAAGCGTATTTGTTTATTAGGTACTTGCAAGATGGAGATAAAGCAAGATGCAGTTTATCTCATCATTATTTCAATATGAAAAATCCTGCACATTATCTTATTGACAATCTTCATAAGTACCATATATTATAAACTCATAGAGTGTCATTTTTTAACAAATAAATGATACTATAGATAAGGAAAGAAGGGTCAGATTTAAACACTGAAGTATAGTAAAAATGATAGTCTACTTGTCCCTTCTTAATATTTTTTTCTCACAAGGATAAAGAAATGAAAAATAAATTTATACTCATTATGACCCTCTTAGTTACTACACTATGGTCAAATTTTGATTTTGGAGAATGTTCAGGTTCTGGTACCTTTGAACAACAAATTGAATACTATGATGGCAATTATGAAAATGCTGTGACTGTGGGAAGTATTCCGCAAGGTATAGAAGGCTTACATGTAGAGTTAATTTCTGATAATGATGTAGATATACGTCTTTATGCAGAAAATGAGGATAAAATTGTTCATTGGCCATATGGACTACAGAGCCAAGCTACAGAACAAACAAAACTTTATCAAAATGTGCCAATAAAATATAGTGGATATAATGGCATAAATGGAGAAAAAGGAGATGAGTTTATAGAAGTCCTAGGTGTAAATCCAACGACTATGACTATGACAGCTTTTGGTTATAGAGCTGGTTATGCCACTGTAAACTACAGTTGGACAGGAAAAGAGAACTGTACGCCCAGCCCAAGTGGGACAGGAAGTTTTACTCAAACGCTACAAACAAATGCAACAAGCTTTGTAGGAACAATCCCTCCAAATATTCATAATGTTACGATAACACTTACTTCTTCTAAAGACCTTGATATCCAACTTTATGGTGAAGATGCTACAGCTATTGTCTCGTGGAACCCTATAGGATTACTTTCAGGTGCTAGAGAACAAACTATCCAATATAATGGCATGGATATTACATGGTCAGGTTACAATGGAATTGATAATCAAAAAGGACATGAAAGCATTATCATTACAGGTATGACCTCAGAAATGTTAGTTATGAAAGTCTATGGCTATGAGGCAGGTGAAGCAGATGTAACTTATTCTTAGGGAACATTACCTGATATAACTAACCCAGTTATCACACTAGTGGGTGACCCAATACAAACGATTGAAGTAGGTATGGATTATATAGAACTTGGTGCAGTTGCCATTGATGATTTGGATGGAAATATTTCTGGAAATATTATTATGGATACTTCTGAGGTAAATACAGATGCAATAGGAACATACACAGTTACTTATAATGTTATGGATACTGCAGGAAATAGTGCCGATGAAGTACTACGTACTATTAATGTTGTAGAATCAAATATTACAAACATAACAGATTATAATCAACAATACCATGATAAGATGATATTGGAGGGTAAACCTACTCAAGAAACACCTTGGGGGTTTCAAGAAATATCTATCGAAAATAAAATTGAGCATGTTGTAAGTAGTATTGAGGAGTATCGAAATCTAGTTTCTACGTATTCATCAGGAGGAAACTGGGCAGATGGTAAAACACATATTATTAATTTTATGGCAGGCACGTATGAACTACCATTAGAAAGCAGTTATTATGTTGCGTTAGTCCCATCAAGGACTATTATAGAGGGTGCGGGTATGGGTAACACTATATTTAAAGCGATTCATGAAATACCATCTACAAGTACCTCACATTTTCGAAAACTATTTAATCTAGAGTATGCTTCTCATGATGTTGCGGTAAGAGGCATTAGCTTTTATAATGAAACAAGCGATAATAAATGGGGATTATTTCATTCTAACGGAAGTAGAAATAGAGAAAATTATTTATTTGAAAATATAGAATTTGACGATGTATTTGGTGCTATTGGCATGAGTAACTATACCAGTAACTTTATCACATTTAGAGGGTTACGAAAAAGAATTGGAAATACGACTCAAAGAATTCTAGATAATTTTACTATACCAGTACCTAGTAATTATCAATTTAACACACAAAATAATGATGATGTAAAATTAGCAGGTCAGATAGGAATACGAACTGGTAATAGTACTGTTTTTCATGATTGTATATTAGGTGATAATATTTCAGCAACCATTGATGCATATAATAATTATATTGAGATCGTTGGTGTAGAATTTATAAACCCACTACACGACCACTCTATTAAATGCCCAAATGGAAATCATTTATATATACATGATTCTTCATTTGAAATAAATTATTCTACAACATTAATAGAAGATAGTGGTTTTTGGAATCCAACTTTCTTTACACATGAAGGCGGAGGATTAGCAAACTATCACTTTAAGAACTTGAATTTTAAAAAATTGGGTCAAATAAGTTGTATGTCTAATGGTCAATCATACTTATATTCTGAATCTGAGCCATATATGATTTATGATAACAGAGCCGCTAATATCTCTGGTGATATGGTTTGGGAAGGAATAAGTTTTGATGGTTACAGTGTAGAACATGAAGTGGTTGGGTATCCTAACGTACAAACTGATCAAGGATTTGAAGCTATTAACTATACAAGCTTTACAGCAGAATCTGCACAGATGAAATCTGGAAATAATAATTCTAGAGGTGACTATACTATCAATATTGAAACTAGATTAGGTAATTCTCAACAAGATATTAAAGGGGTTTATTCTTGGGGATTAAATACAGATGGTCTCATAGATTATCCTAGAGAGAATAGAACTTTTATTGGCACTAAAAGTGACACGGAAAGCAAACCATATGTACAGATGATTCACTCAAGTGTAAAAGATATTTATAATGCTTTAATTGAATAACAATTCTACAACGTACTTCTTTTAGACTACTTTTAGTTTACCGTGATAAAGTAGAGTCAAACGATTAAAGGAGATAACATGGAAGAACTTCTCAACTTTAAACCCGAAGTTGGTATAAAGGCTTCCCTTTTTATAGATGAGCCTAAACATGCTGGTATGATTACCCAACAAGAAGCAGAAGATTTAGGTGCAAAACTATTTACCTATACCTATGGTAGTGAAGCGATAGGCGAACAAGCAACATGGTACTGGGCAGTCAATGCTGAAGATGACACGATACTCTTGGCCCGTTATACCTACTTTGGACCACCTACGGGTATTGCTGCGTATGATATGTTGGCACTGTTATGTAACAATAAAACCGTACATGCAGCCTCACTTATGACCTATAACGGTTTGGAACGTTTTCTTAGAGACAACCCTACTACACCTGCCATTGCACCTTCAGATAACTATGTTGTTACGCTGGCTCTTGATTCTGTTTTAGAAGCTTCAAACGAGTACTATGGTGTCGCTTTGGGACGTGAAGACCTTACCCAGCCATGCAAAGATACACCTATGAGTCTGAGTGCCATAAAAAGAAACATAACGCTTCATGACATTCAAACACTTCAAACACTCAGAGACTACACTAAAGCAGGCAGTACAGATAGAAGTTGTCATGAGACACTTGAAACACTGCTACAAGAGAACAAAAAGGTTACAGAAGTCAAAAAAGAGACAAGTGCAGAAGTCTCTGACATCCCATTTCGCCAGATGGACAGCAAAGAAAGGATCATCGCTGTGAATAAAGTCATAGATGGCTCTGTTCGTGAGTTTCTTGTGATGGATGGAGGGGACGTAGAAATACTTGATGTCAAAGAAAATGGTGAAAATATAGATATCTATATACGTTACTTGGGTGCATGTAATGGCTGTGCAAGTTCCAGTACAGGCACACTGTTTGCCATAGAAGGGGCACTCAAAGAGAAACTAGACGACAAGATACGGGTTTTACCTATTTAAAGCCTGTTTAGAAGTTATATTTCCTGTCCTATAACTTTAATCGCTGCCTTTAACGAGGTAGCGTATACATTTTCCCAAATTCTGGCACCTGAAAATCAACGCTTGGTGTCTTTGCCAGCTCCTTTTTTAAAAACTCTACTGGCTCATCCCTACCCTCATCGGTTAACTGAAAAGTCCCAAAATGTATCCCGACACTTCTTTTGGACTTTAACTGAATATGTGCCTTAATGGCCTCTGGAGGATTCATATGGGCAGGTTTCATAAACCAACGGGGTGCATAAGCACCAATGGGTAGGAAACTTAACACTATGTTTTTATAGCGAGACTTGATCTCTTCTATAAATGTATCGCCATAACCCGTATCTCCAGCAAAGTACATTTGTCCTCTTTTTGATTCAATGATAAAGCCACCCCAAAGTGTTTCAAACTTATCCCATAGGCTTCTAGCACTCCAATGTTGATTTGGAAGAAAGGTCACTTTGAGTTTTTGTAGTGTTTCAGTCTGATACCAGTCAACTTCTTTAAAATTCTCAATCCCTTCTTGTCTAAGCAGGTCACCATTTTTAAGACCTACAAGAATAAGGGGTTTATGCACTTTAGAGAGTCTTTGTAAGGTGGGTATATCCAGATGGTCATAGTGATTATGAGAAATGATAACCAAGTCTATGGGTGGTAAGTCTTCAAAAGCAAGCCCTGGCTGGTGCACTCTTTTTGGTCCCATAAATGACACAGGAGAGGCACGGTCACTCCACATGGGATCGGTTAAAATATTCACGCCATCCACCTGTATAAGCACTGTGGCATGATTAATAACCGAATAAATAATCTCACCTTTTTTACTTCTTTTAACGGGTTTATCTCCCCGCTGTATGTCTACCCAATTTGGCCAATTTTTGGCCTCATTTTTGAAGAGCTTCCATTCTAAAAGTGTAAAAAATGATTTATCGGGAAATGGCTCAAGGTTGTAAAATCTTTGCCCATCATACGGTGCATTATAAGGATTTTTAAAATCACTAGCCATAGAAGGTATGGTAACCCATAGCAATAGAACAAGTAGCGAAAAAGTATAGTGTTGTTTGGTATGTATTGTCATACATTTACAATAACATAAATTTCTTCAATATTCTTTTGGGTAGAATCTATCCAGCCATTGGTTTATTTGCATATCCAAAGCATCGTGTTGTGCTAAAGTACCATACAATGATGCATCAAACGTGTTTGATGCCAAACCTATGATGCTGCCTAGTACAGATCCTCTGTGTGCATTTTCTCCTCCTAGGTTTGTATTGATAAGCAGGGCTTTTCGTGGATCTTCATAATACTTGGAAGCAAGATAACAAACACTTGGCCATGAATCTGTTATATAGCATGCAAGAGAGTAGAGACGACCCACCACATAAGAATATCCCTTGTTTTGGCTCAGGAGTTTGCCAAGCTTAGTACCGGGAATAACATTGGCAGCTTTTTCAATGGCTTCTTCTATGGATGCGTTTTCAGGACGATTAAGCAAGGTATGCAATAAAACCACATAGCTATCGACCACATGCATCAAACCTTTATCGGGATGTGTCAACCATACATGTTCTCTACACTGTTGTTGTACTACGTCCAAAGGTTCAGAAGAGAAAAGTGCTAAAGCCAAGGGTGCTACAGTTACCAATGCACCCATTGATGGTGTATCGTGCGTCACTGCCCCACACTCTTTTGGGTCTTTTCCAGAGAGGTAGTTAGCGAAAAATCCTCTATGACAACTTTCTGCATAGGTATCTGGGTGTGCAGGTGTATCTGCAGTCATCAAGTCTATATACTCTCTTACCCAAACTTCGCAATCATAATGCCCCTCTCTGGTTAGGCTATTCATAAGCCATTTTGCCCACCATGC
This sequence comes from uncultured Sulfurovum sp., assembly GCA_902727855.1. Classification (GTDB taxonomy): domain Bacteria; phylum Campylobacterota; class Campylobacteria; order Campylobacterales; family Sulfurovaceae; genus Sulfurovum. The sequence continues at coordinate 13,563 of CACVAS010000120.1, forward strand.
ATTGAGTGTATTTTCTCCTGCTTCCAAGCCATGGTGATAGTGACCATTGGGAACACCCCAAAGATGTGCTTTACCCTTTAAGATGACTTTTCCGACAACTTCTTGGACAACTTCTTTTTGCATGGTATTATTTTTCTTTTTTCTACCACCACTGGTAGTTGAGTGCAGTTTCATGATGGAACTTGGATGATAATCAGGAGCAGCTTCCATTTTGTGTATGCCATACGGAGGAAAGGATTTCATAATATCCAATGGATTGTAGAACCAGTGTACTGGCATAGAAAGCGCATCCCCTATATACAGATTTATCAAAGCTGCTTTTGCTCTGGAACGCTTTATATTGACGGGTAGTCGGTCTAATTCATCTAAAATACGCATGCTCTCATCCTTTTTTACACTGCTAGGAGGTCTTGCAGTGATATGCCTCACACTATAGCAATCCTATGCTGAGAATGAACACTAGCGAACACTAAAAAATAATTGTAGTGCATTATTCTAGAAGCTAAAGCTAGTTTGGTTATATTGAAAATACTAAAACTGAGGGATACATATGCAAACACGAACCAAAGAAGAATCAATAAAAGGTGCATTTTTTGCAGCTATCATAGGGGATGCCCTGTGTTTAGGGAGTCACTATGAATATGATGCTGAGAAGATTTACAAAGCCTACGGCAATAAACCCATAGAAAAGTTCATGAGCCCAGGAGAAATGATGGGTGGACAGACCCATGGTATCGGTTGGGGAGAACGTAACTACCACCCTGGAAAAAAAGCAGGAGGAACCACAGACTATGGTGACTACAACATCTTGGTGCTTGAACACTTAGCCGCAATTGCTGATCCTCCTAGAGAGTTTGATGTAGCCAAGCTCATACCGCACTGGATGAACCGTCTTACCAACAACTGGGGTTCATGGATATGCACCATGACAAAAGAGACTTTTGCACAGATACAAGAAAGAAAACCTCTCCATGAGTTGGGAGGCATTTCCAATGCTATGGCTATCCGTCATGTCGCTGCACATGCATACTATGATGATGAAGAGACATTGGCCAAAGTTGCCAGACAAACTATGTTTACCCATAAAAGTGAAGAAGCTCTTTCAGGTGGAGAGTTTTTTGCCCGTGTCACACACAGGGTAATCAATGGTGTACACCCACGTGATGCTATGGAACTTGTAGCCGTACAGATGAGTCCATTTATCGCATCTAAGGTCTCCCAAGCCATTACTAAGTACCAAGAAGCTACGCATCCCAAAACTGAACTTTCAAAAGAAAAATTTGTAGATGACTTAGCACTCACATCTATGGCCAGACTATGGGACATTGGACGTTCAGAGCCCATACGTGTAGGAAAGGCAAGCCCTACAGAAGGAACGCTCCCCGGAGCAGTCTACTTCATACTCAAATACGCAGATGATGAAGAGGGGCTCAAACATGCACTGCAGGCCAACACCATGGTAGGAGGAGACAATGCCTCACGTGCCATCGCTATAGGCATGGTACTTGGTGCGTACAAAGGCTTAGAAGCCATACCTAAGGAATGGAGAGATTCTTTAGATGACTATACATACTGTGATACCTTACTCAATAAACTACCTCTATTACAGGATTCATAATGTTTGAGATACTCCCTGTACTTGTGGGTGGTTATTTGATGACAAAGCCTATCCAGAATAAACATCAAATCCTATAATATGTAGAAGCATATTTTTTGTATAATGCTAAAATTATTCCCACATCATAGAAAGAGAGTCTCCATGTCCACACACTTAATACAAAATGCCTCACAAAACCTAAGCGATGTTCTTCATGATGTTTTTGGGCACGATGACAGTAGTACCGCGTTGGTCATCTATGATCTAGACTCTCCCCTTTCTACACTACTCTCAGAAGCGTACCGTATAGCACTACCAAAGGGCATCTTTATAAACTTTCACGACACAGATGCCCAAGACATACTCTCGCAGATAGACACTCTAAAAGCAGGTGATTTTGTTGCACTGGTACAGTCTAAAAGCTTTCGTCTCTCTGCTTTTCGCATACGCATAGAACTTTTTAAAATGAAGATAAAAGTAGCAGAACACCCTCACCTAGGCAGGATGCCTACAGATGAGGAAGTAAGACTCTATGTAAATGCTCTAGCCTATGACAAAACCTACTACCACCACACAGGACATACACTAAAAAACATCATCAATGAAGCTGAGGGTGCAGTGGTACATAGCGGCAAAGAGAAGCTCATCTACCGTGGTGGCTTTGAAGATGCCAAAATCAATATTGGTGACTACTCAGAGATGAAAAATATGGGTGGACAGTTCCCTATCGGAGAAGTCTTCACGGAAGCCACAGAACTAACCTCTTTAAAGGGAAGAACAAACATCATCGCCTTTGGTGACACGAACTATCAAGTAAACATCCCTCCTCACCCCATCACCATCATTATAGAAGGTGGTCAAATAGTTGCTACAGAAAATGCCACAGAAGAGTTTGAGGCGGTATTAAACATGATTAAAGAAGAGGAAAATGTCATCTGGGTAAGAGAACTTGGACTTGGACTCAACCGTGCCTTTGGCAAAGACCGACACCTCTCAGACATGGGAACGTTTGAGCGTATGTGTGGTCTGCATCTCTCTTTAGGTGCAAAACATGGCATCTATGCCAAAGAAGGTATGAAAAGGAACTCTGGTAAGTTCCATATAGATGTGATGCTAGACACAGATACTTTAACCATAGATGATACGGTGGTGTTTGATGGGGAGAAATGGGTCGTATAATTGACTCTCTTCATCCACTCCAAGCATGATGCTACTGGACTTATTATTTAGATATACTCGGCTTAAATTTACAAGGATCAAAAATGACATATAATGACTGGTATGAAGCACATGCTAAAAAGCATGCAGCGATCATGAAAAAGCTTGAAGCACAGGGACTCGATGATTATGACATTGTCCAATACTTTATCTTTGACAACATGGTGAAAAATGAACCTGATTTTTGTGAACTTTACGCTACCAATACCAAATGCCATGAAATGTATGAACTCAACTGCTATATGTGCGGATGTCCACACTTTAGGTTTAACCAGTCTCCTGTCAAGCAAGATGAACTAGAGTATCACTCTATTTGTTCCATTAACTCAAAACGTGGAAGACGTGCCATTTCAAAGGGAGAAGTACACCAAGACTGCTCAGGGTGTACCATACCTCATGGTGAGGACTATATCTTTAGTAAATTTGATCGCGATTGGCGGAAAATGATGGAAAATGTTAAAAACTAAAAGTAAAGCTATTAAAAGCTTAGTAATGGTAAATTACATCAACAACTACAGGGGATCATATGTGTATATCGGCTTTTAAGAAGTATTATTTACGTTTAATTACTATACTGATGTTAGGATATTTATTTTTCAATCCTAATTTTGACATAAGTACGGGTGTCTTATTGATTGTGTTTATTCTTGTTGGGATATTAGGTGTTTTTATTAAATGTCCCAAGTGTGGATACATTATTGGCAGTACAGAAAAAGGTTTGCCTTATCTGCCATTAAAACATACCTGTCGTAATTGTGGACAAAATACGAATGTTTGCAAAGCAGAAGAAGATAATGTAACAGAGAAAAGACTTAAAAAGATGAATAAAAAGTAAAATACCTAATTCGTTAGGTATTTAGTCTATGACCAAGTCATTTTCTCTGTCATTGAGCCAATAATAGTTGTCTACCCTCTCATGGTTATGTTTTTCTAATATTTTTGGGTAGTTCATGTTTGCTTGTTTTTTAGGGTATTGTAGCAAAAAAGGAGGGAAAGGTGTTCATTGGAAATTTCGCTTCAGTATAATTAGATTTATTTATTAAGAATCACCTATTTACAATTCTGTATTTTTAGAATAGAGCATATGGGGAACTGTAGTAGCATTGGCATCACCTCGTATCTAACAAACCCAACATCTTAACTACCCTACAATATTCATGAGAGTTCGTTAAAAGTAATGTATCGGAAGTCGCCTAAAGCGGTTAAGGCTAGCTTGAGGGTCAGGGAGATAAT
>CACVAS010000121.1 GCA_902727855.1 uncultured Sulfurovum sp.
ATAAGTAAATCTCCCAATCTTTAGAAAACTTTTCAAAAGAAATAATTAAAATTGTCAAACATAAGAAACTAAAAAGCATCAAAATTACTTTAATACTCATAACTGCAGAAAAAATTTCTATAACTTTATCTTTATTATCCCTGTGAACAGAAATCTCTCGTGTAGCTGTTAAGTTAAATCCATAATCTGTAACAATATTAAAATATGAAATAATTGCCATCGCAAATGCCAAAAGTCCAAAATACTCTACACCTAATACCCTTACCAAATAAGGGAAAGTGAGTAAGGGTAAAATATAATTAATACCTTGTAATGATGCTAATGAAAAGAAATTTGATAATAATCTTTTTTTATCGCTACTCTCTATCAATTCACTTTTACTTTATGTTAATTTAAAATCACATAAAAATTATACCTAAGAAAAATTAATACAAAAAGTCTAAGAATAGCCATAAAAACATGACTTAAATACTTATGTGCTTATATATTTAAACTTTAAAAAATATAATTATTCTTGTGTTTTAGTATGCTACAACCCAGGAGCCATCCACATACTCTGTGTCAACCCTCTATCAACCAAGCCCAACTGCTCCACATAAACTTCTTCCCATTTTCCAGCTATCTCTTGATAAGTCTCATAATTTTCCATGTTAGGACTATACTCCTTATCCCAAATAACCAATCGTTCAGAAGCTTCCACCAAAGAGTCATAAACCTCAACGCCAACACCAGCAGCCATCGCAGCACCTAGTGCTGTAGCTTCTGTTACTTCAGGAACTTTTACTTTACATCCTGTTACATCAGCCAATATCTGACACCATAAAGCCCCTTTACTCGCCCCACCAGCAAAGACAATCTCATCTATTTCAATGCCTGTAAACTTTTGAATGTTTTTTAAATTAATGGCAGAGACAATACAAGCATTCTCTTGCAAAGATCTAAACATCGATGCTCTATTACAAACCTCAGGGTCAATCGAAAGATTTAAAAAAGAAGGACTGGCATGATACCACTTCCCATATTTCATCGCATCTGAAAAAATCGGTAGTATGCCATGAGAACCCACAGGTACTTTCTTTACCTTCTCTTCTAAAACAGCATAGGTATCAATGCCTCTTTTTTTAGCTTCTAGCTTTTCCATGTCACAAAAAGCATCTCTAAACCAACGCATGACCAAACCAGAGAAAAAGGTAATGCCCTCAGCTTGTGACAAGCCAGCCACAACATGAGGGTTAACCCGTATGCCCATGTCTTTAGGAGGCGTCACCTCTGACTTTATGTTTACCACTTGTTGCCAAAATGACCCACCTAATATGGCTACTTGCCCTTCTTTAGTCACGCCTAAACCAGCAGCACCCAACTGAACATCCCCTCCACCCATCACTACTTTAGTGTGTGGTGAGAGTCCCGATGTTTCATTGGTTACATTTCCCATTACCCTTCCAACTTCTAAAACAGCAGGAAAAATATCATCTTTAATGCCAACTTTCGTCGCCATCTCAGCCACCCAAGTACGCTCTTCTAAAGAAAAAATTCCAGTTGTTCCACCATTAGAGGGATCCGTTGCTATCACCCCTGAAAGCTTCGCTAAAATCCAATCCCCTATCATCGAAATAGAAGCCACTTGTTCATAAAGTTCAGGTTCATTATTTTTAAGCCATAGTATCCTTGGCAATGCCCCCAAAGCAAAAGTTTGACCAGAAAGTTTATAAAATTCTTCTTCTATGCCTTCAAAATTCTCTTTTAAATACTTAACTTCATTCGCTGCGCGTGCATCCACATTCGCAACAGCCCAAAGCTCTTTTCCTTCAGCATCATAAAGCACAATTCCCTCACGCATGGACGTAGCTGAAACAGCCACAATCTCTTCTTCACGTATGCCCGAAAGTTTTATGGATTCTTTAATACATCGTACAGCTATGTCCCAGTTTTTAGCCGTATCAAATGTCATAGAGTTTGGAACCCCTTCCACTTCTAAATGTATCCACTCTTCTTGTGCCACGGAAATTTGATTTCCATCCGTATCAAAAACAACAGCCCGAACCGACCCTGTCCCTGCGTCTATTGCCATTAGGTATTTCATATTATATATCCCGTTTTATTTTTTTAATTTAGCCTGTTCCAATTCCCAATACTCCATCTCAAAACTATCTTGAAGTGAAATACTCTCATACCCTCCAAGCTTATCAGCACGAAGTATAGCCGTCATCGTATGCTCTACTACATCATTTAAAACATTACTCTCTTTTTCACTTTTTCCAAAAAGAACCACACCAAAGTTTTTAATCACAGCATAATTTGGTGCTGGATTTAGCATGATTTCATCGTTAGCATAAGCATCAAAATAATTTTTATAATCAACGACATATTTTTCAATGGCTTCTTCAATACTCTCATTAATAATAACTGGAACCCGTTTTGTTCTAATGATATGCTCTGGTGTCAAAACGCCACGTGTAGCTCTCATATAAAGCTTATTTTGCGATGCATAATGAACAGCTAAAGGGGTTTGATTGACTTTCATAAAAATCTCACAACCCTTCTCTTTTTCAATAACATTTTTTAATTGTGCCATATCCAAAGAAGCCGTAGGTTCGATTTTATCGAACACAAAATTTGCATTTTTTTCTAAAAAATCTTCTGCTAGACTAACAGCTTCTATCATCTTGTCATAAGATTTTTTAGCATCATCATCAAAGGTAAATATTCCGTGATTATGTAAAATAATTCCCTCACAAGCATCCCAATCAAAGTCACGTGTCATCTTAAAAATCTCATGAGCCAAAATAAACCCTGGCATAATGTACGGAACAATCAAAAAGTTAGGAAAAAGTTTTTCAATATGCTCTTTACCATGAAGTGAATTTGAAATGGTCACCACAGCATCGGCATGGGTATGGTCTACCACTTTAAAAGGAATCAATGCATGTAAAATGGCTTCTACAGAAGGGTTGGGTGCTGATTTGTCTATCATGGCTGCTTTTTGTCCTGAAACCATGTCCGTATCGCTCAACTCATCGAGTGCTGCCATCTCTAACAACGTGGTCATTTTAACAGGAGCAAAACCTTCTTCTTTGATGGAAACCAAATCCCATCCTGAACCTTTGACATAGAGTATCTCTTCTCCGTCAACCATAGATTTAACAGAGGTATTTCCTCCTCCATGTAATACCAACTCATCTGAACGACCCAATAAGTTTGAAGAGTATACCCGTAATTCTAAATCTGTTTTATAATTACTAGCCTCTTCTTCATTCCATAAATTTTTCAAAACTAGCCTAACACTTCTAATTCATCAGAATACTTATGTTCACAATAAGGTTCATAAGAAGATTTGTAAACAGCATAATGCGCAGAAGCCTTATGTCCATCTAACGCTGCTTCATCTCTCCATGATTCTACAGCCATAAATTTTCTAGGATTATTTTCATACTGAAAAATATCATAAA
>CACVAS010000122.1 GCA_902727855.1 uncultured Sulfurovum sp.
TAACACCTGTACAAAAAAGCACAGGTGAAAAAAGGATTAAGCAGTAATAGTATCAGGAGAATCTAGCATTTGCTCAAAACCAACTTCTTTACACCATTCAGCAGTTAAGTCAAATGCTGCCGAAGCCGTTTGAAGATTTTTGTCAATTAGGTCTTGTTTTTTCTTAAATTTCTTTTGAATTACAGAATCAAGAGTAGCAGTACCACCAGAAGCAGTATATTTTTTAAGGAATCTATCTTTAATACCTTCTTCAATAGCTGGTTTAGAAACTGTACCAAGCGCTCCAAATAATGCACCTAGCATTGCCATGTTAGTTGCCAATTCAGTACCAGCAATTTCAATAGCAAATTTAGTAAAGTCTCTCGTAAGAACTTTAACATTTTTATCGGCTAAAATCTTTTTATCTACCTCTGTTAATAATTCAATGTCAGAGTTAATAATAACTAAACCATTGTCTTTAATACCAGCATAAAAAGGCATGGTGTATGATTTACCCATAGTAACAACTTGTGGGTGATAAATCATAACAATATCAGGGTAAATAACTTCCCCTCTATCATAAATAGGTACAGTAGCTATTCTTGTATATGACTCTGAAGGTGCCATTCTTTTTTCAGCACCAAAGAAAGGGTTAGAAACAGCATAGTACCCTTCAGTATCTGCAGCCGTAGCAGCAATGTGTGCTGCTGTAACTGCCCCTTGCCCACCTAGAGCTGGCATTCTAATTTTAATAGAATCTTTTGACATTATAGAATTCCTTTTGCTTTACATTCTTTTAAGTATTCCTCAGCTTCTGGAGAAACATAACGGAAAGAGTCAAATCTATCTTTATCTTGCTCTTTCATTTCCCATAAACCTTCATTGGCAGCAAGACCAATTTCAAGAATACATGGAGTATAAAGGTGAATGTATGTTGGTCCCATTTCTCTAGCAATTAATACAGCTTCTCTAAGTACTTTAGCAACTTTTTTAGGTGCAGATGCTGTTAATTTAACAGAATACTGACAACCTGAAGTTACAGCAAGTTCCCACATAGGTACTTTTTCAAAAACTTTACCTTTAGGTGCCATTTTAAATACTTGACCTTTTGGTGTAGAACCTGATTCTTGTCCACCTGTGTTTGCATAAACTTCGTTATCAAAACAAATAGTAGTAATCTTTTCTTGTCTAAAGAAAGACTGTAGGGTATAATCTAAACCGATATCGATAGTTGCACCATCACCAGCAAGGACAATAACATCTTTAATGGTATCTGGGAATCTCCAGTCTAACACTCTTTTAATACCAGATGCAACAGCATTTTGGTTACCAAATAATGAGTGTACTGTATGTAACGCAATGTGTGGGAACATTAATGATGTACAACCTGTTGAGTTAACAATAATTGTATCTTCTGGTACTGGAAGTGCTGTTAAGATGTATCTTAACGCTGCAGCTTCTGGACAACCAGCACATAGTGAATGCTCTTCTAGGATTTCTTTCTTATCTGTAAGATCAGAAATACCACGGTTCTTTTTAGCTGTAGCAGCCCATGTTGCATTGTCCTCAAGATCTATGATCTCTTTAGGCATGATGTCTCTAAACTCTGGATTAATTTTGTAAATATCTACTGACATGTTACGCTCCTTTCTCTACTTTTACGTAGTCAAAAACTTCTTTAAGAATTGTTTCAACTGGCATTGACATACCACCAGCAACTCTAGGTCTACCAACAATTTGTGCTTCTGACTTTCCATAAAGTGCTTTAAGTACTTCATTGTTAAGCCAACCAGTAACGTTAAATTCAGGAACAAAAATATGCTTAGCACCTTTTGTAGCTTCTACTAACTCTTCTGTTGGGAATGGTCTAATCGTTCTTAACTTAACAACTTTTGACTTAATTCCTAATTTAGTAAGCTCTCTATTTGCTTCTTTAGCTTGATGTGATGCTGTACCACAAGCAACAAATACAACTTCTGCATCTTCGTCACCCAATGTATGCACAAGACCTTTTAGGAAATGTTTAGCATATGGTCTAGATCTATCTACAGCTGATCTTACTTCCCACTGCCATGAAGCATGAGTTGCATAAGAAATATAGTTTGATTTCATTACAAATGGATCTCTTAAGAATCTTCCTGGAGGCATCTCAGAGTCAATTGGAGGTAATGGTGCTTTGTACGGATCGTAAGGTCTAAGTGCAATATCATCAGCTGGTAGCATTACTGATTCTCTTGTATGTGATACAAAGAAACCATCAACAGCAGTAATAATTGGAACGTGTACATCTGGTTTTTCAGCAACTATAAATGCAGCAATTGACATGTCAAATAATTCTTGAACATTCTCTGCATACCAAATCATACAACCTGTTTCAAGTAAAAAAGATACTTCTAAGTTATCTGGTTGAATTGTTAATGGTGAGTTAATACCTCTAGCCATTAATACAAGTTGACATGGAATTCTCGTACCTGACCACATTGGAAAGTTTTCCATTGCTCTTAGTGTACCAGGTCCTGAAGTTGTTGTAACTGTTCTTGCACCAGCCATTGCACATCCTGCAACTTCTGACATTACACCAAACTCATTCTCACCTCTAAAGTATGTACCTACGTAACCTTCCGCCCACAGTTCACCAATAAGGTGTGCTGCTTCTGACTGTGGTGTAATTGGGTACGATACTGATGCATCTACTGTACATCTTTTCATAGCTTCTTTAAGTACTTCTGAACCTGTCATGAAGTGTTTTTCTCTTGGAGCTTCAAAAAGTAAATAATCAGTCGAAACTAATTTCTGACCTGACCAGTTTTTCTCGTCTGTCATTTGATTTCTCATTGTCATAGTATTCTCCTCTGCTTTATTTTGAAAGTTCTTGTTTTACTTCTTTAGCAATCTCTATAAATCTTGCTAAATCATCAGCATGTTGATCTCTAATTGTTGCCATTGCGTCTTCATGTCCTGATAGTGCACACATTGCTGTTGTATAACAATCTGTCTCTGCTCTTACAATCTTTAATGCAACATTTGCATAGTGACAGTGTATACCAATAAAAATCGCTGCCTTAATGTCATTATGCCATATTGTTAAGTTTGGGTGATTTGGATTAATCTCCACTTCTGCATCAATTTTAGGATATTTTGGTCTATAATCATACATTGGTATCATTTTAGCACCTAAAACTTCTGCCATCTCTTTTATCAGCGTAGCTTTTTTCTTCGCCTCTTCACTCCATGCATATAATACTTGGGGTCCGGGGAAAATTGTAGCATTGTCACTTGTTAACATTTTTCTAGCAATCTCTCTCATTGCTACTTCTTCATCAACTATCTCTGTTAATAGCATTGCTTTACCCTCTGGTGGTGTCAAAATACCATCATACGTTGCTACTGGATACGGTGAATAGTCAGCTGGGCCTAAATTAGCCATGTTTTCTCCTATGTACTTTTATATAATTACTCT
>CACVAS010000123.1 GCA_902727855.1 uncultured Sulfurovum sp.
ACTATACCCCTTCTTATAAAGCCTATGAAATTCCCTCAAAAGGACAATATAGAGAAGAACTCACCAAGGTTAAAGATGCCAAAAAAGTAATTGAACAAAACTACAGTAATGGACAAAGTTCTACGCCAATTGCCATTACCTCTTGGGGTGGCTACGCTTTAGCTTCTTCATTTTTAATACATATTAATCATGTAAATCACTGGACAATTAACCCTTACCAATTCATAAAAGAAGCCCTTGGTTTTGATGAAATTCCTATGCCTGATCCCACAACAGAAGCAGGTAGACGAATTTTATTGGCACACATTGATGGTGATGGTTTTGTGGAGTTTGTTCGTATGCATAAATCTTCTCTTTCCACAGAGTACTTGATTGAGCATATTTACAAAAAATACCCCATTCCTCATACCATTTCCCTCATTCAAGGTGAAATGCAAAACCTTTTCCCAGAATTAACATCAAGAATGGAAGAGATTGCACGAGAACTTTACCGAATACCATGGATTGAACCAGCCTCTCATACCCTTTCTCATCCTTTTTTTTGGGCAAAGGTTATTAAACCTGAAAATGCTTCCCCTAAAGTTGGGAAAAAATATCATTTACCCATTAAAAATTATACCTTTTCCCTAAAAAGAGAGACCATTAATTCAGTAGATTACGTCTTAAGCCTAGCCCCAAAATCAAAACAAAAAGAGAGAATCATGTTTTGGTCAGGAGACTGTCAACCTCCAAAATCAGTGCTTGAATATGTTGAAAAACATAACATTCTCACCCTTAATGGAGGAGATACCACCATACAAAAGAAAATGCCCACCCTTAGTCATGTTGCCCCTTTTGGCATACAACATGATGAGTATTGGCAAATCTATACAGGTCAACAAAATGAAAATGTCTACACCAACAATTGGTTAGGTCCTTATTGGGGCTATCGTAATGCTATTGAGACTTTTCAAATGACGGAAAAGCCTTATCGAATCAAAGTGCTTAATATCTACTATCATCTCTATTCTGGCTCAAAATTGGCTTCTTTTAATGCCCTAAAAGAAGTTTATGAGTGGGTAATTAAACAAAAGACCTCCAAGCTCTATGCTTCTCAATACATTAAAAAAGGACAAGGTTTTTACCGAACAGCTTTAGGAAAAACAGACAATGGTTTTGAAATTAGAAACCAAGGTTTTTTACGAACCCTACGTTTTGACAAAAAAATCAACATTAACCTACAACAAAGTAAAGGGGTTGCTGGACACAATTTTGACAACAATTCAAGTTATGTTAGCCTTGATGAAAGTGGTCGCTACGAACTGGTTTTAAACCAAGATACTCCTTCACCTTATTTAATTGACGCGAATGGTTGGGTAGAAAAAATAAGTATAGATGAAAAAAAATATACTTTTAAAATCAAAGCCAATATTCCATTAGAAGCCAATTTTAGACTACTCAAAAACTGTAAAGCCTCTGCCCCTAAAGGATTTAAGCTCAAAAAGAAAAATAACATATTATCTTTATCTAGTGTTCGTAAAAAGGAGGTGAATATTGTATTCCTCTGTCAATAATCATGACAAAAGTAAGTCAATTCTTTCTTTAGGAGAACTCTTAGGTATTATTTCTGTCTTTGCCTTTGTACTTTATTTACTCTTTCCCAAAGGAAATATTGAAGAATTTTTAGAAACCCAAGGACACAATAACAATCTCTCTATTCACTATTTAAAAAGCATGATTCTTTATCACCCTGATAATATTGAGTTAAAAATGATTTTAATGAAAAAATATACCCAATCAGGAAAAGAGAAAGAAGCCCTTGCTCTCAACCGTAAACTGATTAAAAATACCAGTAATAAAGAACGTTTAATATCCCTCAAAAAAATAGAATACTTACTAGAAAAAAAGCTTTACTTTCAAAATACCAGTGAAGAAAAACTTATAAACTTAAAAGAAAAATTACTCGCCTATTATGTATTAACAACAGATAAACGTGATTATCTTTTCTTCTTTGCAGAGTCAAATAGTATTGACTACAATGATCTAAAACACAACTCTTTGCAACATCTAATGGAAGAAATGCCTGAAATAGTAAACTATGAACTTGTAAAAATGGCTTATGAATTGGCGAGTACTTTGGGGCATAAAAATGAAGCTTATGTTTATCTTAAAAAATTGAGTTATTACCCTGAAATTGATCAAGCATTAACCGAATATCTTATTTATTCACTCTTTGAACATGGTGAGTTTAAAAAAGCCAAACAAATTACTACGCAACTCTTTTTAAAAAGTCAAACCGATGATGAGCGTACACAATATTTTCACTTGGCACTTCACGCCTTAGTTCAAGACAGGACTAAAAGTAAAACTGAAGTAAGTCAACTCATTCAAGAATATGCCAATGTCAAAGCACTACTTGCTCCTGATATTAGCATTATTTTAAATACACTTCTAGAGCTAGGAGACAGTAAAGAAGCTGCTAATTTTGCCATTAATATGTTTTACAGCCATCCTGAAAATTTTGATGAAACAGGCATTGACTTAGCCCTTCAAAGTTTGCTCTACAACGCTGAACTTGAACAAGCAAGAGCCTTAAGTTTTTTTGCCCAAAGCAAATTTAAAAAACAAAAATATCTTGACAAAACCATTCAAATTACAGCTTGGTTAGGAGAGACTGAAGCTGTTTCAGCCTTAAATAAAGAAGGTTACCTTACTTACAAAGACAAAAAATATGAAAAATATTTTTTAGACAACGAAAACTTAGATGATAATTATGAAATCTTGGGACAAATCTACCAAAAGAAAATAGGACAGGCAAAGTACACTTTTCTAGACAACTTGGCAGACTATTATGATTATACAGGTGAAGTTGCCCAAGCAGAACGTTACTTTACACAAGTGCATACAAAAAATAAACATAAAAAAGCCACTTATTACGCCATTGAATTTAGTTATAAAAACAGTCATTTTGAAAAAGGCTTAGAACTTTATAAGTTTTATTTGAAAAAATACGGAAAAGACTCTAAACTGCATGAACTTTCTATTAAAAAGCTTTTGGCTCTTAAACGATTTGAAGAAGCTTATGCCATGAGCAAAACCTTAGATGAACCTGCCTTTTTAGCCAACAAACAAACCTTTACAGACTTGGCTTGGATGGAAAAAGATTATGCTTATTTACATCAAAAATTTTGGGATTTTGAGAAAAAAAAGAAACTTGAAAATCATAATTTTGAACAATTTATTCTCTTAGAAAAAGCATTAAATCAAGGTAAACAACTGAACTATCTTTACCTACAAGCATGGGAAAGAACCGATAATCCTTATCATCTAAGTAGCTTATTCTATAAACTACTACAAGAAAAAAAGTTAAATGAGTTTAATAACCTTTTAAGTTCATTAAGCAATAAAGAACAAAACATTATTCATAAAAACATTGATTT
>CACVAS010000124.1 GCA_902727855.1 uncultured Sulfurovum sp.
TTGCTCACCCTTTATTTGTTTTACTTAGTAATTAAGAAAAGATTATAATCTTTTCTTCTGTTTAAATCAGTTAAGTGTTTAGTCCCAAAGACTTATATATTTGAATGATTATATCATAAAGAAGAAGGCATTTATGAATAAGTTCAATAGCATCATGAAATATGCTAAAAACAGCCATGAGTTTGGAATGATAGTAGAAAAGCTATTTTAAAAGTGATTTATTTCACTTTTAAGTAATATATCACTTCTCTTTAATATAGATAGAACCACAAAACCTATCAAACGTTTGGATTATTCTGCTCATACGGTCGTTGGAGCGTAATTCAGAGTAGGGACGGTTGTCTTCATACCAGAGTAAGTTAGGAACATCTTGCCGTAAATGCGTATCTGCTGCTTTGTTTTTCCCTTTTTGTTCCATAACATAGTAAAGAGCAGGGTAGTACGTGTACTCTTCAAAAGTAGAAATGACCACATCATAGTTTTCATAGTTTTCTAACACTTTGTCTACGTTATGTTTTGCCAGTTCTATCTCTTTTTCAAGATCTTTACGTAATATTATGGCTTGACTGTCGGTAATGGCGTTTTCTTCATCTTTTATCTCTTTTTCTAACTCCACACGTGACTTGTTTTTCCATATCTCATACTCAGCTGGTAAAGCTTTTTGTACTTTATAAGGGTCAAATATCTCTTTTTTCTTATGTTTCATGGAAAGCGTGTATTTAAAAGCAGGGTAGTCAGGATTAATAATCTTCGCATAATCATAAAAATGGTTCTTTTTTTCCACACCATTCTCAATGTTATCAGCACGTACAGAGAGTTCTAAGGCTAAAACTTGTTCTAACTCACTATGTGACAGTAAACAAAGCGTTATGCCTTTATATTCAATGGCTCTGGCTGTTTCAAGCATGTTTGCTAATTGCTCTTGTACTTCTTTATATAACATATTTCTGTTTCCTTATTTCACTTTTAAGTAATATATCATTTTTCTAATAAAATATAAGACTGCCATTTTAAAATCAATCCAAGCAATTATGCAATTAGCAAAAATCTAAAAGAGGCTTATTTCGATTATGAAAATCAGCTCTAATCTATAGCAAGTTAAATAAATAGAGATAATAGCTCAATAACTTATGGTTTTATATTTTGGTTAACATAATATAAATTCTATAAAAAATATAATAACTACTCTACTGCCATACACATGAAAAAATGTTCTTTAAAATATGAACTATTGTTCATTATGTCGTATAAAATAAAAGAACAAATGTTCTTATTAAACTTTTCTAAATTTACCTTTATCTGAACATATGTTCACTATAATATAAAAATTAAAGGCTAGGTAAAGGGGTTAATGATGTCAGTACCTGTTAAAACAAAAAAAGAGCTCATTTTAGAGGTTTCTCTTCGACTTTTTTCAGAAAAAGGCTATAAACCTACTTCGGTACGTGATATTGCTAAAGAAGTTGGTATTACGCAAAGTGGTTTATATAACCATTTTAAAGGGAAAGATGCCATTTTAGAAGCCTTAATAGCTGACTTAATGTCTTCTGCTGTTGTTAAAATCTTCGAAAATAAAAGCATAGACGAGTTGGCAAAAAAAGGAAAGTCTGTTCTTTTCTCTATTGCCACCACTTTTAAACTCATCTCTTTTGACAAGAAAAATGAAGCCCTATTTAAACTGCTTATGCAAGAACTCTACAAAAACTCTGCTATCCGTGACATTTATAACGAGCACTTTTACCAGGCAAACGTTAAAAAGCTTTCATCTATCTTTTTTATTATGATGCAAGATGAAACCATAAAGCATGGTGATCCACTCTTTTTAGCCCATGAGTTCTTTTCTCCCCTCTTCTTTTACCAGATGCAAGTAAATTTACTAAAAATAGATAATAAGTCTAACTCTTCAATGGTGACTCTGTTTGAAAAACATGTAGATAATTTTTGGGAAAATAACAAAGTAGTGAAAGAAAATGCACTTTTTGAGTAGTGGCTTGGGTTATTATTGAGTTTGGAGTTAAAATTTAAAAATATGATATATTACTTAAAAGTGAAATACATAAAAAGTATATCATATCAAGCTTCATTCAAATTCAGCTATAATTCTATAAATTAATCACTCCAAGGCTCTTTACTTATGTCTAAAAACCCTACCATACTCCAGCAATTTCGCTCTTTTTGTTACCAAAATAATGCTACAAATCTTGAACAAGCATTGGAATACTTTGCTGTTTTTGGTGGTATGGGTTGGCGTGTTGACTTTTCTAAGTCTTTAAATGAACTCATAGCCCATAAAGTTTTAGATAACTACCGTTACATTCATGGTGACATTACAAAGATTACGCAGAGTAAAGAGATTCATCATAAGATTTTAACAGCCCTCGCTGTAGGAGACCGACGTGAACACTCTGCCTTTAAAAAAGCCCAAGTAGACCGAAAACATGGTGAAGAATCCATAGACTTTCTCATTGCTGAAGGACTTTTGCAAACCGATAAATCGGTTGAAAAACCTTTAAAAGACCATGAGAAAGTATCAGCTAAACTGCTTTTCGCTCAACCTTTTATGCGTTTTTGGTTTTCAATTATCTCTCCTAACTACAAAGGCATTAAAGCTGGTGAATACGATGAGTTTTATGACCGTTGGCGTGAAATGAAATTGGAATTTACCAACCATATCTACCAACAGCTTTTTTTAGAACTTCTCAAAAAGACTCACAATGAAAACTCTAGTGACAAAATAATGCGTATAGGTTCTTACTGGGACACCCAAGTAGAAATAGATCTTTTAGCCAAAACAAAGTCTGGAAAAATGATAGCTGGTACTTGTAAGTTTTCAAAAGCCAAAGCCAAAAAGAGTGAGCTGACCAAACTAAAAGAGTCATGCCAAAAAGCGAAACTAGACGTAAATGCTTATGCCCTCTTCTCAAAAAACAAATTTACGACTGAGCTTAAAAAAGAAAAAAGTGAAGCTCTACAACTTTTCTCTTTAAAAAGTTTAGGAAATTTACTGTTTGATCTTAGTGAGAAAGACCTACTAGTACATACTAACAAGAAGTACTAATGAGCTTTTCTAAACTCTCTACAACTCTACAAAAAGAACTTCAAAAAAACAACTACCTCAAACCTACACCTATACAAGAAAAAGTCATACCTTTAGTGTTAGAGGGTCATGACATTATGGCACAAGCCCAAACGGGAACAGGAAAGTCAGCTGCTTTTGTTTTGCCACTACTCGAACTCTTAGCACAAAACCCCTATGAGGGAAAACGTAAAATCAAAGTTTTGGTACTAGCCCCTACGCGTGAACTTACTTTACAAATTAGTGAAACTTTTTCAC
>CACVAS010000125.1 GCA_902727855.1 uncultured Sulfurovum sp.
GTAGGGCATGGAAAAGCACCGATTGAAAGGATTGCCAATAAGTTTCGTTTTAACATTTTGTTACGTTCAAGTAAGCGAAGTACCATGTTAAAGGCACTTCATCAAGTCAACAATCCCCTCATCGAAATTGACATGGATCCAGTTGAATTTTCTTAAGATTTTTAACAGATTGTGTTGAGAATTTTGATAAAATCTGATATAAGTAATAGAGATAAAAATAAATTATAAAAGAAGTTAATATGAAAGAAAGATACCCCACTAAAAAGATTTATGTAGGTGATGTTGCTGTTGGTGGAGATGCCCCAATTTCTGTACAATCTATGACCTATTCAGACACACATAATGTCGCTGAGACGGTAGAACAGATTAACCGTTTACATTTTGCTGGTGCAGATATTGTACGTGTAGCTGCTCCAAAGATGGAAGATGCTTTGGCACTTAAAGCGATTAAAGAACAAGTTTCTCTACCTATAGTTGCTGACATCCATTATCACTATAAATTGGCACTAGAGGCTGCAAAATGGGTAGATTGTATTCGTTTTAACCCTGGTAATATTAACGATAAGCATAAGATTAAAGAGATTGTAAAAGCTTGTCAAGATCGTAATCTTCCTATTCGTATTGGGGTGAATGCTGGTTCTCTTGAAGAGGAATTTGACAATCGTTATGGTGCAACAGCAGAGGGTATGGTAGCTTCAGCTGACTATAACATTAAGTTTTTAGAAGACTTAGGGTTTACAGATATGAAAGTATCGCTTAAAGCTTCAGATGTTGACAGAACAGTAGATGCTTATAGAATGTTACGACCTAAAAACAACTATCCGTTCCACTTAGGAGTTACAGAAGCTGGAACCATTTTTCATGCGACCATTAAATCTTCGATTGGCTTAGGTGCTTTACTGCTTGATGGTATTGGAGATACGATGCGTATTTCGATTACCGGTGAACTCGAAGAAGAGATTAAAGTTGGAAAAGCAATTTTAAAAGATTCGGGTAGAGTGAAAGAGGGTTTAAACATCATCTCTTGTCCAACTTGTGGACGTATAGAAGCTGATTTGGTTTCTGCTGTTGCTGAAGTTGAAAAACGAACAGCACATATTAAAACACCAATGGATGTTTCAGTAATGGGTTGTGTTGTTAATGCCATTGGTGAAGCAAAACATGCTGATGTTGCCATTGCTTATGGAAAAGAGGCAGGATTAGTTATGCTTAAAGGAGAAGTAGTTGCACGACTTCCTGAAAATGAATTGGTAGATAGGTTTGTGCAGGAAGTTGAAGATTTTGCTGCGAAGCAAGAGTAGAAAATATTTGAGATTAATAAGTTATATGGTTAAGGAGTTTTAATGAGTGAAAACATGTACAATTTAAATATTGAAAGAGCTGTACTCTCTGCCATTATATTTGATCCTCAGATATTTGAAGAATTAGCTGCTAAGTTAAAAGCACATGATTTTTATTTGCCTTTTCACCAACATGTTTTTGCTGGTATGGAGGAGTTGGCCAGAGAAGACAAACCCATAGATGAAGAGTTTTTAAAGTCTAAATTAAGCTCAAATGGAAACTATGATGAGGTTGCTCTATTAGATATCTTGGCTTCTAACCCGATTTCAAATACCGATGCTTATTTAGGTGAAATTAAAGCACGTTCTACAAAAAGAGCTTTAGCCACGCTTGCTACGACCATTAAAAAAGTAACCATTGAAGATGATTTACCTACCGATGAAGTGATGAACATGGTAGAAAAAAAGCTTTATGAGATTACGCAAAACAGTACTTCCGAAGACTTTAGAGAGTCCAAAGAGATTACCCTTTCTATGATTGAAGAGATTAATCGTTTGAAAGCTTTAGGTAACTCTAAACTTCTTGGAATTGACACAGGTTTTCATAACTTAAATGACAAAACTCAAGGTTTTGGTAAAGGGGACTTGGTCATTATTGCTGCACGTCCAGCGATGGGGAAATGTCTTGGAAAAGGAACCAATGTTCTTATGTTTGATGGTACATTAAAAGCTGTTGAAGAGGTCAAGGTTGGCGAACTTCTTATGGGTGATGACTCCACCCCTAGAAAGGTACTTTCTTTAGCACATGGTAGAGAAGAGATGTATTGGGTACGGCAAAACAAGGGCATAGATTATCGTGTGAACAAGTCTCATATTTTATCGTTAAAGCGTTCTCGAAATGAAGGTAAGCATAAGCATGGTGATATTTTAAATATAGAAGTGTCTGATTATATAGAAAAGTCAAATAAGTTTAAAAGTAATTATAAAGGGTATAAAGCCAAACTTGATTTTTCTAAATTGTTATTTACAGTAGACTTGTTTAAATATGATTTAGAAGATTCAGATATCAAAGTAGAATACGATAAAGTAGATGATTATTATGGCTTTGAAATAGATGGAAACAAACTTTTTTTACTAGAAGACATGACCGTAACACATAATACCTCGTTAGTTTTAAACATGACTCAAAAAGCCATAGAAAGAGGAGAGGGGGTTGCTTTTTTTTCACTGGAAATGCCAGCTGAACAGTTGATGTTGCGTTTGCTTTCTACGGAAACTTCTATTCCATTACAGAAACTTAGGGTTGGAGATTTAACCGATGATGAGTGGTCGAATCTTTCAAAAGCTTCTGATAAAATGGCAGGACGTAAACTCTTTGTGGATGATGGAGGTTTAGCAACCATTCATCATGTACGTTCAAAACTTAGAAAATTAAAAGCAAAACATCCTGAGATTACCATGGCAATTATTGACTACCTGCAGTTAATGTCAGGTGATAGTTCTGAAGGGCGTCAGCAAGTTATTTCTGAGATTTCAAGAGGGCTTAAACAGTTGGCGAGGGAGTTAGAGATTCCTATTTTGGCACTCTCACAGTTGAACCGTGGGGTTGAGAGTCGAGACAATAAACGTCCAATGCTTTCAGACCTTAGAGAGTCTGGTTCTATTGAGCAAGATGCTGACATTGTGATGTTTGTTTATCGTGATGATGTCTATCGTGAAGCTGCTGAAAAAGAGCGTGAGATGAAAGCGAAAGCTGAAGGTAAAGAGTATGAGAATAAATTCCAAAATAAACCAGAAGAAGATACAGAACTTATTTTAGGAAAACATAGAAATGGACCTACTGGAACGGTTAAATTATTGTTCCAAAAACGTTTTACACGTTTTGTAGATGCTCAAAGAGATGGAGATGTCCCATTTGAAGTAATCTATGAAGAAGATGGAAACATGGATACACGAGACATGGGGAACATAGAATTACCTATGATTTAAGGGTTTAGATAGTGTTAGAAAAA
>CACVAS010000126.1 GCA_902727855.1 uncultured Sulfurovum sp.
AAAAATGCGATTTTTCAATATCAATTTGAGACAAAATATCCATAATATTTAGAGGATCTGTACTCTCAAAAAAGAACAGCTTTCGCGTAGGTTGCTGAACAGGTTTTAAAAATGCATAAATTGCTCTAGCACCCAGTGAACTACCACCAATTCCTAAAACAACAATATTTTCAATTGATTCATCAAAAGTATTAGCATATTCTAAAAGTGTGTCAATATTTTGTGCAGGAAGGTTATAGTAGCCTATGATTGAACGCTCTTTTTCTATAGCTGAAAAAAGCTTTTGCTTCTCATTCGTTTGCCGTTCACATACATTAAAATAAATTTTATTTTTCACAATCTATTTCCTAAAATGATTTTTGTGCTAACTCAATTAAAAGATTCACTTCTGTTTCATATCTTAAAGCCAACGCTTCATCCACAGATTCAAAACGTGTAACAAGTATAGGAGTAGTATTACTAGCACGAACTAACCCCCAACCTTTCTCAAAGTTGATTCGCACACCATCCACATCAATAATATTCACAATCTTAGGGAAATCAGCTGGTGGATTTTCTAATAACTCTTTTACCTTATCAATCAAAAGAAACTTCTCTTCTTCCGTTGTCTCTACTTTAATCTCTTCGGTTGAAAAAACTTGTGGTAATGCTTCAATTTCAGCATCAATATCAATACCATCATGAATTAGTTCTAACATTCTTAGTGTTGCGTAAATAGCATCGTCATAACCAAAGTAACGATGTTTAAAGAAAATATGTCCACTTACTTCACAGGCTAAGTCTGCACCTGTTTCTTTCATTTTTACTTTTAAGTTTGAATGTCCTGTTTTATACATAATGGCTGTGGCACCACGTCGTTCTAACTCATCGTACATTACTTGAGAACATTTTACTTCACCAATAACCGTTGGGTTTTCCATCTTCATTGCGTAAAGCAATGCCATTTGGTCACCTTTAATATTATGTTTATGGGTAAGTACTGCAATTCTATCTGCATCACCATCGTAAGCAAAAGCAATATCTTTACCATTGGATAACGCTTCTTTTACATCGACTAAGTTTTTCTCTACGGATGGGTCTGGGTGATGATTTGGAAAAGTTCCATCTGGCTCTAAATATAAACCTTCATAATCAAATTGTAATTTATCAAAGATTGAAGAGATTACTGTGTCTACTACACCATTTCCTCCGTCAATGACCATTTTAGTTTTCATCCCTTTTAGGTGTGAAAAGTTTTCTACCATATAATCAATGTATTGATGCTTCGTATCTATTTCAATACGTTCTATATTATCTGGAATTTCTAAAGTACTATTCTCAATAATCTCATCACCCAAAGCATAAATATCATCGCCAAAAAATGGTGCTTGATCCAATGTCATTTTAAAGCCATTGTATTCTGAAGGATTATGTGATCCTGTTATCATAACTGATGCTACTACTGCTTCTTCAATGTTTACAGGATTAATATAATTTGAAAAATAATTTACAGGTGTCGCAACCATTCCCATATCAAGTACAGTACATCCAGAAAAATTCAAACCAGAAGCTAAGTAGTCTCTTAAAATAGGAGAATGTGTTCGTGCATCATAGCCAATACTCACAACACCCCCTAAAGCTTTGATCTTTTTTCCTAAAAAGTAACCAATGAGTTTAACACTCTGTTCATTGAGCTCTTTTTCAAAAATTCCTCTTATATCATACTCTCTAAAAATTGTTTTTGTCATGTTTTTCCCTAAATTAATTATTCATCCTATATTATACATATTTTTTAGTGAACTAACATAACAAAAATGATTAAAATAAGGGCTTTTATATTGTCTTGTTTTGATATTCAATGGCTTTTTCAATTCGGGATACTGTTTCATCTATTCCTAAAATAGCCATAATTTCATCTAAGCCTGAGCCTGTCATTGCACCTAAAAGACTTACGCGTAAGGGTTGTCCTATTTTTCCAAATCCAATCTCTTTAAGCTCAACAATTTGCTCAATTATGGCATGATATTCAGCTGGTGTTCGAGCCTCAGACTCCTTTAAAAGTTTAGTAAACTCAGCTAAAATTTCAGCTGCTTCTCCTTTAAATGCTTTTTTAGCATTCTTCTCATTATACTCTGTTGGTGCATTTAAAATAAGATTAATCTGATCTGCTAATTCAACTAACGTTTTTCCTCGTTCTTTAGTAGCATTTAAAATTAAGTCTCTTCTATCATCTTTTCGAATATCAACACCATACTCTACTAATAATTCAGCTAATTCATCATGAGGCTTATTTTTAATGTAATGTGCATTTAACCACAACAATTTATCAAGATTATAATTGGATGAACTCTTATTAATCTTGTTAGGATTAAAGAGTTCTATCATCTCATCAATCGAAAATATCTCTTGATCTCCATGACTCCAACCTAAACGTACTAAAAAGTTTAAAAGTGCTTCAGGTAAATATCCTAAAGTTTTATATTCCATAACATCGGTTGCACCATCACGTTTTGAAAGCTTTTTACCTTGTTCATTATTAATCATTGCCACATGATAAAAATTCGGTAATTTAAAGCCTAATGCCTGATACACCACAATCTGTTTAGGTGTATTATAAAGATGATCATCGCCTCGAATGACATCACTTAAGCCCATTAAAGCATCATCAATTGCCACAACAAAATTATAAGTAGGTACTCCACCAGCACGAGCGATAACAAAGTCATCCACTTCCGTAGTTGCAATACACACTTCACCTTTTACACCATCATTAAAAATAATGTTACCTTCTGTTGGTGCTTTAATTCGAATAACAGGTTCCACACCTTCTGGAGGGGTACCTGTAAAATCACGATAGCGACCGTCATAACGTGTACGTTCACCTTTAGCCATCTGCTCTTCACGAAGTCCAGCCAATTCATCTTTGGACATATAACATTTATATGCTTTTCCTTCATCTAAGAGTTGTTCCACATATTTTGCATATAAATCAAAACGTTTTGATTGAAAGACTGCTTCTCCATCATATGCCATTCCCACCCAGTCAAATGCCTTGAGAATAGCTGTTACAGCCTCTTGCGAATTACGGGCTAAATCTGTATCTTCAATACGTAATAAAAACTGTCCTTCATTCTTCTTGGCCCAAAGCCATGAAAAAAGTGAGGTTCTAAGCCCTCCAATGTGTAAATACCCTGTTGGTGATGGTGCAAAACGTGTTGTTGTCATAAAATAACCTCATATAAAAGTAGTTAAAGTAAAAGAATTATAGCAAACTAACAAATTTT
>CACVAS010000127.1 GCA_902727855.1 uncultured Sulfurovum sp.
CGTATTCTCAAAAACAGCGGCAAGATGCTTGGTTTGTAAAGACGGATTGTATGGAAGTTGACTCATTTTTTACGTATTAATCCAATATTTAGTATTTTTTTTGTAATACAAGAACAAATAACCAAGTCTTTAAACGGTTATTTAAGTGTTGAATCGTTGAAGTTGTTTATAATTAACAATTTTTAATAATATGTTTTTTTTTCTCAGGAGTAAATGCAACATTCCCATGATATTCATTGAAAGCAAGTAACACTCAATTTTTCATAACAAACTAGAAATCCCTTGTATGCATATAGATGTACACACGTAAAACGTTCTTGGTACAATATTTCATCAAAATACTCCTCTCGATCTATTGTTGTACCATTTCGTTTATTGAAATCAATATTTGCTTCTATGAATAGACTTTCTAAATATCGCCGAAATTTGTTATCATCAAAGCCTACATCTGCATTTATAAATAGATCTTTTAAGTCCAGATAACCTCTTTTTACAATCTCTTCAAAATGCTCTTGTATTTTATATAAATCGTAGTGCTCTCCACTTATTGGTTCGCTACAACCTATAATAACACCTCTTTTATCTACTCAAAATAGCCTGAGTACAGGACAACTAAAGTGCAACGCTCATGAGCAAAGCGAACTAAAAAATAATTAAAAATATTTTACAGCTTAAATCTACTTAAAACTAGGATTAGATCGTACTTATCTTTTGGTGCACAGCACCAAGCCTAGTTTTGTGTTCATACACAAACTGAGCTGCTTGATCTAATATCTAATAAAATGTTCAGTAGATTCAATATTTTATTAGATAAAAAAACGTTTAGCTCGCTTCGCTCATGAGAAGAGTTGTCCTGTGCTTAGAATGCATAGTAATAATGTAACATTTAAGATTCTTCTACACCATATCCAGCAAAATCAACTAAATAGACGTATCCTTTATTAATAGCAGCTGGGCACCATTTTGAGGTATAATTCGTCTGATTTCTATTATCATAATCAAGAGAATCTTTATAAGTATAGATAACTACTTCACTCACGATTAGACCACTAAGTTTATTGATTTGATTTAAGTTTCGAATCCCTCCACGAGCTATTCCTCCTACAGTTTCACCATTATGTTTCAATTCCTTAAATGTATCACCTTTATTTATCCTAGTAGTTATTTGAACTAAATCTCCCGAATTAACAAAATTTGCAATATATTTATTTTTTTTAAAATTATATGAATTAGCACTCCAAGATATTTGTAACTTATCTAACTCAGGTTTTACTGGTACACCTAACATTTGAGTTACTTCTAAATTGCTCCATCCTTGATTTTCATCTAATGAAACTTCTCTTGATCCTTTAATCACAACTAATCGATATTTTGCACGAGTATAAGCAACATACAACAATCTCTTTTCTTCATCTAGTTTATCTTGAGTGCAAGGATCTTTTAATGGTAAATTGGAGAATGATGGAGGAATTAATACGGCATCGAATTCAAGACCTTTAACTTTATGCATTGTTGTAAGAACAATCTCAATCTCTGCTTCCTTATCATCTACTTCCTCAATATGCTTCTGGTATATTTTATAGATTTGTCCATCATCACCTCTAGTTATATCAGAGATGAACTCAAGTAAATTATCTATAGACGGTTCATCCTCCTGCTCTAAATACTCTAAGCACAATGCATGTATTACTTTTAGATAGAAATGATTCCATTCTTTGAAAGTATCCATTAATTCATTAACAATGCCTTTGATTTCAGATCTAAAATTGACTTTAGAGGTAATTCGACCATTACACTTTTCTTTTATTTTTTGAATAATTATAAAACACTCTCTAATTCTAACAAATTCACATGAAATACTTCCTTGTATTCTAATTCTAATATTTTTTAGCCCTCTTTGCTGTATCTTTTGAAAGCCCCTATAAACCTCATTGTTTGTCCGAAACATAACGGCAACTTGAGAATATTTTTGTCCATCAATTTGCTCCTTAATTAGTTCTTCTATTTTGTTAATCCAATTCGTTTTTACATCAAAAATTTCAACATACGAACTCATAAAACCTTTAGGAGGCAATTGTTGAGGGACTTGAGAAATTAGCTCCTCTCCTTCAGGAAGAATTACAAATGATTCTGAAGTTTTTAAAATATCTTGAAATGACCGATAGTTTTTAATTAGACTGAATGGTTCATTCTTAATTTCAAATATCTCATCAAATTTTTGATAATAATAATACGAATCCATCACATCTCTATCATATCCATAAATGCTCTGATTTGGGTCTCCTATTATAAACACATGAGCGTCAGTATGCTCATTCAGTTTTCTTATAATTTTTATTCTAGTATCGTTTATATCTTGGAATTCATCAATCAAAATGTGTTTTATTTTACCCATTTTATTCATGACAAGTCCAGGTTTTTCCTCAAGATTTTTCAAAAATTCGGTTTCCCATTCACTGAACTCAAATTCTCTTAAATCTTCATTACTGTAACGCATAGCTAAGCCGTGAAAAGTCAGAATTTTTATTCTTTTAGCAAGATTAGCATAGCCCAATTTGCTAAATAGTTTTCCTAGTCTGTTTTTTAATTCTGAAACTACAGCTCTATTGTAAGCAAGAACTAATATTTCTTCTGGATTCACCCCAATATGATGAACTAACCTAGCAACTCTTAATGTCAATGTATGTGTCTTACCTGAACCAGGTCCTGCTACTACATTGATGTGTTGATTTACATCTAAATCATAAATTAACTTTTGTTCCTCATTTAACTTAGATTCTGCATCAATCATTGCCTCTCCTCTAAATGCTCCAAAAATTTCATCTTGAGTTCTTTCATCCATAAACTCCTGAAGCATACTAATTAAATCTTCCAAAGATTCACAAGCAAAATATCGAAGAATAAACTTATCATGATTATCATTAGATAATCCAGATAGAACTTGTAATGCTATTAGTTTCAAACTTCTTATTTGACCTACCTCTTCAAATTCTCCAAAAACCTTACTATCATCATTTTCTGAATCTAATGGTTCCTTATTTTGCAACGTGACTTCTATTCCTGAAGGTAAAACACTGTGCGAGAGCACATATCCTAATATTGACAATACGTACAGTACATCTGATAATCTTTGAAAATTATCAGGCTGAGAGGTTTTGTCTAGGAGTTTTAGCCAATTAAATTTCTTATTGTTATTGGAGATATTTTCTTCTGCAATGTAAGACAACACCTTTGAACAATCCTCTTTCAATATATTTAGAAAGCCTCTCCAGTTTCCTTCTTCCTTCTTTGTATAGCCATTATAAATTGATTGTTTAACAACAAAACCTTTTTCTACTGAATCATCAGCAACTATCTTTGAATCATATCTTACTTTAAACAATAGCCTTATAATAGAAAACGCATGCTTAGCTCTTTTTTTACGAATATCATTTTTATAAGCCCCTATACTTTTTTCTATCTTATAAATAGAATCTTTTGCTAAGAAATTAGTATTATTTTGAGATAGCGATGTATCTATCGCATCACGGATAAATTTTTCAATTTCATACCCTTCAAAAATTTTAGAATCTTTAGGCTTTGTATTTTCCATTATTATATTTACCAATTCAAAAATGGTATCTATACAAGGATAGCTAATACCGTTCTGGGAGGAAGCCTCAAGATTTGCTTTCAACTCCAAAGTTCTCTGTAAGGTATGCTCTGCAACAATTTCTTGCTTTAGCTCTATTAATTCAAGACGATTTGCATTAATTATATTTTTAAATAGTTTTAATAATCCATACTTAGTTTTTTGCCTTAATTGAGCGATTGACACTTGAACAATATCTGTTGAATCACTATCTGCACTAGAAGAATATAACTCATTAATTCCTTTGCAAAGCTTTAATATATTGGTATCTGAAATCGATTTTTTTTCTAATTTCCCTTTTAGTTCATTAAGAGATTTTCGGCTAAAATTAAGATGAGTAATTGTAAAATAACCAAGCTTTATTCTTCCTAACTTTTCAAGCCAATATAAGCTCAATCTAAATTTAGTATCTTCGTTTCTATCTATTGCTCCTTTTTCCATTGAAGCAAGAGAGAATGGAACTGCTACTGGTATAGATTCTTTCTCAGGAGCAAAATCAACAAACTGTGTAATGTATTTCTCTAAAGTGATTTTTGCATTTTGTATATCAGACCAAGTTAATTTACTTTTATGTAAACGATCTTTTGCTTTTTTAAAATCCTCATTTGCGACAATACATGAAGACTCTATAATTCTTTCGCCCTTTTTGAAACCTGCGTTCTCTCTATCCTCTTCGTCCCGTCCTGCTCGACCTATTTCTTGTAGGAAATCTTCAAAAGTACTTGGAGGTGTCAAATGTGCTACAAAATGAATATCA
The DNA here is from genome assembly GCA_902727855.1 of uncultured Sulfurovum sp. Lineage (GTDB taxonomy): Bacteria > Campylobacterota > Campylobacteria > Campylobacterales > Sulfurovaceae > Sulfurovum. The sequence continues at coordinate 4,389 of CACVAS010000127.1, forward strand.
GGAATATCCATTCCCATCCCAAAAGCTTTAGTTGCAAATAGTATTACAAGCTTACCTTTCTTAAAGCTATCATATACATCCTTTCTATCCTCTTTATCCATTCCTGCATGATAGAATCCTATCTTATCTTTAAAAGAACAGCCTCCATCATTCCTGTAAACTTCCTCTAAAGCTTTAGGCATTTGAATCGTTGCTTCTTCTGTTTTTTTTCTTGAATTAATAAAAATTATAGCTTTACTTTTTGTTTCATCAAATATACCTTTCTTTAGATATCGAGCGACAGCTAATAATCTATTATCATCTCCATCTTCTACATTCCTATTAAATCGAATTCCGATATGGTCTCTAATAGGATTATAATTCATATCTGCCCCCTCAACAGTTTTGATTGTTGGCATTAGTGTTTTTATCTGCTTAAACACTTGTTCAGAAATTGTTGCTGAGAATAGTAAAATTTTAAATTCAATATTGGGATTAGCTGACAAATCTGCTATTTTCCTTGCTGCATTTAAATAATCAGGCCGAAATTCTTGTCCCCACTGAGAGATACAATGTGCTTCGTCAAAAACAGCATACTCTAAACCTTTATCAGAATCAACTCTTACTAAAAAAACACTTTCAAATGATTTAGACCGAAACCGTTCTGGGGTAATAAACAAGAGAGTTACCTCTCCACCTGCAATACGTCGATACAAGTCTCGAATTTCAAATTGAGTTCTATCACCACTTAAGTAATCAACATTACTAAAGAACCCTTTTTCCCATAAACCTTCTACATGGTCCTTCATCAAAGCTTTGAGTGGAGTAACTACGATGCTTAATTTGTTTGAAAAAGAAGAGCGATATAAAGCAGGTGCTTGAAATAAAAGTGATTTACCTGCACCTGTTGGAAGGGAAATAAGCAAATCCTCATTAGCTGGTAAAATTGAATCTAAATATAAATTCTGATAATTTCTCCATTTATATTTTTGAGTTTTAGGACTTACTCTTAAAAAAACATCCCGTAAAATATTTTTGGTATTCTCTTTTATTTCAACTTTTAACCCTACTTTTTCTATAAAAAAGTCTTGAGCTTCTTTCAACTCAGTATTATACTCTTCTTCTTTTGCCCAAAGAACGACTGATTTCTGATTCATTCCAAAACCTTTCTCTATTCCAAAAAAATCAGCAATTCTAGTATCGATTAGATAAAGGTTTGATTCTGTATGATTTTGCCTAATCAGGTCATAATAAAAATGGATTAAAGGTTTATGTGCTTTGATTAAAGAGAAAACGTCTACTTTGTTATCACCTAAATCTGAATAGGAACTAAAATTTTCGTCATTTTCAAGTTGGACTTTTTGAATTGCTTTATAAAGCCCTCCTTTCAACATCTGATTTTTCTCTTTTATGAGAAAGCTTTCCCAAATAAAATCTAATTTTCCTAAATAATTACATTTCAACAATTTGGAGAGCTTGTTTATTGAAATAATTAATAGCTTTCGTGATTGAGAGCTTTCATGCAGCAACTCCAATTGTCTAACCAAAGAAGCCTCTTTTGAGGGAATGTAAAATTCTTTCCCCTCTGCAAAAGAAGTTAATTCAGATATTTCTGCCTCATCATTTATCAACAAAACAATAGGTATAGAACGGCAAAGTTCTTCTATTATTTTAAACTGATATGTCCAATACATTGCTCGTTGCAAAGTTTCTGGGTTTAGTCTTTTACTCTCAGCGACATATCCAGAACCTTGAACATTTACTTTCACCATATAGGCGTTTGTGCTCTCTTTAACCTCGAAGTTATCATCTATATAATCAACATTTTGTTTTTCATCCAAAACACCGTAGGATCTTAGTACTTTATCCAAGTCGATATTACACCAAACTTTAAAAATGCCTTTACTCGATTTTTCAACCCAAATATTATTTACATGGACTGGCACTTTAATTCCCAATAAATTACACTCCTCTTCACCTACTGGTAAATAGGTTTTGCCTCCTTCCATTTGAAAGAGGGCCTTATTGTTCTTTAGTTTATCATAAAAGGTTGTAATCTCAATATCATCTCCCAACTGATGTTTCTCCGTAATTCCAGAAATTGATTCTCCGAAACCAACAACTTTAATAATCTCTTTGCATCTACCAACCAAAGATTTTATGCTTTTATAATCATTTGGAGCAATTGTAATTAACCTTGGGATTTCATTATCTACGCCCAATGCTAAGTTAGTACATAGTAATGCATACATCTCTTCTCCTATTAATATTTTAATAGCAACTGCAAGGTGTTCCCAATAAGGCAATATATTCTCCTTTCTCTTTCGTTCAATAAACTCTGTTAATAGTAATTTTTCATAAGCACTAAGCTTTTCATTTTCTTCAATTTTTGATTTATCTAAGACATAGGCAAAACTATTATTTGATGAATAAAAATAAACCTTTTTTAACTGAGACAGTTCATGCCAAAGGATTTCAGGAGCTATTACTAAAACAACTCCTTCTTCTACTTCTACATTTTTTAATATTTCTTCTTCTAGTTTAATCTTGATTTTAGTACTATTCTGAGGTCTGAAATATTTTTCACTTATAGATTCCCAATCAATTGATTTGAAATCTATAAGCTGCAGTTCTTTTTCTAATTCCAGTACGGCAGATTTTAAATCAGGAGGTAAAAGATTTAAGACATTAGTTTTTATCGGACTAGATAATAAACGTAAGGTTTGGTTTTTAAATAAAGAGTATGTCAACTGAGCATCCTGAAATGCAGTGTGCTTGGTTTTAAGACCATAAGAATACCGACAAGGATTAAGAAGCATTTCTATTTCAAGCGTATCCCAAACTCTGTCAATGGGGACATTAATTCTCTTTTTTTGTAGAATTTCATTATCAAATTTCTTAATATTCTGACCAATAATAGTATTTTTGGTTTGAAGAATGACTTCCAATTCCTCCAAATCTTCCTCAGCAGCTACAATTGTATTAGCATTTAAGGACTCTCTCTTATTACCAATAAAACCTATTTCTCTTATTTGTTCACCATCTGATTCTAAATCAAAACATACGGATGAAAACCTACTAAAAACATCATCAATTATACTTTCTAAATAAGCTTTTTTATAAGAAAAAAGATTCGGAAACAAATCATAATATCTGAGTATGTCTACAGAATTTAAAGATTCTATAAATTCTGCAATTTCCTCCTCTTCTTCAAAGTTTTCTTCAACATGTATTTTGATTTTATCGTCTGATATTTTATCAAGTACCCCACTTTCAAGTAGCGCTATGAAATAATTGTTTTGAGAACAATTAAAATAATCATCACTTAGATTATAATCCTCCAGATTTTGTCTAAGAGTAGATGAAAACTGAATAATTAATCCAAGATCTTCTTCATTTCTTATTTCCCATCCTTGAGCTGTTAAAAATGAAATTAAGCCCTCTGCTGTTTTATGATCTTCTTGATCTAAATACCAATGAACTAATCCAATTTGCTGTCCAAGAGATATTGTTTTTAAACTATTAATTAATTTATCATCCTTATCTTCATAAATTAACGTTAGTATATCTTTCTCTGCTGTTTTCTCTTTTATAAATTTTATCTTGTATTCTTGAAACTGTGTTACGAGCTTTGAGTCCTTAGAATAAAACTCAAAGGCTCTTTCTAATGGAAAAGATTCAATTAAAGTCACTTTAGCATCAACTTCAATTTCTTTTTTTAGATAATTTTCAACATGCTTATTCGATATATCAAGTAGAAAGCTTGATTTATATAAAATCACAGCATTACGTGCCGATAAAGAAATAAAATTAGCCTCTTCAAACCTAACATTTTTAAAGTTTAGCTTAAAATTCATCAAAAAAGTGATGTCATTATCAGATTCAATAGCTATTTTTTCTTTAAATAGTCGGTCTAATACTGTTTGTATAAACTCATATTCAACATTTTCTTTACTTAATTGACGAACTAACTCTATCAAATCTCTCCAATTGTCGAGATAGTTCAAAGTTATATTCCATTCTTCTAATGAATCTATTTTTAAAGAGGTAAAATCATCTTCGAGTAATCCTTTTCTCCATAAAATAAATCGTTCTTTAAAATTTAATTCCTCTATTTTAAGTACATCGTTTACAGATAAATCAAAAGACTCAATTAATTCTATACTTTGTTCAAAAGGAATATTACTTTCCTTCTCAGAAGTATTCACTATTTCTTCAATTATGTTCAAAAACTCCTTCTTAGAGATGGCTACTTTAAGTTCTTGAAGCAATCGACATAATTCATCAAAATTTTTATCGACACCTGAACTTAACTCCTTTATTAAATACCCACCATATTTAATAACATCATTCTTATTAACTTCATTGAGCAATTCAGATTCTACGATACTAGCATCCCATTTAGAACGATAAAAATCATAAGACAATCTAGCTCTTGAAAAACCTAAGGGAAAATCTGCCGAAAGGATTATCTTATCTTGCCAATATCCATCTTCCAAAATTCGAATACCTTTTCTATAACCTTCAGAGAAAGTATATACCGTAACAAATGGCTTTAAATCTTTAGCATTTTGTTTCTCATTTCTTTCTGTTAAGTTAAATCGTATTAGATCTCCTTTTGTGTAAAAACCACTTCTATACATTGCTCCCTTTCGGTTTTTCAAAAAATTACGGTCTTCTACATCTCCAATAGATGAGATAGGGATCACGTACCCGTGAGAATCGTCCTCTGCATGGAATTTAACAACACCTAACTTCAAATTTTCTTGTTTGTTTCTATCCTGGTGTTTTTGTGGTTTTGCAGTTTCTTTATTCTTCCTAATCACTGAAGAATATGTACTAGTTTTATCTTCAATTTTTAATTTTGGAATATTGACCTTTGTATAACTCTTACTATCACGTTTAATTGAATCAGTCTTTGTCTTAATTGAGGTTCTACTTTTAATTTTTGGATCTAACAATAGCTCCTGATACATCTCATCAGTTATTTTAGCCTTGGAGTTGTTTGTTATATCAAAACCTTTTTCACTCAATATATTAACTATTGCCTTCGTTCCTACAAAAAGCTCTTTAGCTACCTTTCCTAATTCTTTCATAATTTTATCAAATAGAGGTCATTGTTATTATTTCATCTTCCTACGCTCTCCTCAAAATATCAAACACAAATTCAAAAATTCGATTTTTCAACTCAGGGTCAGTCATAATCTTTTTATAGATACCAATATGAGTCAGCATCATAGCATTGATAACCTCCTGAGCCTTTTTATCTGAAGTTACTTTTGCATTTTGCTTATCAGAGTTCTTGATGGAGTAAAGCGCATCTTCATCTTGACGAATTTTCTCAGGCAAGCTATTTGCTATAAAATTTTGAGCTTCTTTTGAATCAACAGCTTCCCCCCACTCAATATTTCCAAAGCGTTGGTTAAAGGCTTTGATGATATTTTCAAGGGTATCAAATATTTCATCCATTGTCATACCTGCCATATCACTTGGGATTCCATAAAGAACCCCATCCTCATTAGCTAGTTGAATATTCTGAGTACCTTTTTTAATTGGGCGAATTTCTCCGATTTCAATAGCATCCAAAATACTATTATCTCCTTTTGTAGTTTTGATTTTGAGAAGCGGCACAAGATATTTAAGGTTCCACCAAAGCTTCTCCCAAGAAGGATTTTCAAAGTCCATAATTTTGGACAAATAACTGTAAGTCCTTAAGAAGTTTTTACAAGCAGATTTAAATTCAACTTTCTGTTCAACATCTAAATCATCATTAAAAGACTTTAAAGCTTTTTTAATCAAAGGTTCTTGATCATTTCTAGATGCATCTTTAGCTTTTAAATAAAAGAAAGTATCAACATCTACAACATCAAAAACTTCAAAGTCTTCAATAACTTCTTGTAGTTCATTGAGTTTTTCAACATTTGTCTCTTCTGCCAAAATGGTCGTAGTGTAGTAAGGTTCAAAAGCAGCCTTGATATCATCAGTAGCATTATAAAAATCCAAGACAAAAGTATCCTTCTTATTAGGAGCAGAACGATTAAGTCTAGAAAGTGTTTGTACTGCTTGAACACCACTAAGTTTTTTATCAACATACATCGTATGTAATAGTGGTTGATCAAATCCAGTCTGAAATTTATTGGCTACAATCAAAAAACGATACTCGTCTTTCTCAAATTGTTCAGGGATATCATTCTTACCATCAGGAAAATCATTCATATCTGCCTCTGTCATCAATGTTCTTGTCCTTGGATGCGGCTTACTACCGGAGAAGGCAACAATAGCCTTGTAAGGCGAATGAATTTCATTTAAATAGGTGTCAAAAGCATCTTTATACTTCATTGCTACCTCTATAGATTTGGTGACAATCATTGCCTTTGCTTTATAATTGATTCTGTGCTTTACATCTCGAAGAAAGTGATCAATCATTATTCTTGCCTTTTCTTTCACCACCATTTCATGTCCATGAACATAAGAACGTAAGAATTTTGAAGATTGCTTCACACTAAAATCAGGATTGGCTTCAATCTTCTTTGATAACTTATAATAGACTTTATAAGTCGTATAGTTTTGGAGTACATCCATGATAAATTGCTCTTCGATAGCTTGTTTCATAGAATACGAGTGAAAAGGATAAAACTGCCCATCTTCCCCTTTCCTACCAAAAACTTCTAAGGTTTTATTTTTGGGAGTTGCCGTGAATGCATAATAACAGGCATTTGTCAACATTCTTCTGCTTGCTATAATATGATTAACAACATCCTCTGTTGATGGCTCTTCATCTTCATCGGCTTCATCCAAAGTAACTAGTCCTTTGTTTGACAATACAGCATTCATTTTCGTTGAAGTATCTCCACTTTGACTACTATGAGCTTCATCAATAAGTATCGCAAAATTAGCCTCCATCAAATTATCCAATTCTTTTAATACAAAAGGAAATGTCTGGATAGTTACAATTATAATCTTCGTCTTATTCTCTAGCGCCTCTTTTAATTCTCTTGTTTTACTACTTCCTCCCTTTCCTGTAATCGCAGCAACTAAGCCCTTCTGTTTTCCTGCAAATTGTTTGATATTATTTCTTAATTGAACATCAAGTACGGTTCTATCGGTGATAACGATGACACTATCAAAAAATGGCTTCTCATTAGCATCTCCTTGCAAGCTCATTAACTGTAAGGCCAACCATGTAATAGAATTGGATTTTCCCGATCCTGCGGAATGTTGTATTAAATAACGATTGCCAACGCCATGCTCCTTAGTATGCTTAAGCACTTTTCGAACAACCATTAGCTGATGTAATCTAGGAAAAAAGAAAGTTCGCTTCTTTTTTCCAGTCTTTTTATCTTTTGATTCAACAATGGCTGCAAACTTCTGAATGATATTACTCAAACTTTGAGACCTAAATATCTCTTGCCATAAATATTGAGTTTGAATACCTTTTTCAAGTTGTGGGTTCCCTTTCCCATAAGGAGGATAAGGTTTACCATCATTCAAGCCCCTGTTGAATGGAAAAAAGAAAGTACCATCTCCTTTTAGTTCAGTTGTCATATAGACTTCTTGAGTATCTACAGCAAAATGAACCATGCAACGTCCAAATCGGAACAGCTCATCACTAGGCAAACGAGTTTCTTTGTACTGTTTAATGGCATCCCAAACATTCTGACCTGAATATTCATTCTTCAGTTCCATTGTTACAATGGGATAGCCATTCAAAAAGAGGCTTACATCAATACGGTTCTCATAACGAGTACTATATTTAAGTTCTTGAACAGCTGTGAATATATTGGCTTGATAACGCTTTACAGAACGAGTATTCTGCTTACTACTTGGCTCTGGATAGAAGATCTTGACTTGAAAATTTCTATATTTCACACCAAAACGTAGCACTTTGATGATGCCATCTTTTTTGAGGGCTCTATCTACTATCTGGAGAAAAGGTACAGTGCCTTTTTCTTGAATACTATTATAGACTTCAAGTTGTGTTGCTTTCAGAAATTCTAATAATGGTTTTTCTAATACACAAAACTCTTTATCAAACTCCTTGCTTTTCCGCTCCTCATATCCTCCTTCTTCCACTAGCCAATCAATGATGGTTTGCTGAAGTCCAATCTCTTTTAGTTTTTTGTTATTAAATAGGTTCATTGCTAAGTGTTTAGTCGAAATGAGGAAAGAATCTCTTTTTAAGTTTCAATCCATTTTCTTATATTTTCGTATATCTCATTCTGCCAAGTACTGATATTTTTATTTTCGTCAGGTAGTTTTATTCCTACGATACTACACTCCTTATTTTTATTCTGTTTTTTACCATCAACATCCATAAAATAGCCCTGCTTAAATGGCGTATTAGGATAAACCAAAGCTACTTTATCCCCTTTATAATAATCCAAGTAAACATACATTTGCCTCAAATCGTGTGGGGATGATTTTTTCCCATTAATATTCTTCCATTTTGCGTCTAATATGATACTAGCTCCATTATAATTCAGAACAATATCTGGCTTCATCACAGTCTTTTCCTTTTTATCCTTTTCTTTTTTAGTCTTTAACTCCCAAAACCTCTTCTGAGGTTCTCTTTTAATAGTATGCTTTCCTTTTTCTTTCGACAGCCCTTTTCTCAAGCTCTCAAAGACAAAGCTCTCCCAAAGTCGATTCATATTAAACATCAATGCCAGTACATCATTCCTACCTTTCATTAAATCAGGATGGTAATTCAGCAACAATAATTTGGCAATATCCAAAGCCTTTTTATAATGCTCATTCTTACGATTATAGCTTATCTTTTCAAAGCTTGCTTCTATGACTTTGATATCAGGCATCTCAGGAAAATTCAAGGTCAAAGCTCCAATTCTACTCTTTAGTATAGAAGCCTTATTAATTCTTTTAATCAACGTCAAGGCTTTGTATAATATCTGATGTATCAAATGCTCTTTGCTATACGTGGTATAACGAACATAAAATCGCTCTTGATGAGTTACATTTTTCTGAATGTGCTTAGCAAAAACCAGCTTCCCTTTTAGAGCTGTTTTATTTCCATTTTGCTTTCGATATCGCTTTATTAATCCACGATGTAACAAATACTCCAACTCTTGCACATATAGTTCAATGTACAAGTCAAGAATAGAGTTAGGCTTCAGCTTCAAACTACTGCTACTTGGCGCATGAACTTTGAATATACCTACCGAACGAAGCATATCTATCAACATATCTCTCCAGTACCCCTTTGATCCCGATTTATCAGCTTTTGGAAGTACTTCTATGACCGTTCCTCCGACCTGAATAACACCCACATATTGATTGAAGCGAACACTATTATTTCCCAAGGAGAAATAAGGCACGCCATTATCTCCATAATATTGCTTCAACGCTTCAAATTGAGGAGTATCAAATTTGCTGTTCTTCCTCACATAAAGCGTATCATGCTCAAATACCGATATAGGTTCTTTACTCTTCATTGTTAGAACCTTGATTCATTAAAAATCTAAGAGCTGTAATGATATCGAATTCATCATCAATCTCTGATATTTTAAAAGTATCTCTTGACTCGTAGCCCCCTGAACCATAATCAAAATCCGCAAAATCCACATCATCTTCCTTCTCAATGAAGCCTTTTCCTAATACCAAGCCTATTTTTCCAAAATCACCATAAAAGTACTCTTGAAGTAATGGAAGTATCTTGTTTCTAAAAGCACTTTTTAATCCTTCAATATTTTCAATATTCATCAAATAGCTGTGTCCTATTAGATGATCTTTGGTTAATAATTTTTCAATACGCTTATTGATACATTCAAGGAGGTCATCTAGCTTAATTCCTTCAATTTCTTTTTCTTTTAGTAATTCCTTTTTTGGAGGCATCTCTACAAAACTGAACCTTCGTCTCAATGCAGTATCCAAAGCTTCTACACTTCTATCAGCGGTATTCATTGTTCCAAGAATGTATAAATTGGACGGGACAGCAAACTTTTCTTTACTGTATGGGAGTTCAACCTCTAATGCTTCCTCTCTTCCGAGCCTTTTATCTTCTTCAATCAGTGTGATTAACTCTCCAAAAATTTCTGATACATTTCCTCTATTGATTTCATCAATAATAAGGACGAAGTTTTTCTGGTTATTATTAATATCTTCTTCTTGGTAATTTTTCCCCTCTAGTATTTTATCTATAAGAATGTATTCGTAAGAACTATAATGAGGCTTAGTTTTATCAAAAAATACACGTTTCAATTCATTGCAGGATATATTCATGAAAGTGCCATCCTCGCCAGGTTTTACCATAATAGAACCTTTACTATTTTTGAAAAGGCTAAAAGGTTTCCCTGTTTTAGTTTTTAATGTACAATTGCTCGTTGTATCAGTATTAGCCAATTTCTCAGAGAAAGACTCGTAAAAAGATTCAAATAATGCTCTCGTTAGTTCCCCTTCATCTTCATCTATATTATACTTTTTTGTTTTGGTCTGTTGAGCTTTAAATGCTAAAGCTCCAAAGATTCCTTTTTGAACATCATAATTCAAATTATCCTCTTTATTCTCAGGTCTAAGCGGTTTAATCCCTTCTATGAAATCCTCATAACTCATGGACTGATGGAAAGTAGTAAATACAATCTGCCCCAATTCATAATAATGCTGATAAATAGCTCGTATAAACTCTCGTCCTTCCTCAAAGTCACTATCAAAATCAAAATCAGGAAAGTACTGTTTGGCTTTCTCGATAGTATAATTTTCCTCAATATCGATGATGTCTTGGTTTTCTACCCCTGCGATTATTGCTAGCGCATAATTGATGGTATGGTAGGTTTTACCCGTACCAGGAGGTCCAAATAGTATTTGATTTAAAGGATATTCAAAGTCTAAGTTAGTGTCAAATTCAGGCATAATTTTATCATTTAAATCTTCTTTTTTTCTTTTGAACCGAGTTAAGAAAAATGGCTCAAATAATTCTCTATTTGCTATATCCAATTCTTTTATCTCAATACAAGTGCTAAAATTACTAGGAGCCCACCTCTTATTCTCTCCTGAGTATTTAATAGTTGACTGTGCCTCTTTAACCAATTCAAAAGTTCTCTCTAACCACCCATGTTCTCCCTCGCCATTATAGTCCGTCAATTTAGCTTCAGAAGTAATTCGCCCAATTAGCTTTAAGGCTCCTTCTCCATTACTATGGGTCAAATAAAAATAATCTCCTATCTCCATTCCTTCTGAAAACAATTCGTCTTGAGTGATAGAACTAATTCCTTTGGCTTTCGTTTCGCCATGAACTATAATTCGTTTACCTTGTATACATTCTTCGACTTCTTTCTGGTTAAATGTTCCCATTGAGACTTTAAATAATTTCTCCTTCTCTAGCCAAATATGCTCAACCATATAAGCTCTTGCCCTTTTATGAAGTTTTTCAAACTTTGCTCGGCTGATGAAAATATGTGAAACACCTTCTTGTTTTGCCAAGTCATTTAGTTTGGTCCTATAAGTATCTAAAAAAACTCTTGCAGCCCCAAGACCATCACCATCAGACAGATATTTCTTGTACTTTAATTTCTGCTTATTTACAGGTTCTGTGCCAGGGGTTAACTCTATAGCCTTCTTATAAAAATCCAATACAGCCTGATCTTTTTCTCCTTTAAGTATTATTTCAAGGACTACTCCTATACCGCCTTTATCATTAGGATAAAAAACAAGACAAAAACTCTTTGTCATATTCATCCCTCCATTTTTGTCATACAACCCTACTGAAGCATACTTTTCTTGTCCTTGAAACCAAAACCCTTTAGTCAACCTTTCTTTCTTATTCGTAGCTCTTTGGATATATAAGAAATTGGGATTTTTAGCTCGATAAGCTTCTAAAAAATTATAGACCTTTTGGTGTAATTCATTTTTCATCCTTAAAGTATTTTAGGGCTTGATAGTTTTCCTTCCACAGCTACCTCTGCTCGTACATCTATCTTGCCTGTTACGGCTTCGCTTATTAGGCTTTGTTTGTATTCTT
>CACVAS010000128.1 GCA_902727855.1 uncultured Sulfurovum sp.
GACCCTCAAGCTAGTTATTAAATACGATAACCGCTTTGGTGACATCCGATGTATTACACTCAACAAACTCTCTGTTGTATGGTAGCTAAATGCTACATTTGTATTATACGAGGTGATGCTAATGCTATCTAAAAGTAAAACCCGAACCTATGTCACAAAACCCAAGACTTTCAGCACCTACTGTCACCAATAATATTTTTGCATTTCACCGAGGGCGTCAGGTTATTCATGATGCATGTCTTCGAAACGCATCACAAATGACCTACGGAAATACCCTTGTGGTGCACCAGACCCCTCTAGTTTTCTTAATAATCCTCTACACAGTAGCTTGATTAAGCTTTAGCAATCAAGGTCAAAATTTAGAAATTTAGGTGACAATGACAACTCATTTCCCACTCCTCTTAATCACTCAAAATACAGCCTGTCAAAAAATAAAAGCTAGATTAATTTATAATCTATCCCTCTCGTCAGGTTCAGCACTCGGTACTTTACTTAAAGCCTCTAAGAATGACTCCTTTGAGGCTCTCTTGGCTCTTTTTTCTATGATGTCCAAGGTCTGTAAAGCAGAAACCTTTTCACTTAAGGCATTCACGATAAACTGATTTAGTGAAATTTTTTCATTTGCACAAACATCATTGACAGCATTTTTTAAATAGTCGGGTATTCTTAGGCTCATGGTTTTCATCATATTTCTCCTATATGTTTTAAAAATTCTTTAGGTGTCATGACTCTAAGACCAAACTCAGAAGCAGGCTTAAAGTCTTTACCGTTTAGTGTCACTATAATAGAGTTCGATTTGACAGCAAGCTCCAATAAAAAATCATCATCCACATCTTTTAATTTTGGTCTCCAAAGATAGAATATACTATTATTCTTCCCAATTAGACATATATAATCTAAAATAGCATCCACATCGGATCTACCCAATTTAGATTTTAGCTTTAATATCTCTTCATATTCATACACAAGCGTGGTAGAAATATTGACAACAAACTTTTTACTATCAATGATAGATAATAACCTATAACTAGCACCTTTATCTGAATAAATTGCTGAGAGTAATACATTTGTGTCTATTACGATATTTGTCATAATGGTATTATATATGGTATCATATTAAAATAACTTTAATTTGAATTCTACATAAGCAACTCGTAAACAAAGTTATCATTTCACATACCACTATGACAAGAATCAAGTAATGTCAATGCTATATACTTTTGAGTATCTAACCAACTATCTTATTTATAATCGGAAATTACCTCTCTTATACGACTACTCTTTCTCCACTTTCCCTCTAAGCCGTTTCTTACTAGCGTGTTTCTTTTTCGAGTCTAATCGTCTGTTGACAGAACCTTTTGTAGGCTTGGTAGGTACACGCTTTTTTTGAGTGACGGTCACACTTTTGATGAGTGCTACAAGACGTGTGAGTGCTTCGTCTCTGTTTTGTTCTTGGCTTCGGTGCTGTTGTGACTTTATGACGACTATGCCGTCTTTAGTGATGCGCTTGTCTTTGAGTGAGAGTAGCTTCTCTTTGTAGAAGTCAGGTAGAGAGGATGCAGAGATCTCAAAACGAAGATGAATGGCTGCAGAAACCTTGTTAACCTTCTGCCCACCAGAACCCTGCGCACGTATAGCAGAGATATCTACTTCATTTTCATCTAGGGTGACGGTGTTTGATATCTTTAAGTCTAACATATTCTACTCATCTCCAATCATCCAAATACCTCTTTCCATAAAGGCAGCTATGGTTTGTCTTTTTGCCTTGTTGATGAGATTTGGGTGTGAAAGTTTATGTGATTTAGCATATTCACTCAGCTTGACTATCTTTAAACCTTTTAAATATGCCAAACGTTTATAGTAGCTGTTGACCAATGCTCTATAGATAATCTTTTCCATAATTTCTGTTTTATCCCATATATTAAACTCTCTAAATGCATGATAGTACTCTTCCCTATCCAAAAACCTAATATTGATAGGTACATACTCTTCTCGTATGAGCAAGTAGTTGTTGAGGCTACGACCTATGCGTCCATTACCATCTATGAAAGGATGTAGTGTTTCAAAGTCCAAATGAAACCGTGCTATCTTCTCCACTATGTTTTTAGAAGCATCTGCTTTGTAGGTCATAAACATCTTCTCTAATCCCTCATCTATCTCTGAAGGTGCAGGAGCAATGTGATTACCCACCCTGACATACTCATCTCCTATTCGAAATCTACCTGCGATGTCATTGTTGATGTTAGAGAGTAGTATTTTATGTAAAAACAAGATCATATCTGCACCTAGTGCTTTATCTTTAGCATTATTATCGATGTATTCTGTTACACATGCCAAGTTTTTTGCTTCATGTATCTCACGTTCAGATACATATCTGTCTAAGTCTATCTGTAGCAAGATCTTCTCTGTCTCTTCTATGGTCAAAGTTGAGTTTTCTATGGCATTAGAATTGTATACTTGTTCAAAAACCTCTGTCTCAGAGATCAGTCTAAGTAACTGCTGCTTGCCTAATGCATACTTGAAGTACTCTTTTCTTAAGTTGTCTATTTTGGTTTCTTGTTTTTTCGTTAACATAGTCCTATACTATCATACTTTTAACGAAATATGTATAAAAATCGTTAAAAAATAAAATATTATAGTATTTTTAACGATTTAATCTCTTATCAGATAGAAGAGTCTAGATTTTCAACTCAGAAATGCTTGCAGAATAGTTTGATAAAATATGTGTCATGGTAAATATCCTTTTGAGTACTTAATTTAGTACTATTTCATCAATATAATATGTATCTGTCAATATTAAAACTTAAACTTTAAATTCAATATAGAACTGAAGTCATCTTTTTTTACACCACTATAAGGTGTTGCGTTGTATTGGTAGTCTAAATCGAGTGACAGGAGTAGAGACTTAGTCAAAGGTGTATTAAACTGCATCGTGTGTCGCATTGTATAATCTGAAACATCTTCTACATTTGGTTGCAAATAGCCCACATAGGTAACAAAAAACCTTTCGCTAAATGTCTTTTTCAATGATATATAACTATTTACTTTAACTCTTTTCAAAATAAGGTCTTCGTCTGTAATATCTTGCGGTTCCATATATGAGTAAAACAGTCCCAAGCCCACATAAAACTTATCAAAATACGTATCAAACCCTCTTCTAAAGCCAGCACCTGCGAGTGCTCTTGTTTTTATATTTTGTAACTCGTTATATTCATCTTGAAGAAAAAGTTCCCAGTCATACGCTGTATCTTCTATATGGTTTATGTATCTCCAGTGGAGTAATCCATGGTCTTTATTTCTCTCATCGTTTGCCTCTTCATAACTATATGAGGCAATGACAAAACTGAGCCAATCTTCTGCATCATACTGCGCTTTTGCCGAAAACCCAATAGACTGTGTATTGGTATTTCCACTGTTATATTGTGCTTCTAATGACACCTCTCCCTCAAAACCTTTCTCTTTTTCTCCAATAATCTGTGCTTCTATGTTTATAAATGCTTGAGCATACATAGTCAACATACAGAAGAGTAAAATCGATTTTTTAAACATGTGCTTCCCCTTAGATGTAAGTTTTACATAGTAACACATTATACGTAAAAAACTTAGAACATATTGACTATTTTTCCTCTACCACACCCAAGCCATCAGGCAACTCCAAAGCCTTTATATTCTCAATTGTCAGCGTTTCAAGTTTGCCTTGATATCACAGTTGTGGTGGTTATATTCCTATTTCGCCATCTCTAAAAACAACCATATATACTCTTCTACTTTTGGTAAAAGCACCGTACCATGACCATCTCCAGAGAGTATAAGCGTGGTACCTGCGATGGCTTTTTTACCGTACTCTAAAGCGTTAGTACTTGCACCTAGCGGGTCATTTTTCGTAGCAATGAAGTAGGTTTTACTCATGGAACTTGAAAGCGCCATGTCACTTTCGCTGCTTCTAGACTTTCCAGCAGAAAGCGCAATGAGCGCTTTTGCATCATAGTCATTCAGTACAGGGATCAACGCTGATCCACCTAACGATGCACCCATAAGGTAAAGCTTAGACATATCTAGACTTTTATCCTCGCTAAGTAAATCTAGCCAAACAATAAGGTCTTGAGGTATGTTGTCAAAGCCTACTTTTTGTGCACTGGCATCAAATGCCGTTCTCACTTCACTGGTGTTTTTAGGTATTTGTACTTTGTTTTCTACACCTTTTTGGTTGACAGACTTTCCATGACCACGCAGGTCTACACTGAGTGTCGCCATGCCTTTTTCATTTAGCTTTTTTGTAAGAGACTCCCATGAGGTATGGTCTGAACCAAACTGATGTGCTAAGAGTACGATGGGTGTAGCTTTAGTAGCATCTTTAGGTTTGTCCAGCCAACCATGAAGTTCATAGCCATCTTCAGTCATAAGAGTAAGTTCTGCACCAAATAGAGGCGTGAGTAGTAGAAGAGTAAGTATCATTTTTTTCATATATTATCCTTTTATTGTATTCTATAATTGTTGTATAAATATAAAATAAAATTTAAAAACTTTTACGCACCCTCCTCAAAATCCTCAGGCAACTCCAAAGCCTCTATATGCCCAAGTGCCCCAGCCCCTGCTATGCCTTGTAGTGAGCCATACATTTCAGTCGTGTTCTGTAACACTCCATCTATAAGCTTCTGGCGGCGTTTCCAGCTTGCCATGAGGGAGCGGCGTTCTTTGTCTAGTTCTGTTTGCATAGTCATGAAACCTTCCACTATGGAGTTCATTTGCATGCTAAACTCATTGCCCGTGAGGTAGTTGTAGAGTAAGGTCATTTTGTCGCCTCTGTTCTCTTCACGTTGTACAGTTTTGTGTACACGTATAAGGCTTTCACGTAGGAGTGACACTGAGCCTCTAAACTCAGTGAGGTCACATACCCAAATGCCGTCTACAAAACCCATACGTTCCATGCCGCTAGGGTACACAGAAGTCACAAGTACGCCTATGTCTGCATTGACTTTAAGCATGTCTTGTTTGAGCTTTGTTACCCAGCCGTCACTCCATGCCTTTGTATTCTTAGACTCATAACAGATGACCCCACAGTTTTGTAGCTCACGTGTGTGGATGGTCTGTACACAGTCTGCCCCAAATGCACCTTTTTTCACTTCATCTACCGTGTCAAAAGGAAACTGAGAACTGAGCCACTCTTCTATGGCGAGTTCCAATGCTTCACCTTGGAGTTGCATAGAGCCTTGTTCTGACTTTCTTTTGGCATCATCTAGGCTACGCTTCATCTGCTCTATCTGCTCATCTTTAGCTTTGATCTTGAGTTCATTTGCTTCTAAAACTTGCTTAGTCAGAAGTTCTTTCTCTTCTTGTGCCTGTCTGGAGAGCTTCTCCTTCTCTACTCTAAGCTCGTCACTCAGTGCTCTTTGTGCTTCTACTTTCGCAGCTGAGGCTACCTCTTCTTTCTCACGTTTGAGCTTTTCTATAAGAGCTTTAGAGGCGTTAAGTTCTTGGACTTGCTGAGACTTCTCTTTCAGTTCTTTTTGGAGCAGTGCCATAGACTCACTTTGCTCTTCTACAAGCTTACGCTTTAGCTCATCTGCTAGCTTAGCACGCTCTAGCTTGAGCTGTTCTTTAGTCGCTTTGCGTAAGTCTTCATCAAACTTCTCTTTCTCATCTTTAAAGGCTTCTTCTTTGGCTTTTAGTGCATCTAGGTGAGTCTTGTACTCTTGACGTGCTTCATCTCTCTCGTGAAGTAGCTTCTTCTGTTCAGCCATATGCTGTTGCTTGAACTTCTCTTCTATCTGATGGTAAAAGAGCTCATCTATATCTATCTCAGTAGCACAGTTGGGACATTTAATTGTAGTGGGTGTTGACATGGTACTTCCTAAACTTTTTATTGTAGTATCATATCTAATAATACAATGAGAATGTAAGATATATGTCACATTGACATATTCTTATCCATACCCGAACACAATATCACTTTTAATTTTGTTATAATATGAAAAGTATAGATTATATTATTTATCATATTTTCAAATAATATGTAACTGTCTTATCATATCTACAAAGCTACTTTCATCGCTCATACAAAAAAAGGAACTCACACATGCAACAAACACTTACACAAGAAGGTCAAAACCTTGTCAATGATCTTGCCTCTCGCTACAATTTAAGTACAGATACCGTCATTTATATGATCGGTGCTGTCAACAGAGGTGGAGGGAGCATGGCACAATTTAATGCACCACAACTCGGTGGTTCAGGCCAGTGGATGAGAGGTGGTATGACCATGGTAGGAGACATGTTTAACTACGGTCTTCAAGGGACAGTCGACAATTTATGTTCTGAAATTTCCAATACCTTGAACACTATGCAAGTTTTCCCACCACTACCTACATCTGGCAAAAATACTGCTAACTGGTGGCAAAGTGATCTAGGTTCTCCTTCAAGCTCTGGTGGACAGAACAATACCCGTTATGCCGTTTTCCCTAATCGACTAGCCGTAGAATTAAACGGTGTTGTAACTATCTATGATACATTAGATAACAATATTGGTGGGGTATCACAACAACAAGGAGGTGATAACTCCTTGACATTTAGCAGTCAGTATGGAACCATAGCCGTTTCTTCACTTCCTGTTATCTCGACAAATGGTACACCACCTGCTCCACAAAATAATTTTGTAGCGCCAACACCCAATGTTGTACACGAACAACCTATACAAAATAACCCAGAACCACTAAAAAATCAAACAAATGACAATATACAACCCTCACAGAACATCACACAGATGATAGAACAACTTGCCTCACTTCATACCGCAGGCATTCTTACTGATGAAGAATTCACTACAAAAAAAGCAGAATTATTGAACAGAATCTAAACAGCTTGCTGAAGTAAGCTGTTTACCTGTTTTCAAACCTCGTTTAAACTCAAATCAACAATGCACAAAATTAAAAATATTGCATAGTGTCATAGTATCAACATACGTATGTTAATACTTCCTATTCGTATAAGTCAACAAATCTTTCTTAGAAATATCTTTTAACAAAGCTGACAACTCTTTTTGGGTTAACAAGGTAGGCTTCTCATCACAATCTTTCAGCTCTTGCGTAAAACCATTTTTAGAAAAAAGGACATACTCATTTACCTCAAGTTTTACTTTTTCACATTTCTGCTTTAACATCTCTATCATGTTTATTTTGGCTTCACTGTTAGCATATTTACATGCTCCTGCAACCAACTTTCCTGACTCTCTTTTGGCTAGAATGTGTAGTTGTACTGCTTTGTCGTAGTATGTACCTATGGAGACTACGGGGTCTTTTTCATCTTGTTTTGTTAAGTGCTCTTTGACAAATTCTAGTACCAGTTGGTTACTAAGTACTATAGAGAAGTTTTCTGAAACACTTTTCCATTTGTCTTTAAACTCTAAAAAATCCCCTGAGGCAATGTTCTTATAGTTTGGCGATATCATAGCAAACCAAAAACGCATAAAAGGCAAAGTAAACAGAAGTCTATCTGACTTTTTATCATGCTCATGAAATGGCTGTTCAAAAGAAAGGTCGAATTTGAGTAAGCTTTTGTTCTCTAGGTAGTCTATGGCTTCTTCACCTCTGTCTTTACCTACTTTGGCTTGCTTAAAGACATCATGCTCATGCTCAGTACCAAGTGCGATAAGTGAGAGTATTTTATGATACACAGGATTGTTATGTGTATACCTTGTCATACTTTTATGAAGTGACTCATAGTTGCGAAGTACTTTTTCTTCTATGAGTGACGCTACATCTTTAGAACTGTCGACATCCCATCCTGTACCTCCAAAAACAGTAAAGTACGCTAAGCCTTTCTCAAAATCAGTGATCTTATTTTGGTAAACAAATGAGCGAAAATGTTGTAAGAGTGTTGGGTGTTTTGCCACAGTTTAGCCTTCTATCACTTTTAACCTTATTTTTTAGGTTCAAGGTCTTTAGAGATGTTTTGAACAGATTTATCTATCTCGCCTACAAAACCCTCTATCGTTTTACCTAACTGCTCTATAAAGCTTTTAGTTTTTTCAAGATCAATATTGATGTTTTCCTTATCTATCTTGATACCCACATTGTCACCCATGTCTACTTTACCTTCTGAAAGGTCCTTTTTAATATTTTCAGTCGCACCTTCAAAAAGAGACTGCAGTGAAGAGAAAAAATCTTTTGTTTGGTTCATGTCTATGTTTATTTTACCATCAGCTATATCTACACCTAGTTTTTTAAATAAATCGTTCTTCTCGTTTTCCATTTGTATCTCCTTATGATATATGAAATTGATTATAGCATATTATAAAAATGCCAATAAAGACGCAGTCACAGCAACATTTAGTGACTCAACACCCCGTTGCATAGGAATAGATATACTTTCATTACACACAGCTTCTACACCTTTACTTACACCTTCACTCTCATTGCCAAGTACAAAAATAGTTTTATCATTATAGTTTTGGGCTTTATAGCTACTACTTGCATGAGAAGAGAGACTGTAGACATCAGCACCCTCTTTTTTAAAAGCGTATAATGTCTCTTTTAAGTTTGATGTCTTAATAATAGGCATCTTAAAAAGTGTCCCCACTGAAGCTTTAATCACCAGTGGACTTATTTGCGCAGCACCTTTAGTCGGTAGTAATATGGCATCGACATGACCTGCGGCACATGAACGTATAATCATGCCTAAGTTTTGTGGGTTGGTTACACCGTCTAGTGCTATGATGCGGTAACTATTGTGTGTCACTTTAAAAGCCTCTTCGTCTCCAAAGTGTTCAAGCACAATGTCTAGTGCTACACCTTGGTCTTGTTTGGCATTTTTAGAGATACGTGAGAGTGACTGTTTGTCGTGGTATTTTACTTCTATGGCTCTGTGTTTTGCAATGCTTTTCATACGTTCAAGTACTTCTGCATCTTTGTTAGATTTAGACAAATGAAGCTTGTGAATAGTCACTGCCTCATCTTCTAAGGCTTCAAGTACAGCATTACGACCATATATGGTTAGTACTTTATCATAAAATGCTTTTTTATTCAGATACTCTTTTGAGTCCTCTTTATGCACTTACTGTTCGCCATTCCATGCAATCTTAGGCTTACCATTGTCATCAAACTCAACTGCAGGCATACCCATAATGTTGTATCCTGCATCTACATAATGCACTTCGCCTGTGACACCTGAACTAAGGTCAGAAAGAAGATACATACCAGAGTTTCCAACTTGAGAGATAGTCACATTTTCTTTCATTGGTGAGTGTGCTTTGTTCCACTTAAGCATAAATGAAAAGTCACCAATACCTGCCGCTGCAAGTGTCTTAATAGGTCCAGCAGAGATAGCATTAACTCTAATACCATCTTTTCCAAGGTCTTCTGCAAGGTACTTTGTTGTCATCTCTAACGCTGCTTTTGCTACACCCATAAGGTTATAGTTGGGAATGTATTTTACACCACCATAGTAAGAGAGTGTAAGCACAGAAGAAGTGTCAGAAAGAATTGGTTTAAGCTCTCTAACTACTTCTATAAGAGAGTACACAGAGATATCCATAGCCACATCAAACGCTTCTTTACTGATGTCATAAAAACGACCGCTAAGCCCCTCTTTGGGTGCAAATGCAATAGAGTGTACAATGAAGTCTATGTGTCCCATGTCTTTTTCAAGTGACTCTTTTAGTGCTTTAATCTCTTCTGGTTTACTCACATCACATGGGTAAAGTTTTGCACCACATCCTAAATCTTCAGCAATAGGTGCTAGTTTATGTTCAAATCTTTCGTTTAAGAAAGTGATAGCCATCTGGGCACCCTGCTCTTGACACGCTTTGGCTATACCATACGCGATAGACTTTTTATTGGCGATACCTAATATAACACCTTTTTTACCCTTCATTACCATAATAAATCCTAAAATTAAATTATAGTATTTTATCATCATTGAGGTAAAATAAAAGAAAATAGGTATAAAGTTTTATGAAAGAGATATTAATCATTAGCACAGGTGGCACATTTAATAAAGTATATGACCCTCTTACAGGTACACTCGAAATAGACAAAGAGTCTAAAGCTGTTGAACAGATAGCATCAAAATGGCTTTGTAAACTACATTTACTAAATATTATTGGGAAAGACAGTCTTGACATAAATACATCTGACAGACAAGCGTTAGTAGAAAACATTAGAAAAAGTACCTATCAATACATTATAGTTATCCATGGCACAGATACCATGGATATCACCGCATCTTACCTAGACAAGGCCAAACTAGATAAATCAATCATACTAACAGGTGCTATGGTACCTTACAGCATAGACCCCACAGAAGCAACAGCTAACCTAGCTTCTGCTTACGGATATACACACCTATTGAAAAATTCTGGTATTTATATTGCGATGAATGGTGTTATAGATAACTATTTATCTATTAAAAAAAATCGTATTGAAGGTAAATTTGACCTTCAATACGTATAGTAATAATCATTTAATTGTCAATTATAGTTTTTTTTGCATAGTATCTCTATCACTGTTGTTATCAATATTACTATCACCACCTGTACCTGATTTAATGGTAGTCTCCAATATAAACTTACCTACTTCTCCCTCTTCAACACTAAAGGTTCCGGTAATAGCAAACCTTGTTCTATTTGTTGACATTTCTGTTCCTAAATATGTCATCACATAATCGAAGTCATCACTATCATCGAAGCTCCACAAATTATTTTCTACATCATCACCTTTAAAGAGTGTCATTGTCGAATCATAACTTAAAGTAATCGCCTCATTTTTAGGTATTCTAATAATCAATGGTTTATTCTCATCATAAGTACTTTCTGCATTAAGATTACGTACAAGTGTGTCAAATGAGAAGTCATGAGTACCCTCACCATAGACTATCCCTCCATATACTGTAAGTATTGGTTTAAAGTCCGGATCTGCTTGTACTGTTACAGTTACATTTGCATCATCACAGTTTGTTGGATTTATATTCTCACAAAGTGTATATAACTCAGTATACGTGCCTGCTGGAGTACTTTCAGGTACTATGACTGAACCTGTTGTTACATCTATGATCATCGGTGTATTATTAGTTACATTTGTAATATTAACATCGGTTCCTAGTCTTACTGAATTACTATAAAGTGTATCATTTGTTATAATATTTGGTATGACTACGCCTCCTGTACTTTCTATGCTTCCAATATCATCTATGGCATCAATGACACCTGGAATGATAATAAATGTTGCATTAGCTTCATCACAATTAGTTGGGTTCAATATTTCACATATTTGATATTCTACATAATAACTACCTGCAGGTGTAGTTCTTTGAATGGTAAGCATTCCATTTGTATTATCTAATGCAGGTTCTGTGGTTAAATTTGTATCTCCTGTCAAGGTAAGATTAATATCGTCTAAATCAGACAGTAAAAATTCATTCTTAAATATATCATTAGCAGTGACTAATCCTACATAAGTATAATCACCAAATAAATGTGGGATTGTATTCACCTCCGGATAATGATCATCTACAGCGTCAATTTGTGGAGCCTCTAATGTAACGGTTACCATCGCATCATCACAGTTACCTGGGTCAGTCATTTCACATAATGTATATGTTTCAGTGTAAACACCTATTGATAACCCTGTAGGTATAAATGCTTGTCCTGTTTCTGGGTCAATTATCATTGGGGTATTTTGTGTCACATTTGTAATATTAACATCAGTACCTAACGTCACTGGGTTTCCGTCTAGCGTATCATTACTTGTTACATCTACAACAACCGTACCCCCTGTACCTGATATAGAAATATTAACATCATCGACTGCATCAATGATATTTGCATTTATAATAAATGTTGCATTGGCTTCATCACAATTAGTTGGGTTCAATATTTCACATATTCTGTATTCTACATAATACTCACCAGCTGGTGTGGATGTCAGTATTGAAAGCATTACATCATTACTATGGTCACCTAAAGCTGGGGTACTAGATAAATTTGTATTTCCTGTAAGCGTGATATTTAAATCGTCAGGATTTACTGCATCCCCATTTAGCGTATCATTATGAACAACATTTACTATGTAACTATATGGACTAAACAAATTTGGTGTTAACGTTAATGGACTTAGCTTAATATCATCTACTGCATCAATTGTATTTGGCTGAACTGTTACGGTTACATTTGCATCATCACAATTACTAGGGTTAATATTCTCACAAATAGTGTAGGTTTCAGTATAAGTTCCTGAAGGCAAAGGTCCTGGCATCAATGCCATACCTGTTGTTGGATCAATAGTTAAATAAAGTGTGTTGTTTGTTACATTAGTAATATTCACATCTGTTCCTAGAGTCACTGCTACTCCACCTAGTGTATCATTATCTATTACATTTTCAATCACGGCACCACCAGTTGATAGTACGCTTGTGTTTTCATCATTCACTGCATCTATTGTACGTGCTTGAATAGTAAATGTTGCATTGGCTTCATCACAATTAGTTGGGTTCAATATTTCACATATTCTGTACTCTACATAATACTCACCAGCTGGTGTGGATGTCAGTATTGAAAGCATTACATCATTACTATGGTCACCTAAAGCTGGGGTACTAGATAAATTTGTATTTCCTGTAAGCGTGATATTTAAATCGTCAGGATTTACTGCATCCCCATTTAGCGTATCATTATGAACAACATTTACTATGTAACTATATGGACTAAACAAATTTGGTGTTAACGTTAATGGACTTAGCTTAATATCATCTACTGCATCAATTGTATTTGGCTGAACTGTTACGGTTACATTTGCATCATCACAATTACTAGGGTTAATATTCTCACAAATAGTGTAGGTTTCAGTATAAGTTCCTGAAGGCAAAGGTCCTGGCATCAATGCCATACCTGTTGTTGGATCAATAGTTAAATAAAGTGTGTTGTTTGTTACATTAGTAATATTCACATCTGTTCCTAGAGTCACTGCTACTCCACCTAGTGTATCATTATCTATTACATTTTCAATCACGGCACCACCAGTTGATAATACGCTTGTGTTTTCATCATTCACTGCATCTATTGTACGTGCTTGAATAGTAAATGTTGCATTGGCTTCATCACAATTAGTTGGGTTCAATATTTCACATATTTGATATTCTACATAATAACTACCAGCAGGTGTAGATGTTTGAATTAAAAGCATCCCATTACTATCATCTAATGCAGCCAATGTGGTTAAATTTGTATCTCCTGTCAAGGTAAGATTAATATCATCTAAATTAGTGATTAAATCAACATTCTTAAATGTGTCATTTGTGCTAATATTACCTATATAACTATAAGTACTAAACATATTTGGAGTGAGGGTTTGAGCTGGATATTCATCATCTACAGCGTCAATTTGTGGAGCCTCTAATGTAACGGTTACCATCGCATCATCACAATTATTTGGGTCAGTCACTTCACATAATGTATATGTTTCAGTGTAGACACCTATTGGCAATCCTCCAGGTATAAATGCTTGTCCTGTTTCTGGGTCAATTATCATTGGGGTATTTTGTGTCACATTTGTAATATTAACATCAGTACCTAACGTCACTGGGTTTCCGTCTAGCGTATCATTACTTGTTACATCTACAACAACCGTACCCCCTGTACCTGATATAGAAATATTAACATCATCTACTGCATCAATAATATCAACTACAGATGTCATATTGATAGTCACCGTCGCGGTATCTTCATCTCCATCTGTATCTGTTATTTTATACCTAAAACTATCTGTACCATAATAATTACTATGCGGTACATACGTAACAATTGCTGTGAGTCCTGGAGCTGAGAGTGAGATATTCGTAATGTTACCATGTGTAGGTTGTGTCAAAAGAACAAAATTATTCTCCCCATCTCCTCCAAAATCAT
Source organism: uncultured Sulfurovum sp. (assembly GCA_902727855.1). GTDB lineage: Bacteria > Campylobacterota > Campylobacteria > Campylobacterales > Sulfurovaceae > Sulfurovum. The sequence continues at coordinate 13,892 of CACVAS010000128.1, forward strand.
CATTATTAAGTACACTGATATTGATACTTGTATCTTCATCAATCGTTACTGTATCATCTACTGCTGTAGGAAAATCATCAACTGGTATGATAGTAATATTGACTTTTGCTGTTGCCGTTTCTCCATTTGTATCATTGACCACATAGGTCAGTTGTGGTACAACGCCATTATAATCTGCAGTAGGTACAAATGTTACATTCCCATCACTCTCAACAGTAATTACCCCTGCTACAGAAACATGAGGAGAAGGCAATACAGATACATTTGTTGCTACTCCCACTGGTATAGATGCTGTAGAACCTGATGGATCGACATACGTTATACTCTCTACTACTAACGTATCACCATCTATATCATTATCATTAGTTAAAATATTAAAGTTGACTGTTGTATCTTCTGGTGTACTCTCTGTGTCATCTACTGCAACTGGTGCATGATTAGACTCTATTATCTGATAACAAAAACCATGTAATGTTACCGAATTATAGCCATCATCTGAACTGCCCGTTGTATCATTATCTGCGGCATAGTGTCTAAATGTTAAAGTAGCATTTACCCCACTTGTATTTTTTAATGTTCCTAAATCTGTATACACATCTCCTGGGTTATTGTTGTCAATATCTGTTGTGTACCCTGACTCGTCTACATTTCCAACAACAGCTTTAAACTGTTCAAAGGGTTGAGAGGTTGAAGAATCATCCGATGTCCATACATCTTCTATGGTTACTTCATAATTAGGCTGTATGGTGATACCTGTATCTATTACCAAGTTACTTGCACTCTGTTCACCTGAAGTCCATACTTCTAAACTTTCATAGCTAAACCCAGCGGAACATGTAGGTTGTGTTGCATACATTGCATTTGTTGTAAACAACAAAGCAAAAATATTAGAAATAACACCTATCTTAAATAATTGTATTGTTTTCATATATATAACTCCTTTTATAAATTACTTGTATTTAATTATTATACAATATTATATTTTATTCATTCACTGGATAATACTTAAACCGTCCTAAGCCACATACCTAGTTCAACATTTTCAAAATAATACACTCTATTTTCCTCATATATCGCACCAATATCTAACAGTTTTTTAATGGCTCCTTGCAAAGAACCTTTTTTCACACCATACGCTTCTAGGTTCTTTGCTGCGTAAATATCTACGCCTTTATGCCTTGCAATAATTTTTAATGCATTTTGCTGAACAATAGTAAAGGTATTAAAATACGTAGGTAAACTAAATGCATTGGCTACTATTTTGTCTATGTATGTTTGTACGGTTTTTTTATCTATCATACTTAAAGGCTTTTCATCTTCAAATATCATATACGATATAAGCTGTATGAACCTTGTTTCTCCATGTGACTCACTATAAAGGTAAGAAAAGGCATCTTCATTAATGAAAATATCTTTTTTCTTTAAATTGCCCAGTACCCATGCATAAAATACTTTTTCATCTATAGGCCCTAAATGATGCTCAATGCCCAGTTTATAGAAAGGTCTATCTGGAGAGTTAAACATGGAAAGAAGCCAATTCCGTCTGGACCCTGTAAAAATAAACGCACAATTTTTTCTTTTACTAATGACTGTACGTAGTACTTCTTCTATCTTATCATTGTCGGGTAATGATACGATTTTTTGAAATTCATCTATGGCTATCACCGCGTGTAAGTTTTTACTCTCTAAGTACTTGAAGTAACCCTCTAGTAAATCTCCTATCGCTTCATCATATACTTTTGCCATAGGTTCTATTTCAAGAGAGGGTGAAGGGTTAAGTACCAAACTTATTTTAGCACCTCCGAAATACGACTGAAGTGTTGCAGCCATGGCTTGCAATTTGTCTAAGCTACTTTCATTTGCTTTAATACTTTCTGCAATCCCCTCTTTTAACTTTTCATAAAGTTCTTTAATATTAGACACAGAATAGATATCTATATGGGCTTTAAGTATTTTCCTATCAAGATGATTTTGAAAAATCTCTTTAACTAACGATGATTTTCCCAATCTTCTTTTAGCAAACATAATGACATTGGTACCATTATAGATATAACCTACTAAACGTTTAATATCTTTTTTTCTACCACAAAAATGTGTGCCAGATACCTCTGTATCAAATCTAAATGGATTTTTAATATATTTAGCCATGATATTCCTTAGTATTTTTATTTAATACCAAATTATATCATAGAAATATTATATTTATAAAGTACTTTTAAGTATTTTTTTTAGATACTCATTGATGGTTATCCACTGTAGGAGGCACAACATTACCACTAGCTTGCATACTTAATGCGTCTGGGTATCTTTTGTAGTGTGACCGTACTGCACTGGCTAACTTTTTCTTAGTTTCAACTTCTACAGGTGTAGGCATTTGATTTGGTAGCGCATCAAGTAAAGCTAAAACCAATACATCTTGTGGCTTTATCATCTTTTCTACCCATGAGGCTAAAAGCTCTCGGTTCACATGAGAAGGAATGGACCCCATGATACCTATATCATTTTGATCATGTACCAATAGCCCTGAGGTTGTACCACGATCAAGTGTAAGTACTTGAAAAAGATACAGTGTATGGTAGTCCAGTTGTAATGCCTTATGCTCATCTAAATAACTACTATAGTGCTCAAGTGCTTGACGCGTAATGCTAATATAGACATCTATAATAGCCTTTCCCATTTTATAGGCAAAGTCTCTATCTACTTCAAAATCACCTGTATGAAAATCTTCTAAATAAAAATGGCTTACCCCACGTGTGCGACCCAGTACCGGTATGTTAAAATATCTATTACCTTGTGCTCTACCTTCATCTCCATATGCTCCAGCTGCATCATGTAATGCCAAGTCAAATTCTTTCTTAAATAGATCATTTTTTATACTAGGATTTAAATCACCCATGATACGCCAATAACCTTTACCTTCACGCATTTGTGTCCATGAAATATGCATATGCATAGAAGGTACATGAGGATTGTTAGGATGGATAATGGTTGAAATAGCAGTCGCAGAGGAGAGTTTTTTTGTCTCATCATCGTCATAGTGTACTTGTGAAACATTCACTGAAGCTCTATTGAAAATAGTCTCATCTCTGGCTTCATAGCGTACACCTCCACCATGTACACCTCCATCACGTCCCCATTCAACAGCTTCAAACACTTGGCTATTACCTAGTGTAGCACTTATGTCATTTAACTTTTCTACAAAATACGTTTGTAACTCGTCAACCAGTGTTTGTGCTATTTTTGCTTCTGGAGATTTTGCTTCTACTCTCATACTTCCACCTATACTAATTATTTAAAAAATTATAGCATACTCATACTAATATTATTTTCTTTTTGTTACAATCTCTGAGCACTATACTCAAGGATTGAAATGAAAAATATATTACTAGCAACAACAATTGTGGCGCTTACATTTACTGGCTGTAGCAGCACAAAAGTGAAACCTCCAAAAGTGCATTACACGAAGCCAACACCATCAAAAGAAAAAGTTTTTAAAAAAGCTATGAGAGAAGTTGCACTAAGTACAAGAAATGACAGTAGATACACAAAAATGGAATTAAATACACCTGAGAAAAAAATGTGGTTTAAAAACCTTATGTATCTCTTATGGGATCGTCAAATCACAAGAAATGAATTTATTTCCAGAGGTCTAAAAAAGTATCCTAAGCATGCTTATGAATTTACATTTGTTGCACATGGATTCCAAAAATAATTAACCATAGGCTATCGGGTCTTTGACCCCTGCCTTGTCAAAACCATTTAACCTCAATCTACATGAATCACACACACCACATGCTTTTAGCTCAGATGTATAACAAGACCATGTATGCTCTAGTGGCACACCCATTTCTAAAGACTTTTGAACAATTTCAGATTTACTCATTTCTACCAATGGCATCTCTATGGTTAAATGTGTTTCCTCTTTCGTCCCAAGATTAATGGCCTTTTGCATTTGTTCTATATAGCTTTGTCTACAATCTGGATACCCAGAACTGTCTTCTTCAACCACACCAATATATAAAGCACTAGCCCCATGTTTTTCAGCAATGGCAGAGGCGATAGAGAGAAAAATGCCATTTCTAAAAGGTACATAGGTGACGGGCACACCCTCATCAACGCCAGTCGTTGGCACTTCTATACTTGTATCAGTCAGTGCAGAAGCACCTATATGCTCAAAAAAAGGTAAATCAATCTCATAACTTTCACAAGCATGTACATCTTTGGCAATTTTTCTAAAAGATTCTAACTCTTTTTTCTGGGTACGTTGTCCGTAGTTAAAATGTACGGCAATAATCTCATGATTATTTTGTTGAGCTATCTTTGCGACAAGTGCACTGTCCATACCACCAGAAATAATACATACAACTTTACTCATAGTATCCCTTTTTTACTGCCATTTTACCAAGATTTGGGTAAACTTCGCCCATGATAGATTTGGATAATCAAAGTACCCTACACATCAATATAGAGCAATTAGAAGAGATAGCATCAACGCTTAGCCAACATCATGTTGAACTTATTGTCACCAATGACAAAACAATACAAGCCTTAAATGTAGCTCACAGAGGAAAAGACAGTGCAACAGATGTACTCTCTTTTCCCATGGACATCACTTCTATACCAAAAGCATTACAAAGTGAAATGCCCTTAGGCTCCATAGTAATATCTGAAAATTATGTAGAAAAGAAAGCTTTAGAGTATGGACATAAAAATGATGACGAATTGGCATTGCTTTTTATCCATGGTATGTTACATCTACTGGGTTTTGACCATGAAGTAGATAATGGAGAGATGAGAGCAAAAGAAAAAGAACTCATCGAACAATTTCATTTGCCAAAAAGCCTAATTATTAGAAACGAGGAGAATTAGTGGATTTTATAATATTTATAGTCGCAATGGGCGTCTTAATTTGGGGAGCAGACCTGCTTATAGAAGAGAGTGAAAAAATTGCACTAAAATTTAATATTTCAGAGTTTGTCATTGGTGCAACGCTAGTAGCCCTAGGAACATCACTACCAGAAATGGCTGCGAGTATAGCTGCGAGTCTAAATGGTAAGTCAGCCATTGCCATTTCCAATGTCATAGGGAGCAATATACTCAATATTACGCTTGTACTCTCTGCTGTTTTTCTCATAGCTAAACATATTACGCCTAAAAGAGACTTTTTTGCAAAAGACAGTACGTGGGCGCTTATACCTGTACTCATCTTTGTGTTGATGATTTTAGATGGTGTTATCTCTCGTTTTGATGCACTACTATTATTACTACTAATGGGAGCATATTTACTCTTTTTACTCAATGATTCTAAAAATATGCCATTAGTAGAAGAGACTAGTGACACGCAGAGTGAATTTAAATGGTCAAAAGTACTTCCTATACTTAGTCTTGGTATTGCATTGGTTATACTTGGTGCACACTATACTGTAGAGAGTGCTTCAAGCATTGCTAAAAGTTTTGGTATTTCTGAATGGGTAATTGGTATTATTATGATATCTCTAGGTACATCATTACCTGAACTTACTGTAAGTATTACAGCAGCCATTAAAGGTAAAGTTGACATGGCAATAGGAAATATCATAGGCTCAAATATGGCAAATACTACCGTTGTTTTAGGTGCTGCTGCACTAGTAAACCCTATGCCTATCAATGCTTCTGCCTATGTCTTCGACATTGCTACCATGATTGTTGCTACACTTATTTTAGTATTTATTACGGCTAATAAACTCTACAATAAATCTGCAGGTCTAGGATTAGTGATTATATTGGGATTGTTTTTAAATAATACTTTAGCACAAATCTAGAAAGCATAAGTGTTGCATTTTTATACTACTCTTTAAAATAACCCTGTGCATACAGCCACTTATAAATATCTGCTGCAATAGGACCAGAGGTACTACCTCCATGTCCTCCATGCTCTACAAGTACGGCTACAATATACTTTGGATTATCATAAGGTGCATAGGTTGTAATCCATGCATGAGAACGTTTAAAATATGCAAGTTCTTCCTCCTTAAGACGCTTCACGGTCGATTGGGGAATAGATGTCACTTGAGAAGTACCCGTTTTACCAGCGACTACAATAGGAAGGTTTTTCATTGTTTTGTATGCTGTACCACCACGTACATTACAAACATCATACATCCCCTTGCGTATCTCACTTAAATAGTGTGCATCAAAAGGAATTGTCTTCGTTTTACCTTTAGTTTCATTACCATCTACCTCTTTTGCAATACGTGGTGTCACAAGCTTAGAAGTAGCCATGAGTGCCGTATATCTAGCAACTTGAAGAGGTGTTACAAGGCTATACCCTTGACCAATTGAAGAGATAACAGTCTCACCCATATACCAAGATTGATTATATCGCTTTTTTTTCCATGCCTTATCTGGCATCACACCATTATATTCTCTTGGTAAATCAACTCCTGTCTTTACCCCTAGACCAAAAGAACGCAATTGTTTAGACATCGCATTGATACCTACTTTTAGACTCTTGTTATAGAAATAGACATCACAACTTTCACGTATAGATTTACGTAAGTCTACCGGGCCATGTCCCCATCTTGACCAACATCTAAACTTACGCTTTCCTTTTCCTTTACCAAGCGTAATACCTCCAGAACAATGTTCATTATGATTTAAAATACCTTGTAATGATTGAGAATAGGCCAGTGCCATTCCCATCTTAATCGTTGAACCAGGAGGGTAGGTTCCATGTATAAACTTGTTGGTAAAAGGGTGAGCTAAATCTTCTTGCAGTGCCTTCCAATCTTTGGTACTAATACCTCCCACAAAAAGATTAGGATCATAGGAAGGGTATGAGACAGCAGATAATACTTCACCATTTGTTCTCATTACAATAGCAACACCTACTTCTTTAGACTCTTTAAAACGTTCATAAATCATCTGTTGCAACAATATATCTACATTGAGTTTAATATTTTTATTGTCTCTTGGATGTATTTTCTCTAATGTTTCTACCTCTTTATTGGTCGCTGTTACTTTTGAGATAACATGTCCCAATTCACCCTGTAATACCTTGTTATAATGACGTTCTAAACCAGTTTTACCTACCTTACCAACAACATCAACGACTTCATCTTTTTCATTTTCTTTTTTGTTGGATCTACCAGTATAGCCAACAATATGCGCTGAATATTTACCATACGGATAATACCGTTTAGTCTCTGCTTCAATCCTCATCTCTTTGAGAAGACTCAATTTAGGGTATGCACCCATCATTTTAGGGTAATGAATAAAATCAACCACTTTAATAAACTTATGATTATAAGGAGAGTTATGCTTTTTATATACCTTCATCATCACTGTTTTGTTCAAATCAGGAAATGTCTCCACCAATTTATCTACAACTGCATTTAAACGTTTATCTGTCTGCTTCAAATGTGGCATCACAGAAATAGAGAAACCTATCTGATTCATAGCAAGTAAATTGCCATTAATATCAAATATCTCACCTCTAACAGGTTTGACAAAACGTTTACTTTCTATATTATCTTTAGCCAATTCAGCATAATAAAAATTGGATTTAATGCTCACATGATACAAGCGTGCAATCATACCACCCCAAAAAAGAATAAAAATAAAAATAATAAATTTATATTTCATAACATTACCACTACCAACATATCAACAATGAGAGAATAGAGTAAAATAGTATCTAACACTACGGAAGAAGCTTGAAATATAAAGTCATACGCTAACAATGAACCTAAGTAGAAAATATCTATCATCACAACATAAATGACTGGTCTACAAAGGTTACAGTTTCGAATAAAGGTTAAATTATTGTCAAAAAGAACATAGATGAGAAGTGTCGCAATAATGGTTAGAAAAAAAGGTAAGGATAAATTAGCCTCTAAGTTTAAAAAGTATACAAGCGCCATCATCACATAAAGCATTCTCTCTTTTTCTATACCTAAAATAAGTATGTAACCCATAGTACCTACTAAGAGAGGTAAAAAAACATATATCGAGATAAACATTGGGTAAAATGCAATAGCTAAAAATATGACTACCACGACAAGAGGGCGAGAGAGAAACTGATTGACATGATTCATAATACATACCCTACTGTACTTTATGTACAAGTGCAACTTCATTACATACAGGAAAGTGAATACATTTAATACAGTCTGCCCAAATTTTATGTTCTGGTATATGCTCTTTATTAATTTCTATAAACCCTAATTTTTCAAAAAATTGTGGAAGATAGGTTAACACTAATACATCTTCTTCTACACCCAAATCTTTGGCTTCTTGAAGGGTAAACTCTACCAAGCGCTTACCAATATTATGACCACGATAGTTTTCATCTACAATCAAGCTTCGTATTTCAGCCAATCTACTAGAGTGTACATGTAAAGCAGTGTAACCGACCAATACATTATTGTCATCTTTTGCTAATACATAGGATCTAATATTCGTAGCCACTTCATCTTTACTACGATTGAGTATCACACCATCTTTGACCTCACTGACAACAAGTGATTGCATCGCATCAATATCTGTCAATTTTGCCTTAACAAGCTTTATCACTTACTTTCTCCAGACACTTTACTCGCATGACTAATATTAAAAATGGTCTCCAATATCTCTACATGTACACGATCAAGTCCACTTTTTTTAAGATTTGACAATGTAATAGAACCAGGGAAATCACGTTTCAATTTTGATCGTTCTTTTTGGTTAAGTTTATCAATCTTAGTAAATACCGTAAGATACCTTTGATCAGGACGTATAAAGTCATGAATATAACGCTCTACATCATCATCAATTTTAGCATGTGGATGGCGAGCATCGCGAAGATGTATATAAAGACGAATAGAGACTCTCTGTTCTATAAACTCTACAAGGTTCTTTTGCCATACTTCTTTTAAAGACTTTGAAACTTTTGCATAACCAAACCCTGGTAAATCAACAAAACGTACGGGATAACTCTGTTCATCATATAAATAACGCGTTTCAAAAAAATTGATAAGCTGTGTTTTACCCGGTGTTGCTGAAAACTTTGCCAAGTTTTTACGTTGTGTTAAAGAGTTAAGGGTTGAACTTTTCCCCACGTTAGATCGACCTAAAAATACCACTTCACTCATATCATCAGGTACAGAATCAGAAATACTCTGTGCAGACTTAATGAAGTCTGCTTCAACAATACGCGGTGCTATCACTTCTTTTTACTCTCCATATCAAATATAAATGTTACTGGTTTCTTTTTACTACCTTTAACATCGGCATTTCCAGTTAACATATCAAAATATATCTTCTCACCTTCTACATGACGTTTATTCATTTTATCATCTATCACAGCTTTACCACTCAAGATATACTCTGACTTACCAGGGAAATAGGTCACTTTATTCGCACTACCTTTGTAAAATGCTTCTTCCTTTTGAAATTCGAAGGTTACATTCCCTATAGCATCATACTTTTTAGTCTCATTATTCTCATCAAAATAGACAATAACTTTATCACCATGTAACCAATTTTTAAGCTGTGTAATTTTAACATCACCTAAAAAGTGAACCTCTTTTTTCATGTTTTCAGCATTCATAGAGTTAGATGTGATTTTAACTTTTTCAGCCATTAAGGAAAGGGAAAAGAATGAAGTAATGAAAAGTAATACCAGTGTACGTACAAACAAGTGCATAAATAACCTTTATTTAAATATCAATGATTATATCATGATATTACTTGTCTGTTGTATAAAAAACAGCCTCTACCCTACTAGCATTTGCTTCTTTTTTAGAGGTGTGGTATTCTAGGCTATTTCCCTTAAATATATTTTGATCCATATGTGCAATAAAACTGGATGTAATATTGAGTATTTCACTAGTCTGATCATAATTAGCATGCTCAGTTCTATAAACATACCCATCAAAATCTTTTAAACTCACATTTCCATCTAAATAGAGTATATCACCTTTATAGGTGCCTTTATCTGCGAGTAAAAGTTGTATATTTTCAGTGGTATAGGCAACATTATCTAAAGTAAGAACGCCAGCTTTTTGTACACCATAGTTACTATAAAGTTTTGCTAAGAGCTTTGTTTCATTGACCTCTACAAACGTTGTATCATAAAATTCAACTTCTTTATGTAGAGGGCTATTTGAAATGGTGGTATCTTCTAGTTTTATCATTGTCGTAGCACCTATAGTAATCGCTATAAAAACAATGAGTATCACTTCAAGTCTCATGCCCAAAGTTCCAAATAATCGTCTTCTAATCCCTCTTTTAAAATGAGTTGTTCTATCATTTCTCTCACCGCACCATCTCCACCTTTGCTACTTAAAATCACTGTAGCAATTTTGTCAACATAGGCACTGGCATCTCTAGGTACAAAAGATATTTTTGCAGCTTTAAGCATTTGTAAGTCATTTAAGTCATCACCAATAGCTGCAACATTATCCATGGTTAAATCAAGTTTTTCTAGTAGAGATTCAAGGACTTCTTTCTTGTTATGAATGCCTTGATAAAAATGTTCTATATGTAACTCTTTAGCACGGCGTGCCACAATAGCAGAACTACGCCCAGTTATAATAGCTACCTGTTTACCTAATTTTCTCCATGATGCAATCGCTAAACCATCTTTGACATTAAAAGATTTTATCTCATCTCCATCTTCACTATAGGTAATACGAGAATCAGTCATCGTACCATCAACATCTAGTACTATTAATTGTATGCTCACAGTACACCTTTGGTACTTGGTATTCCTGCATTTTCATTCACACTCACTGCACGTCTAAGTGCAACAGCCAATGCCTTAAATGCCCCTTCAATGATGTGATGTTTATTTTTACCACGGTTATATATGAGGTGCAATGTCAAAGGTAAATTAAATGCAAATGCCTTGAAGAACTCTTCTACAAGTTCCACATCAAAGTTGCCCACCTTACCACCTATTGGTAGTTCAAACACCAAATAACCACGGTTAGATAAATCAATATCACACGTAATAGAGGCTTCATCCATCACAACAGTTGCATTTCCAAAACGCTCTATACTTTGTACCGGATATATAGCTTTATTGAGTGCTTGACCAATCACAATAGCCACATCTTCAACCGTATGATGATCATCAATATGTGTATCTCCTACACAGTGAACATCCATATCAATATGTGCATGTTTCGTAAATGCCTCAAGCATATGATCATAAAAACCTACACCTGTATTGATATTTGCTTTACCTGTACCATATAAATTTAACTTTACTGATATATTTGTCTCTTTAGTCTGTCTTGTTAATTCAATCATTTAATTATCCTAGCCCTATAAATATTTTGGGATTATAAAATCTGCGTATTAGCATTATACACATAGACTCTGTAAAGTCCATTGTTATATTGTATCGTAACCTTATGTTCAGGGTATTTGTTAGCATATTTTCTAGCCACGCCATACGCACTACCTTTGTTACTAAATGCACCTACTTGTCTTTTTGAGTCACTACGCTCTTGCATCACAGGGGTACGTTGTAGTACTCTTTTAGCTTGAGACTGTACCCTCTTTTTAGCGCTATGTCTAGCTTCACGCGTTTTATATTGACCAGCAATACCCAATACTCTCACTTTTACATTTGCAATCCCAGACTTATCTAACCCAAGTTCCTTCCCTGCATAGTAAGAACAATCAATAATTCTACCCCTTACAAAAGGACCTCTATCATTAATGCGTACAATAGTATTTTTACCATTATCTAAATTATGTACACTAGCTATGGTATCCATAGGAAAGGTTTTATGTGCTGCTGTTCTTGCATGCATATTATATATTTCGCCATTACTTGTCTGTTTACCATGAAAATTCGGTCCATACCAACTAGCTATACCACGTGACACATGACCTTTTTCAACCTCTTTAGGATAATAACGTTTGCCACGTACAACATACGAACGCATGGTTGATTTATGTCGCGCAGAAGAGGTGTATTTGGTAGGAGCATAATAACTTTTTGTTGTATGTTTAGGTGAACAACCTGTAGTCAAAAACATACCAATAAAAAATAGGCATACTACAAATATACGATTAAAACGATTCATTATGCCTCTAGGTATTTAAAATTTAACTATGATTATCCCGTTATTTGACTTTACCTTTGCTTTGAACTTTTTGAAACATTTTTTCACTCACCGGTACAAGTAAAAGCTGATCTAAAACCAAATACTCATCAAGTAAATTATTCATCATCATAATCTCCTCTTTAGTACTGTTGTAAAGCTCTGCAATACTTGTTAAGGTCTCTCCCATTTTCACTCTATGAGACAAACTATGTACTTTCACATCACTTTCACACCTATATAACTCATAGCGTAAATAAAAAGCATATATTTTTGCACTAGGTATCATAATGTTATACTTGGGCTTTTCATGAGGTAAAATGCCATTTTTTACTTTTTTATTGAGCTTTAATAACTCACTTTTTTCCATAGTAAGCAGGGAAGCCACATCTGCTAAATCTGTACCGCCAGAGACCTCTACTTCTGTCACGTCAAGGTTTGCAATACTACCTCCTTGTATGTCAAACCCTAAAATCTCATTTTCACCTATCATCGCAACAAGTAATATTTTCTTAATATAATCACGCGTCTCTTTTGGCAAATACTTTAATCTGTCATCAGTTAAAACTGCAATATCATCTGTTCCTGCCTTTTTAATGGCACGCTCCACACATCCCTCACCACAATTATATGCCATAGCTGCCACATACCATTTGCCAAATTGTCTATAGAGCTTATTGAGGTATGCCATAGCTGCAGAGGTAGATGACCTTGTATCGCACCTTTCATCGTAGTGATCACTGACGGTTAAGTTGTATTGTTTAGCAGTGGCTGGCATAAACTGCCAAAGACCTACAGCTTTTTTGGGTGAGACAGCATGAGAGACAAAACCCGACTCCACCATAGAGAGGTAAATAAACAAGTCACTTACGTTTTCATCTCCCAATATATTACGTAGTGTCGGTAAAATAACCTTCCCTCTTTTAATAGAACGCTTATAAAACCGTCTCAATCCCTTTTCATTTTTAAATACAAATTTTTGAAACGCATCATTATAAACATAACTTCTCTCTACATCAAACTCAGAAAAAACATAAGAGTATGAAGGGTATTTTTCTTCCACTAAGTCACCATATACTGTCACAGTGCTAAAGATTAGTATAAAAAGTATTTTGTACATTTTCTACTAAAAAGTGAACAATCTATGTGCATTTTTTGTAGAAACACTACAAATTTCATCTATACTCGCATCAGATAAATCAGCCATTTTATCAGCTACGAGTGTCGTATAGGAAGGTTCATTTCTTTGTCCTCTATGTGGGTGAGGTGTGAGGTATGGGGCGTCTGTTTCTAACAAGAGTTTATCTTTAGGTATTTTAGGGTACACATTCACTAGCTTTCTAGCATTTTTAAATGTAATCACCCCACCAATGCCATAGTAAAAGTTTTTCTTTGCTAACTTTAGTAGTGACTCATCTGCATTGTAACAGTGTAAAACACCGCCCTCTTCTCCAGCATGTTTGTCAAGTAGTTCTAGACAGTCTGCACTCGATTCACGTACATGCACAATGAGTGGTTTCTTCATCTCTTTTGCCCAGAGTATTTGGTCTACAAAGACCTTTTTTTGTGCTTCTTTCTCTTTTTCTATGGCTTCTTCACCTTCTGGCAAACGAAAATAGTCTAACCCACATTCACCAATGGCCACACACTTAGGATGATGTACAAATTTTTCCAAATAGCTTCTATCATAGGCTTCTATGTCATACGGGTGTACACCTACAGAAAAATAAACTTCACTATGTGCTTCAGCTATTTTCACTGCGCGTTCTAGTGTAGAGATATCTGCACCGGGTATTATGAATTTTTCTACGCCAGCCTCTTTGGCATTTTGGAGTACCTCTTCTAAGTCGTCTTCATAACGTGGGTCATCTAAATGACAATGTGTGTCTATAATCATACGGTACCTCTTAACTTTTTTGCAAATTCTCTAGCTTCTTTGGTTGGGTTTTCACCTGCTATAATACGTGAAATTTCATCTATCCTACCCTCTTGACTTAACACAACCACTTCACTCTTAGTAGCATCTTTTGTCACTACAATGTGTTGATTTGCCAAAGCAGACAGATGAGGCTGATGAGAGATGGCAAATATTTGATAAACGGATGAAAGTTTACTTATCATAGTAGCAATGGCTATAGACTCATCTCCAGAGACATTGGCGTCTATCTCATCAAGTATGAGGACTCCTTGTGAGTCTTCTTTGTTAATGGTAGAAGCCATGAGTGCCAAACGTACACGGTTAAACTCCCCTCCACTCAACGTCGATGCAGAAGAGCCTCCAAGTACAACTTCAAGCTTGTCTGAACCACTTGCATCTAGCGTTTTAGCATCAAAAACAAACGTTAGTGCTGGTAACTTAAGTGTTTTTAAATACCCTTCTAAAACAGTCTCAAGCTTTTTAGCCTGTGCTTGGCGTTGTGTAGAGATTTGCCGTGAGAGTGTAGAGATTTCAGTATATTCCATGGCGAGAAAACTCTCTAACATGCTTTTGTCTTGGGCTATGTTTTCATACCCTAAAAGCTCTTTTCGTTTTGCCTCTTTGTACACTAAAGCCTCTTCTATAGAACCGTAACGTTGTTGCAGTGCCGTGATGTCAGAGAGCCTGTCGAGTATCTCTTCAACATCTAACTCTTCTAACTCATTGGCTAAATGCTCCGTCTCTTCAAAGTCTGCACGCACTTGATTCATGGCATCTATAAAAGTAGAAGCATCTTTATCTAAAAGCCTATAGACCTCTTCTACCGCGCTCTCAGCTGCAAAAATATCCATAGCAGTAGCCAATGATGCCTTTATCTTGTCTATGCGAGAGAGCTGTTGTTTGACTTGAAGAAGCTCAAGCTCTTCACCTATTTTAGGATTTATTTTTTCTATCTTCTCCACTTCATACGTGGCAAACTCTATGAGTTCTGCTAACTTTGATTCATCTGACTTTATTTTAGCTAACTCTTGAAATTTAAGCTTATAGTTTGCATAACGTTTTGTGTACTCTTTTTTGAGTTTTTTAAACTTTTTATCGCTAACTAAAAGTACGTTATCTAACATCTCAACCAAGGCTTCAGACTCAAAACCACTTTTATCTCGTACAGACAAATACTGCACGTAAGGTGCAAACATTTCAGACAACGCTTTTTTAGAAATATTTTGCCCTTCTATAAAGTAGCGTAACTTCTCTTTTTTCAGTGTCTTAATGGTCACTTCATCTTCTAAGACATAGGCTTCACTTTGTAGGCTAGTAGGTTTTAAAAGTGTCACCTCACATAACGCTGCACTGCCTTGTGTACTGTAGCCAAAACTAGTGAGTATGGTAGACATAAGCACAGATTTTCCAGCCCCTGAAGGTCCTGTAAATACGACTAAACCCTTGTCAAACTCTAGCTCAACAGTGTCAAAGGTCACTAAGTCATTAAAATATAGACGTTCTACCAAAGCTTGTCACCCCAATGAAGTTTTTCTCTTAACACAGAAAAGTAATTTCGCTCTTTTCTATGTAGTAGTTTTGCACCTATTTTTGCACCCACTATATGCACAACATCACCCTCATTCATCTCATATACCTCTTGTCCATCTATGGTCGCTATGGCTTCATATTTTTGCGCATCTAGTTCTATGCTAAAGTCTGCAGGTACTACAAGCGGTCTTTGGTTTGCCAAAGAGTGTGCCAATACCGGTGTCACAATAAACGCTTTTGTCAAAGGGTAGACCACAGGACCACCCGCAGCCAAATTGTACGCAGTTGAACCAGTTGGTGTAGAGATGATGAGCCCATCACCTCTATAAGAGTTAAAACGTACCCCGTCAATAGAGGCATTGACTTGTACCATTTTAGATGGTTTTGGGCTCGTAATGACCACATCATTAAAGGCAAAAAACTCTTTTGTCTCACCAGAACTCTTTTGAATGTACCCAGCAATCATCATACGATCATCTATGCGGTACTCTCCAGTAAAAAGTAACTCTAAAAAAGTCTCAACGTCATCTATGGTTATATCTGCTAAAAAGCCTAAATTGCCTGCATTAATGCCCATAACAGGCTTTTTAAAATAGTACGAGCGTCGCACCAAAGAAAGTAATGTACCATCTCCACCTAAGGAAACCAAAAAGTCTGACGCTTCACACATTTTATCAAAAGCCATACCCTCTAGACCAATCATCTTTGCAGAACTCTCTGCTAACAATACACGTATACCTTTAGCTTCAAACTGACTTTTAATACGCTCAAATAACGTACTAATCTCAGGATCAGTAGGTTTAAGTATAAATCCAGCTGTTTTTATCTGTTCTAGTTTTTGATTAGCCATGTGTTTCCTATGTTGTAGAAAATTATCCCAAATTATGCAATACTAATATATATTTTGGGTTTACTATTGATAGAGTAGCATAAAATTGCTTTGTGAGGGAAAAGCGTGTCAAATTGCCATGTTTTTATAAAAACCTATGCACAAACTCTACGCTTGTCAACTTTTCTATTATGGATTTTTACTCAAAGTCACAATATCTTCTACTACTACACCAGAAAGCATATCAATATGTTTACGTTCATCTTTTAAGTTTGGTTTATCATTACCTACATTTGTTAATACAGACAATTCGTTTAACCCTCTATCTACTATTGAGCTACTAAGTAGTTTTCCATTTTTACTACCTGTATAAATAACCTTCTCTTCTTTCTTTATAGAATACGTCATATCTACGATTGGCTTACTCACTGTAACAGACTGGAAATTAAAATTACGTGTATAGTCAACATTCATATCTATTGTAAGACACGTTTGTTTACTGGTACATGCCTTACCAGTTTGTTTCAGATATTTATTCATATCTTCTTTAAAGTATTTAGCTAATGTTTGTTCATTAGGGTATAACTTTTGTTCTTTACTAAAATCTAAAAAACTTATTTTCTTAAAAGCAACAGTGACTGCTCCTACTGTATAGCCTTTATTGTTAGCTAAGGTTTGTTTAGCCTCTGGTGACATAGATGTGCCTGCACATCCTACTAAGAGTACTGCCAATACTGTGGTAATTATATATTTTTTCACTATTTGTTCCTTTTTATTTTTACTGAACTACTATATTTTGTCCGGTGATACGGTTGAATTCTGAGAGTTTCATGACTCTGTTATTATAATAAACATAACCCTTTGGTGGAGTGATTCTTTTATCTCCACATCCTATACTACAAGGATAAATGGTTCTTTTTCCTGTATTCATAAAATCTGATGAGACACATCCTGAAAGCAGTACTGTAACTACTGACAAGCCTAATATTCTATATATTTTCATTCTTTTCCTTTCATTTAAATTTACCACTCATCTTTAATATACAAACTATCCAACATCCTTTTGGCTCTTCTTTTTAGATCTGAGTAGGTGTATTGTTTGGCTAGGGTTGGGTTGGTGGGTTTGGAGTAGGTTAAACGAATATGTACTTTTTTGTATTTTGTTTTATCTTGATTAAATTTATGACAATCGTATCCTACATATTTAGAATTTTTATTTTTTATTTTTGTATATTCCATTACTGTACATAAATAATTTTCTTTTCCATACCTATTTATATAATATTTGTCATTCTTGTCAATACGTATATTTGAACGTAAATAAGAAATATAGTGATTTTCAATAGCCCTTTCTCTCTCTGTATACTCCAATATGTTTCTTGATGTACTAACAGTTATATGATAAGCAGATCCATTTTTAAAACTAAGTGATATGGAGTGACCATCACGGCTACTTGCTCCTCTCCATCCTTGTCTTATCCCTGTAAAATCAGACTGTTTTGAAGTAGGAAATATAAAAGAAAACTTTTTTGTATTAAAAACAAAGGAATCCATAGTTCTTTTATCTGTAATGGAAAAAAACGTTGGTGGTTTTTTACCTGTAGAGAGTAATAGGTTATGTGAATTACCACACCCTAGTAGCACTAAACTTACAAGCATCAATATATACTTCATGACTTACCTTTCTATAAACCATTTAAATTAGTTGGTTGGGTAATAGATGAAGATGTTCCATAACTTGCTTTACTAGCATCCACGTTAATTTGATTATAAAATAACATATCCATCTGATAATCCTCTGGAAAGTTTCTTGATTTCATTTCATCTCATCAAGTTATTTTGACTAGATTCTTTTCCTACACCCCAGGGGCTTTCCACATACTTTGTGTTAGTCCTCTGTCTACCAATGCCAACTGATGGGCATAGACTTCTTCCCATTGTGCTTTTATCTTTGCGTACTTTACAGTGTTTTCAACATTAGGGGTGTAGATTTTAGCCCACTCTACTAGAGTTTCAGATGCTTCTACCATGTTCTCGTAGATGCCTGCACCGACCCCTGCACTCATAGCCGCCCCTAGTGCAGTGGCTTCTGTGACTTTGGGTACTTTTATGGTGCATCCTGTGACATCTGAGAGTATCTGGCACCATAATGCCCCTTTGCTAGCTCCTCCTGCAAAGACAATCTCTTCTATGTTAAGTGCTGAAAATGCTTCTATTTTTTCTAGGTTTATTTTAGAGACGATACACGCATTTTCTTCTAAGCTTCTAAACATCGATGCTCTGTTACACACCTCTGGGTCAATGCTTAGGTTAATGAAAGAGGGTGATGCATGGTACCATTTTCCGTACTTCATACTGTCTGAAAAAATGGGGAGTATGCCATGCGAGCCAAGAGGTACTAAGGCGGCTTTTTCTTCTAGTACAGCGTAAGTGTCTACACCTCTTTCTTTTGCTTCGAGCTTTTCCATGTCACAAAAGGCATCCCTAAACCAACGCATCACAAGCCCCGAGAAAAAGGTAATGCCCTCTGCTTGAGATAACCCTTCAACCACATGAGGGTTTACCCTTATGCCCATGTCTTTAGGTGGTATGACACTGGACTTCATGTTGACCACTTGTTGCCAAAAAGAGCCACCAAGTACTGCAACTTGTCCTTCCCGTACCACACCTAAACCAGCGGCTCCTAGTTGTACATCGCCACCACCCATGACAACTTTGGTATGTGTAGACAATCCTGTCTCATTTGAGGCTTTTTTTGTCACTTTACCCATGAGAGCACCTGTCTCAAACACAGATGGAAATATATCTGACTTTAGCCCTACTTTCTTGGCCATAGAGACATCCCAGTCTCTTCTCTTTAAAGAGAATATACCAGTAGTCCCACCATTGCTAGGGTCTGTAGCAATGACGCCAGAGAGCTTTGCTAGTATCCAGTCTCCTATCATAGAGATAGACGCTACTTTCACATAGACCTCTGGCATATTATTTTTAAGCCAAAGTAGTCTTGGTAGAGCCCCTAGTGCAAAAGTTTGTCCAGAGGTTTCGTAAAACGCTTCTTCTATGCCCTCAAATGCTTCTTTTAAGTAACGTACCTCTTTATCGGCTCTGGCATCGACATTGGCAACACCCCAAAGTGCTTCGCCTTTTTCATCATAAAGCACAATCCCCTCACGCATACTTGTAGCTGACACTGCCACAATGTCTGAGCCTTGAAGTTGTGCTTTTTTAAGTGCCTCTTGTATGCACCAGAGCGTTAACTCCCAGTTGGTTTTGGTGTCAAAAGTCATAGAGTTGGCTACACCTTCAACTTCTAGGTGTACCCACTCTTTTTGAGCCACTGCTATTTGATTGCCTAGCGTGTCAAAAATGACTGCACGTACAGAACCAGTGCCTGCGTCTATTGCCATGAGGTATTGCATAGTGTATCTCCTACGTTTTGAGCCTTACGGCATATGTTTTGTTTGTATTCAATTTACCCTATGTGGTGCGTTAGCAAACGCACCCTACTTTAACTTCGCCTGTTCTAGTTCCCAGTATTCCATTGCAAAACTATCTGCTATAGAAATACTCTGGTACCCACCAAGCTTGTCTGCACGAAGTACAGCCATCATCGTATGAGATACAACATCGTTGATGACATCTGCTTCTTTTTGTGTCTTGCCAAAAGTCACCACACCAAAGTCTTTTATCACTGCATATTTAGGGTTGCTATCTAACATGATTTCATCTGTTCTATACGCATTAAAATACGCTTCATAGTCCACTTTGTAGTGCTTCAAAGCATCATCAATATCACTCTCTTCCAACACCAAAGGCACTCTCTTGGTTCTAATGATATGCTCAGGTGTTAAAACCCCTCGCGTTACTTTAGCACGTAAGTCATCTTGTGAAGCATAATGTAAAGCAAGTGGTGTTTGGTTGATATGCATAAACGTATCTATATTTAAGTCATCTACATGAAACGTCGTAGGTTCGATGTCATCGAACATCAGCGCGGCATTTTTGTCTAAAAACGCTTCTGCCATAGTCACAGCATCTATCATTTTTGTGTACGATTTTTGTGCATCATCATCAAAAGTAAATATGCCATGGTTATGCAAGATAATCCCCTCACAAGCATCCCAGTCAAAATCATCTTGAGTCATCTCATAAATCTTTTGAGCCAGTATAAACCCAGGCATCACATAAGGAATAATGAGAAAATCAGGGTAAAGGTTTGTTATGTGTTCCTGACCCTCTTTCGAATTAGAGATAGTCACCACTGCATCTGCATGGGTATGGTCTACCACTTTAAAAGGTATGAGTGCATGGAGTATGGCTTCGACAGAAGGGTTGGGTGCCGTTTTGTCTATCATCGCTGCTTTTTGACCTTGTACCATGTCTGTGTCACTAAGTTTATTCATCTTAGCCATTTCAAGAAGTGTTGCCATCTTCACAGGTGCAAAGCCCTCAGCCTTTATGGACACCAAGTCCCATCCAGAGCCTTTAACATACAGTATCTCTTCACCCTCTACCATGCTTTTGACAGAAGTATTGCCCCCACCATGAAGGACAAGTTCATCACTTTGACCCAGTAGATTTGAGGTATAGACTCTCATATCTAGGTCTGTTTTACATTTTGACGCTACATTATCATCCCATAAATTTTTCAAGACTTAGCCTAGTACTTCTAGTTCATCACTATACTTGTGTTCACAGTAAGGCTCATAGCTTGACTTGTACGTCGCATAGTGTGAAGAAGCCTTATGTCCATCAAGTGCAGCCTCATCTCTCCAGCTCTCTACCGCCATAAACTTTCTAGGGTTATTTTCGTACTGAAAAATGTCATAAAAGATACACCCATCAGAAGCCTTACTTGGTACTACCATGGCTGAAAGAAGCTCTTTCATCTTCACTTCACTACCCTCTTTTGCTATAAATGTTACGCGTTTTGTGATTGTCATTGTTTTATCCTAGAAATTTTAGATAAATTGTATCCTAAATACTTTTCTTCCACAAGAAAAATCATGAAGATCTTAGATAGTATCCTCAAAAGTATGAATTTGGAAATTACGAACTTTTAAGGACACTATCAAATGAATCCATAGAGAGAGAAAAAGAGCAACTTGCGATTGAGAGATATTTTGGTTAACAATTCAAGATTAAATAAGAATTAATTTAACTTCATCCTTTTATTCTAACTTGTTTTGGCTTTAGTGACCAAATGTTGTGAGAAATGACACCTACACTTAATTCTAGGAGAAGTTAGGTAGTGACACAGAATTTCTTACAGTCCCTTTTAAATTAGCCGTTATCACTCATCTTATGGTCTATTTCAAACCTTAAAATAAAAAATATATCCTCTTCTCTATAACCAAAACATCTATATTTTTGAGTTACTCTAAACTTATAAATGGGTTGATTTCCAAACTCTTTTCCTTTGTATCTTTTATACTGTAATCCATCAGAATTAATAATATTTTGCCAACTCATTTGTGAAACTTTTTTAAAAGAGTCTATAAACTCATCTCTCTGTTGAGATGTTTCTAATAGATTGAACCCATAATCATCTTCTATCTTAGAAAAATTCAGATTGGTATTTTCAAATTTGAATTGACAATATTTGAGAGGTTCTATTTGTGAAGTAGACAAAAGATGACCTAAAAAGTGATGTTTATCAATAAGGTTATAGATATTCATAGGTGTATTATTTTTTTGAATTTCTAAAATTATATTTAAAAAATCATTATGCTTAAAAGATAAGACTATCCTGTCTCTTTCAGAACTTTCTGCTAGAGATGTATTGCAGATATCATTTGAGTTATAATTGTAAGTATTCTGAGAACAGTTATGTTTTTGTATTTCATTCCAAAATGGTGGGTTTTGAGCTAATTTTGCTAAAAATTGTTTCATTTTTTTTGCTCTATCTGTTCTTAGTCTTAAAAAATCACTTAATTTATGGTTAGCTGTAACAGCTACATCAAAAAACATAAACTCTTTAGCAATAGAGAAGTTTAATTTATCTATCAATTTAATCATTTTCAAAATAGAATCAAAATTATCTAAAAACTCATTTTCATCTTTAAATTGCCCTGTTAAAGACAACTCATTAATTAAAATTTCCAAATTATAGTCCTAAAAGTTCATCTAAATCATCATCAAATTGGTCAAAAAACCCTTTTGGATAACTATCTATGCCACCATCTTTATCAATGTTTATTTTGTCTATTTTAGTCTCCAACTCATCTTTCTCTTTTCTAAAATAGTAAATACTAGATTGTTCAGGAGTTAAAAGCCCTTTTTTAGTAGCAACTCTAATACCATTTAAAAAGTGATCACTATGCGTCTCTAATATAATTTGAACACCGTTAGCTGAAGCAATAGCACAAAGCTCTGCTATTTTTGATTGACCTGCTGGGTGTAGGTGGGATTCTGGGTTTTCTATAATAAGCAAATCCCCTTCTTTGGCTTTAAGTATTGCCACAATAACAGGCAGTACATAAGTTAAACCAAACCCTACATTGAGTGGTGTGTAACTGTTGGTAGTGTTATCTCCATAAGTATACTTGTATGTCAAATTTACTTTTTGTAACTCATCATAAACTTTTGCAGATACTTCCACTCCTTCACTAATGTCACTTAACCACAAAGATACATTTTCTAATAATTGAGTTGTTAAACTATTTTTATGTATTAAAGCTTCAATATCTAAAGGCTTGTGTCTATTATTTGCTAAATAATGAGCAGTAAATTCTCCACTTAATCCAATATTGTTATTTAATAAAAATTCATCACTCAACGAATAAAATATTTCAGGTTCAATTCTATTTGTTTGTATATATTGCAACTTTTCATCCATATTATAAAAAGCAAGATTACTTACAATATCTACACTTGACTCAAACTGCAAAGTATTAGCATCAAACGAAATTTTAATAGGTGAATTGTCTTCATCTTCTAATTCTAAGTTTTTTTCAAACATTAAAGATATTTCTATTTTTTCATCATAGGTATCTTGATATAATATATCTTTTTTATTACCAAGCTTTACATATTTATCATTTATATTTAAAGGCTTTTTAGTTTCTTCATGAGAATACAGTTCTGAAAATCTTATTGTTTCAAAATTTTGCTTGAGTAGAAGTATCGCTTGAATAAATGATGATTTACCACTACTATTAACACCTGTTATTAATGTTAAGTTACTTAATGAAATATCAATATCTTTTAAACTTTTAAAGTTTTTAATTACTACTCTATTTATTTTCATATATAACCTCTTTTATTAATTTATTCATGATCTCAAATCTAGTCTCTATAGCACTTTTATCACTTGTACCTTCTGTAATTGCTTTTAAAAACTCCCCTTGTTCATCTTTCAATAATTTTTTAAACTTTATTAAAAATAATTCTTTTTTATTGAAAAACTTATCTCTATCCTTTATCTCACTAAAGCAAATAGTAATAACATCAAATAGTGACCTATTAAGTGTTCTTGTCTTTTCATCATCTGCAATAGCTCTACTAAACCTATGATTTTCCCCAAGTATCTTCTCAGAAAATGTTAATGTCTCTAAAAGATTATTTTTTAATTTATCTATCTCTTCTTTATCTTCTATTAAATCTAATTTATCCATTGCTTTATCTAAAAAATCTTTCATTTTATTAGAATCAAAATTTTCATACCCTGCTAATTTAAAGGCTACAAATCTTAATGCTAATTCCCTGTCTAGCATTCTTTTTGAACTTACTCCGACAATTTTTTTAAAAATATTATTTTCTGTTACCTCCCTAAGAAAGCTTATACCTCCACCTTTTTGATTAAGTGCTTGTCTAATTTCTTGCGGATTTAATGATAGTCCACCTGTATTAATTCTATTGAATATAGAATACCTAACTTCCTTAGGTGTTTGCGCTTCAATTTGATAAGTAATAATCTGAGTTTCATCTATTATTCTTTTTAAGTTTCTATCTAATTTATCATAATTATATCCATCTAAATGAGTTAAAAATTCTAAGTCTTTTAAAATTAATTTTTTATCAACAATAAACTTTTTAAATGTCGATAATCTTTGCAAGCCATCCACAACAAGCCATTTATCAGGTTCACTAACATCAAAATAAAGTACAGGTAATGGGAGCTTTAATAAAATTGATTCTATTAGTCGACTCATTTGTTTTCTGCCCCATAAATCTGAATTTCTTTGGAAGTCAGGGTTTAAATCAATTTCATCATGTTTCAGCCTATTAATAATACTAGAAAGTGCAATAGTAGCATGAGTTATTCTAATATCTTTTGTTGAAAATGGATTCGTTATATTACCATCACTTTGAACCACATCATGATTTTTGTCGACTACTTTATCTTCTTCTATTGGTATGTTATGGATATAATCAGATACATTTTCCATCATTGTCCCTCTTTATTACTTTACTTATTTTAATTAGAAATAATATCATTATTATTTAATAATACCCATACCTTTATCTATAAAATCTTCCCGATGCAAACTAAAATTCCCCTTACAAGTATTCGATCCGTCCAAATTGTCAAACGCTCTTTTTAAGTTTAAACTCTCATGTTCATGCAATAAATATCTATCCATCCAATCAAAGGTTATACCTAATCCAAGAACGTGAGAGGATAAAGACGTTTACTTGCTCCATAGCTCTAGCTAAGGAGCTTACTATCAAAATATAAAGCTTTATATTTTTAATGTTTGTAGAGATATTATTTCAATGTATTATTTTTAGTGCATGAGTTTTGTTTTGTTGTTTGTATTCTGATAGAGGTTTAACAGCTGGAACTGTTAAACGAGTAAAAGGTGCTTTTACTGTATATTCAAAACAACCCTCATCGCTTCAACCAATTTAAGGTAAATCTCATCGTCTATGACACCTATCTTTTTAATCATCCTAGTATTGGAGACTGAACGTATATTGAGTGCATCTGCTGTTGATGTTTTGGCTAAGCCATTTTGTGTTGTAGGTTCTATGGGGACTAGCCAGCTTTTGTTGTTGTGTAGTTCTTTATGACCTATGAGTGGGACTATGACCTTTAAAGGTAAAATGCCCACGTCGTCATTACTAACAATGATGCAAGGTCTTGCCTTTTTAGTCTCTGCACCTTTCGTAGGGTTTAGATCTACGAGGTAGATATCTTTAGTATTCATGTATCTCTTCTTCAAACTCTATGAGTTCTTGTATCTCAGGATTTTCATTATATTCATCTAACATCATCTTTGCTTCTTCACGAAGTTGTTCTCTTTTTTGTTTTGCTACATACTCAGCTATAGCAGTCTGGTAAATGGTGTTCATAGAGACATGTAGTGTTTCTTTAAGTTGCATCACTTCTTGTTTGAGTATTTGTGGTAAAACCACAGTAACCTTTTCTACAGACGACTTTTCTACAAGTGACTTTTTCTGGGTATTTAATACCATAATAATACTCCTGTATTTTTTACCCTATTATATCAAGGGTAAATCTATATGTCAAGAGATATAGATATGCCCTTAAACAACATTTAGCTATAATCGCGACCATATTAATTAGAGGATGCGTGAATGAGAACACATTATTGTGCAGAAGTAAACGAGACACATATTGGTGAGACTATCACTGTGGCAGGTTGGGTGTCAAGCCGTAGAGATCATGGTGGACTCATATTTATTGACCTTAGAGACAAAGATGAAGTGATACAACTTGTTTGTGACCCAGCGGACAACGTAGAGGCACACAAGCTGGCTGAAGATGTACGTGACCAATTTGTACTGGTTGCAACAGGTAAAATGAGAGCGAGAGGTGAAGGGCTAGAAAATCCTAAACTTAAAACGGGTAAGGTTGAAATGGTTGTAGATAGCCTTACGATTGAAAACCGCTCTAAACCAATGCCATTTGAACTTAACGATGACAAAGTAAATGAAGAGATAAAACTTCAATACCGTTACCTCGAGCTTCGTACACAAAAATCTTATGATGTTTTTAAACTCCGTTCAAAAGCGACCATAGCTGCACGTAATACACTCGATGAACTAAACTTCCTTGAGGTGGAAACACCTATTATTACAAAATCTACACCTGAAGGTGCAAGAGACTACCTTGTACCAAGCCGTGTACATAGTGGTGAGTTTTATGCACTCCCACAATCTCCACAACTTTTTAAACAACTGCTTATGGTAGGTGGTTTTGACCGTTACTTCCAAATAGCAAAATGTTTTAGAGATGAAGACCTAAGAGCAGACAGACAACCAGAGTTTACGCAAATAGATGTTGAAATGTCTTTTTGTGACCAAGAAGACGTCATAGGTGTAGCTGAAAAACTTATCCATAACATCTTTACTAAATGTGATTTTAACATCCCTACCAAGTTTAAGCGTATGACTTACGCAGATGCTATGGAAAACTATGGTTCCGACAAACCAGACATGCGTTATGACCTTAAAATGGTAGATGTCATAGATATCTTTGCACGTTGTGACAATGAAATATTCTCTAACATTGCCAAAGACACTAAGGTTAACCGCATTAAAGCCCTTAAGGTACCTAAAGGTGACGAAATATTCTCTAAGCGTCAGATGAAAGGTTTTGAGGAGTATGTACGTAAATTTGGTGCTTCTGGTCTTGGTTATTTCCAAATGAAAGAAGATGGTCTCAAAGGTCCTCTAGCTAAATTCTTTACAGAAGACGACATTGCAGCCATTGTTGAAAGATGTGAACTTGAAGTGGGTGACGCAGTATTCTTTGGTGCAGGTGCAAAAAAACTTGTACTTGATTATATGGGACGTTTCCGTATCTACCTTGCAGAAATCATGGATATCATCCCTGAGGATGTATTTGAGTTCTTATGGGTGATGGATTTCCCTATGTTTGAAGTAGAAGATGGAAAAACAAAAGCAATGCACCACGCCTTTACCATGCCTGAACTAGATGCTGATGGTAAGATAGCCTATGATGACATAGAAGATTTAAAATCAGTTGCCTACGACATCGTACTTAATGGTACAGAACTTGGTGGTGGATCTATACGTATACATAAAGAAGATTTACAAAAAGAGATCTTTACACTGATGGGTATCAGTGATGAAGAAGCACAAGAAAAGTTTGGTTTCTTACTTGATGCCTTTAAGTTTGGTGCTCCACCACATGGTGGATTTGCACTAGGTCTTGACAGACTCATTATGCTTATGACAAATTCTAGTAGTATTAGAGAAGTCATAGCCTTCCCTAAAACACAAAAAGCACAGTGTATCCTCACACAGGCACCAAGCCCAGTAGAAGACGAACAGCTCAAAGAGCTTAGCTTACGAATTAGACAACAAACACCTTCAACATAAGCGAAGGATAGGTACAATTTCGAAGTAGGACTTTATGTCACTGCTTCACAGGAAAATCAAATAAGGAAAACCATCATGAAAAAACTATTTTTAATCATCGGAGCACCAGGCTCAGGAAAAACAACAGACGCTAGTATCATTGCCCAGAAGAATGACAACATCGTTCACTACTCTACTGGAGACATGCTACGTGAAGAGGTAGCTTCAGGGTCTGATTTAGGTGTAGAGATAGAATCTTATATCTCTAAAGGTGCATTGGTACCACTTCAAATTATTGTAAATACGATTGTATCTGCTATTAATAATGCACCTGTTGATAATGTACTTATTGATGGTTATCCAAGATCTGTAGAGCAGATGACTGCATTTGATGAGCTTGTAAGTAAAGAAGATAATATTGATTTAGCTTCAGTCATTGAAGTAAGAGTATCTGAACAAGTTGCAAAAGACCGTATATTAGGACGTGCAGCTGATGCTAAACCAGGTGAAGAACGTTCAGACGACTCAATAGAAGTCTTTTTTGATAGAATGAAAATCTATACAGATCCACTAGCTGAAATTCAAGAATTCTATACATCAAAAAACTTACTAGAAGTGATTGATGGTGCAAGAACACTTGAAGAAGTTGTTGAAGACATGGAAACATTTGTAAAAAGTAAAATATAATACACTCTAAAAGCAATAGATATTCTCTCTATTGCTTCTCTCTTCTTAAAGGTAACCTTCATTATGTACACATACACTAAAACACCTATCAATCTATTTCACATTATCATCACTTTACTTCTTGCAACTCAAGTGACTCAAGCAAATATGCCTTATGATAAAAAAGTCTACACAACACCTCAAAAAGATTTAAATCTAGATTTACGCATCTCTTTAGGACTTCTCACTGGTGAAGCCAACGAATATGTCTATCATCCTGAAGCTCAACATACAGCAAGTCAACTCATTTGGAATATAGACTCACAAACGATGTTAGGTCTAGGTGCTTCTTTGCATCTCACCCCAAATTTTATTATTAATACAGATTTTTTCTTTTCTGTAGAAGATGGTAAATCTAAACTTACCAATTATGACTGGCAACTTCTTGGTGAAGATTGGACTGACCGTTCTATACATAATAGTACAGACATAACAAATGCCTATATGATTGATGTAAATGCCGAATATATAACATACAAAGACCCCTCTATTTCGCTATCTCTCTTAGCGGGATATAAGGAAGATAGCTTTCAATGGAAAGCATATGGAGGAGAATATATATACAGCAATGAATTTTTTAGAGATACAACAGGAAACTTTATAGATAGCCAACTAGGCATTAGCTATGAACAGATATGGAGTGCCGCATATTTTGGTCTAAAAATGAAAAGTAATTTTGGTAAGCTAAACTTTAATACCAAAGTAATCTATAGTCCTTTAGCAAAAGCAACAGCTACAGACAACCACTATCTACGTTATTTAAGGGTTGTAGATAGCTTTAAAAAGGATACGCTTTTTGGAATAGATTTAGGTATAGGTTACGCTTACAATGAGCATCTACATATAAGTGCCGACTATCGTTATCAGAAGTATGACACGGTTACTGGTGACAGTCAATGGAATGATAATGGTACCATTTACTATCTCGACGGATATGCAGGGGCAGACTTAAAAACATCATCATTCTTTTTAAAGTTTCAATATACATTTTAACTTTATACCTTAAATAATTTTTTATGATAGAAGTAGAATATGACGTTTAATCTCTTCTATCTCTAATTTCAATAGTTCTACTTCTTTTTTTAAAAATGCTATTTCAGATGCATCACTTGTTTCATCCTCATGATAGACAATACTCTTTTCAACCTCTTCTTCCGTTTCATTATCTAAAATAATATAAATATTTTTTTTGCCCTCTTCTGTAATCTCTACACTTTTGAGTTTCTTTGATTTTACCATTTTCATCACATTAAATATACTTAATTTATGTTTGACGGCATAGGCTTTTATACTCATTTTTTCCATCTTTATCCTTCATTGTTTAGCACTATAGACAGAAGTACCTTATAAGTTATAGCTATACTAAAACTACACTATGATATAATATTTTTTATTAAATTAAAGGACAATGAGAATGAGTAAATTCAAAACGATAGCGGTGATTTTTGCGATACTTGGCTTAATAACAACATCTGCTATGGCTAAATCTGCAAAAACACTAGACAATGAAGCCAATCTGGCAATCAATAAGTTTATTGAAGAGAATAAGAGTGCTGATGCATTTTTGGTGAAATCAAAAGCATTTTTGGTCTTTCCCTCTGTGAAACAAGCAGGTTTCTTTATTGGTGGTAAATATGGCGAGGGAGTACTTCGTATAGGACGAAAAACAAAAGGATACTATAGTATGACATCTGCATCAATTGGTATGCAAATGGGTGCACAAGAGTACTCTCTCGTTATTGCCTTTACAACCGATGCTTCACTTAACAAATTTTTACTAAGTGATGATGAATGGGAGACAGAAGTAGATGGAAAGATTGCTCTAGCTGAGTGGAATTCTAAAGAAGAATTAGATACAGAATATGATGACCCAATGGTTGCCTTTGTGTTTGATTCAAAAGGACTTATGGGTTCTTTCTCGATGGAAGGCACAAAATTTAAAAAGCTTAAACCGTAAAAATAAAAGGATAAAAAATGAATATATCTAAATATATCGCACAGGTACTCATAGCAGTATTTACAATGAGTACATTAACATTTGCACAATCTGCAAAAAGTATTGAGAAAGATGCTAACAAAGCACTTGAAGAGTTTTACAATGACGTTGCCGGTTCAAAAAAGTTTTTAGCCAAAGCAAACGGTTATGTTGTATTTCCTGAAGTGACAGAAGCAGGATTTATTTTTGGTGGAAGATACGGTGAAGGTGTCTTACGTGTCAATGGTGTTTCAAAATCATACCATAGCATTGCATCAGCTTCAGTGGGACCTCAAATAGGTGCACAGACCTATTCTCTCATTATTGTATTTACATCTGAAACTGCTTTACGCAAGTTTATCCATGATGATGACTGGGAAGCTGATATGGATTTCAATATTGCAATGGCTGAATGGAATTCTGAAGAAGAACTCGATGAAATTGATTTTGGAGATAATATGATTGGTTTTGTGTTTGACTCTGCGGGTCTTATGGGTAACTTTACTATGGAAGGTACAAGGTTTGAAAAAATAAATCCATAGTTTTACGTACTATTTAAATGAAAGAAATATATGTTTCTTGTATTTCTTTCATACCTCTTTTAAATTAAATCTCTCTTTATACGAACATTTTTGACATAACTCTTCTACTGCTTTTGACTCTTTAAATCCATTGATCATCGCTGTTGCTCTATGAGAATATAAAATATCATCAAGACTATCTGCATGTAAATCACCAAGTTCTATGACACCATCACAATCCAAACAACAAGGCACAACCTTTCCCGAAGCCAAGATGGCAATATGTGATTGTAACCCTTGACAAACACCATCTCCATACACCGTATTGGTAAGTGATGGCCACTCAAAATAGTCATCAAAATGTACCAATACCTTAGAAGCTAAACGTATAGATTTGGGACGTGAACTATACACATTATCTAAATTTAGTGGCACATCAAACGCTTTTGAAAGTTTCTTAAACAATACTTCATTAAAAGTTCGTTCACTCATTAATGTATCTAGGTTCCATACCCGTAAATTAATAAAAAGTTCAACTTTCCGCTTCAATTTTTCTTGACATAAGTCTAAGACAGGTTGAATATATTGTTCAAATGTAAATGAACTATCATTTTTATTATAACTATTTAACGATATATTTATCTGCTTTACACAAGGATGAAACAGCGTGTCATAGCTATGTTTTTTCAGAAAATAACCACTGGTTGTTAGCATAGCCTTCAATCCATGTTTTTGGATTATATTTAAGTACTCATCTAAGTTTGATAGTGTCAAAGGGTCTCCCACTACATGACATGCTATCTCCTTAGTATAGGCTTTAGCTTGTTTGATTGTAGATTCAAAAAATGCTAAGCTCATTGCTTTGTCAGGTAATTCCTTGGTAGGGCAAAAGGTACAAGAGAGTCCACAAACATTCGTAATTTCTATATATATACGGTAAAATTTCATTTGTAACCTTAACGCATACAAGTAGATAAATCTGTAATGTTTTTTGCACGTTTAATACAAGGCATACGTGCTTGAAGATATATCAGTTCATTTTCAATTTTATCTAACAACTCATTTTTACGCTGTTCATCCCAAAGAATAATGAAATTATTCTCTTTGGTACCTAACTTATCCTTCATCGTAGTAAAATGTTCTATGCATTGATTTGCCTCAAATGGATTTTCTCCAATATGTAAACAAGCCCTAGTCTTTTGCAATGCCGTCATCAATTCTGGAAGCAGTGTTATCTGTTTTTCAAAAATTGTATTCGAAATTTTATTAATAAAAGAAATTCTATTTTTATCTTTTAAATGTATTGAGTCAACCACAGCAGATATCTCTATATTACTTTCTGACTTTAATGTTTTACAAAAATCTTCAGGTTTGTTAAGAGTATTGGCTTTAAAACCACTGTTATGCAAACCAAAATCATGTAAAGGATAATCAGGCAGTAGACATTCATCTTCTGATATATTCATATCTAAATATACTTTTGTTGCTACTTTAGTATACGAAATACCATATGCCTTGAAAGTATGCTTTAATACGATTCCTTTATACATACATTTTTGTATGCCATTTTTTGTCCAATTGATACACTCTAACCCTGCTACCTCTTCTTTATTTTGTTTTACATATCCATCTGTTATATGCTCTTCATATATATTAGTATAAGATTTAGGGTGTTCGATGAGTTGTTCATTTTCATAATCTGCTACAATATATGTATCTTGGGTTGTTTTTTCAAATCTTTTTACTTCTTGATTGTATTTTATGCTTCCTTGGGTAGAAATTACACCACTCTCTTCTATCACATTTTGTATGCCTCTTGATTTAAATGTAAGTTTGGCGTGTCCATCCACACTAAGATTTGTCTCAGCAGTAAGTATGCCCCCGCCTTTAATAGTATAGTGAACACTACCTTTTTCAATCTCAAAAGGATAGACTGTTTTTGCAAATATAAATATGTTATGTAATAGAAAAAAAGAAAATATGTAGAATATAATTTTATAATGATAAAACATCAAATACCTTCGTAAGTATTCGAGTATTGTATCATAAAATCATGTTAATATATAAAAATAATGACAAACGCACTAACTTGCATGTGTCATTACAATCTTAGAGATACCTATTGTGCGATGATATTAATCTCAACACGACGATTTTTTTGTTTATTCTCTTTTGTATCATTAGGAACAAGTGGTTTAGTTTCACCATACCCTTTTGCAGTTAAACGATCTGCAGCGACAGCAGCAGAAGCCAATGCATTTTTAACAGCATTTACTCTTGATTGAGAGAGGTTTTGATTAAAGGCTTCATCTCCATCTGAGTCTGTATGACCTGCAATTTCAACCTTAATACTTGGATATTTCTTTAGAATAGCTGCCAACTTATTGACTGTATCTAAACCTTTTGTTGTTAAGTTAGCTTTAGCAGTTTGAAACTCAATATTTTCTACTTTGAGTAGTTTAATAATATTCTCTTTAGCTTCAGCCTCCACTTTTGCCTGAGCAGCTTGTCTTACTTTCTCTGCCGCTTCAGCTTCTGCTTTCGCTTTTGCATCTGCTGCAAGTCTTGCTTTCTCTGCTGCTTCTGCTTCTGCTTTCGCTTTTGCATCTGCTGCAAGTCTTGCTTTCTCTGCCGCTTCAGCTTCTGCTTTCGCTTTTGCATCTGATGCGAGTCTTGCTTTCTCTGCCGCTTCAGCTTCTGCTTTCGCTTTTGCATCTGCTGCGTTTTTTGCTAACACATCACCATTGCTTTGTATCTCATCTTTTATATTTGGCATCTTACCATCTAATGCAATAGTTTTAATACTGTCATTCGCATTACCAAATACATATTCAACACTTAAGTTTCCATCATCAGCTAACGTTTTTGTCGCTGCATTTACATCATCAGTTGTTGTTTTTAGTGCAGCTCTAGCATCATTAGAAAGTGTATTTGAACTTGTTTTCATATTTGTAAACACAGTTCTTACAGAAGTATCTGCATCTTTAGAAAGTGTGTTACTACTATCATTTACGTTATCACTTAAGATATGTACTGTTTTATTTGCATCACTTGAAACTGATTTGAAAACTTGGAAAGTATCACCAGAGAGAGTAGTGACTGACTCTTTTGCATCAGCTGATGCTACAGACATTGAATCTTTGATATCTTTTGTTGTATTTGTAACAGACTCTTTAGTATCTGTAGATATAGTAATCAAGGCTTCTTTAGCATTTTTTGATGTTTCTACTTCAACTATTTTTAAGTCATCTGATACTTTTACAATAGAATCTCTCGAGTCTTTACTCACAGTACTTGTGGTTCTTTCAGCACTTTGAGTCGTTTCAACAAAACCATCTTTTAAGCCCGTCAGAGTATCTTTAGCATCTTTACTCATACTTACAACTACATCTTTAACATCTGTAATGAGATCACCTATTTTTGTTGAATCTCCATACACACTAGTTAATAATGATGCAGTTATAATAGAAATTGTTATTGTCTTTTTCATCGTTAGCCTTTAATTAAATTATAAATATAGGTAATATAATAATTAAATATATATTATATTTAACTTAAGAATAACTAATAATTGATTGGAAACATACAATATTTATTACTAATACTTATCTTCTGGCATACAACGTTGAAAGGCATCCATTGTTTGCGCTTCTTGTATACAAGGCATCATCTTTTCAAACTCTTTCATGTCATTCAGCATTTCTTTTTTATCCTGTTTCGACCAACTAGTGAGAAGTTCTTCATCTCCTCCAAACATTTCATTCCCTTTATTTACACATTTATTTGCCTCTTTGAGTGTATTTGCAGTACCAAAACACTCTTTTGCAAAGACCATCTCCTCCATGCTACTTTCTTCAAAAATCTCTTTTTTCATCATAGCTAACATTTTACCTTCGCCACCCATAGCATTCATCATAGCTTTTTGCATCATCTTCTCTTGATCAGGTGAGATATCTTGACTCATATCTATACCTGCTTTACTCAATGCAGCCATTCCTGCTCCTAATGCTGCCATACCTTGTGCAACTTCATTAGACTCTATATCTTTTGAGCCATTATCCTTCATATCCATTTGACCTATTTTACTTTTGTCCAACTCTTTTGGTTCTCCTCCTTGCATCATGACATCCATATCTAAATTGTACACAGGATAGTCTGGAAGCTTAAAGTCATCATTATTTAACCCAATATCAAACACTGCACTAATAGCTACTTCTGTACTCTTCATGCCCATAATGTCAGACTCTACTTTAAGTGGTATACCTTTATACATACATTGTTTTGTACCCATAAGATCCCATATGACACATTCAAAACCAAGTACCTTATCAGTACCAAGCTTCTTTCCACCCATTTTTATCATTATCTCTTCACCAGTTTGTTTTATATTTTTCCCACCTCTAAGCATAGCGGCAATTGCAGCACCTTGGTTCTTCATACGGTGAATAATCTTTTTGTCAAAATC
The DNA here is from genome assembly GCA_902727855.1 of uncultured Sulfurovum sp. GTDB lineage: Bacteria > Campylobacterota > Campylobacteria > Campylobacterales > Sulfurovaceae > Sulfurovum. The sequence continues at coordinate 49,225 of CACVAS010000128.1, forward strand.
CACTTTATACATAACAGTATCATTCATATACATCATGGTATGCGTTTTATTGACTTTTGTCGTTCCCATTGTTGTCTCTTTTTTAACTTCATTTCTCTCTTCAAGATTTTTTACACCATAGTCATCAAAAATGAGTCTTTTTTTACCAATAGACTTAACCTTCACCATCCCCATGATGTCTCCAGAACCTTTTAGTTCATACTCTATCTTGGCACTCTTCACATCGTACTTTTTCATTTGATTTGCTTCAATACCTGTCAATCCTAAACCCACTATTATCAATAACTTCACAACTTTAATCATTTCTATCCTCTCTTATTTTGTAAACATCTGAAGCTCTTGACTCATATCATCAAAGGCTTTATCTGCTTTTATATTTTGTTCTTTTTTCTTTTCTTCTATCTCTTTTGTTTTCTCAGGGTCCATCATGCCACCCAGTGCATTAAGAAAAGCCCCTGCCTCATTCATATCTTTTGCATTCTCACTACCTACTGCTTTACTCATTTGTCCCAACAATGCTCCCAGCTGTTCCAAACCTTTTACAGCTTCTTTCATATCTTCAGTGTTACTAGCCTTGTCTTCTTTATCTTTAACCATAGGCTTATTTTCTTTTTGAACAGCTTGACTATCAAGCTGAATTAATGCTTCTTTATCTAAGTCTTCTGTAGTAGTTGTCATATCTAACAATAGTTTTGATTCACTACCACCTACAGTAAACTTCATCTCTTTTGTGCCACTACCTACCTTAGCTTCTACAGTATATTCTCCATTATCCAGTGTTATCTTTAAGGTTTCACTACATTTTAATTTTTTTTCATAAACTAACTGTCCACTACTTGCATAAATTTCATATTGAACTTGTTTAGCACTATCATCACATTTTGCTTTTATCATAAATTGTCCAAAAAGTACATGTATTTTCGTAACTTCACCAGCTTTAATTTCAAAAGCTGTCTCTTTTTTGAATTCATTGTAGCTTGATTTGAGCATATACTTCCCTACAGGCAGTTGCTCTTCTCCTAAACGTTTTTTAGTCGAACTTTCGCTTGCTATACGTTCCTCTACCTGACCATCTATCATCTTATAGATACTATGGTACGCACCAATCCACTTGCCTCCCTCTTTTTCTGAAGCTGAAATCTCTAATTTCCCTGTCTCTCCCATGACAACATGTATTTTCGTGACTTCACCTGCTTTAATTTCAAAAGCTGTCTCTTTTTTAAATTCATTGTAACTTGATTTGAGCATATACTTCCCTACAGGCAGTTGCTCTTCTCCTAAACGTTTTTTAGTCGAACTTTCGCTTGCTATACGTTCCTCTACCTGACCATCTATCATCTTATAGATACTATGGTACGCACCTATCCACTTGCCTCCCTCTTTTTCTGAAGCTGAAATTTCCAAATTATTTTTGAGTGCCTTTACTATAGGCTTGGGTTTTAGCTTAACCACCTCAACTTTTTTAGCTATCACTTTCATAGCACTGTTAAGTGCTGTAGCATTTTTAGCAGAGAAGTACTCTCCACCTGTAGAAGAAGCTATACATTCTAACTGTTTATCTGTCTTTTTGTCTACATTAAATCCAATCACATGGGTAATAAAATCTATACCCTTTGCTTCTAGTTCCTTGGCTGTAGCACATGGGTCTGGATCACAAGTCTCTTTTCCATCACTTATGAGGATAATAGTTGCTTTCTCTTCTGTATACTTAAGCTCTTTAGCCACTTTTTTAATAGCTCTACTAATAGGTGTTTTACCTTTAGGGTTCAAAGCAAAAACCGTAGATATCATTTTATTTTTGTCTATTTTACTAGCAGGAATAAGTGTTTCAATATCATCACAATCTCCCTTTGTACGATGTCCATATGCAGTCAATCCTAATTCAACATTAGGATTCCACTCTTTTACTACATTTTTTAAAGCATCTCTGGCTATTTCTAGTTTGGTCACTCCATCTATCTGTCCCCACATACTTCCACTAGCATCAAAAATGATAACGGCTCTAGGTTTTTCCTCAGCCCATACAGATGTAGCAAACAAAGTCAAAACCAATACTATTCCCATTAAATATTTAATCATTCTTCTTCCCTTTCTTTTAGTTTAAATTTAGTGTTGCATCTCTAGGTGACCCATATCAGGTACAGATGGCTGTAAAAATTGACCCAAGGTAAAATGTAAAACCAACGAGACAACAATAGATGCCAATATCATCAAAATAAAGTAACTTAAGCGTTTTTCTAAAGGTACTTCCATGAAAATAGGAATGGCTTTATAAAACAGAACCATAGAATAGATACCTAATCCTAATGATAGTAAAAGACCAATCATAGGCACTGTAGCAAATGCCTGTCCTAGTAATGAAGGAATAGAAACCAAAAATAGCATCCAAATCGCTCTATTTTGATTTTCTATACCTCCTACCCTTTTGGATAAATAGACTGCAACCCAACTCATAATTGAAATAGGTATCACATACAATATAACAGACCCTACTGCCTGTAACACGATCTCACCCATTGTAGGTCTCACAACACCTATAAATGGAATTTGATACCCAAATAAAACTATCATCACAGCACTAAGCACTGCAACGACCCCAACAAATGTTAAAATAGGAGATTTTAAACTATCACTCCACGCTCTGTTGTCATCTAACTTATCATTCCATAATGACTTAGGTGAAATGACACCTCTACTGGCTAAATCTAAAAGTTCTTGTATATTCATTTTATACTCCTTATACAATAAGTTTAAGTGTATCTAAAAAATATGTCAAAATGTGACAAAATATGACAAAATTCTCAGATGTATAGACAAATTGACGCGACATCTTTTTCTATTTATTAGAAAATGTAGGGTAATATATTACTTACTTATTCATCGTCATCAAGTAAATAGTTAAGTAAGGTAAAATATGAAACCAACCAATATACTCATAGTTGAAGATGAAAAGTTCATTGCCTTAGAACTAAAAAAATTTGTCACAGAATTAGGCTACTATGTCACACATATTGTTGATAATGGAGATGATGCTCTTTTATTTAATGCCCATACACCCAACGATATTGTACTCATGGATATCCATATCAAGGGCCAAGAAGATGGTATACAAACTGCGAAAAAACTTAAAGAGCAAAGCCCTCATATATATATTATTTTTCTTACATCACATATGAAAGATTATGATATAGACAGAGCTATACCACTAGACCCCATTGCCTATTTATCTAAAGCATGTAATAGACAAGAACTTCATATCTTTTTAAAAATAGCAGATAATAAAATTAGAAATAACTACCAGCAACATATCAATAACCCAGATATCATTACGTTAGATGAAGAATTTTATTACCACAAAGAGTCATCTATGCTCTACTGCTGTGATGTTCCTCTCCATTTAACAGGTAAAGAACTAGCCTTACTCAAATTGTTTATGCAACATATCAATCAAATAGTAGATATGTATACCATAGAAGCTTCAATTTGGCCCCAGAAAGAGACAATCAATGCTAACACCATACGCACACTTGTTAAAAGACTTAGACAAAAGCTCAAACATAAATTTATAGAAACTCTCTCTTTGCAAGGCTATAAATTTAGTGTTTCTCCTGTGGGGACTATATAAAGCTTTGTATCTTATCAAAAAACAAGTTCCACCTCCTCAGTTTACCTCATATAGTTTTTTAATTGCCATTTACTAATTTTAGCACATTAGTTTCCAATAGGCGTAGGTATGGTTTTATTAATAAGAGTACCATCTCCAAGCTGACCATAATCATTATTTCCCCAAACATATAGCACTCCTATACTACTAATAGCTGCTGTATAAGCCTGTTGATAGTTACCTCCTGCACTCACACTCTTCCAGTTTATTGTAGGGCTAATACGTGTCGGTGTGAATATATTAGTAGTGTTACCATCCCCTAACTGACCGTTTTCATTTCCTCCCCATGCATAAAGCTCTTCATTACTATTGATAGCAAGTGTATGATCCATTCCCGCACTCACACTATTCCAGTTTGTTTCAGTACCAATATGTGTTGGAGTGAGTAGAATCTCAGTGGTACCATCTCCAAGCTGACCATAGTCATTTGACCCCCATGTATATAACTCTCCATCACTGTTTATAGCGACATTATGAGCATACCCTGCACTAATGATACTCCAGTTTGTTGCAGTACCAATTCGCCATGGCGTATGCCTATCATAACTACCACCAGTTCCAAGCTGACCATTACCTCCATACCCCCAGGCATATAACTCTCCATCACTATTAATAGCAATAGAATGATAATATCCTCCACTCACACTAACCCAGTTTGTTGCCGTACCTATACGTGTTGGACTATATTTATGGGTGGTAGTACCATCTCCAACCTGACCAAACCAATTCCCTCCCCAAGCATATAACTCTCCATCACTGTTAATAGCAAGAGCATGTTTACTTCCTGCACCGACACTAGTCCAGTTTGTTGCACTCCCAATACGGATTGGCATGTCTCTGTTAGTAGTTGTGCCATCACCCAACTGTCCGTAAGAGTTATATCCCCAAGCATATAACTCACCTGCATTATTTATAGCAAGAGTATAACCATGTCCTTTACTAACACTACGCCAGTTTGTCGCAGTACCAATACGTGTTGGCGTGTGTCTATCTATAGTAGTACCATCTCCAACAAAACCAGCCGCATTCCATCCCCAAACATATAACGCTCCATTACTTTTAGTGGCAACTGTATTCCATTGTCCTAACTCTATCTGTTGCCAAGAAAGAGAAGTAACACTTACATTAATTTCTATAGTACCTATACCATCTGTAATCTCCAACACACCCATATCTGTTTCATTTGTACCAATAGTTTTTACATATGATAAAGAGTTGCCTGTTACACTAAATATTCCGTAAGTTCCTTGTGTTTTTACTGAAGCTGTAAGCGTATTTCCATCTGCATCCATTGCTGATGATCTTGTGTACCAGTCGACAATTGTTGATTCATTGACATCAAGTGTTATATTAAAATCTGAAGCAGTCGGTATACTATTGGGTTCAATAGTTATTGTCTGATTAACAGGAGTACTGTCGCCCACACTATTACTTGCAATTATTTCTAACGTATAGCTTGATGTAGAATGAGATAAAGTATGTACTGTACGTATGATACCATCACTACTTATGTTAAAATCTCCATTCGTATTTCCACTTACAATACTGAAACTTGATGCTGTATTTTCGTCAATATTACTTCCATCCAAGTAAATAGTAGTTACATAGAGCCCTATAACTGATGAGACACCTATAGTTCTGTTGTAAGTTTCTGCAAGTACAGGTACAGACTCTGCTATATTATTAATAGCAATATCAACTGCCATAGCCGCACCTTCTCCTGCACTGTTTGTTGCAGTCACGGTAAGGTTATATTCTGTTGTTGTCTCATAATCAAAGGTGGTTTTTGTTTTAATCGTACCACTGGCATTAATCTCAAAGTGTGTACTATCACTGAGTGTAAATGCGGTGATGGCTGAATCTCCTACACTTGTCACTGTCACAGTGCCTACTTCTGTGCCTACGGCTACATTCTCTGCAATACTTGCTGAGAAGTCTGACAGTATCGGTGTGACATCTGCTATATCTGTCACTGCTATATCTACTTTTACTGCTGTAGATTCTCCTGCACTGTTTGTTGCAGTCACGGTAAGGTTATATTCTGTTGTTGTTTCATAATCAAAGGTGGTTTTTGTTTTAATCATACCACTGGCATTAATCTCAAAGTGTGTGCTATCACTGAGTGTAAATGCGGTGATGGCTGAATCTCCTACACTTGTCACTGTCACAGTGCCTACTTCTGTGCCTACAGCTACATTCTCTGCAATACTTGCTGAGAAGTCTGACAGTATCGGTGTGACATCTGCTATATCTGTTACTGCTATATCTACTTTTACTGCTGTAGATTCTCCATCTGTGTTTGTTGCAACTACTGTTAAATTGTACTCTATCGTCATTTCATAATCTAACGTTGCACCAACTTTAACGGTAATATTTCCATCTGTTGAGACTTCAAAGTTAGTATTTCCTATGCCACTAAGAGTTATAGCCGTTATATCAGAAGTACCACTATCCACAATATTTATTTGACCTACAAAACTTCCTGCTGTTGCATTTTCTTCTATGCTTCCTACAAAATTTTCTAAAATAGGTACATCAATCACATCATTAATTGTTATGTTTACAGTGGCCACAGCCGAATCTAAATCTCCATCATTTACCTTAAATGTAAAACTATCTGTTCCTGCATAGTCAGCATTTGGAGTATAAGTGATATTTGGTGCTATCCCTCCGAGTGTTCCATTAAATGGTTGAGTTAAAATACTAAAGGTAATGGATGAACTATCATCACTACCACTTAGTATGATTGTGTTATCGTTCGTGTCCTCATCAACAGTGACACTTTGAGAATGTGCGCTAGGTTTATCTGTATTATCTCCAACACCATCACCATCACTGTCTGCCCACTCTGAAGGGTTTAGAGGGAAACTATCAGAACCATTAGCAACGCCATCACCATCTATATCTGTATCTACACTATCTATAACCTCATCACAATCAAGATCAGGTTCTGTAATAGCCTCATCATAAATGGGTATAACTACTACCAACCCATCCATCGCAGGCATGGGAAACCACTTAGGGCAAGTATTTGCATAAAGACCCATACTGACACTTACTAACAATAGATATCTTAATACTGTTTTTTTTATTGTTTTCATAACTATTCCTTATAATTTAATGATGACTATAAACGCTTTTCAAATGTATCTCTATCATTACTTCTACTACCACTTTCAGATATCACTGTAGTTTCTAGTATAAACTTGCCAACTTCTCCTTCTGAAACATCAAGTGTACCTGTAACAGCGAACCTTGAACGATGTGTTCCTTCATAGGTAGAACCATTATAGGTAAAGATATAATCAAATGGATCACTGGTATCATCAAAATCCCAACGGCTATTTTCTACTACTTCACCTTTAAAGAGTGTTTGGGTAGGGTTATACGCTAACGACAAGCTACTATTTTTAGGTACCTTTACTCTTAACGCACTATTACTGCTGGTACCATTGAGTTCTCTTACCAAAGTGTCAAATGAGATATCATGTGTGCCTTCCCCATAGACAACAGCACCATAGGCTGTTAAAACAGATCGATACTCTGGCATGCTACAATCTTTTCCAGCATCCGTGATATTCCAATCATCAGCAGAAATAAGATGAGCACGTGCGGCTTCTGCTTGACAATAGTGACTTAAACCTCCATCTAATTCTGCACCATTTTGCACCACTTGGGCATCCCAACCAATCAATATAGCATCCCAGTTATGGGTCTCAAGTTCTACTAGATCAAACATACCATTAAATGTATTCACATTTTCTATACTCCATTGGCCTAAGTTTTGTTCAAAGTCATAAGCACCCTTAAACATAAATGACATATTTTCCACCAATGATGTATCCCAACTGCCTATATCTTGGTTAAAATATTTCGCACTTTGAAACATAAATGACATATCTTCTACCAATGATGTATTCCAACTGCCTATATCTTGGTTAAATGATCTAGCAATGTTGAACATATGAGCCATATCTGCTACTCTAGAGGTATTCCAATCACCTATATCTTGATTAAACGACTCGGCTAACTGGAACATAGTTCTCATCGTTGTAACGTTTGAAGTATCCCAACTTCCAATATCTCCATTAAACAAAGTAGCAAAGCTAAACATAGAATACATATTTGTTATCTTTGATGTATCCCATGTCCAATTTGCTGTAGTACCAAGCAGAGAGGAAGCACCTGAAAACATACTATTCATACTTGTGACCATATTGAGATTGGGTACATCATTGGCTACTAAATCTAGATTTAGACACCCCTTAAATGCCACATCCATATTTGTCCATGCGCCTGTTCCCCATTGCTCTATGCTAAGTAGTTTCTCTTTATCTCCAACATTATTAAAGTAAATCCTAGGAAAACCTGTATCATCTCCTTGGTTATCTTGTATTCTTATCGTGTAGGTTCCACTATTTACGTAGTTACAAGTATAACTTCCCGTTACAATTGTCGCTTCATTGATTCCGTCATTGTTACAGTCTACATTGTAGTTATAACCCCCTCCATTAGTAGGGATAGTAAATTGTGTATCTGCTGATGTCCCATCATTGTCTGTTTTAACAGTAATGATAAAGTCTTCTAAACCCGCACAATTTTTACCTCCATCAGTGATATTCCAATTATCAGTAGTGACTAAATGTGTTCGTGCAGACTCAGCATGACAATAGTTACTCTCTCCTCCATGAAGCAAAGCACCACTCTTTACATTCTGAGTATCCCAAGCTATAAGGATCTCATCCCAATGTCTCGTATCAAGCCTAATACCCTCAAACATATTACCAAATGAACTAACATTCTCTATATTCCATGAGGCCAAACTTTGATTAAAGTTTGTAGCATTAGAAAACATATATGACATATTGTTAATATTACTTGTATCCCATTTACCTATATCTTGATTAAATTTACTTGCATGGCGGAACATTTCATTGATAGAAACGACAGAGGATGTGTTCCAGTCGCCTATATCTTGATTAAATTGATTAGCACCAAAAAACATATCCTCCATACTTCTAACCAAAGAAGTATCCCAATCCCCTATATCTTGGTCAAAAGAGCTAGCACTAGCAAACATACCAAACATTGTTTCAATAGAAGAAGTATTCCAATCCCCTATATTTTGGTCAAAAGAACTAGCATTACGAAACATCGATGACATGTCCGTCACATCAGATAAGTCTGGTGGTATAGTCCCTACATATTGTAAATTTGAAGCGCCATGAAATGTACCTTTCATACTTTTCCATGGTTGTGTTCCCCACTGCTCTACAAAAAGTACTTTCTCCTTATCTCCACTGTTATTCAGATAAAAATGAGGAAATGTAGCAGTAATACCTATATACTTTGCAGTAGCACTACTATCTGGAGAAAAACTACAAGTATAACTACCCATCACACCTAGTGCTTCATACACACCATCGTACCCACAATCCACATCATAAAAGTAAGCGTACTCTGGATTGACAGGTATAGTAAATTGATTATCTTCTGAAACACCTGGATTGTCTGTCTGTACCGCTAGTACAAACGCATTAAGATCATATGCCATACCGTTACTACTTAAAAGTACACTACTAAACACTAATCCCAAAAAGAAACCTATTATATTTTTAACATGACCTATAACGCTAAATCTAAAAAAAACCTTTTTCATCATTCCCTCCTGTAGATATTAAAGTATATCTACAAAATGTGACAAAATATGACAAAAATATACGTTCACTCCTTATATTTTTTAGCGTGATAGACTAAAATTTTGGGTTTCATAGAAAGACATGCATGATCCATACCTGCTTTTTTACAAAGATGTGAGAAAAAAAGTTCAAAGCTTGGTAACTGTTCCCATACCTGTGGTAAGAAAGTTGCCTGATATGTATCTGTTTTTAAGATGACACCATCTTCACCCACTTGTATTTTAGATTTTAAATCATCTACAGAGCTATAGCGTACTTCTTTTGGCTCACTCAATATAGAAACTTCAACTTTTATCTCATCGTACTCTTTTTGGCTCAATGCTAAAAATCTTGGGTCATTCATTGCAGCACTTTTAGCATTCAGTATGACATCTTCATAAAGTTTTTTATGTGCTACTGTAGAGCCAATGCAACCTCGCAAACTATCTTCACCTTTGGTAAGTGTAATAAAAGCAGCACCTTTCTCTTCCAACCAAGGATTTTCTTGAAGAACATTCTGTAAGTTATAGCTGTAAGGTACATCAACTGCGTTGGCTATACTGGCACGTGCTAGTGTTAGTAGTGTCTCTTTTTTTAGCGTCTCCATTTCAACAAATGTTGCACTCATATACCCCACAACTTCTGATTTATCTAAACCAGCGTCTGCAGAAGTACGATAGTCAAGTACTACAGGGGAAAGTCCTTGTTGTTTAGCAACCATGAGCATCGCTTCTATACCTATTTTACCGCAAGCCTCACATCCTTGTTTTAGTTTTGCTACATCCATCGTTTTCACTGCATCTATACATATATTGTCTAAACGGTTTGCCTTGTCGTTATCATAATAGTGACTTAAGTCTGTAGAGATAACCACCGCCGTACTTTTATCTTCTAGTATATAGTCAATTATGTTTGCCAAAGTACTAGGGTTTTCTTTCCCATAGACAAGTTCTACAACCGATATATCTGGTCTATAGTACTTTATAAATGGCATTTGAACCTCAGTACTATGTTCATGATGTGCTTGATGTAAAAACTTCATATCAAAATTTTTACTAAGCTCAGCAATGAATGTTGTGTCAATAGTGAGCGCACCCAAAGGTGTTTCATAAACATCATACATTGCTACAGAAGTACCTCTAAAAGCCACTTTATGGCTAGGTCCTATAACTACAACGCGTGTAATTTCTGAATTGCGTAAAAGTTTAAGTGCTTTGTTTGCTGTAAATCCACTATAGATATACCCAGCATGAGGTACTATGAGTGCTCTTGAATGTAGATGTACTTCTTGACTATCTTTTGCATTATAGGCTTCAATCATAGAAGTGATTTCAGAAGCCTTAGCTGGATAAAACTGTCCTTTTACTGCTAATTCTCGTCTACGCATGACCATACTCCCTTTATAATGAATGAAGATAATTCATCTTCATTCTTTTTATCTCAATATCTATCTGCCTTTTTATATATGATAACATAAAAATATGAGGCAAAAACATCATTAAAATATCATCAAAATCAATTAACAGAATATTTTTAAAAATTATATGAAAGAAAGAGATATAAAACAAAAAGTCTGAAGACAACATAGCCTATAATTACGATATTTTATTCTAAAAGAGATGACATGAAACGTGTAGTTATCATAGGCGGTGGATATGGTGGGCTTAGAGCGCTTGAGCATTTATGTAAGTATGAACAATTCCATGTAGCCCTCATTGACAAAAATCCTTACCATTATATGCAGACTGAAACCTATGGATATATTGCAGGTAGATTTGACATTGCAGATATTGCTGTAGATATACAAAGTTTTATTGAGGGATTACGTAAAAATATTGAGTTTATTCAAGATGAAGTACTAGATATTAGTAAAGAGACAAATGAAGTCATTTGTAAGGCTAACAATGTTGCGTATGATTATCTTATTTTGGCAGTGGGTGCGAAGACACATTTCTTTTCATTTATAGAAGGTGCACAAGAACATACACATGGCGTAAAAAATATTCAGCGTGCTTTTGAGTTTAGACGTGACTTTGAAAGTCAACTCTACAATAAACTACAACATAGTGCAGACAGTGAAGCTGAAGATTTTCATATCGCTATTGCAGGAGCTGGACTTAGTGGTGTAGAAATAGCTGCAGAGATGGGCTATGTACTACAGCACTATAAAAAATCTTTTGCGCTCAATAGTGCAAATATTACTATCTCTTTAATAGACGCGGCAGAAACAATCCTACCAGGTATGGACAGTTATATTGTTGACAAAACGAGAAAACGTCTCAAAGAACTAGGTGTAAATATCTATGAACGTACTTACATCTCTAAAATCAAAAAAGAAAGTATAGTCTTTAATGATGAGACTGAACTACCTTTTAACTTTGCCATTTTCACCGCAGGGATAGTCGGCGTAGATCTTATAAAAAAGCTAGACACACCAAAAAACTCTATACATCAAATCATTCCTGATGAAATGTTACGTATGCAAGGTACAGATAATATTTTTATTATTGGTGACTGTGCCCAGATAGAAGATGCAAATGAAATTATTTTACCACCTACAGCACAGATAGCTGAGAAAAGTGCAGAGTATGTGGTTAAAAACATCGCAAAACTAGACAATCAACAATTGATTACACCATTTAATGCGAAAGTAGATGGTATGTTCATTGCATTAGGTGGAAACTACGCTGTTGGTATCTTGTTTGACAAAATAAAAGTGAGTGGATATGTTGCTCATTTACTAAAGAAGTTAATCACGCGTGCCTATCGTTTTGGTCTAGAACTAAAAGTAAATACAGGCTATAAAAAAAGACAAATAGATGTACTGGAACAACACTGCTAGGTGAAGGTTATTTCAATACATAAATTTAAAGATATAGTTTAAAAACTATAAGAGATATCTGCAAAAACCATATCATTGTCTTTGACACTATCAAAGAGTGTAGATCCACCTATATAGTCAATAAGACCAACATTAAGGTTGATACCCTCACCTAACTCATACTTAGCCCACAAACGTTGGAAACCACCTTCATCTAACTTTTTACCGTAGAGGGAAAGAAGATAATTTGCACTAAGTGTTGCGTTCATAAAATCAGACGTTACACGAAAAGCATGCTGATAGGTATTTGCCTTTAAAGAATTTCTTTCTTGAAGTAAGGAATCATCATAATTTTGAATATGCCGTATTGAAGCATCATAAGAGATTGTAGTATCTACAATACCCTTATATTCAAACCCAACCAAGCCATCTAGCCTGCTAAACTCTTTTTCTTGTGTCGAAGTATATTTAAGCCCATCAAAATATGCTAACTCTGTTTTAAAAAGCCATGCACCACTCAGGACATTAAATGCACTTCCTAACATCGTTATTTTTTCATGTTCGAGTTGTGGTTCTGAGGCATTTAAAGGTGAAAACTTCACATAGCCTTCATCATCGTAAAGATGTGCTGCATAAAAGTTGACATCCCATCCAGTAAACTCTCCACCTATAGAGAGTGCGTAAGTCACATCATTGTTATCTACTTCTTTTAAGTGTGGATCTTCTAAGGCATTAAATGCCGAGCCAAAAGCTGGGTTTTTTGTATGTCGTTGTTCTACTATCACTGTAGGTGTAAGACGCCAATCACCCACAAAGTAGTCAAACTTTACCATACCCACAGGTAGACGTAAATCTTCAATGTCAACCATGCCTGGTCGACGGTTATCTAAAGGGTTAAGTACATCAGTAATTCGTATGGTATCTGAACGTCCCCAGACTAATACTTGACGCCCTATTTTGACATCTAAACTGTCGGTGATACTTCCTTCAACATAGGCATCAAAAAGTTCTACTTCCGCGCGTTGCTCTTTGAGTTCATTTTTACTATATTTTTCATCACGTATATCGTAGATGGCATCATAGTAAGCTTTAGCATTACTCTTTACTCTCCAACCATTTTCAAACTTATGTTCATAGTCTAAAAACAAAGAAGACTTCAATGAAGTAAATTTATCATGTGGTGTTTTACCATTGTATGAGTAAGCTAACTGCTCTGTAATCTTTCCAGTCAGACCAGATATGACTTCGACAGGCTCAGTCACCGTTGTTGTATCGTTCACTAAACCTGTCGAAATATCGGTTGCTGAGCTTGTCGAAGTATCGTCAAAGCCCTCCATAATATCAGCATTTTTTTCTACTTTTTCAGAGATAGTTGGAGTATCATCAAAACCTTCTAAAGCTTCTTGGGTACTTTCAGCATATAATCCAGTAGCAACGACTAGTGATAAAAGTGGTACCATGTAGCGTCTATTATTATACTTACTTCCTAATGCCTCATTCTTCATGCTATTAGAGTCCTTTTTCCAGTCTTCTTGTGGTAAATACATTATCTGAAATGTTTTTATTTAACTTTTTATTGTTAAACTTTAGTACTGTTTTATGTAAAGTACGTTTACCTTTTTTAGTGGTCATACTCATTTCATCTGCTAACCATACACCACTTTCTTTATGTAACTTTGAAATGTCCATATACTTCTTCTTACCATTACGCATAAAGTTAATGGCACGTACTGCCACATAGTTATCTTTTCTAATAATTGCTATAGATTTCGTATAGCCAGATTCTTTAATCACCTTTTTAGTACGTGGTACAGCCTCAATCATCCAAGCATCATTCCCTCGTACTTTTATCTCTTTAAGAAGTGTGTAGTCAAAATCTTGTAGGTTTCTGTCTGTCATGTCAAAATATGAAAAATCTGAGCCCATAAAACTACCACTTTTGTCACTACTTGGTATACGCTTTACTTTTTTAAGTGCTGGTAAGTAGAGCCATTGGTCATCATCTTTCTTTGCATTGTCATAGTCATAAGTTAAAAAAGCTGTATTCTTTACATCTGCTGGAGATTTAAAAAACATAATTTGGTATTCATCTACACCGAAGTCTTTACTATAGGTATGCAAATCTCTTGTACGTGTTTTACCATTTTTATCTATGAGTACCATAGACATATCTTGCTCCAATGTTTTACCATCATCTCTAGCATCAACCTTTTCCATAATAGCTCTTGCTTTTGCATCATCAGCAAGTATGCTTGTGGTAATGAGTGATAATCCTAGGGTAAGACCCATTAATAATTTTTTTGTATTCATAATTTTCTCCATTCCTAATTCCTAATTCCTAATTCCTAATTTTATCGTATCCAACCACGTTTTGCCACAACAATCATTAGTGCAGGTGCTAACAATAAATCTGCCAATAATGCCATAACAATGACAGACCCTGTAAGCAACCCAAAGTTTTGTACAGAAATCATATTTGCCATGAGGTAAGCATAAAAACCTAATGAGAGTACAACAGTTGTAATAAGCATCGCTTTTCCTGTGGTATAAAATGTCTGTTCAATCGCTTTAGCCCAATCTTTACTCTCTAAATAGTATCTTCTAAAATTGTGCATAAAATGTATAGTATCATCTACAGCTAAACCAATGGCTATACTTCCAATCAACAAAGTAAACATATCTAGTGGTATATTTGCAATGCTCATAATCAATAAGCCCAAAATAATAGGGGTCAGGTTTGGTATCATACTTAGTAACCCAACACGTACAGAACCTAAAATAAGCATCATCATAAATGCAATGGCGACAAATGCTATAAGGTAACTTGTGACTGAAGAGTGTACCGAGTTAGCAAAAGTGTTAATGAGTAGTGGTATCATACCTGTGGTAACCACTGTTTCATTGGGGAATGTTTCTGAGGCTTTTGTTTTTACAAAATCAAGTACTTCATACGCTTTAACTGCATCTGTCCAGGGAAGTTTTACTGTAATACGCGCTTTTGAGAACTGCGTATCTACCACATCTTCTAAATCATCTGAGCCAGAGTTTTCAAACAAAAGTAACTCTTGAGATACAAGGTTTTCATTCTCCGGTATGCTATAGTGTGCCTCGTCATTCTCATGTAGAGCCCTATTGGTCTCTTTGACAATAGTAGCCAGTGAAATGACCTTACCAATGTGCGTATGACTATCGACATACGTCTCTAGTTCTGCACTAAAGGTATTGAGTTTATTGAGTCTGTCTACACTGTTCCATCCATTTGCCTCTTTTGTGTCAACCACAACTTCTATAGTCACTGAACCATTCATATTTTCATCTATGACTTCTGTAGATATTCTATTTTGATTATCGGGCTGAAACCAGTACAGAGGGTTATGTGAAAGTTCTATCTTACTTGCACTCACAAGTGCGAGTGTCACCAATGCAAAACTCAAGGCTATAATAGCCTTATAATGTCGTATAGGCACCACTGAAAACTTTTTCATAATCATATCTAACTTACCAGGTTCACTTTTAACTTTTTGTTTCATTTTTGTGATGCTAAGTAAAGCGGGTAAAAGCGTAAGCGTTAAAAAAAGTGAAACCATCACCCCTAATGAAGCAAATGTCCCAAGGTCTGCGATAGGTGCAACCTCTGAACCAGAAAATGCCCCAATACCTATAGAGGTAGTAATTGAGGTCATAGCAATAGCCAAACCAGAATGTCCTAAAGTATAGACAAGTGATGCTCTTTTATCACCTGTAGTATTAAATTTATCAAAGAAAATAGAGAGTATATGCACCGTTGCACCTACACTCACTGCCAGTAACAGTGAAGGAACAATCTGCGTAGGTAATTTAAAAGCAACACCTGCCCATGCCATCGTTCCTACTGTTGTAAGTAAAGAAAATATGATGACCAATAGAGGGTAAAGGACAGCCGTAACACGTCTAAACATAACAAATAAAAATACGATGATAATTAAAAATGTTATGCGCATAAATTTTTGCATATCTGCTTGCATTTGTGCTTTTAGTGCATTATTGACTGCAGGACTTCCTGCAACATAGATCTCTAATCCTTGCTCTTGATATTTACTAACAATACCATGTATAACACCCAAGAGTTCTGCGTTTTCACCATCAGATAAAAAGCCCCCACCATCTTTTGTTTGTAGTGCTTCTGGGGTAGTGTCTTCTTGTACAGTATCATCGGAAAAGCCATCTGAAAATGCTTCATCAAGAGACTCTTTTTTAACCCCTACATGTGTATAGGCATCTGTCTCTATGACCATGGTAGTCATTTTTCCATCTTCACTTAATAGAAGATTTTTGTAAAAATGAGATGTCATCGCTTGTTTTTTAATAGTCTCTACATCCACTTTGGTACTTGGCATTGTCTCCAACAAATCATCTGTAATGAGTCTATCTCCCTCTCCTCTTGTATGGCGTACATTATAGAGTGAGGTCACATCTTCCAAGTAAGGGACTTTCTCCTCTATCTCTTCATGTAACATCTGTAAAGTATGTAAAAACTCTACGCTAAAAATATTGTCAGACTTTATAGCCAATACAATACGTTCATCACGACCAAACTCTGCTCTAAAATTGTTATAGTCTAGTAGTACAGGGTCATCATCATGCATGAACCCTTCTGTAGAAGTATCCATCTTTATCTGAGGTACATGAGCAATAGGAAAAGCAAGCAGTACAAAAACCACCAACAATACTTTAAAAGGGTTATCGTGAATAAACCCTCCAAGTCTTCCGATAAAGTTTTCTAATTTTTTGTGCATATTTGTCCTTTTTTTATTAAGTTAATATTTTGTATGTATGAAGCATCTGTTTTTTAAACTTGAAGCCAACAATAAAACAATCACTGGAACCAGTATAACAATAAACCACCGAAATTTTTGTAAAAAATGTATATAGTTTTGCATCATTAGTTTTCCTCAATAAACACTTTAAGTGCTTCTATATACGCTTCAAAAGCTTTACGACCTTCAAGGGCTATTTTTACCACCGTTTTGGGACGTTTACCTTCAAATACTTTGTCTATAGTAATATACTTTTCTTTTTCAAGTTTTGAGAGATGAGAGGAAAGGTTTCCATCTGTCACACCCAAAGCTTCTTTGAGTGCTTTAAAAGGAAGTTCATCATTGCTTATGAGCATAGAAACCAACTTTGAGCGTATGCTTTGGTGTAAAAGTGGGTCAAACACTACAGAGCCTTTTGCTGCTTCCATGCAACTATGGAGGGAAATACCCCTAGCCCAATAATCACTGCAATTTGTACAAGCCTAAAACAGTTAGAGTCTATACCTACTAAATGTTCTTGGTAAAGTCCTACACCCAAAAGAACAATAGATAAAACCATATTAAACTGTGCAACCTTACTAAAGTTAGGTATATTTAACACATGTCCCACAGCAAAATAACCCAATGAAACTAAAAATAACCAACTCAAATAAACAGCAATATAAAGTTGATAGGTAGCTAGTACTGCTGAGAGTGCTATAAGAAACCATGCCATAAACATAAAATTTTTCATAATAAAACGTTGCCTGATGGTACAATCTTCTATGTCGTAACTTTTATTTACCTTTTTTGTCATTAGCCCTTCAGAAACAAACCCAATGGTAACAAATACAAATACAACTACAGTACCAATGGCAATGCCTTTTTCATAGACTGAAGCCATGATGAAGCTAAGCACAATAGCAATCACCGACCAAACATATGTTGCATTGTAGTTATAGGGGAAAAATGTTTGTCTGTCTATTAAATGATTTTTTATCTCATTTATCTGCTTTAACGCTTCTACTTTCTCTTCTGACATACCAAACCTTTTCAAAGTACTTTGTTTTGCAAAGTATATTGAACTTATTCTTAAACCCAACCATTATCTAAGAAGTTCAAAGAAAATAATTGAGAGTTTAGGCATCGAGTTTTAATTTGATGTGACCATGTCTACAATATATGCTTCAACATCACCAGCATCATCCCAAGTACTGTTAAACATCAACTTTGTCCCTTCCGGATTTGGTACGCCATAAGCACTAAGTTCATTGTTAATCCCTGTATTTCTAGGATGTACAATACGTCTGACTTGTGTACCATCATTGGGATCTAGCTGCACTCCTATTATCTCATACCCCATACTATTACCATTAGGCCCTTTATAGTTTGAATCTTCATGGATAGATAAATAAGCCCATCCTGGTTGTTTATAGTTTGCACTAGCATTTATATGACCACACACAAAATGATAATTATAGGTACTGTCCCCTAATAAATCTGTTATTTTCCCATCACTAAACCGTTCCATAATTGCAGGACATACAGACACGATACCTTCACTACCTTCCGTATCTATCATAAAATCGGAATGTCCATGCTTCGCTAGTTTTCGTATATAATTAAATTGATCATCGAACAAATGTGAGTCATACTTCCCATGTAGCACAATATAGTTTCCTAATGGTGATATACCTACATTCATACGATAATACTTGTTACCATTTCCATCATAATTAAAACCAACAGTAAAGTACGGATTACTAAATGCATCATCAATGATTGCATGACGCTCACCAGTTTGAATATTTACTACAACAATCTTCTCACCACCTCTTGTGACATCGGTCAATACAACAAGCTCATCATTTCCTGAAATACTTTGTAGATTATCCATGTAAATATTTGTACCTACAAAGCCATCTTGTACCCCCATATCACGAATAAGTTTTAACTCTTGAGTTTGAATATTGAGTGACATAAACTTTAAACCAATGGTTAAATAGATAATGTCAGGATTGACTTTTGACCACATCTGATTTTGAATATAAGACTGCTTTCCTGTTAACTCCCACAAGCGACCAAAATAACTTCCATCATTCACATTTCTAATGACATTTGAATTAAGTACAACTTTAGTAGAATCATGATTAAACACAGGTCTTAATGCATAGTATCCCCTGTCACCATCATCTGTTATTCTTCTAAACTTCGTGTTAAAAATAGGATCGTAGACTTCTTCATTAAAGGCAGGTTTTTCTCTAGAAGGTACACTTAGTGGTCCTTCCCATGTTGTAATAGGTAAATAGTTTACCTCCTGCACGAGTTCATAAGCCCCTATGTCTATAGCAGTAGCTACCTCTCTTTTGTTTCCATCAAGGTCATCGGTAGGTGCCCCACTAGTACGTCCTGCATCTTTACACGGTGAAGTACTTTCAAGTCTTAAATTACGTGCTTCAATACCTGAATAACTATCTATAAAGAAAAGGTTTTCTCTCTCTATAGAGTCACCAATGTACCCTGTTCCATAAGTCGTATTGATACAGTTATGTGTCACACCAGAATACTCAGGCCTAACAATATTTAAGTTTGCCGGTTTACTATTGGCAACAATATTATTAAAAATCTTACCTTGGTGATGATTTTCTATATAAATGCCCCACCCCCATCCATCTGCACTTCCAGCATTAAAAACAGTATTATTATAAATATTAATATTTGTTTTTGGTTTAATCACTTCATCCGATCCAGGTACATTATTACCTACAACAATGCCTGAGTATCCTGCTGTATCTACAAGATTGTTATACACATGATGATTTGTAAGACTTCCCCCATGCTCTGCACCTACATTGATACCAAAAGCCGAAACATTTTTCACTATATTATTATAGATATCTATATTACTCGCCTCAGAAGCATAAGCATCTATATAAATACCTGTCGAAGGTATATTTTCTACTAAGTTATGATGAATAGTTCCATTTTTAACACCATCTTTAACATCAATAGCAATAGGACCACCATCATAAGTTTGAATGTCAAAATTATAATCATTCACATGATTATCGCTTATTTCAAATCTATCTACACCATGACCAATAGTGACATCTTCATTCCAGATATTATTACCATCCCATCTACCTCTTTGTGATCTATCAAAAGTATTATTAATAATCTTAATATTCGTCATATACCATGTTCTATCCCATTCCCAACGGTCTATACCATAATAATCACTTACACCTCCTGTCACTAAAACAGCTGAACCTCTTGTATCTTGCGTATGACAATTCCTTACGGTAATATATTCATTATGCCCTTTTATGAGTATAGCATGTGTTTTAGCATCATGAATCATCAAACCATCTATGATTACATGACGAGCATTTTCTATGGTAATAATTCCTGTGTACGCATCATCATAAGCAGAACCATCTAATATACTTCCTGACTCTCCTTTAAGTATAAGGGGTTGACTCGCTGATGCGTATGTATCAATATATACCTGTTCATCATACCGACCTGCAGCTATATGAATGACCCCTCCTAATACTTGACTCACTGCATGTGAAATTGTTTTCCATGGTGTGTTCATACTCCCATTTTGATCATCGCTGCCTAAGTTACTATCAACATAGTAATGTGATAACTCACCTATCACATTTACAACCGTCACTGTTCTTGTGATTTCTTCAGCGAAATTTCCTGCACTGTCCTTTAAACGGTAAGTGATGGTGTACACTCCAGCATTAGATGTATTCACAGTATTGTCTATATTAATATCTCCAGTAATATTACCATCTATATTGTCATACCCCATGGCACCATTATCAATGTAGACATCTCCTATGGACAATGTAATAGTCTCTTCACCCTTGAGTGTTAATTCTGGTTTGGTTGTATCTACTCTTTTAGTGACTATGACCTCTCGACTCTTGATAGTGCTAAATCCATCACTATCTGTAGCCTCATAATATAACTCATAACTTCCTGGTACTTCAGTATTAACAGAGCCTGTAATAGTCACAGTTAAAAGACCATCTTTCAAATCTCTAGCTGTTGCACCAGATTCATTATACTCACTGTATTGTTCCATATAATGTGGATTATCACCATCTAATGTGATAATAGGCTTATTATTTTCAAAATCAACAATATTTAGTATTTCATTTTCTGTCAACGCCTGATTATAAAAACCTACTTCATCTATAATAGCATTTGCAGACTCATAGGGTGCACCACCGGCATCCCCATTGTTTGAACCTACCGTTAAGAAGGCTTCAGAGAGTACCATTGGGTTTCCAAAATGCTCTGCTCTTTTGATACCATTGATATATGTAATACCATGTCCTTCTCTGTCTAATGTGACAGCAACGTGATACCAATCAGTTGTATTGATAGAAAGTGTAGTACTTCCACCATGGTGAAGAAATGAGAGACCATTACCATAGGTCATAATACCATACCATCTATCATCCCAAGTACCACGATTGTATTCTAAAAATGCATGCCAACCACTGGCCAATCCATCAGGCCATTTTACCCACATACTTATAGTATATTCAGGTAGAGAAAAAACTCTTGATGACTCTGTTTTCATTTGATTCAAGGCATTCCTAAAGTGTAATGCCATCCCATCTTTTCCCACTACCCAGTTAGATGTACCAGACAATGTTCCTGTATTTCCATTGCCCGTTGCATCCATAGCAATATTTCCAGAGCCCTCATCAAATTTCCATAACGCTACTAAGCGGGAGTCTACATACACTTCTTCTCCCCAAGAGTACCTCACATCGGCAGTTCCAGCTTCATACCCATATACCTTCATGACTAACATCTCAGTTGTCTTAGGTGTAATGGTAATGTACTCATTCCCTTCTTCTCCATTTACCCCATTATATCCTGACCATGTAATGTTCATATCTTTGTACATCAAACTTTGTTTAGTAGGTCCTGACAGGAGTCCTGTAGGTTTCCATGATGCTATGGCTGTACCATCTGCACCATAAAGTTGGATGTCTAGGTCTGTGTCTGAGGTAAGGTTAATCTTTACATTGTCTACATCAGGAGGTATGGTACCTACCAGTGAAGTTACATTTTGTTCTAGTGTTTGGGTAAAGCTTCCTGTTCCACTGGTATTTGACTCTGTGCATCCAACTTTTCCACTCCATGAGTAATTTACCACAGCATACCCTGCTTGGTAACCAAAAGCTTTCATAGTCATAGACGTAGGTGTAGTACCATCTATTTCTATGAATTCATGTCCCTTTTTTCCATCTACACCATTGTAACCACTGTAGGTGACATTGACATCGTTATAGGGTTTTGTGGTTTGCATAAATTCATAATGTAATCCATAAGGCCAGTGGACTATTTTGTCATCATTTTCCCCATAAAGACGTATATCTACATCTTTATCTGAAACAAGTTCTATACGTAGACCTTGTATACCTTCAGGAATTGTACCTACCGTAGCAGTATTTTCATAATTCTTATCATAATATATAATTTGTTGTTCGAAAGTGCCTGAACCTGAACAGTTCGAAAAGTTGAAATTAGCCGTAGCGTATACGGTAAAAGACAAAAGGGTTACAAACAGATTTTTTATTTTTATAGTTTTCATAGTATATTCCTAATTGTAATTTATGCTTCATGTTTAGTTAAATAACATTACATCTTTTAAAATAATCAGAAGTATGATAGAGATAGATAAGTAACAATCTGATTATAATCTATTACATTTTTTATACGCTAGATAGGTATAATAAATTGTATTTATAGCTTGTAACCCGACTATCTTTAGCAATCAAAGTAGAGACTCGTGGCTTTCCGTCCCATTTTCACAAATGGTTTGGCATGAAATGGTTTCTCATTTTATAATATATATCTATATCATAGTTACATATAATCCATTAAATAAATCTTATAAGCACTTAATTTATGAAATTTACTCCAAAGTCTACATTAAGTATCGTTTAAAATTAAAACCTATCATTCAAATGTAAACTAAGTAAAAAACCCATCTGTTTGTAATGTCCATCTTCTTCATACTTATCATTATATTTTATCTGAGATATATTCTCTTTAAAAAGAGTATTGATGTTCATAAGTTCTAAAGAAACTTCTAAGCTTTTACCCTTAGCATACTTATAGTTTTTTCCTATTTTGTACATCTAAGTCCTAATTCGCATCGAGTCTTTGACTATGTATACGAGTACTTAACCATAATTCTTTTACAGTATAATGCCAACCATGAAAAAATTTTTAATACTACTCCTCGTCTCCCTCCTTGCTCTTGTCGTTATTGTTGCTGGTATTTTGTTTACCCAAACAGGTAATGACCTTGTTAAACCGTACTTAAAAACTGAACTTGAAAAACAGATAGGCTTACCTGTTGAAGTAGATACATTTAAACTACGCTATGACCACACGGTGCTAGATATCATCATAGATAAAGCCCTAAAAGTGGATGTCTATAGTGACTTTAAATTGCTCGATCAATCTTTTGATGGTACCTATGTAATTTATGCCAATAACTTTGTCTACCAAAAAATAAACCTTAAAGAAGCCAATATTAATGGTGAATTTTATGGCGTACCTGATGACCTTTATGTCAATGGAAAAGGTACTTCTTTTGAAGCACCTATTAACTACAAACTTCGTGTACTCAAAGGTGATGTACAAGAGATACACATTGACCTAAAAGAGATGCCAGTAGCAGACATTTTGACACTTGCTAAACAACCTGCTCTAGCTAAAGGTAAAGTAGATGCACATCTGGTCATACCAACACTGGTTAAAGAGAAAATGCATACGCAAGCACATGTCACACTCAATGGCATTACCTTTAATGATGCGTTAATGAAAAAACTCTACAAAGTCACTTTACCAAAATCATTTTCTCTCGCAGGAAATATAGATGCAAATCTATCAGATACGCATATAGTAGGAAAAGTAGATGCAAAGAGCAATATAGCCAATGTCACACTTGAAAACTTGAAATTTAACAAAAATACAAAACATGTCAATAGTGAGTATCTTATAGATATAGTAAACCTAAAAGAACTCTCTGGACTGTTACGTACAAAGCTCGATGGTATGATTGTACTTCAAGGAGACATAGAAAAAACCGATACTCTCAAAGTCACTGGATTTACAGACTCTTTAGGCGGGAAAATTAATTATAAACTTTTAGACAAAGACTTTCACTCTTCCATCGTTGCGATGCCAATGCAAAACATGCTTAAAATGTTTAGCTTTCCTGCATTTGTAGACTCAAATACCTCGGGTGAAATACATTACAACCTTCTAAGTAAAAAAGGTCATACAAAACTCTCTTTAGCAGACTTTAAATTGGCACCTAATGATGTGACCAAAACACTAGGTAAAGTCATGCCTATGAACCCCACAGATATTGTGTTTGGTGCAACGTCTCTTGAGGCAAATGTAGATGGTGATGAAGTTGTCTACTCTCTTATGGCAAAAGCAAGTGAAGCATCCATTAGCATAGGTGAAGGACGGATTAACAAAGAGAAAGATACCCATGAAGCCAAAATAGAGTTTGGTTTTAACAAATATGCCATAGCTGGTAGCATTGGTGGTTCTATTCGTCAACCAAAAGTTGGTTTTGATACCCAAGGCTTCATGGAAGACCAAATCTTAAAAAATGACTTTCAAGACAAAGTGGAAAAAGAAGTTACAAGGTTTTTAGATCGTCTGTTTTAATCATATAGCCTAAACCACTATGACGTATAAAGTCATCTCCTAACTTCTTTTTTATTCTTGATATAAGTGTTCTTAAGGCACTTGTATCTCTCTGCTCACCATATACATATAATGAAAGTTCTTTTGCAGAGACAGTCACATTTGCATGCTGACATAAGTAAGATATTGCTTTTAAACTTTTATCTCCTAAACTTACTTCATTATGATTGAAGTATAACTTTTTATATTTATATGAATAAGAATAATCTTGGCTAAGATATATCAACTCTTTTGAGATGCCTTGACTCTTATCACTCCTACCAAGTGCCATTTGCAGCGTTGTAATAATTTGCTTTTCCCTAAAAGGTTTTAAAAGGTAGTTAAACGCCCCTGCATCTAGTGCATATTCTATCATCTCTTCATTAGAGTATGAAGTAAGAAATATAATTTTTGTGTCAATTCTTTGAGCTATTTCAACAGCAGCTTCACTCCCACTAACATGATCTTTGAGCATAATATCCATAAAAATAACATCTGGTTTTAATGCCTGTGCAACCTTAATGGCTTCAGCACCCTTGTCACATATAGCAACAACATTAAACCCATTGAATTCAAGTACCTCCTTTAAATACTCTGCAGATATTTTTTCATCTTCAACAATAAGTATTTTTCCATCAACATACATTTTTAGGTACCTTTATCGTATAGTTTAGTCCTGAATGATTGTCTACCACTAAAGTTGTTTCCATTTGTTCCACCATCATTTCTACCAATTTCAACCCTAAGCTCTCTTTCTTTTGCAAATTTTCTATATCTATATATCTTGAGTCATTGTCCTTGTAACTATAGATATAAAACTCCTCTTCTTCCTCAAGATGAATATAAATCTCTAAGCGCTTCTCATGAAAAGCATACTTCATAGAGTTGACTATCAACTCATTAGTAATAATACCTAACTTCAATACCAAATCAAAAGATAAGTATGTTTTTTTGTAGGTATCTATATGTACCTTCATCTCTGTATCTTGTGTCTGTACCAGAGCAAAAGACAGCTGGTTCAAGTAGTCATAGATGTTGATTTTTTCAAAGTCTTGATGTTTATAGAGTATCTCATGCACTAACGCAATGGAGTGTATTCTAGATTTATTTTTTTCAAAAATATATTTAATCTTTTCATCATCTTCACGTAACATTTGTAACCCCAACATAGAAGAAACAATATTAAGATTATTTTTTACCCTATGATGTATCTCTTTTAAAAGTATCTCTTTTTGTCTATTAGACTTTTCTAATAGGTGGTATGAGTTTTCAACAGCAAGATGATACACAATCCCAAAAAGTATAATCATTAATGATGCCATCATTGTTGCTACTATCATAGCCATATCATGTAAAAAAGGGTGCTCTGGATAAGCATAATATCCATAACCATAGATAGCTATGACAATACATTGATGTATCACCGTATAGAGCAAAGAACGTTTGAGAGAAAAAAGTAAAAAATAACCTAATGGCACAATAGAATGAAAAACAGATATATTATAATTGTTACTTACAAGTAACGCATAAGTTGTTAATGTTGCGATAATGACTATGCTGTATATTGCAATATCTATATTTGTATTATATTGATAATATAGAATACTAAACAATGTTAGAACAATAAAAAACATCTCCACATAAGCATCAACATAGTTTTCTATACTCATATCAAGTATCATAGCCAATGTCATAACAAACAAAAAACTAAGATAAAAACCTAAAAGAAATATCTTCCTCTTATCTAACCCATAAATATGCTTTTGTATGTAATTAAAAACTTTCATTAATTATTATACATTCATAATGTAAAAATTCATATGTCACATCCATGTGACAAATGCATGATAAAATAATATATAGGGAAGGTATATTTACTGGCTCAAAATATGAAGTCAACCTATACATCCACTTAAAGATTATTTAGAGACACTAAGGGAGAAAAAATGTCAAATCTTAAAAAAATGTTTATCGCTGTTCCAATTTTACTTCTAATAACAGCTTGTGAGGATAATTACTTTCCTATGCCCATAGGTAATGGTTTACACGCAGTTATACCTTACAAAAAAAGTATAGATATTCCTATTGTTCGTAATGGTATAACATATGGCACTGTCACCTCTCCATATACTGATAGAGTCTGGCTTGACAGAAACCTAGGAGCCAGTAGAGTATGTGAAAGTTTGGATGATTATATGTGCTATGGAGACTATTATCAGTGGGGTAGAAAAGCAGATGGTCATGAAGATAATTCAGAAAATTCACCAATTCTAGCTATAAATGTTGATAATGTTGGACATGATAATTTTATCACTTCATCTCATATTCATCCGTATGATTGGGCATCTGTCGATATTAATGGTAGTCAGAGACAATCTAATTGGTCAAAAACAGATGGCTCTTCGCTTTGTCCTCAAGGTTTTAGAGTACCTACCTTCGCAGAATTAAAAGCAGAACTCTTAGATGAGGAATCTGCACAGATAACAAATAGAGTTGATGCCTTTAATAGCTTTTTGAAACTATCAACAGCCGGATACAAAAGTCACAGTACATCGGGTATATTTGAGTTGAATGATATGGGTCAGTATTGGACTAGTTCTCCAAATGGAAATGTTGCAGTATTTCTTGCTTTTGGTGAAGATGAAGCAGCTTCATTTGTGAGATACCGTGCAGATGCTTTAAGTGTAAGATGTATATTAGATTAATAAATAAATTTGGTTATATACTTAAAAAATAACTGAAAGTTTAGTAGAAAAAATATTGACTCCCAGACACTCTCTTAATGAGAGTGGTGTATTCAAAATGGGAGAGATTACAAAGAAAATAATCAAGAGTTACACTCAAGATATTGTATTATATATTATAGTTGATGAATTATATAATATTTAGTGATTATATTTTAACCATTCATTGTACAGTAATGTTGAAGATTATTTGATGAGATATATAGTTTAAATTAAATAATAGAACCCTCTGAAAAACCAAAAGAATCCATCCGATTTCAAATATTATAGCATCTAAAAAAATGAATTTGTCATTTTTAGCTATTTTTCTTTGAAATCACCTCCAATATTGTGATATATTTTG
>CACVAS010000129.1 GCA_902727855.1 uncultured Sulfurovum sp.
CTAATTGTATTGCTGAATCTTTAAACTCTTTAGCATACTTCTGTCCTTTTCCTGCCATCTTTTCTACCTCTTTAGTTTCTTTAAAATTCTATCATTTCTTTGTACTAATTAGTGTAGCCACATCACTTTTGTAAAATCTATGGTATCGCCCACACGATGTTTCTGCCCAAAGAGCCACTCCCAAAATTGCTTAATCTCTAAAGGATTTTTAAGCTGTTTGTGTTCTTTTTGGGCTGTGATAATCGAGAGTTTGTTGTAACTGTTAATATAAAAAGTGGTCTCTTTTTCCCATTTTGGAACAGCATTACAAATGGGTTGAGCAGTTTTTGAAAAGCGTTTTGTCACATCATCTACAAAAATTTCAATCGCTTCCAAAGTTGGCATACTCGGAACCGACGGCTTCAGCCTCGCCTCTTCTTTCGGGGCTGAAGCCTCCGATTCCGAAACGCTTAAACTTTTAATGGTTTCTTTCAGTTCTTTAATTTCTAATTTTAATTTTTTCACCTCTTCATCTTGACTTGGAAGTACCAATTTGGCGTTATACTCTTTGCCTTTTTGAGTCAATTTTACGCCTCTAAGTTTCGGTTTTCCCCTCCATTGGGTTACTTCTACTGTTTTGCACTCAATCAACTCTAAATCTTTGAGTACTTTTAAAGAAGCTTCTATGGTTTTTTGACCCATGGCAGGTAAATCAGACAGTATCTTACTCGTGGCAATCACAAAATACCCCTCGATGTTAATCGCCCAATAAGTGACATTGACCAAGTATGCCATTAAATCAGTTTGAGAATGAGAGAGCTTGTGTTTTTCTTGAAAAGGGAGGTCTTTGATGAGAATTTGGGTTCTATTGGGTAGAGCTGACATAGGAATCCTTGAAAAATTTAATTTTCAAGAGTCCAGTTACCAACATCTCTTGATAAACAAGAAAAAAACAGCCCCTATTAAAGGCAGACTTAACCGATGGGCTGATAAAATTTTACCAGCCTAGGTTAGAAACAGAGTGGTTGGTTTGATCGCTTCACTGGCTCTGTTTCGTTTCTCTCTTATTTTAATAGCAATGTTACTTAGAAAAAAGTTAATGATTAACGCTTTCTCATGCCCACTTTTACAGAGCTAACCCTAGAAAAATAGGGCTAATAATTAATTATTTTAAACGTGATTTTTTAAATCTTTTTTAGAGCAATAATTAGTTATTGGTACTAGTTTTTTAGGGGGTGCAATGGTGTTAAGTTAAGGAAATAATAAATTCTTCTAAAATATAAACAGTCCTAAATTAGGGATTTTAAAGTTTAAAAATAATTTATAGAAGTAGATAAAAATGCTTAACTTAACGCCATTGCGACTGAGCCCTTTGGATTTTTTCATGTTTGGCTTTCTTCTTTTGTAGTACAATCTCATTGATGACATCAATAATATCTGAAGGACGTTTCCGATAAGGATTATAATACCTCGTATAAAGAATATACGCCCCTGCAAATAATTCCTCTATGCTAAGCTTTTGTGTTCGTCTAATACAGGTTTGTTTATCAATAGTTAATCCCCACCCAGCATAATACGGCAGACCATAACAAACCACTTCTAAACCCAATATAATTGCTTCCATCCCCATTCCTGAGGTTTTGGTATAGACTTTAGAAAAGTTTTTAAGTAAAGAAATAGGATTCATATCTTCATCTAAAATAATACACTCTTTAGGTATTTCTTCTCTCTTAATATCTGATTCTTTTTTACCTACCAAAACATCAGGATGTATCTTAAGATAGACAGAAGCATTAAGATTTTCATTCATCGCCTCATCTATCATTTGTTTGGTTGTAAACTTATTACCCAGTCCATATTCTAAAGAAGCATCCCCTGCTGTTTGAGCAATAATAAGAATGCGTTTCTTTCCCTTATCTTTAAAAAAATCATCAGAAATATTAGCTGCATTGTTATACTTAGAAATATGATATTTTTTTATGAGATCCATAGCATCTTCAGCTTTTTGAATAAGAGCTTCATCAGCATTAAAATCATAACTATTTAAGATATTTTCTAAATCAGATTCACCAGTAGCATCATAATAAATCCCTTTTTTGTCTTCTACAAGGGAAAAAGAAGGTGAACCCTTTATTCCTAAGTCCATTGAGCGTATGAAGCCGTCTTCTTTTAAAATTAAACTTCCACCAAATTTCTGATAACACCATGAAGCAAATTTTCCTGTTTTTTTTCTGCCCCATCCTTTAAAATATTTATGATTAAAAATCTGAAATATGTTATATAAATAATACTTATATCCATGCATACTATTCATCTGAAATCTTGCTAATCTTTTAAAGGTATAATTTTAATATCCATACAAGAAAATGTCTTATATGTTAAAAGTAATGACTCTTGTACTTTTACATTATCTTGAATTGGCAATATATATGCCTCTATTATAGATGTTGGCAATAACTTACGAATGCTATATAAAGCTGTTGAAACAAAAGAAACAACATGTGAAAGATTTTTTTTATTTTCTAAAAGATAGAGTTCTATATTTGTATCCGGTACTAAAATTTTGTCTACTAAAATGGTTATTCTTTTAATTTTTTCAAGAGACTCTGCTCTATGTGGAATATATACAATCTTATAATCCTTATATTTACATAAAATTATCTTTAAATAATTTAAATAAGTATCAAGCGATATATCTAATACTCTTTCTAAAGGTTGCCCTATAAAATAAAGTTTTTGATCTAATCTATTAGTTAAATAATCAAAATCATGCATCTTTTTTAAAAAATTAAAATTATGATTAATAATAATCTCATCCCCATACTTTTCTAATTGAAACATAGTGAAAAAGCCTAAGTCATATTTTTTCATATCATTCTTATAACCATGAAATAATAAATAATTTTTCCTAAAATTATGAAATATCCAAAATCTAATTTTTTTTATAAAAGTTTTTCTTTTTTTTTCTGAAAATGGTAAAATATATTTATTAGATAATCTACTCTTAGGATTATAAAGCTCATCATGAATATAAATAGTATAGACACCATCATCAATCAAAAAAAGCTTATTATATTGAATATTTGCAATAAATCTTCGAAAATTAGCACTGAAAAATCCAACAAAAACTTGATTGTAAAGATATTTTTTTAGTTCTTTAATAAGAGCAATATTTAAAAGAAGAAGGTTTTTAGTATTTTCTGAAGAAAAGATAATTAATTTATCATAATCAAAAAGGTGCTTTTTTTGTAATAATTGAGATTCATCAAAATTTTTATTTCCATAAAAGAGAAAGACTAGTATATTGTTTTTTGTTTTAAAATATTTTTGTGCTTCGATTGCACCAAGTAACTGTAAAAGTGTACTAACTATAAAAATGTTACTTTCTGCCTTATTTAAATTATGTTTATCAAAAACTTCTAATTCTAACAAATAGTATCCTTAAGTTTTTTCAATAAGATACTTTTTCATATCAATAATTTTTATATCTTCATTTCGATAATGTTGATAAATAAGTGATATACCTTGTTGATGATGTTTATCCAATTCTTTAATATCAATTTCAAAGGCTCTTGCTTCTGTCTTAGGAAATAATTTATTAATATTAAAAAGTGCAGATGTAATAAATGAAGCTACATATCCAGGATATATATTTTTATACAAAAAATAAAATTCTATTGGCTTATCAGGGATAAATAAAGAAATTTGATTTCTAATCAGATGACTTTTTAGATTTTCATGAAGCTTCTCTAGTCTATGAGGAATAAAAATAATATTTTTGTCTTTATAAAATTCAAATAAAGAAAATAAATAGTTATGATAAACAAGTTGATCTACCCCAACTTGCTCTACTAATGGCTGCCCTAAAACATAAAGATTATCATCTTTTAGATTTTGACCAATAAATAAAGATCTAGTATACGAAAAATCATGTTTGATAATTTTTTCATTTTGATACTTTTCTATATTATAAACTGTAAAAAAGTTTAAATCACTTAAAGACTTATCTGCTTTTAAATGATTTTTACCATATATATATAAAACTTTTAAAAAATTTAAAGTCTTTGGAAATGCTTTATATTCAACTCTAGTAAGCTTTCTCTTATCATTATAAATATCTTCATGAGTAGTAATAGTATGTACACCATCGTCTAAATAAAATAACTGCTTATACTCCATATTAGCCACTATTCTTCTATAAAGCATTGTATTAAAACCAAAAAAAAGATAATTAAATTGATATTCTTTAAGTAACTTTAAAAAAGGTATTAAAGATATATAAAATTTTGCACTTTTGTTCTGATAAGTCATCAACATATCATAAGGAAATAATTCCGAAAGTTTAAACATTTGATTAATGTTTTTACCATCTCCAACTACAAAAAATAATATAACCAATATATTATTCTTTGTCTGAAAATGATTTTGTGCCTCTATCGCTGATAACATCTGTCCAGGTGTACTTATAAAATAAATATTTGCTTTCTCTTTTTTATTTAAAGTATTATGGAGAATATGCGTATCTCCTGGTTTGAAAATACTTTTATTGTATTCTAAATTTTTAGGTCTATTCGTATATTCTATTTTTTTTTGTTTTTCAATTTCAACTAATTTTGATTGAAATTTGAAAAAATCTAAGATAACATCACTATTATTAGTACTTAGAAAAGGTACAAATATATATTTATTATATAGTTCTTCAAAATGTTCTCTATTTGAAATATGTAACTTGAGTAAAAGAGCCTTATCCATATAGAGTAATGCCTCTTCTCTAGTTTTAATCCCTTTACTTTTTAGTATTTGAAAGTAAAGTTTTGTTGCCTTAGATTGACTATTATTATTACAATAATCTTTAACAATTAATAGTCCAGCTTCAATACGATATTTTCTATCGAATACTGCTTTTGAATAAATATCCCAAACTCTATTCTTTATTTTATTACTATCAGTACTATGTTCTAATAAGATACCAAGAGCTTTTATATGTTTACTAATATTTTGAATTCTCTTATTTGTATAGATAAAATATTTTGATAATCTCTCAATATCTTGATTTAAATTATTTCCAAGAATTAAGGTCTGATACAAATAATTTAAACTATTTTTATATTTTTCAGTTGAAATATATTTAGAATAAAGATTTGCTTTAAATATAGGTATATTCGAATTTAAATCTGACGAACTATCTGGAAGTTGACAAAGTAAATCTATCAATTTATGTTTAAAGGCATTAGTATTTTTTTCTAAATATACATAAGCATTTACAATATTATTTTCATTTTTTAACCCATGCATATAATTAGAATATATTAAAACTAAATAGTTTACTATAGATATTTTTTCTTTATTGCTCAATCTAGTATTCGACATATTAATGAGTATATTAAATAGTTCATAAAAATTATTTATTTTTATTTCTCTATCAAATCTATTCTTACCTTCTATATAAAGTTTTAAGGCTTCATTTAAAGTAGATAGTATTCCATTTAACCTCAATATATTTATACTTTGATTACTTAAAATATCAAATAGTCTTTTACTGAAAATTTCTAATAATAAATTTAATGTATTTTGAAAAATCATACTATCTTTAAAAATTAATGCATGTTGTAACTTTTTTAAAAATTCTTTATCAGTAGTAACTCTTACTGAATAAAAACTTTTTTCTTGAGCTATAATATTATTTATAAGTTTATCTGAATAGCCCTTAACTGTTTTTACCATATCTGGAAATAACTCTAATGAGATTCCTGTAGCTGATACCATACTTTTCTTATCTATAGACATATCAATCATTCTTCTTTTAGCAAGAATATTTTTATGCCCATTTATATTAAGGTTAAAAATACTTAACATCTTTTCAGAATATTGATTTATATCTTCTCCAAAGATATCTTTAACATACTCATATTTATGTTTTATTATTTTCTCTTTATTAAAAGGTTCTATATCAAAATTTGTAAAAAATGATATATCATCAATATTCCTATCTTTTTTATATCCTAAAAGATAATATTGAATCCATGCTAATTTACCTTTATAATTAGAATCTTTAAAACTTTTATAAAGTGAGTTATATGTACTATTTTCACTACAAAGTTGTGTATGTACATCAATAATATTCTCGCCACTATCTAATAAAAACAATTTATTAAAATTAATATTAGCAACCATTCTCCTATATAATATTGTATGGTATCCTATAAAAGCATAATCATAATTATATTCTTTCAAGTGTTTTAAGTATTTACTATAGGCAAAAATATTTCTTGTATTCCTATTCTGATAAGTCATCAACATATCATAAGGAAATAATTCCGAAAGCTTAAACATTTGATTAATATATTTACCATCTCCAACTACAAAAAATAATATAACCAATATATTATTCTTTGTCTGAAAATGATTTTGTGCCTCTATCGCTGATAACATCTGTCCAGGTGTACTTATAAAATAAATATTTGCTTTCTCTTTTTTATTTAAAGTATTATGGAGAATATGCGTATCTCCTGGTTTGAAAATACTTTTATTGTATTCTAGGTTTTTAGGTCTAGCCATGAAATCTCTCAGCAAAGTCATAATCTTTTATAGCCTTTTTTCCAATAATGCGTCTATGATGTTTAGGGTGCATCCCATATCCTGGTCTCACACTCCGTATGTTTTCCTCCGTAAAAACTTCACCTTTTTTAATATCCTTAGCCACATAAAGACTTCGGCTAAACCTTCTACTCTGCTTTTTCTTTTCAGTCATAGAGTAATCAACTTTACCCACAAGTTTTTCCACATCACGAATGGCTTTTACCATATTAGCAAACTCTTCTTTGTCCATAGAAAAATCAGCATCAGCACCACCAATGGACTTATCTAATATAAAATGCTTTTCTATAACTTTTGCTCCAAGTGTAACAGCAGAGATAGGTGCAGTAGAACCTAAAGTATGGTCTGAGAAACCAGAAGTTACATTAAAGGTTTGTGCCAAATTTGGAATCATTCTTAAATTTGCTTCCTCTAAAGGGGCAGGATAAGCAGAAGTACATTTAAGTAAAATAATATCATTATTTCCTTCATTTCTACAAATATCTACAGCATCTTGAATCTCATCAATAGTTGCAATACCCGTAGAAATAATAATCGGTCTACCTTTAGATGCGACATACTTAATAAGTTCATAATCAGTTATCTCAAATGAAGCAATTTTATAAGCCGAAGGATTAAACTGTTCCAAAAAGTCAACAGCAGTTTTATCAAAAGGACTTGAAAAAATATCTACACCTATTTCTCTAGCATATGCAAATAATTCTTTATGCCATTCCCAAGGAGTATAAGCTTCTTTATATAAATCATATAGTTTTTTTCCATCCCACAGTGTCCCACCATCAATCATAAAGTCTTTATTATCACTGTCAAGAGTTATAGTATCTGCTGTATAAGTTTGAAGCTTAATACAATTAGCTCCAATATCTTTTGCTGCTTTAATCGAATCTAATGCATTTTGTATTTTTCCATTATGATTTGCACTTAATTCAGCAATAATATATGTTCCATCTTTTAATAAGTTAAAGTTACCTATATTCATTTTTTATTCTCTCATACTACAATTTATTTCTATCTATTAATTCTATGATTTTTTTAATTGTATCATTAGCTATAACATCGTCTGGATCAAAACTTAAACCTAAGTCTGACTCAATCGCCATAAATAGATTAATTTGTCCTAAAGAATCCCAATTTTCAACATCTCCAATTTTACTTTCAATAGTAATATTTGATTCAAAAAGCTCACTAGCAATTTTAATTATTTTAGTTTCCATTTTCTCTTCCTTTTTTAATAAATTTATTTTCATTAATTTTTATAAAATCATATAAAGAATACAATTCTTTTGTTTGTTCATTTTTTTCTGTTGGTATATAAATACCAACCATGTCATAATTAGAATACATCTCTTCCAACCTATTAAAAATAGCTTTTTCAACTCCTCTTTTTAAAATTCGACAACTTAATAAAAATGTGTCTATTTCAATAATTTTATCTAGTTTATGTACTATAATTAAACCAGTTATACCTTCATTTGCAAACTTATCGATATAGTTAATAGCCATTACCATATATTCTTCACTATTAATAAATTTTTGTATATCTACTGTTGTATACCGTTTGGTTGTTAAATTAAATTGATTTGTTTTCTGTGTCATCTGAGAATATCTTTCAATATGCTCTATATCATCAATAAAAAAATCAATTTTGATATTTAAACTTTCTAAAAAATCTTCATAAGATATATTTTTTGAAATATTATCTCGTTTTATTTTAGCTACATATTGTTCTTGTTTCTTCATATCTTCTTTTGTTAAATTTATTTTTGAAAAATTTTCTTCAATAATATTTATGAACCAACTATTTAAAGTATAAATATCTTTTGGAAAATCAGGTACAATAATATCTGGTAAGACACTTTTCACATACTCCCTCTCTACAGGGTTATCATCAATAAAAACTAAAGAGTTTGCACCTAAGTTTAACTCTTCTAAAACCTCTGTAATGTTAGAGGCTTTATCATTCCAATTAATCTTTTTTATTATGAAGTCTTCTTCTTTCAAAATTGAATTCATATGGTTTAATCCCTTAATACCATCATTATAGTTATTCTTTGAACATACAGCCAAAAGAATACCCAAATGTTTCAATTTTTTAATATTCTTTTGAAAATCAAGATAAATTTTTCCAATGCCATCATTAGATAATTTTATTTCATCTTCTCCAATAATACCTCCCCATAAAGTATTATCCATATCAAGTACTAAGACTTTTTTAGAACCATATTTATATGTCTTCAACAATAATGATATTTCTCTAGCAATAGTTTGAAATCCTTCTTTAGTATATTTTATTCTAGCCATATACCAATATTTTTCTTCTAGAAAATTATTTTTTTTCAATAATTTAGCAAAGTCGAATAATAGAATATTTGAATTTTGTTTAGAAAACTCTAAGATCTTTAAATTTGAATTCAATTCTAATTCAAAACTCTTATTTAAAAAAGTATCTACATAATTAGGTGAAAAGGCTAGAGTATTAATAACTACTGTTTTATTAGTGCTATCAATAAATACTTGCACAGCATTTAAAATCTCATTAATGTCTTCATTAAGTTCGTCAAAATCCAAAAACAATAAAATAAGCTCTGCTTCACTTTGATATAACTTTGAAGTTTCATCTAATAAATCCAACATATAGTTTCCAAAGTCACAACTACTTAAAAATTGAAAATCTTTCATATAAAACTTTAAACTACTCATGTTAATATTACTGATTATCTCTAATTTCATTTTTTTTCCTTTTTCTTGGATTCTAATAATTCTACTATACCTATAGGTGTCAATAAAAAAGCCACTCGACGATTATTAAATAAAACTGCTTCCATAGGTTTTGAAATGACTATAGATTGACTAAAGTTTTTAATCGATTCTTCAAGATTATCAATCTCGTAGCAAATATGATAATACGTAATATTTTTTTTAATAAATTTTTCAACAATATTACCTGATACCAACTCTAGATTAACATCTGTAGTTTCTATCATTTGTAAATATGCATCTTGATTTTTATCAAAAATTTTTTCAGAAATACTAACTACATTAAACTCTGTTTTTACCCAATCTAATGTTTTATCTATATTTTTTGTAGCAATCCCGACATGATGAAATTTCATATTTTAATCTTTCTTGTTAATTAAATACATTTTTAAAAAGTCTCTACCATTTATCTGTATGACCCCATCTTCTTTAAAACCAAAAAACTTATGTATATTTACTACGTGATTATTTATATCATTTACACATAACAGTTTTTTGAAGCCAAGTTTATTAAATGCTATATCAATGATTATTTTTTCAACTTTTAACACTTCACTCTTATATGCATCTAAACCAAGAAAATATCCCCAATATGCTTCTTTTTTATTATAGTTAATGTGATGATAATCAATCGCCATAAATGGTATATCATCTTTAAAAACTAAATAATATATTTGATTTATATTATCTTTTAATTTGTCACACCATATCAAATGATCCTCCAAACTTATCTCTTTAGTATTAATCATCCAAGCTTTATTTTTATTTCTAAAGTCTAAAGATATTACTTTCTCTTCATATGATAAGTCTATATAGTTTTTAAAACTATAATTTTCATAATATTCAATACTTTGTTTCATTTACTTCCTTTGAAAATTTGATATTTTAAATTTTCTATATGGTGAAGAGATCTTTCATATCTCCAGTCTTCTAATTTTTTATAGTGCTCCATACTCGCAATACATGCTTGAAATGCCAAAATAGATTCCAACTTATTTATTCCTATAAATAACAATCCTTTGTGATATAGAGCTAAATAATTATCTTTATTACTATCTTCAATATTCATAAAATAATCTAAACAATAAAGTGATCCCTCGATATTATTAACTTTAAAAAGGTCAACTGATAATGAAAGAAAATTAATATGTTCCTCAAAATTTATAGCACTAATATTTTCAATTAATGCTTCAGCTAAAACTTTTTTATTTAATACAAAATACAAAAACAACAATTTTTTATATAAAAAGTAAGCTTGAGGAACAAATGATAATGTCGATTGTAATAAAAGGACACCTTTACTATAATTTTTATCTTTAATTAAAAAATCAATACATACATTTACCATTTGAGTCCAATTAGAGTATTGAAATGCACATGCATAGAAAAAATTTTTACTTTCAATAGTACATTGACTTACATCAAACTTATTTTGATTGTAATCTTCAAAAAACTTATGATAATTATCAATAACCTCAAGATTACTAAATAATGCATTGAAATTATTAGTTTCTAAGAATAAATAATTTTCATTTGACAAATCTAAAAATAATTTTTGCAAACTAATTCCATTAGTTGACATTTCCTTGAGAATATTATGACCTTGACAAAATGAACAATAATTAAGAAGAAATAAGTCTATATTATTTTTTTTCTTAATCTTTAAAACATTATAAATATCTTCTAGATGGGTAGAGGAGAGAATCGTATATTTAGTTTCATAATTATTATTAATAAGACTAGATAAATCTTTATAAATTAAAGTTATCTTTTTTTGTGGATTTATACTAAATGGTTTTTCTAAATCTATCTGTGGTGAGAACGCTATAACTTGATCTACTTTTAGTATTGAACCAAATAATAATGATGCATAGCCACCCATTGAT
Source organism: uncultured Sulfurovum sp. (assembly GCA_902727855.1). Taxonomy (GTDB): domain Bacteria; phylum Campylobacterota; class Campylobacteria; order Campylobacterales; family Sulfurovaceae; genus Sulfurovum. The sequence continues at coordinate 11,220 of CACVAS010000129.1, forward strand.
GAACCAATACAAATAACTTTTTCCCAAGCATAAGTATCAATAACCTTTCTTTGTATTTCAATTAGTTCATCAACATTATTACATAGACCATTTATAGAAGAATTATAATAACTTGCCGTATTATCATTTATAAATAATATATTTTCTTCCATAGCACAAAGGTTTTTATAGAAAGCAAATTTATCAGTATTACGTGAAGAAAAACTTATCCATAATTTTTTCTTATTTTTTTTAGATTTTTGAAAATATACACGATTTTTGTCATACTTACTTAATAATCTATTTATTTTCTCATATGCAACAGCTAACATTGAAAAACTTTTCATATAATTTAGAACGTGTTTGGTTAAAATATATGGATTAAAATCATCTAAAATGATTAATTTTCTTTCCTCCAAGTACTTACACATATATTTCTGATTGTCAGCAGTTTTTATAGCAATAAAAGGCAATTTCATATACCATACTTCATTTAAGGTGACACTTGGTGTCACAATGGAAAAATCACTTTTTGCCATTAAAGCTCCTATTTCTAGTGAGTTTATATGTAAATTAATCCATCCTTTATTACTAACTAAATTTTTTAATTCTTCTATATGTTTATTTGCTGTTGATGTGACAATCTCTACTATGATATTATCAAAGCCTTCAAGAAGTTGAATTATTTTTGGATTTAAATTGGCTGTATCTGCACCCCCCATTGCAATAAAAACTCTACCTCTTTTAGTGCTAATTGGCTTTTTTGTACTTTCTTTAGCTTTTATAAATTCATCTCGAAGTAGTGTAAAATTTTGACCACACCTAAGTTCACAGTTCGTAGGTACTAAATCTTTATATTTATTTTCATCAGCATAAATATTATGATTCAAAAGAATATCACAATAGTGTTGTTCATAAGTATCATCAAGTACCATAATCTCAACATTGGTTTGCTCTTTCAACGCCTTCTCAAATGCATAGTCTATGCCATAATGGTCAATAATAACCATCTCTACTTGAAGCTCATTAACCATATTAATCAATTCGTTTATATCATTGGAAAGTAAATTTTTAACTTCATAGCCATTCTCTACTATTTTGGAATTTAAGTTTCCCTCTAAATCTTGGGTAGCAAAGATAATTTCACTATTAGGATATTGTGTAGCCAAGACCAAGTCACGCATAATATGACCTGTACCAATGGTAGAGGAAGAGTCGGCTCTAAATAATATTTTTTTCATTATTTCTCTAACCTCTTAATCACTTCATACATAACCTCAGCTCTTTGCCAGTCTTCAAGTGTATCAATGTCTTGAACCAAGTAACGAGGTAAAATAATAGGGATAGAATCTTTTCCAAACATAATTTCTTTAGATTCAGTATGTAGCTTTTTCCAATAAAACTGTCCAGCATCTTGATAAGCTTCTTCTAAATCTTGACTACGTGTTAGGTAATGCTCAGGGCTAAACATTTCACATCTTCCCTTGCTATTTAATTTAAAGGTTCTTTGAATGGGAAAAGGCATTGACGTTGAAGAGAAAGCATTTGTTGCTGTGGAGTGTTTTAACTTTTCGTAACCTTCTATAAGATACTGTTTTTGCAGTAAAGGAGCTGTAGCATAAATGGTACAAGCATAATCAAACATTTCATTATTTTGTTGAAAATATTCAAGTGTATGATTAATGACATCTTCTGTACCCGTAAAATCATCTGAAAGTTCTTTCGGTCGCAAGAATGGAACTTCTGCTCCATATTCTTTAGCAATAGTAGCTATTGCTTCATCATCTGTTGTAACAACCACTTTATCAAACAGTTTTGAGGCTAAAGCCACTTCAATAGAGTAAGCAATAAGAGGTTTCCCATAAAAACTTTTAATATTCTTTTTAGGGATTCTTTTACTTCCTCCACGAGCAGGAATGATTGCAACTGACTTAGCCATTTAAAATCTCAAAAAGTGTTTTAATGGTATAGGCTTGCTCTTCATCACTAAGTTTTGGAAACATAGGTAAAGAAAAGCACTGTTCATAATATTTATCCATTACAGGTGTTGACTCATCTCCATAACCTAATGATTTGTAATAAGGTTGTTGATTGATTGGAATATAATGCAGTTGAATACCAATGCTTTTTTCTCTAAGTTTATTAAATAAGTCTTCTTTGGAAATATTTAACTGAGAAAAGTCAACTTTCACCACATAAAGATGATAAGAAGATTTTCCATCATAGGTATAGAGTGGTTTGATAATAGTGTTTTCAAAAGCTTTATCATAGGCTTTAACTATTTCTATTCGTCTCTTTATAAAGCCATCAAGTTTTTTAAGTTGAGAGAGTCCTAAAGCACATTGCATATCAGTAATACGATAATTGAACCCTAGATCTCTCATCTCATATTCCCAAGGTTTCATCTCAGGCGTTTTAACCATTCCATGTCCACGAAGGGTGAGAAGCTTTTCATAAATCTCTTTAGAGTTAGTAGTAACGGCTCCTCCTTCAGCTGTGGTCATATGCTTAACAGGATGAAAAGAAAAGATAGAACATTCAGAGTTTATACAACTACCAGCTTTAATAGTTCCTTCTTTTGCTCCAATGGCATGTGCATTGTCTTCAAGAATTATTACATCATAAGTTTTTTTAAGATGAACAAGTTTCTCTTGATTGACCATGCGACCAGAAAAAGCAACAGCATAAATGGCTTTGATTGAAGGGTCTTTTTTTAAGGCTTCTTCACATAAGTTAAGGTCAATATTTCCATCATTTGCAATGTCAACAAAAACAGGTATTGCACCTGCATAGAGTATGGCATTTGATGTAGCCAAAAAAGAATTTGGTGTTGTGAGTACTTTGTCTCCCTTATTTAGTAAGACAAGTGAAGCCAAATGGAGTGCAGCTGTGCCATTCGCCACAGCCACACAATAATTTGCACCAGAGTAATCTGATAATGCTTCTTCAAATGCTTTAACTTTTGGACCAGTTGTTAGATAATCTGAGTGTAAAGTTTCAACAACAGCATCAATATCATTTTGATCTAATAATTGTTTACCATAAGGGATAAAATTCATTTTTTATTCTTTTTCAATCATTTTTAGGACTTCATCATGAGAAAGCCATTCTTTATTATTTCCCGAATTATACTCAAAACCTCTTTCAACAAAATCACCTTTCTCTCCTATTTTACTCATAGTAAAATCATTTTTATGAGCAAACTGAATAGAAGGACAAATAACAAAATGTTTATCAAATTCTAAAGTCAAATGAGAATCATCAGCAGGACACATAATCTCATGTAGCTTTTCACCTGGTCGAATACCAATAATTTTATGTGGTAAATTAGGAGCAATGGCTTTGGCTAACTCTGTCATAAACATAGATGGAATTTTTGGAATAAATATCTCTCCACCATGCATACGTTCAAAGTTTTTAAGAACAAAATTTACACCATCTTCTAGGGTAATCAAAAATCTTGTCATTCCAACATCAGTAATAGGAATCTCTCTTACACCTTCATCAATAAGCTTTTTGAAAAAAGGAATAACTGAGCCACGACTTCCTGTTACATTTCCGTAACGTACAACTGCAAAACGAGTTCTTCTACCTCCTACCATATTATTTGCAGCTACAAACAGTTTATCTGAAGCTAATTTGGTTGCACCATATAAGTTTATAGGGTTAGCTGCCTTATCGGTAGAGAGAGCAATTACTTTATCTACTTCACAAGCTATTGCAGCTTCGATAACATTCTGAGCTCCATCAATATTGGTCTTAATACATTCAATTGGATTATATTCTGCGACAGGAACATGCTTCAAGGCTGCAGCATGAATGACAAAATCAACATCATGCATCGCCTCTTTAAGTCTTATTCCATCTCGTACATCACCAATAAAATAACGCATACATGAATCATTAAACTCTTGACCCATTTCATATTGCTTTAATTCATCTCTACTATAAATAATTATTTTATTTGGTTTATATTTAGACAGGATAATTTCAGTATATTTTTTTCCAAAACTTCCTGTCCCTCCTGTTATTAGTATATTTTTATTGTTGAACATTTTTTTCCTTTTTCTAAATTAGATAATAAAACTTACTAGTTTAAGTATTTCAGTAAAATCAAAACTTCTACTCACCAAACACTCCCCGTATCAAAAATTTGAACAACCCCAAGAACATTATTTTCATCATTAACAACCAGCAAGTCATTAATCTTATGCTTTAACATAAATTGTTCAGCTTCATCTGCCATGGCGTTTTCATGAATGGTCTTTGGAGAAGCTGTCATGATTTCTTTTGCTAAGAATTCAAAACGAGGTTTGTCATTTCGCTCTAAAGCACGTCTTAAGTCACCATCAGTGATGACACCGATGAGACATTCCTCTTTCATGACAATGGCTAAACCCAGTTTTCCTTGTGTCATGGTTTGGATGATTTCTTGAAAAGAACTTTCAGCTTGAATGATGGGCAGTGCTTTTGAGGACATGATGTCACTTACTTTGGTTAAAAGTTTACGTCCTAAACTACCACCAGGGTGATACATGGCAAAATCTTCTGCTTTAAAGCCTCTTTCTTGCATGATGGCAATTGCCAAAGCATCCCCCATAACAAGCGTGGCTGTCGTTGAGGTTGTGGGGGCAAGTTGCAGAGGACAAGCTTCTTCTTCCACAAAAATATTTAAAAAATAATCTGAAGATTTGGCTAAAGTAGAGTTTTTCTTTCCTGACATCCCAATCAAAGTAATGCCCATTCTTTTGATGAGAGGAATGATTCTTAAAATTTCTTCACTCTCCCCTGAATTTGAAATAGCCAATAAAACATCATCTTTTGTTAACATGCCTAAATCACCATGCATCGCTTCAGCTGGGTGCATAAAGAAACTGGGTGTTCCTGTACTCGCTAAAGTAGCTGAAATTTTAAGCCCAATATGCCCAGATTTTCCCATGCCTGAAATGACCAAACGACCTTTTGACGTTAAAATATGTTGAACAGCATCATTAAAATCGTTTGTTAACAATAAAGATAAGTTATTAATCGCTTTCGCTTCTAATGTAAAAA
>CACVAS010000130.1 GCA_902727855.1 uncultured Sulfurovum sp.
ACGAACTTTAAATTTTATTCCAGTAAGTAATATGAAACTTTTAAATAACGAAGTTTTTGAAAGCTTTTCAAAATCTTTACTTTCTAATGACTTAAGAGGCGTAGAACGTAATCATAAGCTTTTAAAACAAGAGTTAGCCATTCTTCAAAAAAATAAAGAGTTAAAGCATATTTCTAGTTTAATTGAAAAAGTAGATAGCGAATTAAGACCTTTGGAGATGTTGCCTTTTTTTGAACCTTATCAAAAGTATATTTTACTGGCTAAAATGACAATGGAAAAGAATTATCTCATAGTCTCTTTGGCGTATATTTTTGAGTCCTTACGTGAGTATTGTGCCTATAGATTTTTAGATTTATGTACTGATATAGATTTTAAAGATGACTATGCAAAAAATACAGCTGTTATGAATACAATTAATAATTTTCGACAAGCCAAGTTTGGAATAGAGATTTTAAAGAAGCATAAGGGAATTTACCAAAAAAATAAAACAGAATTTAAAAGAGTCCGAAAGCTCTATGAGAAGATACGAAAACGTAGAAATGCATTGGCTCACATTAATACCAGCAGTAATTTTGAAGATATTAAAAAAGATTTACGAGAGATTATTGAGAAAGTTGAGGGACTTTTTGATGATGAAGTTTTAGCTAAGATAATTGTTTAATCATGAAGATTTTACTAACTTATGACATTAGTGAAACAAAAAGCCGAACAAAGGTAGCCACGCTTTTAGAAGGCTATGGTTACCGAGTAAATTTTTCGGTTTTTGAACTGGACATTAAAAAGCATAAACTTCAAATACTTCTTAATGAAGTTAAAGACCTTTGTGCTAAAAATGACTCCATTCGGGTTTATACTTTTTCTGCTGACACCATTGTAAACTCTTATGACTTAAATGAAAAAAGACCTAAGCCATTTGAAAAAAGGAGTAGCTATGTTAACTAAAAAATTCAACAAACTTTTTTCGACTAAAAACCTTTTAGAGACTCTGGAACTTTACAAAAAAACAAAAGGTTACCATGAAACGAAAGAACTCATTGCCAATGGTGCGTTTGTAAAGAGCTTAGAAAAAGGCTTTGTTCCTGAACCCATGAGTGGATTTGAGATACCTAAAAGCAATGGAGAAATGCGTAAACTGGCACAAGCTTCTATTACGAGTAAGGTGGTTCAAAAAATTATTGCAGACGCTTTGCTAGACGCTGTGAAGTTTAATGACAAGTCTTACGCTTTTCGTAAAGGAAAAGGCGTTCTTAAAGCTGTTAACCGAAGTAAAGATTTTTTAAAAAAGTACCAATACATTGCCAAGGCTGATGTTGATGATTTTTTTGACAGCATTAACCAAAAGAAGTTAATCCTTATTTTAGAAAAGGTTATTGAAGACAAAAAGATTTTGATGCTTATCTCTTTGTTTCTAAAAAATGGCATGATGAAACAAAACGAATGGCTTGACAAAAGCCAAGGGGTTTACCAAGGAGATGTACTTTCTCCTATACTTTCTAACTTATACTTGCACAGTTTTGATGAAGCTTTAGAAAAAAGAGGGATAGATTTTGTACGTTTTGCCGATGACATGCTCTTTTTTGCGAAGAGTGAAAAAGAAGCCAAGAAGAACTTAGCCGTGGCGACAGCGTATTTAAAAGCACTAGATTTAAACTTTGGAGAAGACAAAAGTTACCTTGCCAATAGGCATGATGGTTTCGAGTTCTTAGGGTTACGGTTTAAGGGAAAAGTCATTGAGATGGACAATGAACGTTTTCAAAAGAAACTTTCTACCCTTTCTAAAAAGACCAAGAAAAAAGATTTGCTAAAATCCATAGGCTTTATAAATGAATATTTAGTAGGGATTCGCCATTATTATTTTAAAGTTTTGACGGACAAGCATCAACTTCTACTTATTGCTGAACATATTGATGAGATACTGGTTAAAAAAATTGCTTTGGCTAAAAAGTCAAAAGAGATTAACAAAAAGTCTAAGTTTATTCAGTTGTTAGTAACCTTGCAAGACTTTGAACATAATACCAAAGAAGAAAAGCAACGTCACGCACACAATTTGGTAGCGAGGGCTTATGAAGCGTTGACACTTGAAAAGCCTCTTGAAAATGCCCAAAAGCAAATGACAAAAAAGAAGCGTAGTTTTCTTCAAGAGCAGATAAAAAGTTCAGAGATTATTTTAAATCGTTTTGGGCTTTACATTAGCATGAGTAAGGGTAAGATAGTGGTTAAAGAGTATGGTAAGGTCATTCAAACTTCTCCTGTGAATTGGGTGACACGTATTATTGTCATGACCAAAGGGGTGAGTATTTCGTCAAATCTTATTTTGGAGTGTTCTAAGCGTAAGATAGACATTGATTTCATAGAAAAGAGTAAACCCTATGCTCAAATTACCTACTACAATGTGGTGAGTAATGAACTTCATTTAAAGCAGTTAGATTTAAAAAATTCTAAAAAAGGCTTTAAGACGGCTAAAGCTATTGTAAAAGCTAAAATGAAAAATCAGATAAATCTTATAAAGTATTCTTCACGATATAGAGAACGAAAACAGCCAGAAGTATTTGAAGAGTTAGAACGGTGTATTGAACAAATGGAAGGAATAAGTAAAAAGCTCAAAGAAGCAAAAGATGTTCCTAGTCTTATGGGATATGAGGGTTCTTTGTCAGTACTTTATTGGAAATGTTTTGGATTGATTATCAGTGAAAAAGAGTTTAAGCGAGAGACTTTAAATGCTCCTGATGCTATTAATCAATCGCTTAATTATGGTTATGCTTTTATTTATCATAGAGTTCAGTCTGCTTTATTAAAGACTGGTGTTAATTTATATCATTCTTTTTTACACTCTTCACAAGCTAATAAACCTACCTTGGTTTTTGATATGGTTGAAGTCTTTCGTCAAATGGTGGTGGACAGAGAGATTATATCTATACTTACACATGGTCAAAAGTTGAATTCAAACAAAGGTCGCTTAACAAAGAAGAGCATAAAAATAATTACTGAAAATATACAAGAACGCTTAGTCACACCAACAAAATGGCGAAAAGGAAAGTACAAGATAGTGACAATTATAGATGAACAAGCTTTGGAGCTTTCACATGTTATTAAAGGTGTAAAGTCCAATTTTAAGGGCTTTGTAGGGCGTTTTTAATCCAAAAGAATTTACAAACTTTTAAGCTAAGTTTAGATTAAGTAAAAA
>CACVAS010000131.1 GCA_902727855.1 uncultured Sulfurovum sp.
TCACTAGACTACAAAAAACCGATGAATGTTTATCTTGATTTTATACAAAAAACGGCATAATTTAGGCTCTACAAGAGGTGGAAATAAATCTGTACTGTAAGTTGTTTAGGATTTTCAGGGCATTATCGTGATAGCTGTTTATGCACCACAACTTTTAACACAATACTTAGGTATGGTAAAAGGGGCTCTCTCTACAGCTATGGTTACAGGGGCTCTAGCAGGAGCCGCCTCAGGAGCCATACTCACACGCTCCTTTAGTGGGGCGATGAAAGGTGCTCTCTTTGGGCCATTGAGTGCCGGAGCGGCAAACATGATAGGACATGGTACAGGGGTATTTGCAAAAGTGAGAAGTTACGGTAGTGTCGCCAAAGCCACCCTGCATGGTTTAAGTAGAATGGCTATTGCAAAACTCCAATATGGTACGGCTAAAGGTTCATTCCTCTCTGGTTTAGCAGGTTCAATTTTAGGAGGATATGTGGCAAAAAACTTTAGTCAAGCCCACATAGCAGTCAAAACCACCATAGCAGCCATAGCAGCCATAGCAGGAGGTACAGCCTCTGCTATAGGCGGTGGCAAGTTTGCCAATGGTGCCATGGGTGGGGCTTTTATTATGTTGTTTAATGATTTGGTTAGAGGAGCGTATACTCGAACTTTTAAAGACAGAGCCACATTGAGTGCTAGTATGAAAGATGGAGATGTAATATATGGAAAAAGAACTTTATCTGCATTAAAATATACAAAGTGGATACAACAATCACAAGCTGATGACCGTCTTAATTCAGAGATAAATCATGAGCATATATTTTATAAAGAAGGTAATAATCTATATGATATTGGGTATAGCTCAACAGGTACATTTAACGGAGAAAACCCTGCAGATTATATTTTTAGTAATACAACTTACAATACAAATAATTTTAATTTATTTATAAATAATCCTAGTGGATATACTCCCAATGACTACCATTTATTTAAGCATAATTGTCAAGACTATGCAGACTATATTCATGGTAAATTATAAAAAAAGGATAATTATGTTTAAAATGTTTTTAGTATTTTCAATACTACTGGTTGGGTGTAAAGGGGATAAAGATATGGAAGTTTTAGATAGAACATATGATGTACTTTATTTAAAAAAAGGAAAAAGATATCTGTCTGAAATGAATTTTTCTACAGGCAAAGAAGATATTATTTATGTTTTTAAAGAAAGAGATGGGTATTTTAGACCCATACATTTAATAGATAATAATCTTATATTATTGGATTACAATAAAAATGGTATAAGATTATTTAGTAAAAAAGAAAAAAAAATCATAAAACATAAGTCAGATGTAGACTTACATGGATACTTTAAAAAGCATAAACTTATTCTCGGTGATACATATGAAAATAAAACATTAAAATTATCACTTTATGATTTAGATTTTAATAAAAAGAGATTTATTTCAGATAATTTCTCACCTTACGATTTGGCAATAATAGATGATGATAAGTTTATTTTTGCAATTGAAGAAAAATGGGTACGTAAAAATGGTAGTAAGGGATATATTAAATATTGGTTATATGATATAAAAACTGAGAAAAAAGAACTTCTTGAAGATCTTTCAGAAATATGTAGTACTTTACATATATATAGAAGAAAAACAAAACAATTATTGTGTACCACAACAGATGATAAAATGATTTTAGTTGATATAAAAGCAAAAAAAATCGAAGAAACAGAACTTTATTCAAGACTTCCAGTTATACATTATGATGAAGATATGGATTCTATTTTTGTAAAAACAAGAGAATTAAAAGGCATGGAAGAAATTTATCAATTACATTTATATTCATTTGAGGATAAAGATGGAATTTTACTAAAAGATGATTTTTGGATAATTGATATGGACTTTGAAAAGTAATTCAATATGACCTACGAAACAGAACAAAACAAAAATCACCTACATGATTACCTTGTTCTGCTTCAAACCTTGCAAAGCATACAACAATACCAAAATTTTTGTTATCAACTTTATTTATTCTTTTCAAATTACGACAGCACAGGAAACATGACAAGCCGTAACGGTGACAGCATCACCTACAACCCACTCAACCTCCCCGCCACCATGAGAAAAAGTGGTGCAAGCAGTAACCAGAGCGTACACTTCTTCTATGGTGCAGGGAAACAACGTTACTTAAAAAGAGTTGGGAGTAAAAAAACCTACTATGTGGGTAAACACTACGAAGAACAAGTAGAGGGCTATAGCAGAAAACAGATAGCCTACATTATGCTAGGTGGTAAAACCATAGGTACACATACAGAGGTAAAAAGTACCTACTATGCCCCTAACCATGAGGGCTATAATGTAGCAAGCTATAACCGTTACTTCCATACCGATAACCTAGGGAGTATCACCAGTATTACCAATGACAGTGGAACAGTAGTAGAACGAAGAAGCTATGAGCCTTTTGGGAAGATACGGGCAATGGACTATGGGACAAACAACAATAGCTTAACAAACACCACCATAGAAACCACCAGAGCCTTTACAGGACATGAACAGATAGCAGAACTTAGTGGGTTAGTGCATATGAACGCAAGGGTGTATGACTCTGATATAGGTAGGTTCTTAAGTGCAGACACCCTTATACAAGACCCACATGATAGTCAAAGCTACAACCGTTACTCCTATCTAAGTGATGTGCCAACAATTATTCAAATACAATTTCTTCTTCTGCTTTATTGAAGATCTCAACTCTTGAATCCACATCAATTTGATTGACAAGCCAACCTTTAAGGTTGGCATTGTGAATAAAGTCATCTATTCTATTAATTCTATTTATCTCCTTGAGAGTGATTACAATACCAAACTTAAGATCTTTGCCAAAAGGCTTTTGAAGTCTCTCTTTAGTTTCAAGACTTATACCCCATAAAGGATTATCATAAGCCTTTAACGCTTGATTTTTACCTGTTGTCACCCGCGGTGCTAAAATAGGCAGTAGAAAAGACTGCTAAAAGAGTAGTTTTTACAACCAAGAAGCCAAAGAAACAGAGTAAATCTGTTAGAGTCTTTTTCTAATGAATTTTAGAAGGAGATTT
>CACVAS010000132.1 GCA_902727855.1 uncultured Sulfurovum sp.
TGGCTGACAAGGTCAAAAAGATTTTTAAGAAGATTACGGGTCGAATCACTGGCGCTATTGATGGCTTTATTGAGAAGGCTGGGGCTTGGTTTAAGGATAAGAAAGGGCGGAGAAAGGAACGGAAGGAGAAGAAAGAGCAAGAGAAGGCGGATAAGAAGAAAGGCGAAGGGGCTGATTCTGATAAGGGTTCCAAGAAGGATGAAAAAGGAGATGAAGAGGAGAAAAAGGACATTGAAGGATTAACCCGCCCTAAATCATTAAAAGAGCCTAAACCTGTTAAGACTTCTACTTTATCTGATGAATTAAAAGAGGAAATAGCAAATACACCAGATGGCACAGTATTGTATAAAGAGTCTGGAACTCCTGAACAGATTACTAAAAAGTTATTAAAAGAACATAAAGATGCTAAGTTAAATGAGAAGACAGGACTACTAACGCTTCCCGTTATGCAAAAACAACCTTTTAATAAGGTAACATCTTTAGAATTAGCTGCTAAGGAAGTAGCAGAACAAACAGGTGTATCAAAAGTTATTCTAAGTAAATCAACAGATCAAATACAGTTGGATGGTAATATCAACCCTACTGTATATGGGTTAGCTACTTATACAGGTGTCGGAGCATCATTACAACCTCTTATAACAGAAATAGAAGGCCATATTAATACTCAACATCCTCAAAAAGAATTTTTAATTTCGATTTGTAGAGAAGCTGCAATTAGGCATGGTGCTAAACTTTTTGTAGAAGAAATTAAGCGTCCTCCTAAACGAACGGAAGTACGTTTTAAACATGTAGCAAGTGGAGAAACTTTTAGTACAGACATAATTAAAACAAGTAAGGATAATCTTTGTCCTGCTTGTAATACTGATGTAGGAGAAAGGCGACCTCATAATATCATTTCAGCTACAGTATTCAGAGATACAATAGAGAATACATTTAATACTTATAATGTATTTATAATGGATAAATGGGCTAAGAATGTTATATCTGAAGGCAATAGTCCTAAGAAAGGTGCTGTTACAGAAGATAAACAATGTGTATCATGTGAAGATCAGCAAGGACCATATACACTACTTCAGCGTGCCTCTGGATTAGCTCCTATAGGTGATCAATTTGCTAATGCTACTCCTCAACAGATAAAACAAATGACACTAGAAAAGATAGAAAAGATTATTAATAGTATTTTAGACATATTATTATTAGAAACTAATGATCAAGATCGTTTAGAAACGAGTCAAGTATATACAGAAATTGTAGAAAAAGATAAAATAGAGGATTTCTTATTCTCATTGAGAGCTAATCTACTTTCAAACTCTCAGTAAAAGATAAATATAATGAATACAGATGTATGGCAGCAATATGCTGCAAATAATAAGAGATGGATTAAAAATTGGGTTAATGTAGAAAATCCCCTCCCAAAGGAACTTCCTTTAGATTGGATTAATCTTGTAAACAATCCTACACCAACTAATCTTAAGGAGATATGGAAAAAAACAAATGATGAACTACCTCGTTTTCTGGATTATTTATGTTATGCTATTTTAGATGCTAAAATAGCTATGAGTAGGGCTGGATATATATTAGTTTATCATCTAAAAGAATGGGAAGATTTAGGTACTGATGGTGTGATAGATGGTTTTATGATTACGGGTTTACCAACTAAAGAAAAAACAATTGTACATTTTGAAAATAATTTAGGAAAGCTACCATTACCATTACGCAATCTTTGGTTAACTCATGGTTTTATTAGTTTTAGAGATGATTCATTTTTGACCTCTATTATCGAAGAACAACAAGTTATGGTTTCTGCTCCTTATCCATATTTTAATAGGGAAAACAGATGGAAAAAAGGACATTCGATAGATTGCTTGGCAATAAGTAATATCAACAGTGAAATTATGTCCGGAATTTCTAAAGAAATGAATACCAAAGAATGGAAGGATGAACTTGTTGATGTTATGAAGTACGGTAAAGGATGTTCAGAAAGTTTACATGTACGACTGGATGATTTATTAACTGATACAAGTTCACTTACATGGTTGAATCCAGGATGGAGACGTTAATTTTATTCTTGTTAGTTATAATTTATTGGGATGAATACAGAAAAACTTTGGGATCAATATGCCCAAAATAATATAGGGTGGATAGAAGAATGGATTGATATTGAATCTCACGACTTTCAAGATAAAGTACCTTCTTCTTGGATACAACTAGTCAAAAATCCATGCTCAACGACAGTTCAAAATATTTGGAAAATAGTAGATAATACAATACCAAGGTTTTTAGACTACCTAAGTTATGCTATAGTAGAAGCTAGAATAGCCTTGACTAAGGTAGGTTATGTATTGGTTTATCATCTAAAAGAGTGGCTAGAGAATTATACAGATATTCCATTACATGGGTTTATGGCAGCTGGTTTACCTGCTACGGAAAAAGACCTAAAACATTTTGAGCGCAACGTAGGTAAGTTACCCATATCAATCCGTAATCTTTGGCTAACTCATGGTTTTATTCAACGAAGAGATGAAAGCTTTCTTACTTCTGTTGTTAATAACCAACAGCGCCTTGCTCAAGCTCCATACCCTTACCTCAATAGAGAAGACAACTGGCAAGAAAATCATTTTTTAGATTGTTTAGCTATTGCTAATATTAATGGAGAAATTGTGCCAGGTTTGAGTAAAAGTATTAGTTCTAATGAATGGGAAGATAGTCTAGTCATAATTATGCGTTATGATAAAGGTTTTACTAAAAAAAGCGTTGATAGCATAGATGACTGGTTAACTGATACTGCTTTTCTAACTTGGTTAAACCCTGGTTGGGAACAATAGGTAGCAATTTTTTTTGGACAAAAAGATGTAAAGTGGAAGAAAAATTAGATAATTTAGAATTAAAATTTGCTCAAAGAGCCTTGGAATTTCAAAATTTTGTATCCGATAAACAATTAGATGATAGGAATACAGAGAAATATAGAGAAGTAGTCGATGTAATTGAACAGGAACTAAAAAAAATAACAGGGGTTGATGATAAATTATATATAGAGATAAAACAATT
>CACVAS010000133.1 GCA_902727855.1 uncultured Sulfurovum sp.
TATAAAAATGACACACAGTATGTTAAGAAAGTAAGTATGTCTAAGGAAAAAATTATGGATTAGACTAGCTAATTATTTGTTACATTTGGTATCATTATTATGTATTTTTAAGGTGGCGACTGACCCCTATATTTTGGTATTATTGTTATGTTCTTTAGGGTTTTTTAAGGTGGTAACTGACCCCTAAAGTACTCTCAGACCAAATTAAAAACTTGGACTATGTAGCTAGAGAGATAGCCTATATATATGAAGTACCTTATGAGGTACTAGTGAATGTGCAGAAGAATGTTTTGGCTTTGGTGGGGTAGGTTGATGATTTTAATGTAGCCTGTCACCTTTATTCGTTGAGGTAGTCATAGTTTTTTGCTTTTGCTTTTGCTTTTGCTTAAGGCAATAAGTAGCCTAGAGTATGGTATATTATATTTAATGAAATAAATCATAATCGAATGTAATCGCACGATGATTACTTAATAAAATTAATATTCCTGATGCGTAGAAAGTAAAAACTTATATTGTAGGTGATGAAAGTTAGCATGGTTTGTAATACCGATTGCTGAATAGAAGATAAGAATGTTACCTATAACTATTTTCATACAAATGGTTGAAATTACTAAAGCAACAGCTTGATGGTTAGATTAGCTTTAAAGATGGAAACTTATGATTGCATTATATATTGCCAAAGGGAATGCTCATAATAGTAGCGTAATTGTTAGATGGGTGATTAAGGAAGAGGAGAATAGAAACGATGAGTCGCTTAGTAATATTTGTACATGGTCTTGGAGCAAGTGATGAGAATTGGTGGGGCTCTACACGAGAACTGCTGGAAGCTGAATATCAGGATACTGATACTGAACTTGTATTTTTCACATATAACACTGAAAAAACTGCTGGACTAAAAAATAAAATAAAGTCACTGTATGGAAAAGCAAAAGTTTTTGCAAATTTTAATCGATTAGGTAACACATTGTCAACTTTAATTAGGGATAAAATTAAGACAGACAGCTATGATGAAATAAAATTGTTTGGGCATAGTATGGGTGGGGTAGTTATTGCTTCTGCATTATGGTCTTTAAGTAAGAAATATCCCAGTGTCTATAAACAACTATCTACTGTTGCTTTATGTGGAACACCTTTGGGAGGTTCAAATATTGCTTCTTTAGCAACAAAACTTTTTTTTCTCTTTCCAAGCTCTCATACAGAGGCATTATCTGTTGATAGTAAAGAACTATTAACTATAGTTAATACTTTTCAAAGTTGTGTTTCGCTTAATAGTAATCAAGAAGATAATATCCCTCAATGTGTATTTTTTATAATATCAGATGATGAAGTAGTAGAAAGTGATAAGGAGCGGTTTGGTTCCTTTCCTGTAAGAGATGTAGATAATAATAGTAGCACAAAATACATGAATGGTGGACATGTCGGAGCTGTACAAAATTTAACGAAAAATTCTCTAGAATATAAAAATATACTTGAATGGATAAATGAAGAAATAAATAAAAGTCGTCATAATAATTCTGAAATGCTAATCCCAGACGAGTGGGAGGATGAATATCGGGTATTATCTCAGAATATTTATATGAAAGATATTACTAAACATGAATTAAGGACTATTTATTTGATATATAAGAACGAACCAGAATATGATTCTGAAGGTTTTAGAAAAAGACCTTATATAGATATGAAGCTAAATTCTAGAAAAACATATTTAAAGAATTCTAATGTAGATGGGGATAAAAAGGCAATCGTTGATTTTAAACGAATAATAAAAGTGGTTGATAATACTAGAAATTGTGAATTTGAATTTAGCAATGGGTTCTTAAAGGGTTCAAAGTATGCAACTGAAGAGTTTTTAGCAGATCTTCTTGTTGAACTAGATCCAGATGCACAAAATGATCAAGCAGATAGATTTAGAGATAATGTATTGAATGTAGCATATAAAATTAACGGTAAGCAATCTTTAAATGATGCCCTTAGTATTACAATTACTAGCGACTATGAATCTGATGCTGCGAAAGGAATTAGAATTGTTTGTAATATTGGAGAGTTTGCGATAGGTACAGAAATTGAATTTTTAGTTTCATTAACTTTGCCTGTAAATATATGGGATTATCCTACAGAGAAAGATTTGTTTTTTTTCCCAATTACTGCATTAAAGAGACAGTATGTAATACAAGAAGAGATATATGGTGTCAATAGACCATTTTTAAACCCTAGCATTATTGATACAGACTCTGTCGAGATTAATAAAGAAAGGAGTTTGTATTATAATCGATATGTTTTTACTGATTGTACGGTAAATAAAAGCTCTAAGGTAACAGTTGCATATAAAATGGTAAAATAGCTAAAATATATAGATAGTAAATAAGAGGTTAATAGTATAATTAAATACAAGGAGCAATAATGTTAAATGATGAATTTATTTGTAGATAGGGTGCTGTATGGAGTTTTATAGTCAAACTCTTTGATGTTCTTTGAGGAATATGAAAGAGTTTGATTCTTCCCATATCAAGTACTTGGCACATAACCTTTCCTCTTTCTTTCCCACAATAATTTTTTATATATGATTAGTAAACCTGAGTGAACTTAGGCATAGGGGTCAGTTACCACCTTAAAAAACCCTAAAGAACATAACAATAATACCAGTCTTTACTAAAATAGTTTAAGTGTCTATTCTGATTGTATCCCTGTACTTATTTTATAAAGTTCTGTATCATAGGATTCACCACTTTTATATAAAGAGTGAGCCACAATAATAAGCTTTCTTATTACTGCAGTTTGTGCCTGTGTAGTATGTTTACCATTGGCTTTGAGTCTTTCATAAAATGCTTTCATCTTGGCATTATGTTTGGTTGAAGCCATAGCAGCCATAAACAGTGTACCTCGATAAAGTCTGTTACCTGCTTTAGATATACGTGTTTGCCCTTTAATTGAAGTTCCTGATTCCCTCATCACTGGATCAAGTCCTGCAAGGGAGACTATTTGTCTTTGGTTGGCATGCG
>CACVAS010000134.1 GCA_902727855.1 uncultured Sulfurovum sp.
CCAATCAACATAATTAAAACAGTATATTTTTTCATACAGTTTCTCCTATTTTTATAAACTACAATATAAAGATTACTTGCTTTGTGTAATATTTGTGTAATATTCTAAAGTTCGATATACTTTTTAGTATAATTTAATTGAATAGCTATTTATAATTGATAAAAAGGAATATTGTGACCAACACTATTGTAGAAACACTTTACTCATTGTCAGAAAAAAGTCTACTCTCTGCTATACCATTTATAATTTTTCTAACAATAATCTTATACATTCAAACTGGTTACATTATTTTAATTTGGGTAAGTATATTAATAATCGTCTTAAGCATTAGGTTCTATTATGCTTATTTATTTAGAATAAACATAAATAAATATGACCAAGTGATATGGTGTAAACTGTTTGTACTATTGGCAGTTATTACTGCTACAATATTTTCTTCTTTAGGTTTTATATTTATACATTATCTTAATGATTATTATCAACTTTTTATAACTGCATCATTACTAGGATACTCCGCAAGCGCTGTCAATTCGTTGTCTGCTGACTATAGACTTGCCCTACTCTACCTCATTATCATAATTATTCCTCTATTTTTTTCTCTCTTACTTCAATATACCTTCCAATCCATCGTTGTATCTGTCTTACCTATATTATTTTTTATTGCGCAGGTAGTTATCATCTTTAAAAATCATACTCAAAATAAACAAATTGGTCTTCTCTTAGAAACGAATCAAAAACTTCTGAATGAGAATAAACAATTTATAGCAGATATGGTACATCAAATAAGATCTCCTCTTGCAGTTATCCTTGCAAATACATCCCTCATTGAAATAAAGACTAAAGAGAATATATCTTACAATTTAGAACAAATAAACTCATCCATTTCAATGCTCAATAATGCCTATGAAGACCTCTCATATCTTATTTCACATGACACTATAGAATATAAACCTATGAAAATAAATCTTGCATATTTCATGGAAGAGAGGATGGAATTTTTTCAGAGTATCCTAAAAAGCAATTATAAATATATCGAGTCACATCTAGAAGAAAATATTATGATTGTTATTAATGATACTGAACTTGAAAGACTTATAGATAACAATATAACTAACGCTATCAAATACAGTAGCCATAAAAGTATTATTAAGATTTTAATATATAAAACACCTACAAACATCATTTTGAAATTTATTTCTCAAGGTAAGAATATTAAAAAACCTTCTAAAATTTTTGATAAAAACTATACTGAAAACAATAACGAAAAACGAAGTTTAGGATTAGGTCTACATATGGTAAAAAATATTTGTGAAAAAAATAATATTCATTATACTGTTCATTCAGAAAAAAATATTAACATATTTACATACACTTTTGAGCTTTAATGTCACCTAAATAATTTTATACTATACTTTAATATTATGAAAGTACTAATTATAGAAGACGATATTCAACTAAATCAGGCGCTTACAGAGTTTTTTAATATTAAAAAGTTTAAAAGTATTGGAGTTACAAATGGTCTAGATGCCATAAATATGATAGATAATAAAACTTTTAATCTATATATTATTGACATCAATATTCCCGAAATTTCAGGCTTAGATATACTTCAATATATTAGAAAAACAGAACTTGATACACCTATTATTATCATTACGGCTTCACTAGAAATAGAAAATTTATCTGTAGCCTTTAAAAATGGATGCAACGAATATATTAAAAAACCTTTTCATTTAAAAGAACTAGATATACGAATTAATAAGCTCTTAAAAATGTCTACAAAAAATATTATTACATTAAACAAAGAACTTGACTATAACTTAAATACTGAAGAGTTTATTTATCAACAACAAGCTCTTACTTTAAGATATAAAGAAAAAAGATTTTGTACTCTTATGATAGAAAATATAAACAACTATGTAACTTTTGAAAGAATTTATGATTATGTTTGGGAAGGTGAAATTAGAGAAAATTATCCATTGAGACAACTAATCTCCGAATTAAGAAGGAAATTACCAAATAATATAATTCATACTCAAGTAAAAATGGGGTATATTATAAAACAAATATAGTCATATTTTAGAATTACCTAGACAACTATGTTCTTCAATGTATTTGAGTACATAATATTTTATGGTCTAGAATAAATTTCTATCCTAAAACCACCACTCAAAGAGTCACTGCATACCTATAACATCAACCCCCAAGCAAAATAAGCTACCATTGACACAACAAATACGCCAATAAAATTCAACTTTAATCCTACGGTTGCCATCTCTTTTATATGTATGACTCGTGAGGACATCACAATAGCATTGGGTGGTGTGGCAATAGGAAGCATAAATGCATATGAGGCAGCTACTGTAGCAACCATAAGGAGCATTGCCCCCTCTGCTTCTGGCATAGTCTTTGCAAACTCATAGAAAATAGGAATGGCTATAGAAGTAAGTGCTGTATTGGAAGTGACTTCCGTGGAAAAAGTCACAAACAGAGCCACAACAACAAACATCCAGAACAATGGTAAACTTGCAATAAAGCCTAACTTTCCAGCAATGTCAGCTGCTAGTCCCGTAGAAGAAAATGCAGCAGCTATACTAAATCCTGCCCCGAATAAGAAAATGATTTCATAAGGTATGCTCCGTGTATCTTCCCACTCTAAAAAACCAATATGTGGTAAAAACATAAGTAGTCCAAACCCTAACAATACAAGTTTTTCATCTAGTGCAACACCTAAAGCTTGTTTAGCAAAAGTATTGGCCACTAAAACGACTGCAAGAGTAGAAAGTATGATTGACAATCTTTTTTGAGAACTTGTGAGCTTTTTGGTATCATGGTTTATATCTTCAACACATTCATCTTGTACACCTAGAGAGAGTAAATATGGTATGATTAAAAGCATTATACCAACCACAGGAAACATCAGTATCATCCATTCACCAAATGCCAACACTGGTAGATTATGTTCCTCTAAAAATCCTAATAATATAAGGTTTGGTGCCGTTCCAATGGGCGTTAATATACCACCTGTAGAAGCACCATAAGCTGTAGCCAACAAAAATCGTACCTTTAATTTAATGTTATCACTTAAAAATAAGGCAATAGGCATGAGCATTAATGTAATCGTTGTATTGGAAAGTATAGAACTTAACAATGCAGAGGTAATAGCAAGTGCATAGATAATCCCTCTGGAAGTTTTAGGGAAAAAACTCAAAAGTTTAGAAGAAAAGTATTTATGTAACCCTATTTTTTCTATGGCTATTGCCAACATAAACCCACCCAAAAATAAAAAAATAATAGACTTAGAGTAGTTCGATGTTACTTCTGATGTGTCTAATATACCAAAACTGGGAAAAAGAAGTATGGGCAGTATAGACACAGCACCCAAAGGCATGGCTTCATTGGTCCACAAAGTCACTAAAAATGCAACCAATCCTATAAGTACTGCATGTTGGGTGGAAAACCCCAATGATGTTAATCCAAAAAATATTAACCCTATAATAATAGCTATTACAATACCTCTCATATACACTCCTTTTAAAATAGCAAAAATGATATTAATCATTTGAATTATAAAATAAATAAGAAAGTTAAGATTTTTGTTGAGTTGTTCTTAGATTTGAATGTTTGAGTAAAGAAGGCTACTACTGTAGCTGAGTGTCTGAAACTAAATTTCGATACCCCTGTTGCTAAAGCATAAGAGGGGTACACTCATCATTCAAAGATGAGTACAAATCGACAAAAAGATTAGTTTTCGTCTTGGTTTACAATTTTACCTGCAGAAATCCATGGCATCATCTCACGAAGAGAGTTACCAGTTTTAGTAATAAGTTTCTCTTTGTCATTTGCTCTTTCAGCATTCATTCTAGGGTAACCAGCTTGACCTTCTAAGATGAAATCTTTAGCAAATCTACCATCTTGAATTTCTGTTAAGATGTCTTTCATTGCTGCTTTTGATTCAGCATTAATGACTCTTTTTCCAGAAACATAATCACCATACTCAGCTGTGTTAGAGATAGAGTATCTCATGTCAGCGATTCCACCTTCAAACATAAGGTCAACAATTAACTTAAGTTCGTGAAGACATTCAAAGTATGCAAGCTCAGGAGCATACCCAGCTTCTGTTAATGTTTCAAATCCAGCTTGAACTAAAGATGCTGCACCACCACAAAGTACTGCTTGCTCTCCAAATAAATCTGTTTCAGTTTCATCTTTGAAAGTTGTTTCAATAATAGCTGTTCTACCACCACCGATAGCTGACGCATAAGAAAGAGCCAACTCTTTAGTTGTGCCACTTGGGTTTTGACCCACAGCAATAAGATCGGGAATACCCCCACCTCTTACAAACTCAGAACGTACAGTATGACCTGGAGCTTTAGGTGCGATCATTGTAACATTAATGTCTGCTCTTGGAGCAACTCTTCCATAGTGAATATTAAAACCATGTCCAAAGGCGATAGTAGCACCCTCTTTAAGATTTGGCTCAATTTCAGCTTCATAAATTTCTTTTTGATTTTCATCTGGAAGAAGAATCATAATCACATCAGCTTTAGCAGATGCTTCTGCTACGGTAAGTGTTTCAAAACCTTTAGCTTCAGCTTTAGCCCATGAAGAACCATTTTTTCTAAGACCAACAACAACATTAACACCTGAATCTCTTAAGTTTTCTGCGTGTGCATGTCCTTGTGAACCGAAACCGATCATTGCTACTGTTTTAGATTTAATGATATTTAAATCACAATCTTTGTCATAATATACATTTAAAGTTGACATGTATTATCCTTGAGTATTTTTATAATTTCGCGATTATAACTAAATCTAGCTTATTAACTAAATTTTTATCACCATTAACCTTTTATGTTATAATTAATTACAAGGATGAACATGATTACATTTTTAAATGAAACTGTTTTATGGTGGCATTGGATTATACTAGGTATTTCACTCTTAATCATCGAAATGAGCATAGGTACATTCTTTATGCTTGGACTTGGAGTTGCTGCTATTATTGTGGGACTTATAGACTCTTTGATAGACCTCTCATTTACCCTTGAACTTACTATTTGGGTACTCCTTTCCATACTTTCTATTATGGCTTGGTTTAAGTGGTTTAGAGAAGACCCCATTACAGAGAGTGGACAGTCCAACTACAGGCTCGATACATTAGGTGTCGTTATTGAAGACATACAACCGCACAGTCGAGGGAAAGTCACCTTTGACACACCCGTACTTGGCAATACTTCATGGCATGCCACCTCTAAAGTAGATATAGACAAAGATACCCGCGTACAAATCGTTCAAATTAATGGGCAACTCATAGAAGTTGAACCTGTAAAACTATAAGGAAATACCATGGAAGTAGAAGTATTAAATATCGTTATTGTCATTGTTTTTGCTCTAATTGTCACTCTCTATAAAGGCATTAATATTGTGCCTCAAGGTGAAGAGTGGGTAGTCGAGAGACTAGGAAAGTTTTCACGTACACTTAACCCTGGACTCAATGTTATTATTCCTTACATTGAATCAGTCCGTCAAAAAATCACCACAAGAGATATCATCTTAGATATTCCCCAGCAAGAAGTGATTACCAGGGATAATGCAGTGATTTTAACCAATGCTGTCACCTTCATACGTGTCACAAACCCTAGAGATGCGCTCTATGGTATAGAAGACTTTAAACTTGCTATTCAACAACTGGTCATGACAACCCTGCGTTCTATATTGGGAGAGATGTCATTAGATGAAGCCCTTTCCAACCGTGAAATCATCAAGACTAGACTCAAAGACCAGATAGTAGATGATGTAGCCGACTGGGGAGTCACCGTAAAATCTGTCGAGATACAAGACATTTCACCCTCTGCTTCTATGCAAGACTCTATGGAAAGACAAGCAGCAGCAGAAAGAGAAAGAAGAGCCATAGAAACCACCGCAGAAGGTAACAAGAATGCTGCCATTTTAGAAGCAGATGGTAAACTGGCTGCTGCGGAACGTGAAGCCAAAGCACAAATAGTACTAGCAAATGCTTCAGCAGAAGCCATCAAGATGATTAGTGATAATATACAAGACAAAGAACTCCCAGCTATGTTTTTACTGGGAGACAGGTACATCAATTCTCTTGAGCAAATCTCTAAAAGTAATAACTCTAAATTTGTCATCTATCCTGCAGATTTACAAAGTGCTATTAAAGGAATGTTGGGGAATGTATTTAAAAAATAGAGTCCTTCCTCTCTATGTTAAATATATGAATAATTTCTTACATGAGTCTATTTAACTACCCAGATTTCTAAGCATACTTTTTAACATGTATTGTGCATTTATCTATGTAGGTACTGTACCTACATTACCTTGTTTATAATATACTAACATCTCAATTGTGCTATAATCATATCAATAAAATTAAGGAATATTTTTGTCTTCATTTTCCATACAACTCACCAACGGCTGCTTAGCGTCAGATATAGAGCAAGAGGATAAAAATGCTTTCCAAGCCCTGCAACACTCTGGTGCTATAGAAGAGAAAGAACAAGAAAATGGTACAAAATTATGGAAACTACACTCTCTTTATCGTGCAGGAAGACTCTATGTAGGTAAAGATGGTAAAGGATATGTCGAATCAGAGTTTAAAGAACAACGTGACTTACTTATAGAACCAGATCATATGGACAATGCAAAACATGGTGATAGTGTCGTAGTTAAACGTATTATCGCTAGGCGAGGACGTGCTTCTGCAAAAGTAATACAAGTCATTTCAAAAGCCCATCTCTTTACCATTGCCTATACACATCGTGATGAGCAAGGTAACTTTAACATACTCAATATCCGTACAGGAGAACCAACCCATGCTGTGATGGAAGGTATGGATTTAAAAGCATTTAAAATCGGTACAGTTTTCAAAGTAGACATCGATGATGACAACGTTTTAGAAGTCTTTGGGCACTTAGGTGACGCAAAGGTTGATGAAAAAATTTCGCTGGCACTTTTTCACCGTGAAGATGCTTTTCCAACTGAGTGTGTTACAGAAGCACTTGACGTTGAACAAACAGTAACAAAAAAAGAGCATCCTCATCGCGAGGACCTTACACATTTGGATTTTTGTACCATTGACCCAGTGACTGCAAAAGATTTTGATGATGCTATCTATTTTGATATGGAAAAACATACACTCTATGTAGCTATTGCAGATGTAAGCCACTATGTACCTTACTTTACCCCTATAGATAAAGAGGCAAAAAAACGAGGTTTTACGACCTACCTACCTCATAAATCTTTCCCTATGTTACCACGAGAACTCTCTGAAAATATCTGTTCACTCAAACCCAAAGTAGATAGACTGGCTTTTGTAGCTAAAATTGAGTTAGATACAATGACTTTAAAACCCAAAAAAGAGACATTCTTTGAGGCTATTATTCACTCAAAACACCGTTTTAACTATGATGATATAGATAAGATTATTAGTAATAACGGCATAGATGCGACAGGTAAAGTGAAGGAAATACTTACCTATCTCTTACCACTATATGGTATAACAAAAAAATTACGTCAAGAGAGACTCATGCACGGATTTGACTTTAGAAGTGAGGAGACAAAACTCAGTATAGATGCTGATCACCTGCTTAAAGCCACACAAATTGAAACAGGAACACCTTCACACTCACTCATAGAAGAGTGTATGCTTCTTGCCAATCAAGCCTCAGCAAAACGATTTACAGGAGAAGGTGAAAAAGAAGCCATAGGTATTTTTCGTATTCATGAACCTCCTCAACTCGCACGTATAGAACAACTACTCACTGAACTAGCAGCTATTGGACTTTACGTAGAATCATATGATGATAGCCCTTCACTGATAAGAGCTATTCAAAATGAAGCAGAGAAGATGGATCTTGCCTCAGAGGTAGATGCTATGGTCATCAAATCACTTCGTCAAGCAAATTACGCCGCACACAACGTTGGACATTTTGGACTAGGGTTTGAATATTATAGTCACTTTACTTCACCTATCCGTCGTTATGCTGACCTCATACTACATAGACTCATTAAAACACAACTTCGTGAAGACAAAGAAGAAGCAGGATATCTATTACGCAATATAGAGCCGTTATGTGACAGAGTATCAGAGTTGGAACGAGAAGCCACAAAAAGTGAGTGGGATTTTAGAGATAGAAAATTTACACGTTGGGCAGAACAACACTTAGGTGAACTTTTTGAGGCAGAAGTGATTGAAGCTGGTGAATCAGCAAAAGCTGTACTTTTAGGTAATGTCAAAGGGGTTACTGTCAATTTACACGGAGACAATGTCATGCTTTTTGATAAAATAAAAGTAAAAATATCTGAAGTCAATATTCCTCAGGCTATTATTATGACTGAGTTTGTTGAAAAGCTTAGCAAAGAAGAGGTGGATTTAGTCTAATGTACCAAAGAGAATTTGACCAGCGCTTAAAACAAACATTTCCGAAGGCTGTACTTTTTTATGGTGAGAATGATTATTTAACAGACTACTATATCAATCATTATATTCAAAAACTTGATGCCAAAGAGAGTATGTTAAGTTTATACCATGATGAATGGAACTTTGAACAAGTTAAAGCCTTTTTGTCTCAAACTTCATTATTTGGAGGTACCAACCTTGTGGTGGTCAAACATGAGAAAAAAATACCAAAAAAAGAGTTAGATATACTTGTTGCTCTAGCCAATAAAAATGAAGATAATTATTTTATCTATGGATACAATGGTGCGCCAAAAGATGCAAGATCGATGCAAGCAGCATTTACAGATAAAAAAGGTGGTGTATGGGTTAGGTTCTTTGAACCTAATATACGTGATGGTGTAGTCATGCTACAACAAAAAGCACAACAAATTAAACTTGACATAGACCATTATGCTTTACAACATCTTATGCTAGTACTTAATAACAACTTGTCACTATGTTCCAATGAGCTAGATAAGTTAGCCATACTTGGCACGAATGTCACGGGAAAAGATATAGATAGATTGGTATATTCAACTGCACCACTAGCTACGGAACAACTCCTAATTGATTTGTTTAACAAAAAGTCTATAACAAGTACCATTACCAAATTATTAGAAATCGGAGAAGATGAAATTGCCATCCTCAGAGCAACACAATATTTTGTTAATCAAATATTCCTCTTCCATGCCTTTATTAAACTCAATGGGCATGTAGACTCTGCAGCTATATTAGGATATAAACTTCCCAAACAAATAGAAGAGCAAAAAGCACAACTAGCACTTAAGGTAAAGTCTACCTCGCTACTTAAAATATATGAACACCTACTTACAAGTGAACTAGCTATAAAAAAAGCACCCAATACGCAAAAAGAAGTATTGCTATACAGTATGCTGATAAAATTGCAGGGCTACCTTTAGGAATTATGAATTATGAATTTTAACATAGATATTTCACAAATAGATAAATATTTTTGATTAGTTGTACTTAGGCTTTGAAGTTTGGCTAAGAGAATTTACATCAAGTAAATGTGCCCCACTTACACTTTAGCAACGGAGGATATCGTCATTTAGTGCCAGAACTGCACCCATCTTCAAAAGATGAGTGCAAATAATCATAAACATTATTTATTTGAGACTATGCGAACATTTCTCTCATTACACCTGCAAACCACTCTCTAGTAGCTTTAGCAGTACCCGTTGATCTAAACTTCCCGTTTCCATCTTTTGGCTTAGGTACATTTCCTGCACCTTTAAGTACACCACTCTCATCTGCTGAGAACGTGTGTGTTACCATAATTGCTTCTTCAGGAGCACCATTTACCATTGAGAAACATACGTTTGCTGCTTTAGCTGGTAATCCACCTTTAGGATCTTCAACTTTACCATTAAGTTGTGCAACAATTTGCTTAGCTGCTCTATGAGCACCCCAGATTGCTGTTTGTCCTGATGGTGGAATTTTATGTGTAACCGCATCACCAATAACATATACACTTGAATCAGTTTTAGATTTAAAGCTATAACCGTCCATCATTGCATATCCTGCACCATTGTGCTCAATACCAGCCATTGCAATTACAGGAGAACATTTGTTAATTGGCATAAAACTACATACTTCATATTTTTCTGTATGAGACTTATCATCTGCATCTTCATATGTAATTGTTTTTGCTACTGGATCAACATCTGTTACTGTACTCTCACCTCTGTATTCAATAAAGTCAGCAAATGTTTCACTCCATGATTCTTTAAATGCTTTTGCTTTTGCAAATTTACCAGGTCTAGTATCTAAAACAATTACTTTACCTTTAATACCTTCTTTTTTGAGGTAGTTAGCAATCATTGCAGTTCTTTCATATGGTGCTGGAGGACATCTGAACTTACCACTTGCTGGAGGAACAATAATAACATTACCATCATCCATATTTTCAAGTTGTTTTTTAAGTGCAACATGCTCATTACCTGGCATAAGCGCTGCTGGACAGGCTGCTGCTACATGAGCAATTTTCTCTTTTGACCATGTTGGGAATTGCTTTTCGTAGTCATATGCAATACCTGGAGATAATACAAGAATATCATAACCTACTGCACCAGCAGTAGTTGTATGTACTTCTTTCGCTTTTCTGTCTATGCCCGTTACTTCTGAGTTTACAAAATTGTATCCGTGCTTCATAGCTGGCTCACCATAGTCACCAACAAACATACTTAGGCTCATGTCATCAAGACCACCAAGTAAACCGTTTGATAAAGGACAAGCCATATGCATTGATCTTTTTTCAATAACAGTTACATGTGTATCTTTATCTAGCTTTCTTAAAGCCTTAGCCATTGTCAATCCACCAAAACCTGCTCCAATGATTACAACTGATTTACCAGTTGTTTTCGAAGCTGCTGCTTTTTCCTCTGCTAATGTCATTGTTGGTAGTGCTGCTGCCGCTGCTGCTACACCTGCTAATTTAAAAGTGTCTCTTCTGTCCATAGCCATATTATTCTCCTGTTTTAATATTGTTAATCTCTTTACATTAAATAAAGTAATCCTATTATGTCATATTCTTCGCTTTTTGTCACTGAATTTTAAAAAAAGTATCATTTTTTTTTGATATGTATCAATTCTAAACAAAAGAAAAATTAGTGAATTTGGGAAGGTTATAATAGATATAATGTGGAATAAATATTCCACATTATTTAAGAAGTTATGCGATAATTTGTTCAGCTGTAAAGTTTTTAAGTTCTTGTACCATAGCTTCTGTTTTTACCAGTTTTTTAGCTCCACGTCTTCCATACTCTTTTTTATGATCTTGTTTAAAGGCAGAGAAGAAGTCTTGAAATTTATCTGGACCAAGTACAGCGACTGCCCAAATGTGATCATCTTTATCTATTTCGAGTACGATAGCAGGAATACCTTGTGTTGCTGGACCACCAACTACTTTACCACCCTCTTTAGGTTCAAATGCTGAAAGGTGTGAAGTACATACCATAACACCACCTTGGGTGTAAGACATTGTTTTACCTTTTTCATCTACATAATTAAACATTGACATAGACTTCTGTGGATGCGTAAGTGAGTGAGGACAAATAGCAGAGTAAGCTACAATGGTACCGTTAGCACCATGTCCACCGGCATACACATATTCAGTGCCATCATCTGCTTTTAATTTAACATCTTTTTTCGTAGCGGTTGCAAGGTCAACTAATAATGCAGGAGTTGCTGCATGTGGATAATTAAATACGTATGCTTCTTCTTTTACAAGTGATGCAGCTTTTAATGGATTACCATCTTTATCTTTAAGTTGTACTTTTTCATACGCTTTAAACAAAGCACCATTATCTGCTTTCAATGTCTCTGCTATTAGTGATGGGCTTACTGCTACAGCTGCTGCAGACGCTCCAGTAATTTTTAAAAAACTTCTTCTTTCCATAATTAAATCCTTTTTTATTAGTTAAGATAATCAAATATTACAAAAATATTGATTAATGTCAAGTCTTTAGTACAAAAAAATTTCTAAATTTTATTTAATGTGCGACTAAGTCACAACATAGTAACATATCTCTTCCAAAATTCTTGCTCATTTTTGGACGAATCATTGATATACCTCGGCGGTAGGATCAGCGACTAGTCGCTTTATGTCTTCCTCCCGAAGTTAAAAGAAAAGTTCGCATTTTTAATGGGCTATAAAACCAAAAGGAAACAATATGAATTGTTATGAAACACTGTTTGTAGTTAAACCTACATTGACAGACGAAGAAACAGTTGGAGAGATTGCAAAGATAAAAGACATTCTTGCAAGAGAAGGTGCTGAATTAGTAGGTACTGATGATATGGGTATGAGAAAACTTGCATATCCTGTACAAAAAAATGACAGAGGTTACTACACCGTTCTATTCTATAAATCAGAAGGAACAGTAATTACTGAGCTTGAAAGAAATCTCAAAATTTCTGAAAATGTCATTAAGTTTTTAACTGTTAAATATTCAAATACAAAAGAGATGGCTCAATTTAATAAACTTGTTGCAGCATCAAATAAAGCTGTAGAAGCTGAAGCAACAACAGAAACTGCATCGGAAGAAGCATAAGCACAAACGTTAGGAGCAACCTTACATGTACAATAAAATAATTTTAGCAGGAAACCTTACTAGAGATATTGAGATTAAATATACCCAAAGTGGTGCAGCCATTGGTAATACAGCCATCGCAACAACACGTAAATTTAAATCTCAAACAGGTGAACAAAAAGAAGAAGTCCTTTTTGTGGACATCACATTTTTTGGCAGAACTGCTGAAGTTGCAAATCAGTACTTACGTAAAGGTAGTAAAGTTTTAGTAGATGGAAGATTAAAGCTTGATCAGTGGACAGCACAAGATGGTAGTAAACGTTCAAAACATTCAGTCACTGTAGAAAACATGACAATGTTAGGTGGAAGAGATGAGGCACAAAGTAGTGGATACAATGCAGCACCTGCAAATGACACATACTCACAACCTGCACCACAACAAAAAGCACCTAGCTATGGAACACCAACTCAGCCTGCACCACAGCAAAATCAAGCGTCGAACATCCCAGAAATTGACATCAATGAAGATGAAATACCATTTTAACGTATAACAAATATATAATGTAAATAAATATACACTATATATTATATAGTAAGGCTTTAACAGCTATTTACACTTTTTTTACTTATTTCTATTTTTTGCTATAATGTGTAACAACAAAAATGGAAATAAGTATGGCAGAATACCTTATTAAAAGAATCCTCTTTTCTCATGGAGAGAGACTCCCTATGTTAATTGATACTGAGACAGGAATGCCAGATTATTGGGCTACTCTTTTTTCAATCTCACAGTATAGATCAAAAGCTCAAGCTTCTAACACTATTGAACAAGTTCTACGTCAGTTAATGTTACTCAATATTTTTTTGAAACACTATAGTAAAGAAAGTATCAATCTGGATGAACGGATTGCTCAAGGGAAAATTCTACATCTACATGAAATTGAAAATCTTTGTGATCTATGCAAACTTTTTTTAGAAGACATACATACTGACATTCATAAAAAACCTCTCCCACAAAACATCCCTCAAACCTCTTTAGAAAAATTCAGAACTAACAATTCTAAAAAACAAATCCGTACTGTCTCTTCTGATACAACAGCTAATAGGATCAGGGTGATCAGAGATTTTTTAGTATGGAGAACTAATATTAGTTTGACAAAGTTGCAGGAAGAAGATTTGACATTCAATAGGCTTAAGGAATCAAGAGATCTTCTTAAGTCAAATATGACATCTAGAATTCCAAGCCCTTCTGGAAATTCATGGATAAATGCACCTAAAGGTTTATCTGAAGAAGAAACTTCCCTTCTCTTTGAGGCAGTGACCCGAGACTCACCTACAAATCCTTGGAAAAATGAATTCACCAAGACAAGAAATGAATTACTTATCTTATGGCTATATCAATTTGGATTAAGAAAAGGGGAACTCCTAAGTATAAAGATCTCTGATATAAACTTTCAATCTGAAACTTTTATTCTAGAACGACGAGCTGATGATTCAGAAGACCCAAGAATTAATCAGCCTCTCATAAAAACATTTGGACGTGAACTTCCCATACCTAAAAAAATAATTAGGCTCACTAAAGATTATATCATCAACCATAGAAGACATTTGCCTCAAGCAAAAAAACACGAGTTTTTATTTGTAGCCTCCAAAACTGGGGCACCTATGAGCCTAGACACAGTAAACAAAGTTTTCTCAAAATTGAAAGAGACCTATCCTGGTGCATTCAAAAAACTATCCCCACATATTCTCAGGCATTCATGGAACGATAATTTCTCTGAAAAAATGGATAAAGAACATAGACCAGAGGAAGAAGAAAAGAAAATACGCTCATACGCGATGGGATGGTCAGAAACCTCAAACAGTGCAGAGAACTATACAAAACGATATATTCAAAAAAAGGCTAATGCTGTACTTCGTGATATGGGAAATGATTTATGGGATAATGATAATATACATGATTCAGACAAGGAAGAGAGATGAAAACCGCTCAAGAAAACAAAATAGGATTCTTTCTATATAAAGCTAAAACAAAAAACGGTATAGAGTTTGATCCAAATGATAATATTTGGTCACATAATGACATATCGAGACAATATCAATTCAACTTTCATACCTTGCATATTTCAAATAACTGCCTATATGGTCTAAAACGCGTATTTGTCTGGTATTTAGAAAACAAATCTTTCACTCATTCAGCAAATATGTTTCATGGCTTAAAAAAACTACTTGAGTATTTATATGAGCAATCAAAAAAAAATATTACAACATTAACTTCAACACACTTAATTGAATCCTCTGATTAACCTCGAATAATGCATTTAAAACCGATATTTAGCTAAAATAGAACTATTAAGAGCAACAAATATCTATCAAGGGAAAGTTCTATGCAACTAAGTTTCTTCGACCACG
>CACVAS010000135.1 GCA_902727855.1 uncultured Sulfurovum sp.
CAAGAGCAAACAGTGTGGGCATATCAGGCTATGAACATGAGGTTTCACTTTCTAAAGAGTTTAAACTTGGAAATGTTCAAGCTTTAGAGCAAAAACAAAATAGACTTAACAATGAAGCCCATCTTATAGAACAAAAGAAGTACTTAGTAAATGTAGACAACTATTTAAAGAATTTGTATCATCAATACTGTTTAGACCGTAAGTATGTTGAAAATTCTGAAGAGAGTTATGAAACGTTTTTAATGTTACATCGTAAAAAGGAGAGGGCTTTTAAACATGATGAAATAGCTAAAACAGAGTTACTTCAAATAGAGTTTGAAAAAAATAGATTAAAAACTACTTTAGAGAACTCTAAACGTAAAGAAAAAAGTTCTAAGCAGCAGGTACTTTCGTTAACTAATTTTGATGGGAGTGAGTTGTTATCATGTCAAGACATTTACCCTATCGTTGAAGAGGTAGTTTTGGGAACAGAGGTGTTTAGACTTTCTCAACAGGCTTATAAAAAACGGCTTAAGAGTACCCAGACTGGCTTAGGTCGGTACAATAAAAACATTGAATCCATAGAAGTCTCCATGGGCTATACCAAAGAGCTGGAGACAGATATATATACTGTAGGTATTTCTGTACCTTTAAATTTTTCAAGTAAAAAGTCAGAACATGAACGCGCTGCACTTATGCATGAAAGTTCTGCTTTGACTTTACAAAATGAACAACAGCTAACCGACAAAAAATACCAGATAGAAGTTCTAAAATCGCGTCTTTATGGAGACTTTAAAAGTATAAAAGCACAAGAGAAAGATATTAATTATTATCTTAATGAGATATTGCCTCTTATGAAAAAGAGTTATGACTATGCAGAGAGTTCTGTTCTTGAATACTTGCTAAGCCAACATAAATTACATACCTTACAGCAAGAGTTATTAGAAAAACAAAAAGCATACTATTCAACACTGTTCCAGCTTTATAGTATTAGCGAAATATAGGAGATAAAATCATGAAAAAGTTATTGACAAAAAAGTTGTTCATAAAAAAATTATTTATAAAAAAGTTGTTTGTGGGACTCTCTATGAGTATATTAATGTTGGAAGCAAGTACCATTAGTTTAACACAAGAACAAGAGCAAGATTGGCAGATAAAAGTAAAAGTAGCTAAAAGTTCAAACTTTTTACCTTTAGGTGAGTTTATGGCTGAGGTTGTAACCCCTCCTCAAAACCTTTATAGCGTTACTTTACCATTTGAAGCACAAGTTAAAAAGTTATATGTAGCATCCTATGACAACATTAAAAAAGGGCAACTTTTAGCCGAGGTTACTGGTAAGGATTGGATTGGGATTCAACAACAATTTATTGAAGAGAGTATTGAACTAAAACATTATCAACAAATGCTGAATCGGAAAAATCGTCTTTGTCGTGAAGAAATCATTCCTAAAAAAGAGTGTATTACAGCCAATGCTGACTATAAAGCACGTAAAAGTAAAGTCAATGCTTCAAAGGCACTCTTAAAAGGTTATGGTGCATCAGATAAAATGATAAAGAAACTGGCAAATGAGTTTCAAATTTCTCAAACCATTCCTATCTATTCTGAGGTGAGTGGGAAGCTACTTGAACTGAATATTCAATTGGGTAAGAGTACCACAGCTTCTGACATACTGTTTGTTATTCTTAAAAAGGGAGCATTATGGCTTGAAACAGACATCCTTGCTCAACAAGCAAAACATTTAAAAGAGGGGCAGAATGTTCAGATTCAATTTAATGGAGAGACTTTTAAAAGTAAACTATTACTACATGCGCCAACCATAAACCCCATTAATCAGACACAAAAAGTACGTTTTTCAGTTCCCAAGGAGGCGCTTTGTCTTTCAGGACTACGAGATAATGCCATCTTAAGTATGGAAAGTAAGACATTAAAGGTTTCCAAAGAGTCAGTTATTAATCATGAGGGTCATAATGTGGTATTTGTAAAGGATGAGAATGCTTATGAGGCTTTAAAAGTAAAGATTTTAGGGGAAGTAGGAAACTACTATTATTTAGAAGATGATTCAAAACTTAAAATGCCCATAGCTACTACTTCTGTTGCCATCTTAAAGTCGCTGATGGAGAGTGATGATGAATAAACTCATTAGCTTTGCACTTTCTCAACGTGCTTTTATACTTATTCTCGCTTTAGTGGTATTGGGCTTTGGGATTAAGTCTTATAAAGAATTGCCCATTGATGCTTTTCCAGATATCTCTCCTACACAAGTCAAGATAATTATGAAGTCCAATGGAATGACCCCTTCAGAGATAGAATCACGTATTACTATTCCTGTAGAAATGAACATGGTAGGCATACCGGGACAAACCATTATGCGTTCTATTTCTAAGTATGGTCTTTGTGACATTACCATTGATTTTGAAGAGGGTGTGGATATCTATTGGGCTAGGCAGCAAGTTACGGAGCGTCTTAGCAGTATTATCGATGAGTTGCCCTCTAATATTGAAGGTGGATTAGCACCTATATCTACACCTTTAAGTGACATTTTAATGTTTACCATTGAGTCGGAAAGTTTGTCTTTAACAGAAAAACGGAGTCTTTTAGATTGGATTATTACCCCTAAGATTCGTGCTGTTTCAGGGGTGGCAGAGCTTAATGCTTTAGGTGGGAAAGTAAAAACTTATGAAGTAGTCCCTAACTTAAATGCCATGAGACTTTTAGGTGTTTCCCTTGATGATATATTTAAAACCCTTCAAGCTAACAATCAAAATGGTGGAGCAGGACGTGTTTCTAAAGGGGTAGAGTCCATTTTAGTACGTAGTGTTGGTAAGCTAAAAGGTTTAGATGACATTGCTTCATTATCAGTAAGAAAAAGTGAAAGTCGGGTTATAACCATTGCTGATGTGGCAATTGTTAAAATAGGTCATATTACAC
>CACVAS010000136.1 GCA_902727855.1 uncultured Sulfurovum sp.
TTCCACATTTATTACACTTATAACTTTCGTACTGTCTCATTTTATAATCCTTAATTTTTATAAACGATATTTTTTCTCGTTTAGTAAGTATAGCTCCTTTAAGCTTAAAGGATAATAATTATCTTTTGATTATTTTTATATGATAAAGGGAAAAAGTCATGAAAAATAAAAGCTGTAGCATATAAACAAGATAATAGGAAAGAGATAAACTCTTTAAATAAAATAGCGAGAAGGAATAGGTTTTAGATTAATAATTAGGAGGAAGGTAGAAAAATAAAAAATTTAAAAAGCTACCTATAATTAAGTAGCTCTTTCTTAGTTTATTTCAACTCAATCTTAGCAGACTTTCTAAGTGCATCTGTTTTTTGTTTCATTTTACTAGCAAATTCTTGACCACTTAACTGTGACTTAATCTCGCCTTCAACAGTTTTAAATGGCTTAGCAGTAGCATCTTTTTTGCCATCAAGCATAATCAAATGAAAACCAAATTGTGTTTTAACAGGAGCTTTTGTATATTCACCAACTTTTAATTTATTGGCTGCAGCTGAAAACTCTGGTACCATTCTTCCAAGCTCAAACCAACCTAAATCACCACCATCTTTACCAGAAGGACCAGTTGATTTTGTTTTCGCCAACTCAATAAACTTAGCTTTTTTATCTTTAGCTCCATCTAAATCTTTAATTAATGCTTTAGCTTCTTCTTCTTTTTCAACTAAAATATGACGTGCCTGTAATTTTACTGGTGTTGAAAACTTTGCTTTATTATCTTTATAATGTTTCTGAAGTTTTTCTTGAGAAATCCCATCTTCTAAAGCTTTCATCTCTTTTTTCATCCAAACATCAAGTGCTAAATCTCGTTTTAAAGACTTTAGCTGTGTTGTGTATGCTTCTGATTTTTCTATACCAGATTTTTCAGCAGCCTGAGTAAGTAGTTTTCTGTCTACTACCATCTCTAATACTCTTTTTTTCATAGCATCATCTAAAGAATCAAAGTTCATACCAGTCTGAGCAATGGTTACTGCGATATCTGTTTCAGAAATAGCTTCACCGTTAACTGTTCCATAATCTTTAGCTTGTCCAATTGTTAGAAGCATCATTGATGCTAATGCGATATTTTTAATCATAAATTATTACCTTTAAATTTTATTTATCTAATTATAGATATTAATGGTAAACAGAGAGTAAACCATTAACTTAATTTTTAATATTTTCTTAAATCTATACCAATGCCATCGCTCTTTTAACGACATTTTCAATTGTAAATCCAAACTTTTTAAACAATAAATCAGCTGGTGCAGAAGCACCAAAGCTCTCCATACCAAGAACATCATCAGCATATCTATAATACTCCGTTCCTGTTGCTGCTTCTACAGCTAAAACTTTTGTATTGGCTTTAATAACTTGTGCCTTATACTCTGCCTCCTGTTCATTGAACAAGTCCAAACAAGGAACAGAAACCACATTGGCTTTAACACCTTCTTTTTCTAACTCACAAGCAGCATTAAGACAAAGCATTAACTCTGAACCAGAAGCCATAAGTGTTACACCAGCTCCAGCACGTTCTTTTACAAGATAAGCACCTTTTGAAACATCTCCAAATGCCTTTTCAGGTT
This sequence comes from uncultured Sulfurovum sp., assembly GCA_902727855.1. Lineage (GTDB taxonomy): Bacteria > Campylobacterota > Campylobacteria > Campylobacterales > Sulfurovaceae > Sulfurovum. The sequence continues at coordinate 1,614 of CACVAS010000136.1, forward strand.
TAAGTGTTTCAAGTTTCTGACGAGAAAGTACAAATCCATGAGGTGCATTCATGCTTAAAGCTGTTTTCCAAGCCTCTACATTTTCAGTTGCATCAGCTGGTCTCCAAACATAAAAGTTTGGTAATGCTCTAAACTGGCTCATATGTTCTATAGGCTCGTGTGTTGGTCCATCTTCACCCACACCAATACTGTCATGTGTCCAAACAAAAAAGTTTTGAATATTTGTCAATGCTGCAATTCTTGCTGATGGTTTTAAATAGTCAGAGAAAACAAAGAAAGTAGCATTAAAAGGAATAATCGTTCCATAAAGTGCCATCGCATTTGTAATGGCTGCCATCGAGTGTTCTCTAATTCCAAAGTGCATATTACGCCCTTTTGGAAAGTCTCCCATGTCTTTTAACTCTGTTTTATTTGATGGAGCTAAATCTGCTGAACCACCAATGAAGCTAGGTACAGCTTTCGCAATGGCATTTAAAATCTTACCATTTGAGTCTCTCGTTGCCATTGTTTTTTCTTCTGAAAAGTCAGGGAACTCAATAGCAGAAAAATCAGGGTTAAGCAGTCTATCCATCGCTTCATTTTGTTCAACAAGTGGTGCTTGTTTATGTAAATGAATCCATTGTTTTTCAAGCATCTCACCCTTATCAATAGCTGTTCTAAAACGTACTAAAACATCTTCTGGAATATAGAAGTTTTCAGCAGGGAAACCCTCTTTCTTTTTTGACTCAGCAATAACATCTCCACCAAGAGGTGCACCATGTGTAGCAGCCGAACCTTCTAAGTCACCAGCACCTCTACCAATAATTGTGTTCGCAATAACAATGGTAGGTTTCGTAGCTGTTTTCACATCATTTAATACTTCTTCAATATCATCATAACAATGACCATTAATCTTCTTAACATCCCAACCTTGTGCTAAGAAACGTCCCTCAACATCTTCTGACCATGCAATACTTGTATCACCCTCAATCGTAATACAGTTTGAATCATAAATAAGTACTAAGTTGTCAAGTTTATTATGTCCAGCTACTGAACATGCTTCATAAGAAATTCCCTCTTGTAAATCTCCGTCTCCACATAAACAGTAAACTTTATGGTCAATTAGCTCACATGTTTCAGAGTTTACTTGGTGTCCTGTATATTTTGCAGCCATAGCAAAACCTACAGCATTCGCAATTCCTTGACCTAAAGGACCAGTTGTAATTTCAATACCATCTGTATGCCCATACTCTGGGTGACCTGGTGTTTTAGAATCAAGTTGTC
>CACVAS010000137.1 GCA_902727855.1 uncultured Sulfurovum sp.
GCTGGGTTTTACGTGACCATGATGTTTGGTCTACCTGCCATGGCACTTGCCATCTATGTCACCACAGCCAAAGAAAAAAAGAAAAAAGCAGGTGCCATCTTAGCTGGTGTTGCGTTTACCTCTTTTCTAACAGGGATTACTGAGCCTTTAGAGTTTCTATTTTTATTCATAGCCCCTCTACTCTTTTTACTTCATGCTCTGTTAACAGGTTTAGCTGTTGCTTCAGCCCACTTTTTAGACATACATCATGGTTATGGTTTTTCAGCAGGTTTCATTGACTACGTTATTAACTACAAATTAGCTACGAACCCTCTACTTATTTTACCTCTTGGTTTGGCGTTTGCCTTTATTTATTTTGTACTCTCTTACTACACCATTAAACTGTTCAAATATACTATCTTTAGTAATGACAATACAGAAGAAAACACCGAAGTATCCAATGAAGCTTTAGCCTTCATAAAAGCTCTTGGAGGAAAAGAAAATATTATTTCTACGGATGCATGTATTACACGTTTACGTATGGAAGTGAAAGATTCAAAAATAGTAGATGATGAAACATGTAAAAAGTTAGGAGCAAAAGGAGTAATCAAACCAACTGAAACAACAGTTCAAGTTGTTTTGGGGACAAGGGCTGAAGGTGTTGCAGAGCTTATTAAAAAAGCTCTGTAGAGTACGAACTACTATCGTACCCTATATAACTACAACCCTAAATTCAACATAAAGCGTCTTGCCACTTCATTACTCTGATTTTTAAAATACTCTCCTATTTTTGGAATGTAAATTTCATCTACCGTTTCATGAAATAAGAAAAGCCATTGATCAAAGGCTTTTCTACTTATGCCTGGCATGTCAAAATGGGGAGCCATTGGACGACCGTGGTAGTCATTTTCACCCAGCATTAACATAGACCAGTAGTTTGCTAAAAGTACTAAGTGTTCTTTCCATACTTTTCCTTCTATGTCACCTCCAAATCTATCTGTAAAAAAAGGACCTACCAGTGGGTCTTTAATGACTTTGCCATAAAAGGTATTTACCATTCTTTGTACTATCTCTTTGTTAACTGTTTTTTCTAACTCTACTGCCATGTAAACTCCTTTGTTAAACTTCTTAAAAATTTTTGAAGTCTAATATTGGCATGATTATAGTCAGCCAATCTTACAGAAAGTTTGTTATAATGAAATTATAATAGTTATTAGTAAAGGATATATTATGAAACTAACTGGCGAACCAAGCAATGAACAAATTGATGATTATAATGATGAAGAAACACCCCAAAAAAGAAAGACTATCTATCTAATTATAGGCGTTTTAGTTTTTATAGGTGCTGTCTCTTTTTTTCTGTTAAAACCTAGTATGATGCCGAGTGATTATGTTGGAACGACTGAAGAACCAGGTATTGTTTCTAAAAAGGTTTTTTAAAAAAGTATTTTGACTTTCTCTCAAAACTAAGAGAAGAGCATTCGTTTTAAACCTTCTAAGTTTAAACGCTTCTCTTCTTTAGTTCTTACTAAATTCTCATCGTTTCGATCTAAAAATTCTGTAATCTCATCTGGACTAAACCAATGTACCAAGACTCTTGCATTATTTTCTACCCTTCTTAAATCACGAAACCAAATACCACTTTTTGTTTTCTCTTGATGCTGATACTCTCTTCCATTACTTGAAAATACCATGGGTACACGATAGGTCTTTTCTTCCAAAGCATCTGCATACCATTCATCTAAAACTAAGGCTTTATCTTCTTGTTCGACCATCTTTACAATAGAGGTCAAGTTAATGGTACAACTTCGCTCTTGCGCTTCTTCTATACCCTCTATTACATCCATACCGAACATTGTTACTTCCACAATGGAAACAGGTTTCAAACCAATAAAAAGTACATAATCGGCTGTTGATTTCTCTCCACTCTTAGGATCGATACACTCCCAATTTCTAATTGCCCTATTTTCACCCACTATAGGACGTGTTCCTTTTTCATAGTCTAAAATAGCACTGTCTGCTTTCCAGCCTCTTTCATTGAGTTTCAAATCAACCATCTCATAAGTCTTATCTTCATCCAAAGAGAGATAACACAATACCTCTTCTCCTCGATGTTGATAGATTTGCTCCAACTTTTTACGTTCTTCATCCGAAATGGAACAGGACAATTCATCTATTTTTTGTTCAAAAAGCATGGTCTGCTCCTCAAATGTAGCTTCTTGTTCTAGCATCAACGCTTTCTCTTCAGCTTGCATCTGTTTCATCTCTTCAATGAGCTTGTCATACTCTTGATGTTCTTGCTCTTTTAATTCAGCCAAAGCTTTACTCTCTTCTAGTTTCTCTTTATGATCTAAAAGTTTTGCTTTTAAAGCTTCATAGTCATTATGTATTTTTTGTAATTTCTCTGTTGGGTCTTTAGGCACAACAAATGCTTTTACTTTAAAGTCACGTACATCTCCAAAAGTTCCATGATACCAAATAGAAAGTTTATAGGCATTTTTTAATGCTTTAAGAGCTTGATGATGATTGGTTGTAAACTCATGAACGGCTCTATTCCCCTCTTTACGAAGCATATGAAAAAGGTTACGTACTTTATAAGAAAAAGAAAGCTTATCTTCTAAAAGATAAATCAATTCATATTGATCTTTGTATTCATAAGAAGCGATTCCCATTTTTAAAGCAATGTCTTTTCCCAATGCCTCAGCCAACTGTCTAAGCTTTACCAATGTGGTATTGGGATCACTATGATACATCTCTTCAGCCACAGAAGCCAATTGAAAAAAAATGGGGTCATAGTTAAGTAAAAATTCAAAATTTGACTTTTTCTTGCCTACAACACCTTTTAATCTACTACTCTCTTCTACTT
>CACVAS010000138.1 GCA_902727855.1 uncultured Sulfurovum sp.
CTCTAAAAAGCCCAGCTGATATCCCTAAAAATATAGCCAAAGGTAAAGTAACTAAAGTCGTTAAAACACCAATAAGAACACCTGTTCGTATGCTCTTTAAACTTTGATACAATACATCTCCACCAACTTTATCGGTTCCTAAAACATGATAGTCAAAACTCAATATGTATAGCCATGCAAAGATAGTAATAATGACTCCCAGTGTTATGTATGCTGCCTTCCACGCAATACCTTTTTTCAAACCTTTTCTTTTACGCCACATAATATGTAAAAAAATCAAAAAACCACTTATACTCATTCCCACAACAATGGCATAGAGCGTTGCTTTTAAGATGCTTGTCTCTGTGACATATTTTAACGGTAAATTAATCTGCTTTGTCACACCGTCTGCACTCACGATTGACTTAGCATACTCTACGGTTGCAAAAGGAGCTGAATAGGTTCTCTCCACTTCATTAATACGATGTTCAAACCCTATATCAAGTAAGCTCACCATTTGTGTGCTATTTTCTTTATGAAAATGAATTGAATCCAAAAGGGCAAAAACCACATAGACTAGAAGTACAATGGCTGAGACCATTGCAATAGATGATTTAAAAATAGTATGCCATTGTTTTTGCACCTGTGGAGAACGCCCAACAACATACCCTAAAGCAATTAAAGAGAAAACTAAAAGCCAAACTAATAAGTCTGTCCATAAAAAAGTTAATGTCATATTATATTCCTAATGTTTCTTCGTAGGTAAATGTTTACCAATATATCCAATAAAAATTTTATCATCTTGCTCCAAAAAATATATTCTATTAGCATTAGGTAAACTTTTTATATGATTCTCAAAAAATACTTTATCATTTCCAAGCGTAAAGTATCGAAGCTTTTTTAAACTCTCATCTTCTTTTACACTTTTACTTTCACCACTATAATTATAATCAGTTATTAGCTTCTTAGCACTTTCGACATCTCTTAAAATACCTATAGTCTGTTCAAATATAATTTTATCTATCTGTTTAATTTGTTTTTCAATCTCTTTACAGAAAACTATCTTATTGGGAAAAAATTCTTCTCTTCTTTTCCATAAGTTTTCTTGCCTAATATCTAATCTTCTTTCTTCCTCTAAGTTATCAAAAAAATCTTTATGCTTCTCTAAGTGTTCAACCTTAGAAGAATGTTGTATACTAATACTTTTCTCTTGAGTGTCTAATATGGAGTGTTTCTCTAAAGTAATACTCTCTTTATTCCATTCTTCTTTAGAGTTAAAACTAATGGCTATGGTATTCCAAATATCAGAACAAGCTAAACCACCTATCGTAGCTCTAGCATTATAAAAATATTCATTTTCTAAGAGCTGTTCGCTTTCTTCTTCATTATCCAAAATTAATGGTGATTCAATAACACTAATACTATTTTTTAAAAAACTTAATAATCTTCTTTTTTTATTTCTATCAGTAATTTGTCCAATTAACTGCTGAAAAGTTATACTTGGTAAAACTTCAGGATAGTGAATAAACTCTCTATCCATTCTTATTTTCTCTAAACCTAGTTTTCGTAAAGATGTTAAAAGTTCAAAAAAGTGTTCAAACTCTCTTATATCACTAAGAGGTAATGATAACTCATTAAAAACAGAAAAGTTTACCATGAAATCAATCTATCCAAATCTTCATCAAACTGATCAAAAAACCCTTTAGGGTATCGATTTATTCCACCCTCTTTATCAATATTAATCTCATCTATTTTTGTCTCTAATTCATCTTTATCTTTTCTAAAAAAATAGACTTTAGAATCTTCAGGTTTTAAAAGTTCATTTTTAGTCGCAACACGAATACCATTTAAAAAATGATCACTATGTGTCTCGACTATAATTTGAACCCCATTTGCAGCAGCAATAGCACAAAGCTCTGCTATTTTTGACTGACCTGCTGGGTGAAGATGAGATTCAGGGTTTTCTATAATCAATAAGTCATTTGGCTTTGCTTTTAAAATGGCAACAATAATTGGTAATACATAAGTAATTCCAAAACCTACATTTAATGGGGTATACTTCTTTGTTGTATTATCTCCATAAGCATACTGATACGTTAAATTAACTTGTTGAAAAGCAGGGTTAACCTCTGCTGATATATCAATACTACTACTAATTTCTCCAAGCCAATGAGATACATTTTCTAGTAAACGACTATCTTCACTACTTTTTTTGTGTGTTAACGCTTGAATATGCAATCTATCATGTCTTCTTTCTGCTAGATAATGTGCTGAAAATTCTCCTCTAAACCCTATAAGGTTTCGTTCTATATGCTCATCTGATAAATTATAGGTAATACTAGGAGTTACTCTATCTGTCGTAATATATTGAAAATCATCATTAAAAATATTAAGATTATCTTCAAGTCCAATTAGTGAAATATTACTCATATCATTCAGCTTTAAATTTTCACTATTAAAAAGAATTTTTTCCTCTTTATGATTAGCTGTCAAAACTATTTCTATATCCTCTTCATAAGCACCTTCAAAAAGAATATCTTTTTTATTTCCAAGCTCAGTATATTCTCCATTAATATTTATTACTCTTCTTTGTAAATTATTAAATACCATTTCATTCTGTTTTAACAGTAAAAGAGTTTGAATAAATGATGATTTTCCACTACTATTAACCCCTGTTATCAACGTTAAATTATCTAAATCTATATCAATACTTTTTAAACTTTTAAAATTCTTTACTTTTATATTATCTATCTTCATTCATTACCTCATTTATTAATCTATTCATGATTCTAAAGCGAGTTTCAATAGTAACTCTATCACT
>CACVAS010000139.1 GCA_902727855.1 uncultured Sulfurovum sp.
TACGTGAAGTAGGGGTTGATACAGGTGGATCAAATGTTCAGTTTTCAATTAACCCTAAAGATGGACGTATGATTGTTATTGAAATGAACCCAAGGGTTTCTCGTTCTTCAGCCTTGGCTTCTAAGGCAACAGGTTATCCTATTGCTAAAATTGCAACACTCTTAGCTGTTGGATTTACACTGGATGAGTTAAGCAATGACATTACAGGGACAGCTGCTTCTTTTGAACCTGTAATTGATTATGTGGTTACAAAGATTCCTAGATTTACTTTTGAAAAGTTCCCGATGGCAGACTCGACACTAAGTACAGCCATGAAATCTGTGGGTGAAGTGATGTCTATTGGTCGTACTTTTAAAGAGTCCTTTCAAAAAGCATTGATTTCACTTGAAACAGGGCTTCTTGGGTTTAATAGCATTGCTTGTGATGAAGATGAGTTAATTAGAGAGATTAGACGTTCTAATGAAAATCGAGTGCTTTATGTTTTTGAAGCCTTAAGAAGAGGGAAAAGTGTTGAAGAGATTTTTGATTGGTGTAAAATTGATCAATGGTTCTTGTACCAACTTCAAGAGTTGGCTGAAGTAGAAAAAGCAATGGATTTGGCACTGCTTAAAGATGCCACAAGAATGCGAGAAGTAAAAGCTGATGGTTTTTCTGATGCGATGATTGCCCATGTGATTAATAGAAATGAGGGCATGAATTTCACAGAAAATGATATTTATAATGCAAGAGAAAAACTGGCTGTTAGATTAGAATATAACGAAGTAGATACTTGTGCAGCAGAATTTGAAGCGTTAACACCTTATCTTTACTCATCAACTAATATTACTAAACTACCCACTTCGGCTTCGCTCAGTGACCGAACTTCGCAAACGTTCACTGAGCGTAGTCGAAGTGATGAAGACAAAAAAGTTTTGGTTATCGGTGGTGGACCAAACCGAATTGGTCAAGGGATTGAGTTTGACTATTGTTGTGTTCATGCAGCGTTTGCCTTAAAAGACATGGGGGTTAAGTCTATTATGTATAACTGTAATCCTGAAACAGTTTCGACGGATTATGATACTTCTGACATTTTGTATTTTGAGCCAATTGACTTTGAGCATGTTCGAAATGTTATTGAAGTTGAAAAACCAGATGGGGTGATTGTTCATTTTGGTGGGCAAACACCTTTAAAATTAGCAAAGCAATTGACGGCAATTGGTGCAAATATTTCTGGTACTACGGCTAGGGTTATTGACCTTGCTGAAGATAGAGAACTTTTTTCAGACTTTATTGATAAGATAGGGTTAAAACAGCCTAATAATGACACGGTAATCGCTAAAGATGAAGCTGTAATTGTGGCAAATCGTATTGGTTATCCTGTGTTGGTACGCCCTTCCTTTGTACTGGGTGGACGTGGTATGAAAACGGTTTATTCAGATGAAGAATTAAAACAATATATGGATGAAGCCGTTTCAGTTTCACATGATGCTCCTGTACTTATTGACAAGTTTTTGAACAATGCCATTGAACTTGATGTAGATGCGATTTGTGATGGGAAAGATGTTTATATTGGTTCGGTTATGCAACACATTGAAGAAGCTGGAATCCATTCTGGTGATTCTGCTTGTGCTTTACCAACCATTTCTATTTCAGATAAATTGCTAGAAGAGATTAAAGAACAAACATCTGCCATAGCCATTGGACTTGGTGTTGTGGGTCTTATGAACATTCAATATGCAATTTTTAAAGATGAAGTTTACTTAATTGAGGTGAATCCAAGAGCTTCAAGAACGGTTCCATTTGTCTCTAAAGCGACAGGTGTTCCTTTGGCTAAAGTAGCCACTAGAGTCATGATTCAAGGTGATTTAAAAGAAGCCTTGAAGTTTTATGATACTTTTAATGTGGTCAATTTTGATAAAAAAATTATGGAACCGATTTTAAAAGGTCATGTGGCTGTTAAAGAAGCAGTCTTTCCTTTTAATAAACTTCCTGGAGCAGACTTATTACTTGGTCCTGAAATGAAGTCTACAGGTGAAGTAATGGGAATTTCAGATAACTTTGGAATGTCTTTTGCTAAGAGTCAGTTTGCAGCAAAAAATAATATTCCATTAGAAGGTAAACTCTTCTTATCATTGTCTAATTCAGATAAAGATGAAGCAGCAAAAATTGGAAAATCATTTACCGATTTAGGTTTTGAAATTTATGCAACGAGTGGAACGCACAAAGCTTTAGAAGTAGCAGGTATTAAGTCAAATAAAGTACTCAAAATATCAGAAGGTCGTCCAAATATTGATGACATGATTAAAAATAATGAAATCGATTTAGCCATTAATACTTCAGATGAAAAAGGTGCAAAGATAGATGGGGCAACCATTCGTTTGTCAGTGCTTCGTCAAAATATTGCTTACTTTACAACCATTGCAGCAGCAAAAGCTACAGCAGAAGCCATTAAAGAGCTTAAAAATTCTGCTGGTGAGTTAGAGCCTAAGGCTTTACAAGATTACCTAAACTAAGGATTTATTTTGAGTGATAAATCATAGTAAAGCACTGTGACACCCAACAAAGCCTATGTGGCTGAGATGGGTGAGTTATCTGTATGAACGTTAATTAGTGAAAATAGCTATTAATCAAAACCTGCAGTTTTGTCTTCAGCTATTATCTCGTAAGTGTCATTTTTGAAAAGAACAAGCTTAAATGTGTTATTTATACCTATTGTAGGTATGTTTGAAAAATAAACTTCATTTAT
>CACVAS010000140.1 GCA_902727855.1 uncultured Sulfurovum sp.
CCTTTGACAAGCGCAAAGTAAGAGTAACAGTATAAAAATTAAATTATTCATCTTTTAGTTTTGATTTTTCAACCCATCCTGTCTTAGTAATTTCAGCACCATCTACAATTTCTATTTCCACCATTTCCCCATCTTCCTTCAGCATCTTCATTCTCGTCTTTTTATCTAACTTTTGCTCTTCGTTCGCTTTTCCTTTGTCTTTATATAAAGAAATAGATCCTTCCGTAGGAACTTTAGTTGTCACCAATGGCAAATCTACCGTGTCCTCTCCTCCTCCTTCGTCTTTTAAATATTTAGCATCTATTTTACCCTTTCTATTAATATTATCGTCGGTCGATGCAATCACATTAGCTTTGATAGAACCGTTAGCATATATCCCACCATTTGTTTTCTGCATTACCTTATCATTCTTTTTTAGTGTAAATACTCCTCCTCCATCTATTGGCTTTACTTCTATTGAATCAGCTTGAACAACTAATATACCCCTTGTCTTTCCAGTATTCCATTTACCAGCAGCTTTCATAAAATTCTTAGAAGGCACTCCCTTCGAAACAAGCTCAAAATCTATTTTACTAAGATTATTCCTTCTATCTCTTATCCATCCCCACTTTACCGAGCCATAATATTCACCTTTTTGCTCCCCATCTAATGCTAATGCTGTTGTTTCAAACTCCCTCATAGACCTAGCTGCGTGTACAGTTGGGCTATCATATAAACCTGCATTCTTTGATTTAAAGTTTTCATCTTCCTTTTTTTCTTTATAATGATGTCCTAATTCATAGCTAGCATTTCGTTTAGTACCTGGTTTTAAATTAGTAGGGGCTGGTTTGTTGTTATTATCCTGTTTTGTATCTTCTAATCCCTCTCCTATTCCTAAGCTATTTGAGCCATAAATAGGATTATTTCTATCAGATAATCGATCTATATGATAACCTTCTTCTGTCATTTTAGTTACAGTATTAGGATCGCTTCCAATCAGTTCACCTATCCTTTCATGCTTAATAACCTGCGTCAAACCAATTTTAGTAGCATCTGTATTATCTCCTGGCTCAAAAGTTATATTAGCATCTAGTTTCTCATTATTATTAATAAACTTATACTTAGCATCATCCACAGAAAAAGTACCATAATGTGACTCTTTCTCTATTTTAGCACGTTGCACAACACCTTGTTGTCCTTTATTCTGAACCAAATCCTTGCCCTTGCTTTTTTGCACCCCACCAGATGCCTTTTGTCCCTCTTGAACCGCCTCTTTCTCCAAAGAATCATTATCATTAACTGGCGTTCCATTAACCTCTTTGGTTGGCTTTACACGGCCTTGCATTTGTTGAACCATGTGTGCCGCCTCCTCTGGAAGATGTTTCTCCTGTCCTGGAGCAATATAGATATTAGGGAATTTGGCATAAGCATGTGCCTCTAATTTAGCAGGTTTCGAAGAGTTATAATGTACCTTGATATGATCTAAAGACATTCCATACTTACTTTCTAAATTTGCCTTTAAGGCATCTGGCAAGCCTGTTGTATTTTCTTCGGATTGTTGCACCTTGCTTTGCCACTCTTGCAGGTCTAGAGATTCTTCACTATTATCTGCCATATTCTGTAGCTGCTTTGCCTCTTGAGCTTCGGGGCTGTTGTCTACAAAATCTATTGTTTGTTTGCTTATATTTTCATTTTGGTTAGAAATTGCTAAACTCGTTCTGTCCTCTGACTGTTGATTCTTTTTCATAATTAACTTACAAATTGGTTAACAATATACACAAGACACTATAAATTAATTAATTAATTAAGTTACATTAACTTATTTATCGTAATGATTTATTAAAAATAATCACACAAAAAGCAGCGGTTCTCACGGTAAAAACAATTATATTTTTAAAAAATACGAAATTCACAGAAGGCTAAAATTCAAGTTATTTTATAACTTAATTTAACATAAATTATTAATAGGCTTGTTTTTTATAATTTTCCTTTTTGAACTTATCAATACTTCAAAGGACGTTTGAACAACTGGTATTATTTATTCACAAATATAAATCTATTAAACCTTAATTTCAAGACAAATTGCTAGGTGAGTCGTTTGGGCAATTAGGTGTGCATAAAATCTAATTTAGTGCGTCATCGCTACTCCTTAAAGTCCACCCCAAAGCAAAAAAGCTACTTTTTTTAGGAGTAACCTTTGTCATTTTTCAACAATCAGTCGTTGAATAAAAACAACAAAAAAGAGGCTACCTTTTCAGATAGCCTCGATACTTATTTTAAATCGAATATAAACTTACTCTTTGATGACTTTGCATGTTGTCTTTCCTTCTTACATTTGAATACTGACAAAGTAAATTCCTGCGGTACTTTCTAGATGAAGCTCAGTGGTTCTCACGAGAAAGAACCCTATATTTAATAAAAAATATAAAACCTCTATTCTAACTGAGGTTCAATATTAATTTTTCTAGCAATTATTTGATAGATTAAGTTCATTGATCATACATATTTTACTCTTTTCAGTAAAAATACAATCTATTTTCAATCAACTTAAATATTGATTTGTTATATAAAGTTCTTTATCGTGAGAACCACTGACAAAAAAAGCACCTTCCACAAAATGTGAAAGGTGCTATATATTTTTACACGTGATAATTATTTAAGGCTTACTCACCAAAATCATCAAATGCGATATTTTCGTTAGGAACGCCTAGAGCATCTAGA
>CACVAS010000141.1 GCA_902727855.1 uncultured Sulfurovum sp.
TCTAAGGTTCTCTATCTTTCTAATCTTGGGATTACAGCCAACATAGGAGAAAAACAAGCTTTTGTTTCTGTTTTGTCGTTAAACAAAGCCCAAGCTGTGAGTAATGCAGAAGTTCAAATATATGGTGCAAATAATGAACTACTAGCACAAACAAAAACTAATAGTGATGGTATAGCCATTATTAATAAAGAGATGTTAAAACAAGTTGCCAAAGGGATTATTGTTCAAACAGATAATGACAAAAACTTTTTAGCCCTTAATGACAGTATTAGCTCTCCTTCTACCGAACAACTTTTAGAAGATGTTGAGCGTTTCAAAGCCCATGTTTACTTTCAATCAAGAATCGTTCGTCCAAAAGCAAAAATAAATGCGCTACTAACCATAAAAGACAGAGATTTCATCTCAGCTTCTAAGCTTCCTGTAAAAGTAGTCTTTAAAGAGCTTTACGGAAAAAAAGTTCATGAGAAAGTTTACCATACAAACAAGTATGGACTGATTGACTTTCAATATCAGCTTGATGCCAACGACCAAGCAGGTACTTATAAACTGGAAGTTCATCTTGGAGAGAGCCTCATTGGATATAAGATTATTAAGGTCGAAGCCTTTATGCCTCCTAAGATTGAAAATAGTATCACAACAGATAAAGAAATCTACCATATTGACGAACTTATGAATGTGAACATTCGTTCATCTTACCTTTTTGGTGCGCCTGCTTCTAATTTACAAGGGAAAATGACTTTAAATGCTCGTCCAATAGACTACAGCCATAAAGCCTTTAAAAATTATAGTTTTACCAATGAGTCTCTAGCGAAAAGTAATATAAATTCCTACATCGAACACAGTGAAGAGATTGTTTTAGATGATAAAGGTGAGTTTAAAATGGTTAGGAAAAACGCTCTTACTCAAAAAGTACCTTCTGTTTTAGAAGCCATGTTAGGCGTTACAATTATGGATGATGCTCAACCTGTTTCAGCCTATAAAAAAGTAAAAATTTATCCTTACCAAGCCATGGTTGCCCTAAAAATAAATAAAGACTCTTTTGAAAAAGGTCAAAAACTAGAGGGTAAAGCTGTTTTAATTGACCCACACACAGGAGAAGTACTAAAGCGTAAACTTTATGCCGTTGTTAAACATGTAGAGTGGCATTACGACTACTCTGATGGTAACTATAACTGGGATAAAGAAACTACCGTTGTTGACCGTTTTACTTTAGATAGTAACGAAACTTTTTCAAGAGATATTTTAAGAAGTGGTGACTATATTATAGAAGTTCATGACCGTTTAAAGGGACATTCAGCTTCCCAAAACTTTGATGTTTTTTCTTGGAACTACTCAAACATTTCTCCTAAAAATGACTTGCAAACGGTTGAGATAAAATTTGAAGATAAGCTTTACAAAAAAGGTGACAATCTTGACATACAGGTAAAATCCCCTATCTTAAAAGGACAATTACTTCTTACCTTAGAGAGTGATAAAGTTACTAACTATAAACTTGTTGAGTTAACAAAGGGAGTGGCTAAAACTTCACTAAACATTACTGAAGATATAAAACGAGGTCTACGTGTACATGCAACCGTTATACGAGCAACTGACACCCCTTCAATGCTCATACCATTTAGGGCAATGGGCTATAAATTTGTTAAACCTAATAGAGAAGCCCATAAAATAAAAGTTGATTTAGAAGTTATAAAAAGTTCAAAATCTAAAACAACCTTACCTATAAAAATTAAAACTTCTAAACCTTCAAAAGTATTAGTAAGTATTGTTGACCGAGGAGTTTTACAATTGGTTGAGCAGAAGACTCCAAACATTTTTGACTTCTTTAATGAAAAGCCAAAAAAACAACTCTCTTACTATGACCTTTACGACCAACTGTTAAGTCATATAACTGAGGGGAAACTTGTCTCTTTTGGAGCTGGAGATATGCTTAGTATAAAACAGAAGCACTTGGCTCCTGACTTAGGAAAACGTATTAAACCCTTTATGCTTTGGTCTGGTTTAGTAGAAAGTTCTGATGGTGCTGTTGAACTTAATGTTAACATTCCAGAATTTAACGGTCGAGCAACCATCGTAGCCATTGCCATGAATGAAAATAGCATAGGTGTTAACACACAAGAAGTCAACATCAAAGATGATGTCATGATTAAACCTTCTTTCCCTCTCTATGGTCTTGTAGGCGATAAGATAGAAGTTCCTGTACGTGTTTTCAACACCACAAAAAACCCTAAAACAATAACACTCTCCTCTGTAAACTCGACTAATCTAACACTCGAACTAGAAGAAAAAACACTTAATATTCCTGCCAATAGCTCTAAGTCTGTTGTCACAAAACTCTCAGCACATAGTGTGGGAAAAGGCAATGTTGTACTACTTGCAAACTATGATGGTAAAGAAATTTCAAAATCACTTGAACTACCTATCCATAGTCCTTATCCTCTCTCTACTAAAATATTCAAAGGTATTGGTTCTACAAAACAATCCTTTACTATTCCAGAGGCTTATAAAGGAGCTAAAGCTTACATTAGCCTTTCTGACAATCTAATTGGGGCATTAAGAGATGACTTAAAATATTTAATCTCTTACCCTTACGGTTGTGCTGAACAGACCTCATCTAAACTCGCTGCGATGCATTATGCAAAAGCATTTTTAACAAACGATGAACTCATTAGAAACA
>CACVAS010000142.1 GCA_902727855.1 uncultured Sulfurovum sp.
GTTACTACCGAAGGAACAGCACTTGCCATCATACCAAGTAGTTTGGAAGGCATCACCGTATCAACCACATCATTTTTTTGAAATAAGATATGTAAGTTAGCCGAACAGAGTAAATCGGGTAGGGTAGCGTACTCAACAGGCATCGTATGGGTTATGTTTTTCATGGTTTTAGTTTGTTCCACTAGCCATTCTTTTTTAGCACCTGCACCAACCACTATAAATTCTATCTCATTTCTATCTTTAAAATAATGAAGCACTTTTAGAAAAAAGTCCCAATCTTGCTTCGCTCCAATGTTACCACTGTATAAAATTTTAAATTTATTTGATTGCATTAGACTATGTTTCTGTGCTTTCTTAGGGTCTATAAAGGTTTCATCTACCCAATTGGGGAAAAAGTAGTTTACTGTGTCTGTTTTAGTTTCGAGTTTGGCTATCATACCATAAGAAATGGTACTAACTATGTCGGCTTTGTTTAAGAGTTTTTTTTCTAACCGAAAAAGTCCTTTAAATATCTTGGCTTTTAGTCCTCGTTGTTCACCTACTAAACCAGACTCAACGGCTGCATCAAACTCAAAGTCTTGTATGTGTACCCAAACTTTAGCTCCACGAAGTTTAGCTACCAATAATCCTAACACAATAGAAGTAGTAAATGGAACGACACAAATTACCAAATCACTTTGTTTAACTTTGAAAACATTCCATAAACTACCTACCGTAAAATCAAGTAAATGTAAAATTCGTTTTTTAAATGATGGCTCTTTTGGCACATACTGCTTATAACGGTAAATGGTAATGTTCTCTTTTTCTTCTTTTAGATAGGTAGATCTATTTTTATAGTCTTCTCGTATTTCCCATTCAGGGTAGTAGGGAAAACCTGTTATGACTTCTACTTTATGTGTAAGAGCTAAATGTTCTGCCATTTGGGTACTGTAGAGTCCTGTTGAACTGTCTTCGGGGTAGAAGTTGATGCCTATTAGGGTTATGTTAGTTTTCAACTATTCTGTCCTTAATAACTTGTGTAGGACTTCCTATGCACACTTTTCCAGATGGTAAATCTTTGAAGACAGAACTTCTAGCACCAATAACTGTACCTTTTCCAATAGTTACTCCAGGTGCTACATATACATCCGTAGCAAGCCAACATTCATCTTCTATAGTAACTTTCTTCGACCAAATAGGAAAATCATCTTTATCATAATCATGTGAGGCTGCACATAAATATGATTTTTGTGATATACACACATTTTTGCCAATCTCGATTTCTCCAAGAGAGTATAAAACTACATCATCTCCTATCCAAGAGTTATCACCAATAGAAACTTTCCAAGGAAATTGTGTTGAAACGCTTGGTCGTATGATTACATTTTTGCCAATATTTGCACCAAAAGATTTAAGTAAAAATCTTCTCCATCTGTACATAAATTGTGGACTTGGTTTAAATAAAAAGAATTCTACTAACCACCAAAGTTGAGTTACTATCCCTGAACGACCTCTAAAGTTTGGAGGCAATTTAAATTTACTTAAATCTTGCATCATACTTTTACCCCATATTCTTTTTCTATCATTACTTTTATATCATCATAGTTTTTTAATTTTCTTTCAAATTCATAGCACTTTACATCGACAAGCATACGATACCACCATCCTTGCATAAAGTGCCAAACAAATCCTCTAAACCCATCTAGAAAACCAAGTCTTAAAAAATATCTATAAAAAAAATAAATAAAAGGTCTAGTTCCTAATGGGAGTCTTGAATAAATTTTTTCTTTTACTAGTCTTTTCATTTTTGCTTGGGGGTCATTGTTTTCTTTTAATGAATTATCTGCAGGCATAAATTTATATTTCATATTTTTAAGATCAATCATCTCTCTGGTGGCATAGTTATTGTGTTTATCTATCCACCAAGTAAAAGAATTTTTACTATGGTCAACAATATCAGCTTTATCAATCAATATAGTTTTACCTTTTGATAAAACTATATGTTCATCCATCCATCTTTGTTCCATACGGCCATCATCCTTCCTCCAAATTCTAAGTAATACATGAGGGTAAAATGCTCCCCATCTAATCCATTTATCCATAAAAAAGACTTTTCTTTTTAGATATATACCCGAAATATTATCTTCAAGATTCTCTAATCTTTTTGGAATCTCACTTGCAAGTTCAGGTTCTATATATTCATCTGAATCCATTTTCATAACCCATTCTGTTTCTATAGGACAATTATCTAATCCCCACTGAAATTGAATTGCATGATTATTTGGCCATTTATTTTGATAAACTTTTGCTCCTAAAGCTTCTGCTATTTCGATGGTTTTATCGGTTGAAAAACTATCAACAATAAAGATTTCTTTTACAAATGGCTTTAGTGATTCTATACATCTTTTTATGTGTTTTTCTTCGTTTAAAGTTAATATTATTACTGATATATCCTTTTTCATATAGTATCCTTTTGGGGTTCTCTAATTTTATATGGCTTACATGGATTTCCAAAAGAAATATAAGAGTCAGGCATATTTTTAGTAACAACACTTCTAGCACCAATAACTCCCATTTTTCCAATTTTAATTTTAGATATTGAATAAATTATTGCATCAAAGTCAATAGAAGAAAAAGTACCTATTTCTAAATTCCATGGCATATATATATTTACAGACTGATGAATAAAACAATTATTTCCTATTTTTGCTCCAAATAACTTTAATAAGAATATTCTAAAAAAATTCAATTTATGAGGGCTAAACCTAAAAATTGTCTTCTGTATTAGGAGCCATAAGGATAATTTTATTTTTATTTTTAAAGACCAAGGTGATTTAGATGGACGAAGCCATATTTTTTCGCTCATTGACTTTCTCCTTTGAACTCATCATTTTCAATTAATTCATTGTAAATGAGTATTATTACTGATATGTTATTTTTCATTTGATACCTCTTTTATTAGATTAAGGAAATCATTTTTATATGCTTCATTTGAAAAAGATTTTTCAAAACAATTTATTGCATTTAGTGCCATATCTTTATACTCTTCATCATGAAGATTTATATACTGTTCTAGTAAACTATTTATTCCATCTATTGTGTCATTAACTACAATTCCTGCATTAAAACTCTCTATTTCATGGTATATATTTACTTTGTTGGTTATTAAAACAGGTGTTTTTAAAGATAGTGATTCAGCAACCACTATTCCAAAGTTTTCAGAGTGAGAAGGTAATATAAAAGTATCAGCACTATAAAAAGCACTCCATTTTAAATCACCTGAAAGATTACCAACCCATTTAAAATAGTTTTCAAGTTTATATTTTTTTATTAAATTTTTTAGTTGAATTATATATTTTTCATCTCCTGAACCAGCTATAACAAAAACATGTTTTTTTAATAAATCTTTTTTTTGATTTACCGATTCTATTAATAAATCTAAACCTTTTTTAGGATGAACTCTACTCAAATAAAGAACAACTTTTTTATCTGTTAGTTCAGAAAAAGTATTAAAGAATAGGTCTTCTAAAACTACGCTTTTTGTAATACTTTTTTCTATACCTAAAGTTACTACATACTCTTTAGGGGAGTATAGAGGAAATGATTTTTTTGAAATTAGTTTCTCTTCTTCACAAGTATAAACTACAGCTGATGCCATATTTAAAATATTTCTATCTATTAAAAACCAAAAAGGTAGTTTTTTTAAGTATTTTAATTTGTTTTCATTAAAATATGGATCTAACATACCATGTGTATATACTAAATATGGGATATTTTTGAATTTTGCAACATATCCACCTAATAAATGGAACAACCATAAACCATCAATAATAACTAAATCATATTTTGATATATTTTTAAATAACCAAGGTAAGTATTTAAAGTTAATTGCAAAATAAGATAAATATTGTCCAAGACCTATTGTTTTAAATTCTTCATTATTCATCCAAGTTTCAGATTGTTCATCAAAACATAAAATATCTATATTTATACCTTCTTGAGACATTAAAATAGCTGATTGTCTTGCAGCTTCAGCAACTCCACCTTTTTTTGGGTCCATTGTTGGTATTATTCTTAATATTTTCAATTTAATAATCTCCATATTTTTTTATAATACTTAGAAACCTATCAGAAAGTGATGGCTTAGTTATTTTTTTATATTTAATAAATGCATTTTTTTGAATTTGAAGTATTTTATTTTTATCTAAAATTAGATTTTTTAAAGACTCTTCTAAAGAGTCTTGATTATTTCTTTCAAAATAAATACCCTCAATATTCTCTTCAACATAGCTCGCTTCTGGTCCCATATGTTTTTTCATATCAGAATGCACAACGACAGGAAGACTCAAGGACATATAATGTAAAACACTAAGACCTGCATCTCCTGGATAGCATCCTACTATACACTTTTTTGATATTTCAGATATTTGATTGTTATTATAAATTGCTCCATAAAAAGTTATCCAATTATAGTTATATTGATTTTTTAATTCTTCTAAAGAATCACCACCTCCAATAATATGAAGTGAAAGATTATTGCTTTTATTGATATTAATCATAGACTCAATAAGCATTTCAATATTTGAACCATCTCTTAGTCTACCAATAAATAAAATCCCATTTTGAGAAATATCTTGTTTCTCTATTTCATTATTATTTACTATAGAATTTTCTGCTACTTCACATTTTTTATAAATTGGTAGTCCAATTAGTGACTCTTTTGAAGTATCGGTATAACATATATACTTTTCACATAGTTTATTAAATATAGCATATATTATTTTATTTGATTTTGATATATTTTCCTTACTGTATAAACCTTGACCATGTAAAAATACCTTTTTATTTGCTACTTTTGCAAAAATTAGTAAAAGCCAAGTAGATAAGTATCTTGGATTTGCCGTTATAAAAAGATTATCAGGTTTTTCTTGCTTAAAATATTTTATTAAACTATTTTGCCAAAATAATTTACCTTTCAACAATATTTTTTCTTCTGTTCTGATAAATTTAAAATCTTTATCATCAATATTTAAATCTACGTTGAACGAGTTATCAACTGATGCACAAAGTATCGTTTTATAATCTTTAGAAAAAGATTTAAAGATTGGTAGTCTATAATTTGTAATATAAGGTTGAATAATCAAAATTGTTTTTTTCATAAACTATTTCCTAAAAAATAAATATCTAAAAGCACGATAAACCTTAATAAAATATCTACTCAAAATACATTCAAACTTTGACACTTCAATAGAAGAACTATTCCATTTCTCTCTCATCCGTGCATGGTCTCTCTTCCTCTGTTCTTCATGTTTATTTGTTCCACTAATAGATTCACCATGAACTCTAAATTTTGCAAGTACCCCAGATATTCTTTTAAATTTCGCATCTCTAATTGCAGCATCTACAAAAAATTCTCCATCCCAACTACTTCTATTTGTAGGGTCAAAACCACCTATTTCTTTAAAAAGATGTGCTCTTGCACAAGATGCTTGTTGAGGGATTGCTGAAGATCCACAAGAACCTATTCTTGGATTATAAGGTCCAGCTAAAAATGTTGATACACTTTTCCCAGGCAAGGTAGTAGGTTTACCATTTTCATCTATAATATCAATATCTCCATAAATAATATCACTATCTGGATATTTTTCAAATGATTGAACCCACGTCTCAACTGTATTTAAGTTTAACTCATCATCTGAGTTAATATATGCATGTAATTCACCAGTAGCTAGATTGAAAGCTGAATTTAAAGCATTGGCAGCTCCTCCATCAGGTCCAATATTAATATGAGCAAAGTGTTCTTTATATTTTTCTATAAGTTCTATACTCCCATCTGTAGAACCACCATCAAAGATGATGTACTCTATATTTTTGTATGTTTGATTTATTACTGACAATATAGTTCTTTCTAAAAATTCAGCTTGATTATATGATATTGTTACTATTGTTACTATTGGTGAGTTATTCATTTAAATGAATCCTTTTTTATTTCTATAATATAAACACTTCTAAAATCTTCATGATTTGAATCTATACACACATAGTTCCCATCTCTTCTCCATCTTGGGTGAAAATCACAATGTACACCACTTCGAGAATGTACAAAATGTTTTTTACTAAACTTTTGTAACATATCAGAATCCACATATTTACTAATAGAATCAAAATTATTTTCAGAAGGTTTTAATTGACTCTCTTTTAATTTACATAGATTTATAATATTATTATCTTTTGTATCTAATATTATAAGTTCTCTTTCAGAGTTAGCATCAGGATAAGTATCAGTTAATAACAAACTTCTATCTGAAGGACAAAAAGATGGATGTCCATCTTCTGTTGGTAGTAGTTCTGAATATTTAATACTTTCAAATCTTTTTTCATATGAAACAAGTTTATAATAACCCTCAGGTATGATTCTTTTACCAAGTACTTTTTTTATTAGAGGTTTTAAACCTTGAAGAATAGTAGATAAAAATGGTATGTTTTTCAAGAATGAACTTGATCTTAAAGCCTGAGCTTTTGATGCAGGTTTACCCCATATTATGATAGAACTATTATCAATCCAATCAAAATGTGACATAAAACCTTCATCCCAAACTTGTGGATTTTTACCATTAGAGTCACAGATAACTAATCTAGTTTGAATGCCTCCATCAGGTAACCAATATCTATGTAAGAATGATATTTTTTCACCATTTGGTGAGGGTACGATATGAGTCAAATAATGTTCACTCTCTTTTAGAACTTTAGAATTACCAACAGTTTCTGCAACATCTTTTATAGATAAAATAAGTTTAGATTTTCCTGTACTTAAATCAGTCTTCCAAATTCCATCATCTATAGGTAAATAGTCCCCTTTAGACTCATCCGTTACACCTGCATAACCATAAGCACCTAATCTATATAGTCTTTCATAGTTTAAACCATAACTAAAATTGGAACATGGAGAAATAGCATAAGTAGGTTTATCATAAGTTAATAACTGTTTGCCATTTTTGTCCACAAGTTTAGCAATAAATTTATTATCTTCTCTTGTATTATAGATAACTTTATCACATTCTTTATGCCTTACCCAAGCTTGTCTCCCACCTTGTGGAAAATTCCAGCATATAGTTTTATCTAATGTTTTAACATTACCACTTTCTAAATCTACAAGTACTACATCAGCTTGATTTTCCTCAGAAGGTATATCTTCCATAGTTTTTGCTCTTAAACATAATATTTTTTTGTGGTCTGATGACCATGGATCTACATCATGAAAACCTACTAAATAATTACCTTTTTTATTCGTGATATTTCTTAAATTCATTTATAAATTTCCTTCTAAATTTTTTTTGTAAAGTTTTTTGTTATTTTCTTTCTTCTCTTCCATTAGTATCATGCAAACAACAATAATATAAACTGCTTCTATACAACGTCTAGCTTGGCCAAATGGTGAAAAGAAAATATCCCAAATTAAAGCAACGACAATTAACATATCACGAACTTGAATAGGCTTTCTACCAGCTATACCAATAGATAAAACCTTTAATGATAAATATAATATATAAAACCAAAATAATGATCCAGTGATACCATACCATACCCAAGCAGCTAATAACATAGAATGAGCAGGGATTAAATATTTATCTTTATCTAATTCAGAATTCCAATTAATATGCTTACCCATCTTTTCTAACATTGATAGATACATTATAAAATATTCTTTACTTGTAGCCCAAGATCCATGACCAAATATAATAGAATCCGATATAGCTGTTAAAGATATTAGGGTTTCAGAACGTCCTGCTAATAAAATATTGATTTTACCACCTCCTGTTTGCATTATATACTTCTCTTGTGCTTGTTTTCCAAAAAAACCCTCTTGAGTTAAGTTACCATAATAATTTATTGCCATTGGAGCAACAATAAGAATAAAAAACAATGTACTTAACAAAATAAAAAGTTTTTTACCTTTTGAGTAAATTTTTAAGTGAAAAGCAGTGATTATACTTGATAAAACTACTGTTAAAAATAATGATCTAGCATTTAAAAAAAGATGAATAGGGGAGGAGAACAAAAGTATCTTAGCTAAAAGACGTTTATTTTTAATCCATCTTGATAGTAACATAACAAATATAATTGTTACACCAAAGCCAACACCCATTTTCCAAGGTGTATTCTTACCATCATCTAAAGAATATACTTCTCCACCAAAAACTAGTAAAAGAATAAAAGAAATTGATACTCCTAAAATAAGTGTTGTTAATCTATCTCTTTTCATATTAACTAATACAAATATTACAAATATATGCATTGCAAAAAATAATATGCTAGATATTCCTCTTAAAAAATTTATTAATGATGTTTCATTAACTATATCTGATACAATAGCTGAGAAGAACCACAAAAGTAAAAACAACATAATTGGTTTTAAATATGGTTGTTTTTTATTAAAACTTTTATTAAATAAAAGTATTGGGGTCAATATCAATACTAATATATCTGAAAACATAAGTTGACCAACTATATTTACTGTAAATATAGTTAGAATTGGCAATAAAAAAAGAATTATTGATGCACTATCAAGACGTTTAATAGTCATTTAGAAACTCTTTTAAAAATCTTTTTTTGAATCAAATTATTAGCTTCTTTTATTGGTGGTATAATTAAACCTGATATGAATACTACTATACTAACATCTAATATTCCACGAATTGTATATATAGATAATATCATCATTAGGACATCGACAGAAGTAACACCGATAGCCACTCCTAAAATACCATAATCAATAGATAAATAACTAGCTAATAATAATCCAATAATAGTAAATACAAAATAACCCCAAGCAACAGGTCTATGTCTATTAGAACCCATACGAACAGAAGTTATAATTCTCCATAATGATTCTGCAACGACTGCTATTAAAAGTATTGTAATTAAATTAAAGTCAAAATCTATTTTACCTTGTACCCATAAAGTATATATCCATTTTCCTAATAACATAAATCCTATAAATATAATTATAGATAACCAAAAAGTTACTCTTGATAATAAACAAACTATCTTTGTCAAGGGCTTTTTATCTTCAGGTCGTTGCATTAAACCAGCTTCAGCCATTAAAGGATTTGAAAACACTTGTAAAACAGACGAACTAAGTCTAGTCAGTGTTCTGTGTGTAGCAAATAATACTACATAAACAGGTCCAAGCAATTTACCAATAAGTAGTATAGAACCTTGTAGTATAAGTGCTTGAGCTAAAGGTATTAACATCATTTCAAGACCCATGGCAAAATAAGGTTTCATAGGTATGTTATCTTTTAAAGGAAGAAATATATTTGCTTTTTGAGTTAATCCAATGCGTTTTAATAATATCCACTCTAATAAATATGCACCTAAAGATAATATAAACATACCACTTGCTAATACTACGGGAGAAGATTCTAATAACCAAACTAAAATAAAAGCCAAAACTATCTGAAGTAAGGCTAAAATTACACGTACCCATAAACCATAGTGCGTTTTTCCTTTAGACCTTAATCCCGCAAATAATGTTAATGAGTTTTGTGATATTAGTGCTGAAAGAGAAAGTAAAAAGAAAATAATACTTGTATCTATAGTAGATATTAACTGAAGTCCCATTAACTTTTTTAAGGGTAATAAAAAAGAGCATAAAGCTAGTACAAACATAATAAATATAGACCATCTTTGAAAATATACTGAGTAGACATTATAAAACTGTTGAACACTACTTTGTGTTTCTATTGATGCTCTCCTTGATAATTCATTTGAACCTGCTAATACAAATCCAAAATCTGATAAAGATAAAAAAATGGGAATGGCACTTATTATTAACCATTCTCCATAAAGTTCAGTTGGCCATACTAAAATTAATATAGGAACTAATAATAATTGTTGTGCAACTCGTGCAACTAAACTAGCTGCACTAGCTGTACTAGATTTAAAAATACGTTCGGCACTAGACATTCAAGTCCTTAATAAAACTCAATAGAATAACTTTATTCATCAATTTTACTTTTATTATAATGAGGAATCTCCCGTATATGTTTAGCTGGTACACCTGCTACTATTGTCCAAGGGGGAACAGAATGAGTTACAACTGCACCTGCTGCCACAATAGCACCCTCTCCTATTTCAATACCTTCTTTGATTATACTGTTTGCACCAATCCAAGCATGGTCATTTATTATAGTTTTAGCTTTTACTACACCATGGTAAGGTGGAGTAGTAGGATGAGACATTGAATTTATAGATACCATATGTGAAATTAATACATAGTCACCAATAACTATTCCTCCACCGGCATCTACAAAGCTATTTGGACTTATAGATGACCTACGACCTACAATTAAATTTTTAGGACTTTTTATAACCACATTAGAAGATATATCACTAAATTCACCTAAGTGCCCAACTTTAGCCCTAAATCTAGCTCTATTGATACCATAAAATATTCCTTGGAGTCTAAAAATACGATAAGTAAAACCATAAAATTTTTCATATAATTTAAAAAAAGGAAATGCTATTTTTGCGATATGTTCCTGAAGTATCTTTTTACTATCTATTTTAACATGTAAATTATTATCATTCATTAGAATCCTTTAATTTTAATATTTCTAAAAATATAAACTAGTTTAATTTTTTATAACTTGTGAATAGAACTTTTCAAAGCCATCACCATAATTAGATTGTGTATATGACTTAGAAATCAATTTTTTATTTGATTTACCAAATTCCGAATATTTTAATGGATTTGATAAAACATCATTAAGTGCTTCTATCAGTTTTTCTTGATTATTTATAGGGATTATTGTTCCATTAATTCCATCTTTTACAATACTTCCTGAGTTTTTAGTACAAATAACTGCACACCCAGCAGCCATTGATTCAAATATTACTCTAGCAGAACCTTCAGCACGAGATGGAAATAAAAATATATCAGATTCAGACATAAGCTTAGCAATTTCTTTTTGTGAAAGCACTCCATGATAACTAACTCGAGAATCAGCTAATAACTCTGAATATCGTTGTTTAGAATCATCAGGTAAAGAACCAGCAAGATGTAATTCAATATTATTACTAGTCACTTCCTTTAATGCAGATGAAATTTCATCTACACCTTTTCGTGCTATAATACCTCCTGCAAAAAGTAAACGTATTGGTCTATTTATATTTTCTGTATAATACTCTCTATTTTTAGGTAAAACATTAAAAAATTTATCTTCGACACCTTGGTAAACAACATTAATTCTTGAAGCATCAAAACCCATATATTTAAAAGTTTCTGCTACAAAATCTGAATTAACAACTACTAAATCAGCCTGCTCAATATCATCTAAAACTGCTCCCCATATACCAGATGGTCTATCAGGTAAAACATCAGGAAATTTACCTTTTAAATCAATTAAAGGTTTTAATAATGAAGGATGAACTATTGAGTGATCACAAATTGTTTTCATATCTAATTTTTTTGCCAAAGAAACTGAAGATTGACCAAAACCAGCACGATAATGATAAATCTTAGCACCTTTTAAAGCTGCCTTTTGAACTATCTTTTCAGACTTTTTCCCATATATTTTAAATGCTCTAACATTTATTTCTTCTTTGTCTAAACCAAATTTTGATAAGAGCCCAGAAAGTGAACTTAAAATCTCACTATATCTACTTTGAGAAACTTTATCTAAAGGTAATTTTTCAGTACGATTTATAAACCTATTAAGTTTACGTGAGTATTTAAGTGGCCAACTATTTAGCAACTCTTTTTCCAATGCTGTTGGATATGCACCACATATGACTTGCGATAAACGTCCACGTTTATGCATTTCAGAAGCAGTAAATAACATATGAAAATTTTTGTGTCCAGCAGAAACTATTACATCATTAGGTTTTTGATTCATTTATTTTAATCCTATAAGTTTAATCATCACTATTAAATATATCACGAGTATAAACCCTGTCTTTAACATCTTCTAAAACAGCTTCAAAACGATTGGCAATAATTACATCACTCATCTCTTTAAAGCTTGCTAAATCTTGAATGACTTTAGAGTTAAAAAAATTCTCTTCTTTCATAGTAGGTTCATAAATCACCACCTCAATACCTTTGGCTTTAATTCGTTTCATAATTCCTTGAATGGCAGATGCCCTAAAGTTGTCAGACCCACTCTTCATGACCAAACGATATATCCCTACAGTTTTTGGATTTTTTGCAATGATACTATCAGCAATAAAATCTTTTCTAGTAGCGTTTGAATCAACAATCGCCTCAATTATATTAGAAGGAACATCTTGATAGTTTGCTCTTAACTGCTTCGTGTCTTTTGGTAGACAGTACCCACCATAACCAAAAGAAGGATTATTATAATGTGTTCCAATTCTAGAATCTAGCCCCACACCTTCAATAATCTGTTTGCTATCTAAACTATGTGCTTGTGCATAAGAGTCCAGCTCATTAAAATAAGCTACTCTCATCGCTAAATAGGTATTAGAAAAGAGTTTGACAGCTTCTGCTTCAGTAGAGTTTGTTAATAGAATGTCTATGTTCTCTTTTAATGCACCTTCTGCTAGAAGATTTGCAAACTTCTTAGCACGTTCACTTTTTTCACCAACAATAATCCTACTTGGATACAGATTATCATATAATGCAGATCCTTCTCTTAAAAATTCTGGTGAAAAAATAATATTGGTGGTGTCAAACAGTTCATTAACTGACTTTGTATAACCAACTGGAACTGTTGACTTAATAACCATAGTTACTTCAGGATTAATTTTTAAAACATCCTTGATTACTACTTCAACTAATTTAGTATTAAAATAGTTTGTTGCTGGATCATAATCGGTAGGTGTAGAGATAATTACAAATTCAGCATTCTTATATGCTTCTTTTTTATCTAATGTTGCTTTAAAGTTTAAATCTTTATTTTTTAAATATTCACTTATCTCTTTATCTTTAATGGGAGAGATTTTATTATTAATCATTTTAACTTTTTCAGGGATAATATCTAAAGCAATTACCTCATTATTTTGTGCTAAAAGCACTCCGTTTGAAAGTCCTACGTAACCTGTTCCTGCTATGGCTATTTTCATAATGGATTCTCCAAATACCACGCATACATGGTAGTAATTCCTTCTTTTAATTCAACCTCATGCTTCCATCCCAAATTATGAAGTTTAGAAGGGTCGGTTAGCTTAACCATGGTACCATCAGGCTTAGTATCATTAAAGTACAAGTCACCCGTATAACCCACAATCTCTTTAATCGTCTCAGCCAATTCACGAATAGAGATGTCAATACCTGTACCAATGTTGATATGCGTGTTTCGTACTTCTTTGGCATCTTTGTCGTAAGTATCTACAAAGTCTCGACTTTCAAGTAAAAAGACACAAGCATCTGCCATGTCTTCTGAGTAAAGAAATTCTCTTCGTGGTTTTCCAGAACCCCAAATCTCTACTTTAGGCGTATTGTTTT
>CACVAS010000143.1 GCA_902727855.1 uncultured Sulfurovum sp.
AGATCAGAAAAATCACGTTTCAGCTGCTCATGCTCCTGATGAAGTGTTCTGAATGACTCAATGATCGCCCAGCACTCGTCGAGCTGTTGTTGGGCAGCTTTTAGTGTCAGTGGTTGTGCGGGACGTTAAGGAAAGTGCATTGCTTAAATATAGAACAAATCTGGGGAGTTCGCAAAAAACTGTTATAAGTCAGCGTGAACGCTTACTCCGGCAACGGGTACTCAACTGTTCGGCTACGGTGTTCGGGCAGGCTGCCAAATGATTCACGAACCTGTTGTAATAAAGCAGGGATCGATAAGGTTTTTCGGAATTGCAGCGTACCGGGTTTAGGCAACGGGTACTTTTTTAAACGCATGATTCTGCACAGTTAGCCATTTTTGAAGTCACTGATTATACAACTATTTTTTGGTAAGCGGGAATTGCTGCGTAAAGTAGCTTTCAGGCCGCTCAGACCTTTTAGCAATTGCTTGGCTTCAAAGTCGGTTAATTTGCCGCTTCTAATACCCTGAGAGATACGTAACTCAATGCTCACTGGATTAACGCCATGGATTGACTGTGTGTTTACCCAACGATCGTTAGAACGTGAATCGGCCATAGCGCTTGCACTGGACAACAAAACGCTGGCGATGATAGTGGTGATGACGGCTACTTTTTTCATGGTGTTGTTCCTGTTAATCTGTAATTGATGTCTTGTTTCGATAGGATTCATGATACTGGGGAGTTGCGCAAAAAGTGTGCCTGGAATAAGGAATAGTTGTGTATGAGAAATTATGAGTTGCCATTGAGTTTGAGTGCAGAGAGGTGGAATTTTTCATCGGTAGTGGTTGCTTGCTAAAGCACCACAAAAGGCATAGCTAAATAAGTGTTACACTGTATAATATTGAGTGATTTTTAGGCTTTGGTGGTTTTTTATTCTAAAAGCTACGCACCTAAACCATGAATATCAAAATTATATTAAAGGAAAAAATGAAAACAACTGAGATAAGAGAATATCAAGTAGATTTTGAAAAATTTAGAACAAGTATAAATTCCGAATACAAAGAACTATTCAGACTAGTAAATAACTTCAAGAAAGACTATCCATTAGAAAAAATCAAAATATTAAAGTTAGATGATTACGTATCTGGAAAAGGAGACCCAACAACATTCTGTAATAGAATTGAAAATGAGCTGAATGAATGGGGCAATATACATGGAAGCACTGCTAAGAAATTTGGCATTTATTATGGTGTAGATGGAGATGATAAAGAAAAAAAATATAGAGTAGGGAAATCTACTTTTGGATCATCTTCAGATAAAGCATTTAAAAGCATAAAATCATCAATTATTGAATTAATAAAGAATGAAGATGATTATGAAATATTAAAAAAAAACCCTATTTCTCCAATGTTTAAAGGAAAAATATTATCAATATATCATTTTGAAAAATTTTTGAATATATTTTCCGCCTCTCATCTGAATTATTTTATAAATACACTCAGCCTAGAAAATACTTCCAGCTCTGAAATAGACAAACAAAAAAAACTATTAAATTTTAAGAATAATGATCCTCTAATGAAAAACTGGAGTATTTTTGAGTTTAGCAAATTTTTATACCATTCTTTTGGGAAACCGAACGATGAAATGAAAGAAAAACAAGTTCCGAAGGAGTTAAAAAAATTCATACAAAAAGACTTCCCTCCTATAGAAAAAATAAAAGTTGAGTATGTAGATTTACAGACTGATAAACTTGTTGAAAGTGGCAAAAAACTTTTGAATAGGATACCTAAAAAAATAGACTACCTAGCACAATCCAAAGAATTCCAAAGAACAGGAGATAGAGGAGAGCAAATTGCTGTAATGGAAGAACGCCAAAGGCTTATAAAAAATTCCAGACCTGATCTGGCAAAGAAGGTGGAGCAAGTTTCAAGATCAGATGATAGCCTTGGCTATGATATTAAGTCCTATGATGATTCCGGGAAAGAAAAATACATAGAGGTTAAATCCACTCTCAGTTCATTTGATTTCTGCAACATATATATTTCTGAAAATGAACTTAATGTATCGAAAAGCAAAGATAATTATTTTTTCTACATTGTTTACGATGCAGGCTCTAAAGCCCCAAAAATATGGAAAATCAAAAGCACTGATTTTTTCAGTGATGAGAATATTGAACCAAAGCCTATTTTATTTAGAATAGGGATAAAAATCAAATAAATATACAAAAAGTAGCCGCACTGTAATTACAAAAAAACCCAGTGCGGCAGAAACTCAACACATTCATCACTAACCCATCAAATCCGAATAATAAAAGGCAGACTGCTAAACACAACGCCGATCAACACCATCAAAACACTACCAGAAATAAAATAAGGGTAAACCATCAGGCACAAACCACAGGCCAACGGCACAGCACTAAGCTGCCTGCGCCCGTACATGGTGTACCCCATGCCAATAAAACTGAATAAAAATCCCCACCAAAACACGGCTGTATCCATCAAATTTAAAACCTCGCCTCAGACAAATTCATGATCCACGCCTGACATTATCAAATGCTTGGACTGCGAGCTTCAATCTTTGTTAATGTTAGCCATTTTTCTATAAATGCCAGACATGCGCCAACCTAAAATTTTAACAACGATTCAAAGCTATAGCAGGTCGCTTTTTGTAGCTGA
>CACVAS010000144.1 GCA_902727855.1 uncultured Sulfurovum sp.
TCCCATAACACATACCCGACTTAGCATCTGGAAGTGAAAATGAACCATCATTTGTTGTTTGCGCCATTAGGTTTGCTTTTTGAGTAGCTATAGGGGCTACACTAATAGCTTTCGTTGATGTCGCTGAGGTGCTTGTACATCCTGTGGTTGCAAGTAAGGTTGTAGCAATTGCTGATAAAAATAGTATGTTGTTTTTAACTTTCATTAAAAAACTCCTTTGAGATTATATTTTAAGACTTAATATTTTAACATAAAAATATTTTTTTTAAAAACAAAATATATTTTATTAATATAATATATTAATAATATTTGTAAAGTTTATTATCACATTTAGTTTTTTATGTGAAAAGTTTAGGCACTTTTTTAGCACTTGCTACTAATATGTTATACTTCACTTATGAAAAAAGAAGTAGATGTATTAATTTTAGGGGCAGGAGCTAGTGGGCTGATGCTTGGGGCATTATTGGAAAATAAAAATTTTTTAATATTTGATAACAATCCAAAAATAGGTTCCAAAATTTTAATTTCTGGTGGAGGTAGATGTAACGTTACCAATGGAAACGTAAAAGCTAAAAATTTTTTAGGAGAGCAAAGGTTTATTCGTAATGTGATTAAACGTTTTGACCAACATGCCCTTTTAGCTTGGCTTAGTGAACGTGGGTTAACGCCTATTGTACGTAAAAACCATCAGTACTTTTGTGAAGATTCTGCGAAAGAAATTGTTGATGTTTTTAGAAAAGAGATTTCATCGAAATGTATTGAGCTAAATACTACAGTTCAAAAAGTGACGCAAGTAGGACAAACTTTTGAAGTCTTGACCAATAGAGGAAAAATTAAGGCAAATAAAGTAGTAGTTGCAACAGGTGGACTCTCTTTTCCTAAGTTAGGGGCAACGGACATTGGTTATGAGATAGCTAAAAGTTTCGGACATGAAGTGACAACACTTTTTGCTGGACTTGTTGGTTTTACGGTGCAACCTGAGCAGTTTTTCTTTAAATCTTTAAGTGGTATAGCCACAGAAGTAAAAATAAAGGTAGGAGAAAAAGAGATAGTAGGCTCTTTACTTTTTGCCCATAAGGGACTCTCTGGACCAGCAGTTTTGGATGCTTCACTTTATTGGCAAAAAGGCAAAATAGAGATAGACTTTTTACCGATGGTTGAAATTGATGCACTTAAAGCCTCGAAAAAAAATATTTCTCGTGTTTTAACCCTGCCTTCACGTGTGGCAAAAGCATTTTTAGATGAATTGAAGATTGAAGATAAAGCTTCTTTTAAATTGACATCTGAAGAGTGGAAGAAAATAGAAAGATTAAAGTCTTATGCTTTTGCACCTGCTGGAACTTTTGGTTACTCTAAAGCAGAAGTAACCAAGGGAGGAGTTGTTTTAGATGACATAGAGGCTTCCTCAATGATGAGTTGTAAGGTTAAGGGGCTTTATTTTTTAGGGGAAGTACTTGATGTGACAGGAGAATTAGGTGGATACAATTTTCAATGGGCATTTTCATCAGCATATGTTTGTGCTAAAGGATTAGAATGAGTGTAAAGCATTTTTAAAAGATGAACGTTTAGAGATTAAAAATTATTAAGAAAAAAAGAAAGTAGATTCGATGGCAATAAAAGAAATAAGTTATGGAAGTCAAAAATTTAAATTAAGTTATGAGATTGTTAATCCTAATGAAAAAGAAAGTATCTTAATACTTCATGGATGGGGATCAAATAAAGAGATTATGAAACAGGCTTTTGTAAAAGAGTTTGAAAGCTATAAACACATTTATTTAGACATGCCTGGTTTTGGTGGGAGTTCTAATGAGATGATTTTAACAACCAAAGATTATGTCCAGATTGTTAAGTTGTTTTTGCAAGTTTTAAAAGTTGAACCCCTTGTGGTGATGGGACACTCTTTTGGAGGTAAAGTTTCTACTTTATTAAATAGCAAATATTTAGTATTACTCTCTTCAGCTGGAATTGTTACAGAAAAACCATGGTCAATTAAAATTAAAATTGCTACGTTTAAGCTCTTAAAACCTTTGGGATTTAAAAAGATAAGAGAACTTTTTGTGGCACCTGATGCACAGGGCATGTCCCATGAAATGTATGAGACTTTTAAAAACGTGGTTGATGAAGACTTTGAGTGTGATTTTGCCAAGTCAAAAAGTAAGGCTTTATGTTTTTGGGGTAAAGAGGATACAGCAACACCACTTTACACGGGTGAAAAGATTGCTGGACTTATTGAAGATTCTAAGTTTTACCCCCTTAAGGGGGATCACTTTTTCTTTTTGCAACATGCTAACTTTATTGCACATGAGATTGAAAAAGTTTTAAAAAAGGGTTGAGTACTTTTTAACTGAATCATATTATGGTATTATACTTCTAATATAATTAAAGTTATCGGAGAGAAGCTGGAATGAATTTTGCTAATATTTTTTCTAATATGATGAGCAGTGCAGAAACTAAAGATGAACAGAGTAATTGGATTAAATGTCCAAAGTGTTTGGCACTTATGTATTATAAAGAGATCGATGCTAAACGTAGTGTTTGTCCAAAATGTGATCACCATTTTAGAATTAATGCAGAAAAACGAGAAGAAC
>CACVAS010000145.1 GCA_902727855.1 uncultured Sulfurovum sp.
AAGCAAGATAACCAATACTTGGTTCAACTGAGCCTTTTAACTTAATTCCTTTTTCAGCCATCTCTTCACTAAGCCCCATCTCTCCAATAGATGAAACATTAATGGCTTTGTCAAATGCTTCTGAAGAGATACCAGATGCATCATAATAACCTTGTAAAAATTTATTCCACAAAGGTATACCCTCTTTTTCCAATGAATAAACTACCTCTTCAATAAATGGTACTTTTTTACCAGCATCTAGCAGTAATTCTTTGGGTACATTTGAATTCGCTATTTCTTCTTCTGAAAGTGTTGGATAAAAAACATCTCTATAGTTAGGATTGGCTACAAGTCTTACTTGTTTATTGGGATTATTTTCAGCCAAATAGTACGCTCCTGTTCCAACAGGGGAAGTATTCAATGTTATGTTTTTAGTAATCAAAGCTTCTTGCTGATAAAACAAATCTGCTTCCCAAGGGATAGGGGCAAAGAAGTTCATACTCATCCAATAAAGAAATTGAGGATATTTACCTTTAAGCGTAATGCTAAAAGTCTGCTCATTTAAAACTTTTACCCCTTCAATGTTGTAAGCTTTTAAATCTATTTTTTCATTTTTTTCTTTCTTCTCTCTAACTACTTTTGTAATCTCTTTAGAAAAGGAATCTAAGCCCACAATATACGACTGAATAATATCTAAAATAGGTGAATGGTTTTGTCGAATAGCCATACGCTTAATCGCATAGGCATAATCGTAAGCTGTTAATTCTCTTGTAGAAACTTTTTCAAAATCGTTCAGCGTTTCTATGTTAGAAAAAGCTTCATCACTTAGATTTAAATTTTCTTCTATAAAACATGGATGATTTTGATATAAAATATCTTTTTGTAGTGAAAAAGTATATTTTGAAAAAGCAACATCTTTACTATCTTTATTAAGCTCTTTACCTGCCTTGTCTAAATAAATAATATCTGGCATTTTAGTTAAGGTCAAAGGTTCTAAAACATAAGGTCTTTTCAGAAAATTATAGCCTACTACAGGTTCATAAATATGGGAGATAATAACTGACTCACGTTTAGAGTAAGAACGTACAGGGTCTAAGTTTTTATAGGCTAAATTAAATGAGCTAAAAAGAATGTTTTGATCTTTTTTATCAGCACTTTGTGGAGAGTTCCAAACGTTAGCATAAAGTGAAGTTGAAAATAA
The DNA here is from genome assembly GCA_902727855.1 of uncultured Sulfurovum sp. Taxonomy (GTDB): domain Bacteria; phylum Campylobacterota; class Campylobacteria; order Campylobacterales; family Sulfurovaceae; genus Sulfurovum. The sequence continues at coordinate 1,181 of CACVAS010000145.1, forward strand.
AATATATAAGATTAAAGATGATAATTTTTTCATCCTATTATTGTAGTGAAAGTTGCTTAATAAGTCACCCAAAATGCTATTGTTCAGACTTAGCTTAATTATTCTCTATAACTACTACAGCATCCCCTGAAAGTAAGCAAAGAAATTCGCTACTATCTTGATAGTGCCAAATCTTGATTTTCGTTGTTTCAGTACCCTGCTTTTCTATTTTACTTTTAGCCTTTACCTCTAAAGCTGAAGATATTCCGTCAATACTACAAAAAGGAATATCTTTCACCTCTACTCCTAAGACAGCTGTCTTCATCTTTTCACTCTCTAAGTTTTTACTTTCTAAGCTTTTACTTTCTATATTTGTACTAATTCTATTTTCACTTGAGTCACATGCTGAAAATATGAAACCTACCAATAACATAAAAATGACAGGTAATCTTTTATACATTATCGTCCCCCTAAATAGATGGGTTCATCACCTAATTCAGTTTCTATTTCAATAACGACTGAAGCCTTTGAAAACTTCTCTTTTTCTTCGCTAGTCGTTGCTCTTATAAGAGACTTTGTCCCTTTTCCAAAATGTCGGCTAGCTGTAGTATCTTCCTTATACTCTTCACAATCAATACCATCTACACTATAACCAGAACTTAAGGTCTGATCTCTATTGACCCTAATGTATGCTGTTTGCATGGCATCCATACAAGTACCAATGTTCTCTTTATACTCAACATAAGAAACTTCTACAGTATTGTTAGATTCACTTATGCTAAGCTCCTCTTCAATCTCATCTCTATTCATTTTAATCATGGTATGATTTTCTTGTAAAATAGAATCTGGATTTAAAAATTCAAAATAAGTCATAAGCGCTTCTTCAACTTTAAAGTACCACTCTTCATCATCATTTGCACTTTCGTCATCTATATCTTCAAGAAATGTAATTGCTCCAAGGTTTGTTATTAAAGATTCTTCTTTTTTTTGTACCTCAGCTTGTGAACCAGTAATATAACTAGGGAAAGGATTAACATCTAAAGTAAGATTATTTTCTGTTAATGCTTCATCCTCCCATGTATCACTATACGCTTCTTCAGCTATGTCAACGCTATCATTATTCTCAGTATTTTTCATTGTACTATTGTCATCGACAGTTATGGAAATACCCTTAACAACTTGTTTATAATTCTCTTCAGCACTTTCATTTGTATCTTCTAATTCAATTACTTTAGGCTTCTCATAAAGTGCATACTTAGAAAGTGAACTATTTCCATTAAGATCTATGGTTCTTACAGAGATATTTTTATCAAACACTTTGTCTTGTGCTAAAGTTATAGAGTATTGACCTTTTTCATTTACTGGAACTAATAATGTTTTATTCTCTTCAAGACTCATATTAATATCACTCAACGCTTCTGCTTTAC
>CACVAS010000146.1 GCA_902727855.1 uncultured Sulfurovum sp.
AAGCAAGATAACCAATACTTGGTTCAACTGAGCCTTTTAACTTAATTCCTTTTTCAGCCATCTCTTCACTAAGCCCCATCTCTCCAATAGATGAAACATTAATGGCTTTGTCAAATGCTTCTGAAGAAATACCAGATGCATCATAATAACCTTGTAAAAATTTATTCCATAACGGTATACCCTCTTTTTCTAACGAGTAAACTACCTCTTCAATAAATGGTACTTTTTTACCAGCATCTAGCAGTAATTCTTTGGGTACATTTGAGTTCGCTATTTCTTCTTCTGAAAGTGTTGGATAAAAAACATCTCTATAGTTAGGATTCGCTACAAGTCTTACTTGTTTATTGGGATTATTTTCAGCCAAATAGTACGCTCCTGTTCCAACAGGAGAAGTGTTCAGTGTTATGTTTTTAGTAATCAAAGCTTCTTGCTGATAAAACAAGTCTGCTTCCCAAGGAATAGGAGCAAAGAAATTCATACTCATCCAGTAAAGAAATTGAGGATATTTACCTTTAAGCGTAATGCTAAAAGTCTGCTCATCTAAAACTTTTACCCCTTCAATATTGTAAGCTTTTAAATCTATTTTTTCATTGTTTTCTTTCTTCTCTCTAACTACTTTTGTAATCTCTTTAGAAAAGGAATCTAAGCCCACAATATACGACTGGATAATATCTAAAATAGGTGAATGGTTTTGACGAATAGCCATACGTTTAATGGCATAGGCATAATCATAAGCTGTTAATTCTCTTGTAGAAACTTTTTCAAAATCATTCAGCGTTTCTATGTTGGAAAAAGCTTCATCACTTAGATTTAAATTTTCTTCTATAAAACATGGATGATTTTGATATAAAATATCTTGTTGTAGTGAAAAAGTATATTTTGAAAAGGCAACTTTCTCACTCTCTTTATTAACTTCTTTTCCTTCCTTATCTAAATAAATAATATCCGGCATTTTAGTTAAGGTCAAAGGCTCTAAAAGATAAGGTCTTTTCAGAAAATTATAGCCTACTACAGGTTCATAAATATGAGAAATAATAACCGATTCACGTTTAGAGTAAGAACGTACAGGGTCTAAATTTTTATAGGCTAAATTAAATGAGCTAAAAAGAATGTTTTGATCTTTTTTATCAGCACTTTGTGGAGAGTTCCAAACGTTAGCATAAAGTGAAGTTGAAAATAAAATATATAAGATTAAAGATGATAATTTTTTCATCCTATTATTGTAGTGAAAGTTGCTTAATAAGTCACCCAAAATGCTATTGTTCAGACTTAGCTTAATTATTCTCTATAACTACTACAGCATCCCCTGAAAGTAAGCAAAGAAATTCGCTACTATCTTGATAGTGCCAAATCTTGATTTTCGTTGTTTCAGTACCCTGCTTTTCTATTTTACTTTTAGCCTTTACCTCTAAAGCTGAAGATATTCCGTCAATACTACAAAAAGGAATATCTTTCACCTCTACTCCTAAGACAGCTGTCTTCATCTTTTCACTCTCTAAGTTTTTACTTTCTAAGCTTTTACTTTCTATATTTGTACTAATTCTATTTTCACTTGAGTCACATGCTGAAAATATGAAACCTACCAATAACATAAAAATGACAGGTAATCTTTTATACATTATCGTCCCCCTAAATAGATGGGTTCATCACCTAATTCAGTTTCTATTTCAATAACGACTGAAGCCTTTGAAAACTTCTCTTTTTCTTCGCTAGTCGTTGCTCTTATAAGAGACTTTGTCCCTTTTCCAAAATGTCGGCTAGCTGTAGTATCTTCCTTATACTCTTCACAATCAATACCATCTACACTATAACCAGAACTTAAGGTCTGATCTCTATTGACCCTAATGTATGCTGTTTGCATGGCATCCATACAAGTACCAATGTTCTCTTTATACTCAACATAAGAAACTTCTACAGTATTGTTAGATTCACTTATGCTAAGCTCCTCTTCAATCTCATCTCTATTCATTTTAATCATGGTATGATTTTCTTGTAAAATAGAATCTGGATTTAAAAATTCAAAATAAGTCATAAGCGCTTCTTCAACTTTAAAGTACCACTCTTCATCATCATTTGCACTTTCGTCATCTATATCTTCAAGAAATGTAATTGCTCCAAGGTTTGTTATTAAAGATTCTTCTTTTTTTTGTACCTCAGCTTGTGAACCAGTAATATAACTAGGGAAAGGATTAACATCTAAAGTAAGATTATTTTCTGTTAATGCTTCATCCTCCCATGTATCACTATACGCTTCTTCAGCTATGTCAACGCTATCATTATTCTCAGTATTTTTCATTGTACTATTGTCATCGACAGTTATAGAAATACCCTTAACAACTTGTTTATAATTCTCTTCACTACTTTCATTTGTATCTTCTAACTCAATGACTTTAGGCTTCTCATAAAGTGCATACTTAGAAAGTGAACTATTTCCATTAAGATCTATGGTTCTTACAGAAATATTTTTGGTCGTGCATCTCAAATTAGTTGATAAGAGTAGCAAGGTATAATGAGTTTATGAGACATAGACCAAGATGTAAAAAGTGTGGCAGTATTAATAGCGTAAAAAATGGGCATAATAGTT
>CACVAS010000147.1 GCA_902727855.1 uncultured Sulfurovum sp.
AAAATCTTTCCAGAATCCTTCATAATCCTCTATCGCTTTATTTTGTAGGTTCCAGTAGGCATCCATTGAATCAATGGCCGCACCTTTCGCAAAGTTTGGGTTTGGGGTGTATATTTCTTTTGACATTGTACATTCCTTAAAAAGATATTCTAAATATTTTAACGTAATAAAATGAAGAATAAAAAATAAAAGATAGATAAAGAAATTATTTATAGGTAGAAGTAGAGTACTCCTACATTTATGTCACTCTAACTTAGAGTTCAGTATATAATATTAAATAGTATAAATTAAAAAACTATTGTTTACTATGCTAGTTATCCATATGGTCATCCGACAAATAGTTGTCTTCAACCTCTGTAAAACTACATCCTTCTGGCTTTGTCTCACAATACTTATCGTAAGCGAATTTCACTAACACCAGGACAATCACCAAAACAATAAAGGTTAAAAAGTTTTTATTCATGTTTTTCTCTTATTTTTATTTACATTAATCTTTTGAAAATTTTTCCAATAGATAGTTCAGTATTTCTTGATACACCTGCTACTTTTGCAAATTTAGACCATTTATTAATAGTCTCTTGTACCTCTTTTACGATTTTAGTACCCTCTTTTATCTGATGTTTCTCTGCCAACTTTAAAAGATGAGTAATGGTAGGGTTTTTACCCTCACCCAGATACATGGTACTATGCTCACCACCTGGTCCACTAGAGAATGTGATGTCATACACTGGTGAAAAGCTCCACTCTCCTTGTTCATTCATAAGAAAAGAGAAGTTTTTACTGTGATCATCACGATTATGAGCAAAAAGATTAAAACAGGCCAGTCGAAACACTTTTTTTTGTTCGACCACACTTTTAGTCAGATGCAAACATAAAGTTAACAAGTCATCATAATCTAAAGAGGGATATCTAAAATCACTATGAATTAACCCAGCAACCGTATGCATATGTATCCGTTCGTCTCCTACGCGATCAAAACGTTCACAAGCAAAGTAGGATCCTTTTTTATCCTGTAACAGTGTTGTTTTAGGCATATCCAACTTTGCATCTTTTGCCATCAAACTGTAGGCATATTCAACAGCTCCTACCTCTTTTCCATCAGATGAAGAGGCAAACTTTACCATCCAGTGAGTAAACCCTTCAGCCAGTATTTGCGTACCATGAATAATCTCATTGCTTGACTCATTGATCTGTATCAAAGCCTTTGGTCTAGCCCCAGCCGATGAACCACCAAGCCGTAACAACTCATCCAATAACTCTTCGCTACTACCTTTTAAAATTGCTTGTGAATGTGTTGCTAAATCATCCAAGACTATTTTATCTAAAGCAGTGCTTTTTATCTCTTCTTCAGGCTCATAACTCAAAGCCCCCATACCAAACCTGCCCACATAAGAGAGCCGTTCAAGTGGGCTGATACTCTGAGCATTAATGCCCAGTTTTCTAAGATGTCTCTCAAAAAGTAGCCGACCCCAACCATCAGGAAGAGAGTCATTAAACACTCCCCATAGCCCTTCAAATGTCATATCTTCACACTCAAATAGACCCTCTTTTAACGGAAGTTTATAAGGTGAAATTTCCAAAGAGCTTTTCAAAAATTCGCTCTCATATTCAAAAAATATCTTTCTATCCTTATAAAGCAACCTACCGACGTTTAGCTTTTCTCTATGATTTAAAAAAACTTGAAGACTATTCATTTTTTATGCCCCCTTTTGGGAACACTTTTTTTCTCTGCTAACAGCTCATCCATACTTTTTGCTCTCTTTGGCATTGGATTAGCTATTGATTCAAAGTCATCCAAACACTCTAAAATAAGCGCCAACTTCAACAAAGAGTGCAGTGAAATCTGCCCACTACTCTCAAAACGTTTCACCGACCCCAAACTGACCCCAGACCTATCAGCCAAAGCCTGTTGCGTATACCCAATACTCAACCGTCGCTCTTTAAACTTCCGACTCAACTCTTGCATCATATCATGTGGTGTTTTCAAAAAGGTTAACATATTAGCCCTTATTTGTGTTTTAAAACTTTTATAGCTAATATATTATACCATAATATCTATTGATACAGCTCATCATAAACCTAACATAATTAAATCGACGAATAATCGTGTATATGTATAGTTATAGCACCCTTCCCCACACAAATACGTATAATTGTACATTACAGCACTTTAAATAGGAGACTGTAGGTAAAGCTCTTGTCTTTGCTAAGTTTGTGATGCTAATTTGGCTCCTCAAACATTGAAGCTCTTCTTTTGAAAGTATAAACATAAAGTCCTCCTCCTTGAAACGCTCAACATGTCTTTGAACTTGTCGTTAAAGATACTTTGCAATACAAAAAATAACAGTATGTCAAATTGAGATAATTTTATACATTAAACGACCTCAACCTTCTCCACAACATCAAGTCAAAACCTTGTAAAACCTAGAAACTAAGTCTCTACATTGGTCGTAAGAATGTTAATATTTTTAATGCCTAAGTCTTTAAGTATTTGTGCACCCACACCAAACTCTTTGGCTTGCTCATGAGAGATAACTTTTGTTTGATTAATTGAAGTTGCTATCTTCTTTAAATACAACTCTTCTGTTGGTTCAAGTCTCTAGTGCTTCACTCATGCTACCAACTCCCCACATTTAAATACAACTCTTGTGTTGGTTCAAGCTTATTGGTCTACTTGGTTAACTGGTTATAGAGGTTAATTTAAATACAACTCTTGTGTTGGTTCAAGAAGTGAAGCAGAAATAGCCGAAGCTACAGGACGCAGATTTAAATACAACTCTTGTGTTGGTTCAAGAATACCCACTTAGAGGGCTTTTTGAGCCTTTTATAGATTTAAATACAACTCTTGTGTTGGTTCAAGTCTTTAAAGTCTAGTCTTCCTAAGTCTAAAGCGAATATTTAAATACAACTCTTGTGTTGGTTCAAGAGATAGAAAAAGATTTAAAATTAAGCTCAGAATCAAATTTAAATACAACTCTTGTGTTGGTTCAAGTCTCACTTGCACCATCTATAAAATTATTTATTTCCATATTTAAATACAACTCTTGTGTTGGTTCAAGCAATAGAAAGTCTATAGTATCACCTATTCCTATCACATTTAAATACAACTCTTGTGTTGGTTCAAGGAGATACAAAAGTGTGAACTTTGTTTAATATTCGATTTAAATACAACTCTTGTGTTGGTTCAAGTGATTTTTTCGCAAACTATGTATTAGAGAAAAGCACATTTAAATACAACTCTTGTGTTGGTTCAAGTACCTAAGATAGTTTTTAATCCCCATGCTTGAGGTAATTTAAATACAACTCTTGTGTTGGTTCAAGCTAGCCTCCCTACGTCTCTGTCCACGCTTACGGCAATTTAAATACAACTCTTGTGTTGGTTCAAGTGTTTTGCTCCCACTGCAAGAAACTTTTGTGGACATATTTAAATACAACTCTTGTGTTGGTTCAAGCATTTCAATTGTCATTGGAGTTTCAGTTACATTTGTATTTAAATACAACTCTTGTGTTGGTTCAAGGCGTTCTTTCGTAGCGTTACTCTCTGCATGATTGACATTTAAATACAACTCTTGTGTTGGTTCAAGATGGGTATCAATGCAGGTATTCAAGTTGCTAACAAATTTAAATACAACTCTTGTGTTGGTTCAAGAATCATTTTCAAATTTTTCTCTTAATTCGTCTTCTAATTTAAATACAACTCTTGTGTTGGTTCAAGCAGTGCTATTTGCCCACATTTAAGAAGTGTACTCTCATTTAAATACAACTCTTGTGTTGGTTCAAGTAAATTGTTCTTTCGATGCTGGTAACGCTACATTAATTTAAATACAACTCTTGTGTTGGTTCAAGCGGTCTTTTTGCTATGGTTTACTTCCTTGTTTTTTCATTTAAATACAACTCTTGTGTTGGTTCAAGTTAGCTCTTTTAGCATCTCTTTACTGTAGTCTATAATTTAAATACAACTCTTGTGTTGGTTCAAGGCTGATACTGCTCATTAACAAAGATAGCATGCCTAGATTTAAATACAACTCTTGTGTTGGTTCAAGTCTAGCCTTATTTATCTCTTCTTGTTCAGAGCTTGATTTAAATACAACTCTTGTGTTGGTTCAAGCAAGCGAAGACACCAACGCTAACGAAGTGTAGCTTAATTTAAATACAACTCTTGTGTTGGTTCAAGAGTGTCGAGTCTATAATCTCTTTATTGCTATCAAATTTAAATACAACTCTTGTGTTGGTTCAAGTAGACAAAGTACCAGTCACTGTATGTACTTACCCATTTAAATACAACTCTTGTGTTGGTTCAAGTTGCAGTTTTCTTGTGGTCTGTCTTAATGTGGATAGCATTTAAATACAACTCTTGTGTTGGTTCAAGGATTGTATCCACTCCCAATCAATCACTCTCCTCGTCATTTAAATACAACTCTTGTGTTGGTTCAAGCACCGCTTGATGTTGATGAGTCACCGCTTGATGTATTTAAATACAACTCTTGTGTTGGTTCAAGCACCGCTTGATGTTGATGAGTCACCGCTTGATGTATTTAAATACAACTCTTGTGTTGGTTCAAGATATATGTATATTCTGTAAAACTTGCCTTTTAGTAGATTTAAATACAACTCTTGTGTTGGTTCAAGACTAAACATAGTGGGAGTGTTATTAACATTCCCTTAATTTAAATACAACTCTTGTGTTGGTTCAAGTTCAAAAGCATTTGACCGTGCCATAGCAGAGGGCAATTTAAATACAACTCTTGTGTTGGTTCAAGTCTTTACGTGCAGAAGAACCTTTAACATTTTCGTATTTAAATACAACTCTTGTGTTGGTTCAAGGCTTTTGCAAGATGGTATGTGGTGGTTTTGACCTATTTAAATACAACTCTTGTGTTGGTTCAAGGGTCATCTTTTAAAGACTGTGGTATTTCACTTTCTAATTTAAATACAACTCTTGTGTTGGTTCAAGGTTCCTTCACGTGTCATTCTTAAAATGTTACCAAGATTTAAATACAACTCTTGTGTTGGTTCAAGTTTGTAGGGCTTGTGCACCCTGTACACCTAGATCCATATTTAAATACAACTCTTGTGTTGGTTCAAGCCTTGCTTGGGGACATAAGGATTCCCTTTATAGCTATTTAAATACAACTCTTGTGTTGGTTCAAGCAAGGTGTGAGTGTGTAGGTTACAAACTCCAAAGACATTTAAATACAACTCTTGTGTTGGTTCAAGTGGAGAGATTCTTTAAGTGCGACAAGCTCTTTTTCATTTAAATACAACTCTTGTGTTGGTTCAAGTTTCTTTTTTTTTGACTTGCCAAACTACTCTGATATTTAAATACAACTCTTGTGTTGGTTCAAGATATAGGGTTGGTGAAGTTTTTGAATTAAGAACAGAATTTAAATACAACTCTTGTGTTGGTTCAAGTGTTGATGTCACACGTAACCCAAGACGTTCTCCTAGATTTAAATACAACTCTTGTGTTGGTTCAAGAAAGAGGGTGGTGGTTCTCAAAGATTTGTTTTTGAATTTAAATACAACTCTTGTGTTGGTTCAAGATTACGGTAGTATGTGCCTCAGCTGTAGAAAGTGATTTAAATACAACTCTTGTGTTGGTTCAAGCTGTTGGTTATTTACCTAATGGTTGTCTATTGATATTTAAATACAACTCTTGTGTTGGTTCAAGAATCAAAATCATAAATGTCAATTTCTAGGTTCAAGATTTAAATACAACTCTTGTGTTGGTTCAAGTTTAACTGTTTTACCTAAACCCTTGGTAATACAATCATTTAAATACAACTCTTGTGTTGGTTCAAGAAGGTTTAATCCCTATATTCTTAACAATTACGCTATTTAAATACAACTCTTGTGTTGGTTCAAGACTATACAATCTATAGGAAGATTGATGAGATTGTAATTTAAATACAACTCTTGTGTTGGTTCAAGCATTCGAGATGGATTTAACTTTAACCCATTACCGAATTTAAATACAACTCTTGTGTTGGTTCAAGGTTAAAAATAAAATACTAAATGAATTTGAAACACTATTTAAATACAACTCTTGTGTTGGTTCAAGCTACTGCTATAATTGGTGTATAAGTTGGTTGAGAGACATTTAAATACAACTCTTGTGTTGGTTCAAGTAATATCCGTAATCAGACTGTAGTACCGCTGTCCAATTTAAATACAACTCTTGTGTTGGTTCAAGTAAGCAATCTATTTTTACAGATGGAATACCCACGTAATTTAAATACAACTCTTGTGTTGGTTCAAGCTTACATTGTTTGACCCCAAGTTTAGAAATCTTATATTTAAATACAACTCTTGTGTTGGTTCAAGAAGCTGGGTGAACGTGCTAAGGCGATTATATTATCATTTAAATACAACTCTTGTGTTGGTTCAAGAAAGAAGCACTACACACTTCCTTAACATAATCGTGAATTTAAATACAACTCTTGTGTTGGTTCAAGGGATAAAACACCAATCCATTTCAATAACTCTATGATATTTAAATACAACTCTTGTGTTGGTTCAAGGAAAAATCACTGGAACAATCAACAAAACTTAAAATAATTTAAATACAACTCTTGTGTTGGTTCAAGTAAATGCAAATACAGAAGCAATAAACCTGTCTAAATTTAAATACAACTCTTGTGTTGGTTCAAGACACCTAGAGACGCAATAGGATATATATATTACAGATTTAAATACAACTCTTGTGTTGGTTCAAGATACCTAAATTAATTATGTCTAAAACAGTAACATGATTTAAATACAACTCTTGTGTTGGTTCAAGGTGGTGCAAATGAGCCTATGAATGATATTGAATGGTAATTTAAATACAACTCTTGTGTTGGTTCAAGGACAACGGAGCTATTCATAGTGATTTGATAAATAATAATTTAAATACAACTCTTGTGTTGGTTCAAGTCATTCTAGATGGATTTAACTTTAATCCATTGCCAAATTTAAATACAACTCTTGTGTTGGTTCAAGTAAACTGCACCGATGCTACCAAGGACTGCTGTTTGATTTAAATACAACTCTTGTGTTGGTTCAAGTTGTATATTTAAAGATAATGATGTTCTATTATGTGATTTAAATACAACTCTTGTGTTGGTTCAAGTAGAGGGTAGATTAATAGGTGAGTCACTATATAAATTTAAATACAACTCTTGTGTTGGTTCAAGCCTAACTCTAACATGATACTTTTCACTTACTTGTGGATTTAAATACAACTCTTGTGTTGGTTCAAGCATTTTAAATGTGATGAATCGTGGTATGGTCATACTATTTAAATACAACTCTTGTGTTGGTTCAAGACTCTATTAAAACGAGACAAACATACAGTAACTATATTTAAATACAACTCTTGTGTTGGTTCAAGACATTAAGACAGACCACAAAAAAACTGCAATAGAATTTAAATACAACTCTTGTGTTGGTTCAAGTCCACCGATCACCGATTGTATGCGTGCCGCTTCTATTTAAATACAACTCTTGTGTTGGTTCAAGTGAATTTAAGCATAACAGAGCAGTATCAACAAGATAATTTAAATACAACTCTTGTGTTGGTTCAAGTTGCTATTGCTACAGGTACGAGTCCAAAGGGTGAATTTAAATACAACTCTTGTGTTGGTTCAAGTAAGACTATATAGGCATCTTCATATTTTAAAAAATGAAGAAACGCCCATATTATCGTAAACTTACATAAATTTTCCAATCAAATTATTATTAACAATAAAATATTAAAGAACCTATGTAACATTATGATTATAGCGTAAACACACATGTAATTTTACCAAGTTAGGTTGGAAAATTATAAAAAAAGTGATTCACTATCCATTTTATTACTTCCTAATATCTCTTCATGAAAAACTGATTTATTTTGAAGTTTCACTATTGATACAAAATCTAACTTCTCGTCTATGTTCTTTTCTATCTCATCACGAAATCTAATAAGATTTGCAGGAGTAATATTCCCTCTAAAAACTGATTTTTGATGGTGCTTAAAATATTTTTTGCAAATCTTGAAAACCTTACTCACACGGTATTTACCAGCATCACTCTCTATATCTGCTATATCATAAAAAACAAAAGCATAATTATAATTATAGTTTCTACTCAATGCTTATCCTTTAATTTAAATGGCACAAATTCTTTATCTTCTATAAGAAATTTTACAAGTTTATATGCATCATATTTTATGGCACTCTTATAAGTCGTTTTTCGTTTTAATCGTGGATGCATAAATGGCTCATTAATTCGATTTTCAAAAGCTTCTATAAACACTTTTTTACCTGTCTCATTGAGTAGTGCATAATTAAGATTTTTATCAAAATGTTTACTTACTTGTAGTTGCTTTTTATTCACTAGATCAAAGATGGTCTTAAATACAATAATTGGCTTGAAAACTTCACACATATCTAAGCTTAATGAAAATCTCCCCTCTCTTGGAGAGTGTAAAAAGCTTATAGATTGATTCAGATGTGTATGGTAAATTGCAGATATCGTTTTCGTATAGAGCAAAGTATTACCAAAGCTAACTAGTGCATTGATAGGATTATCCGGTGGTCGCTTTACACGTTTATTCATCACAAAATCTATAGGTAAAAAATGCTGAAAACTATCATAAAATCTATTCCATATTTGACCTTCTATGTAGAAAATCTGTTTAATGTCTGGTTCTTTTTCTAAAAATACTGATACATCCTTTTTAAGCCAATCCAAAAATGGCTTTAGTTCCTTTTTCCCATGTCGATAGTAGTGATACAAAACCTCATGCACATTATCGGCTATCCCCTGCACTATTGATCTAGCTATAATAAGCCGTTTGTCAATATATGCTTGTGATTGCCGAATGGTCAAATCTCCACTGATGAGTTGTTCTTTAGGGTAAAAACTTCCTGTGTAGTTATTATGATAGTTAAAAAAATGAACACATATCCCTGCTTTAGCGATAAAGTCTAAAAATTTGGTATTGAAACTCACTTCATTCATACAGTAGAGTTCACGTGTATCTTCTATCGGCAAATAAAAATTTCCTTTTTCATTTCTAAATGCAATGGAATTGTCTTTTCTCTTCAGTTCACCCATGCTAAATATATACCGTGTATGCTCTTTTGCCATCTTTTCCCCTTATATAAAACAGTACTCATAATAAGCACATTTTTTACACTTATTATCAAAAACAGCTCCTGGTGGTTTTTCTAAATTAATCAATATATCAATCTTAGCCAATACCGCCAAAAGCTCTTGCTCATTCCCCTTATCAAGCTCCACATAATGAACCTTTTTACTCTGTTTTCTCTTCTCTAAAAACTCTACTTTTCCCTTTTTAAGTACACCTTTTTGCTTTAGCTTATACAAGTACAAAAGCACCTGCCACTTCACAGCCTCGGGGTCAGAGTCACTCTTTTTTATCTCAACCAAATACTCTTTGGTCAGCTTGTCTATTTTGATGTTATCAATAGACACCTCACCCTTTTTACTCTTTTTCTCTTGAAGTTCATGTAACACTTTACCTATACGTACATCTTCAGAGTTGCCTTCTAGGTTTATTCGGTTGGCGTGTAGCCAACATTGGGTTTTACAGTGGAAGTAGTAGTTTATTAGGGTTCCTGTGATTTGGTTCATAAATATCCATTCCTCTGTTCAATATTCTCAACCTCATCATTTGTTAAACCAATGTCACTACTATAGTGTAAAGCAACAACTGGAAATACTCGTTTATAACCATAAGCTTCAAAAAAAGTTATTTTATCTTTGTGCATTCTATACCGATTTTTACTAATCGATACAAAAAGTTTTTCAGCCTCTAAATATTTTTTATTTTCTATAAATTGTCTAAATTCATCTTCTAGCTCAATCGGTAAAACTTCAATCCCATCAAACTGAGAAAAAAACCCTTCTTCACTCTCTTCATAAATATTAAAAGGATATAAATTGTCTAAATATCCTCTAAATTGTTCTCTCAAATCATCGAAATTAAGTTCAAAAGGTTCATATATTTTATCTAATAAACTTTGTACCATATCTTCATTGACAACAATATTTTCTATTTTTTCTAACTCTAGTAAAGTATTTTCAATTAAGTTCTCTTCTTTATAGATTAGTTTATGTACATCTTCAATAACTGATATAACAAAACAGTTAGCTTCATCATTCTCTTTCATCACTCTTTTTTCTTCTCTATTCACACGCCCAAACCGTTGTAACAAAGCATCCAATGGAGCAGGTTCTGTCACTATCAAATCATAATCAATATCTAAACTTACCTCAATAGCTTGTGTACCTACTAAAAGCTGAGGTTTATTATCTGATTGAACCTCTTTCTCTTTTTTGGTTCTATCTCTTGCATTAAATCCACTATGTAAAAGCGTTTTAGTATCACATTCAATGGCATCATACATCTCTTGTGCTTTGGCAACTGTATTACAAACAACTAAAACAGTTTTAGAGTCATCAATCTTTGATTGAATAAAACTCTTCTGCTTATCTATAGCCAAATCAAGCAATTTTATTTTGTGTCTTTTAATACCATTAATCAATTTCTTATCTGGTCTAATCTCTTTTTTAATGTTCAAAGTATTTTTTATATGCTCTTGCATAAAAGTAGGCATAGTCGCTGTCATAATAAAAACTTTAACCTCTAACTTTTCTATAAGCCACTCTATAAAAAATAGTATTCTTCTAAAAAGTTCTCTATCATAAATATGAATCTCATCAAAAATTAGATAACTTCCTGCAAGTTCGGTAAAACCTTTTTCAAATCCTTTAACACCAAAAGCCCATTTCAATATCTGAAATGGGGTAACCACTTTAAAAGGTTTGATAATTTTTTTATTAATATCAATTAAGTCCTTTAAACTCTGTCCTTCTTTTCGCTCATAATATTCATCTATAAAAAATTTAGATTTTCCATGTAAAAGTCCAACTAAAGACTCATCACCAAAACCTTTACCTTTATTAGAAACTCGTTTTGTCATAGCATTAATGGAAGCTGTAAAAGGTAAGATATAAAAAGCTCTACCCTGTCTAATACTTAATTGTGTTTGTAGCCACCCTAAGCTACTTTCTGTTTTTCCTTGTCCTGTAGGAGCAATCAAAAGAGCATTTTCTTTTGTATTCCAAGAGGCTTTTTGATGATGATATGGTTTATATTTGGTATTATACAAAAAATTAAAATTATCTTGTTCAATAATTGGGATTTTTTGTATACCTGCTGATGCATTGTGGTCACAAATTGAAAGAGAGGCAGATAAGAATATGTTTTGAAATTTTTCAAGTTCAGATATTTTTCTTCTACTCCTTTTTGAAGTCCATTTTTTTACAACACTTTTTAAATCATTGATTTTTAACTCTCTTATTTCAATATTTTGCGTTAATAAAAACTTGTTTATCCAAAAAAAATCTAACTCTTCAAACTCTTTGCTTATCCATCTATCTTGATTATACTTTTCATTATTATCATATTCATTAAACAACTCTTTTAACTTATCAAAATTTTTGTGATGCGATAAGACAGCATTAATTATCATCTCATTATCTGTATAGTTTTGGGCTACTATTGCACTCAAAACTTCATGTCTAAATCTATATTTTTGATTATTAGACATCAAATTTTGAAACCCTTTTGTACTCTTACCTATATCATGAAAGAGTATAGAGAATTTTAAATCATTCCAAAATTCACTACTCTTAAAAAACTTTTCTAGTGTGGGAAAAGCCTTTTTAAACTCCTCTGCAACATCCAATAAATCTTGTGTATGTTGCTCTAAACTCAACCCATCAGACTTGGCTAACATAAACTTCTCAATATAATAGAACTATGTAACTCCTCATCAAAATAAGCATTGCTCAATATCTCATTATCAAATTTTGTAAACTTCCAGTTTTTCATATCAAATAGTTCTATTTTATTTCTAGGTTGTTCTAAAAAACTACCCAAACCATCATTAATTAAAAATGGTTGTACTCCTCTTGGTTCTCTAACAATATTACTGTTATCAAAATACTTTGGCATAGCATAGATTTCACCTGAACTTTTAAACTGATTAAATGGAACTATTGTACCGTTTAAAACAGCCTTATCTGACTTTACAACTTTTATCTCTTTAACCTCTAATACTCTTGCTAAATCTCCACTTCGACCTAAAAGAAGTTGAAAAATAGGAGACTTAAAAGCATTGGCTATTTTTTCATCTTCAAAATATAGAGTTAAATAACAATCAAATAGTATCTCTCTTTTAAATGTTGGGTCTTGAACAACATTTTTATTGTTAACAGAATTTCCTTTTTTTTCAAACTTATAAATCGTTTCCAAATCTACATATGATGATTGGTATCTAAAAATATAAGAAAATCTAAAATCAACCAACTTATCATCTCCTGTAGCAGATGCAACCATACCTGCTATAGTTGTATAAGGAATCGCTTTGATACTAAGTTGATTTGAACTTATAAAATTTGGATACCTAAAACTAGCTGTTTGAGCTGTGATAAGTACGCGATATAATTTCATATTACACAACGACCGTATCTAGTATTTTAGTAAAATTATCAATTGTTTTATTGATACTATCTGTATGAATCTCAATATCTGATATTTCACTTTTTAAAATATTTAAACTTACATCATCCATAAATCCACTCATTTTACCAATATAAATATCACTTCTTAAATACTCTTTATTGTCTTCAATAGCCTCTTTTAAAGCATCTATAGATAAAGTAGCTCGTCCATTCTCTTCTACTGCAATATTATCAAAAATATTATTACCACCTTTTAAAACTGCCAAAATAATAAAATCAGGCTTTACACTCACATAATTTGTTGTTCTTTTTGCTCCACCTGCAATGGTTTTCAGTGCTAAAATAGTCTCTTTAGCTCTATCTCTTCTTATACTATTTTCTAATCTTGCTCTTTTCACATTTGGATTTATCAAATCATCTACTTCGCTACCACTCTCTAAAACTTTATCGTAAGTAGTGTCCGTTACATTTTTAAATCCAGAACGATTGACTTTTGTAAATGTTCCTACTTGGTCTAAATCTAATGAAAACATTCCTTTTAAGACTGTAGAATAAGATTGTTTTTCATAAAGTACTGAATCACCATCTTGCCTTGTCATTGATGAACGCTCATTTAGTTCTTTTTTATTAATTGATGTCACAGATGTTAAAATAGAATTTTTAAGTGGACTAATCCTAGTAACAGTAATATCAACCATTTTAGGTTTATCTTTATTTTTACTCTTTCCCCCAACTAAAACAACATTTCCCTCTTCGTCTTTAAGTTCATCCTTACTGGCTCTCATATATCCAAAAATATCATCATCTGCATACTCTAAAGGATTTGCATCTGTATAAGCCACATTTTTACTGCTCACTTTTGTTACAGGACTTAATGACCAACCATTTAATCCCAAAGATTCTCTCCACCAATATCTCCACGCCTGACCTGAAACAACACTATGTGTTCTTCCATTTTTAGTTACTTTTTTAACAGCACTTGTATTATCCATACCTTGTGTATTAGTAGCATCACTTCCCCAATTATTTAAACTTGCACCATCAACATCAATTAAGATTGAACTATGTACAAAATAATTTTTAACCTCATCATTTTTAACTATCTCTTCAAAACTATTCATCTTCATCTCCTTCATTAAATTTTTCAATATCTTCCTCTTTTAAGCTCATTTTTTCATATAAAGCAATTAATAAAATATCTTTTGTCTCATACCAACTTTCACCACTTGGCAAGATATATAAAACCATCTCATCAACACTAAAAAGTGCTTCATCTGATTTTGATAAGAATTTTTTCATCAGAATTCTCAAATTTTCTCTAAATTCTGTTTGAGATTTTGTCATCTCTATTGGACGAACAATCTTTTTATAAAATGTTTTATCATCATCATTAAATAGCTGTAAATTATTAGCAACTTTTTTGATTACATTTAGTCTCTCTTCTCTCATGCCTTTTATCTCCTTTAAGTAAATTGTAGTTAAATTCCAACTACAAGAGTTTTTTTTGAAAAAAAATAATATTGATTTTCCTTGAATAAAGTTACTAATCAATGGATTAAAATATCTAGTTGTAGATTTATAATTTTTATTATCAATCACATCTTCATTAAATTTAATTACTGTAGCCTTGCCATTAATATTCTCTTTTCGTGTTCTAAATTTTCCACTATTGTCTGTTGAAGAGTATTTATATATAAGATAATTCCACTCATCTTTTGCCTTAGTCGGTAAAGAAGTTTTAAAAAATTTTGGAGCAACCTTATTGATAAACCTCATCTGATTTTCAGAGATATGAATAACATTTACTTCACTACCTTTATCTACATTTGAAATCAAATAAAATGTTATATCGCCAAAAAGTTCCTCTTCTTGAAGCTCTTCCATAAAATTATAAATAAAATTTTCAAAAATATTTATCTTAGAATCAACAATAGAATCAAAATTATTTTTAACTATATTTGCATTAAACTCATCAATATTCTCTTCACTCCAAAATTCATTTATCTCTTGATTATTACTAATCATAAATCCCATACGACCTGTTGTCTTCTGCATATTTATTGGTGCAAAAAAGAGTGAACTCATACACTCCTTACACATCAAGAATTGATTAGAAAAGTTTGAAGTAAAATTTGCATTACTATTTCCCGTCGTCAAAGGAAAAATAGTTTTACTAACACTACATAAATTATCTTTTTTCCCACAAGAAATACAATATCCATTATAAGACTCTTGTACTAACTCCTCATATAATTCTAATGCTTGTTTTAAACGATTATTTAAATCTTTACCAGTTGAATTATGTGTAAACTTTGAATTTGAAGAAAATACTTGTCCAATTCGTCCACTTGTCTTAAAAACATATATATTGAAAAGTTTTTTGACTTCTAGTTGTAACTCTTCAAAACTCTCAAACCTATCTTTCCCACAAAACTCAACCAATCCAAGCCGTCCAATCTCAACCATAGGGTCACCAACAGGTTTTGAAAAGTCTAGTACCATTTTTTACCTCCACTAATGCAAAACCCACCCCCAAACGAATTCTTCTCACCCAATCCACAAGCCAAAGCCACAAATGCCAACTTCTGACTCACTTCATCTTCATTGGGGACAATACGAAACTTATTACCAAAAAAGCGAACATCTTTTCTGTTTTTAGTCATATAGATACTCTGAGGGTATTTGTTTTTAATCTCTAGTAGTTGTATAAAGTTTTCTTCACCTTTAATGGGTTCATTGTAAAACTCTTGATATTTCTTTTCTAAATTATCATGAAGCTGTTTTTGCAGTTTAAGTATGTCCCCATCTTTGTCAATACTCCAATACAAACCTCTCTCAACCGTGACTATCACAGGTGTAGCCGAATAGAGTTCTGAGATAAAAAACTGTTTTATGACTCTTTTATCTGTCTCTACTACTAAAAAATAAGGGTTATCAATATTGGCTCGGAGGGTTTTAGAGAGTTTGTCTATGAGCTGTACATCAAGTGAACGAAGCGTAAACTTATAACTATTACCTTTTTTATAAACTTGCTCTTTTTCTATGGGATAAAAGTTTCCAAAGTTATAATGTTTAAAACCTCTTTCTTCATGAAGCTTTTTTAAGCTCTCAACTTGTGCCATTGAGTAGCTGATGTATTTTGATAAGGTATCAAAACTGGATTTAAAAGGGATGTTGTTTTTTAAGTATGCCGTGCATGTAAGTTCAAATTGTTTCAAATTTTTTCCTCAGTATATGTTTTATACTGAAGTATATCCTATAAAGTTAGAAGAAAGTAAAAGTATGTCAAATTGACATACTTTTTATACATTAAACGACTTCAACCTTCTCTACAACATCAAGTCCAAAACCTGCAAGACCTACAAACTCAGTCTCTACATTGGTTGTAAGAAGGTTAATGTTTTTAATGCCCAAGTCTTTAAGTATTTGTGCACCTACACCAAACTCTTTGGCTTGCTCATGAGAGATGACTTTTGTGTCAAGAAATATGAGGGTACCACCGTTTAGTTTTAGGTAGTCTATGGAGTTATTGAGGGCAGAAAAACGTTTGTCATCTAGTACTAAACCTATGTCTGTCCCAATGTTATGAAACTTTACGTTGGCAGTCTCATGAGACTTGTAAAACTGTATGACGGTATGTGTTCTGTCTAGGTGGTCGGTGTAGGTTATTTTTTCTACTTTTGTCCCTCTTAGTTCTGTCTCTTCTGTGTTGACACGCTTCACAAGTTGTTCATTTGCCAAACGGTACTCTACAATGTCTGAAATGTAGACAATACACAAGTCATGTTTCTTAGCAAATGGCTCTAGGTCATCCATACGTGCCATGGTTCCATCATCTTTAATGATTTCACAAATCACTGCCGCTGGTGCTAAGCCTGCGAGTTTACAAAGGTCTACAGACCCTTCTGTGTGTCCTGTACGTACAAGTACACCACCATCTTTGGCAATCAGTGGAAAGATATGCCCTGGACGTACAAAGTCTGAAGCCACAGTCTGAGGTGAAGCAAGTTTAGAGATACAATCATCTCTCTCTGCAGAGGAGATACCTGTTGTCGCAATGGTAGAGTCTATAGACACGGTAAATGCCGTCTCATGGTTAGAAACATTGTTACTCACCATAGGCAGAAGATCTAGCTTGGTTGCTATCTCTTTTGTCACAGGAGTACAAATGAGTCCTCTAGCCTCTTTTGCCATAAAGTTTACCATGTCTGGTGTAGAGAAAGTTGCAGCATAGACAAGGTCACCTTCATTCTCTCTATCTTCATCGTCCATCATGATGACCATACGTCCTCGTTTAGTCTCTTCTATCGCTTTTTCTACTCTTTTTATTGCATCCATTGACATATAATATCTCCACGTATATTGTTAATGGAAGTATTATACCTATAGAGACTTCATCATAAGAAAGATTTTTAATTTTTTTTAAAAATCCTCTTGACATGTATCGGTTATGGTGCTATAATTCCGTCCACATATGCAATTAAGCACATGTATGTTGGGGTATCGCCAAGCGGTAAGGCACTAGTTTTTGGTACTGGTATTCGGGGGTTCGAATCCCTCTACCCCATCCATGAAAATTTGTTTTTTTAAACTAGGTTTACTTTAAGTTTAAAAAGATAAACTTCCACTCCAAATAAGTTTAAACGCTTATTAAAATCCTGTCGCGGGATAGAGCAGTTTGGTAGCTCGTCGGGCTCATAACCCGAAGGTCGGTGGTTCAAATCCGCCTCCCGCAACCAATTCTTAATTAAATCAACTTATACTTACAATTTACTAAACTTTAATCCTATTTATAAATCTATGACTATGCTGTAAATTTTCAATATTTTACAAATACATATTTCTCCACGTTTTACACACAATATCTATGTATACTACTCCTTGAAAGATATGAAAGTACTCCTTCCCTATTTGTGCTTTCTATCTTTCAAGATAATTTTTCACTAATACTCTTTTCCTTCCCTATAAAAAGAGTGTTTATTTGTAATTATTTATTTTTTATTGGAAAATTATCTATCTATTCATTTATACCCCACTCAAACTATAGAATTTTAAGATGAAGTTACAGTATACTTCTACATATATTTAAGGAGAGTAAACAATGAAAAAAACCCTTATCATTGGTGCTGGTGGTGTTGGTAATGTGGTTGCCTTTAAATGTGCTATGAACGTGCAAACGTTTGGAAACATTACCCTTGCTAGCCGCACAGTAAGTAAGTGTGATACCATAGCTACAAATGTCAAAGAAAAAACAGGCGTTACACTAAGTACAGCTACGGTAGATGCTGATTCAGTGAGTGAGCTTGTCGAACTCATAAATACAACACAAGCAGATATTGTTATCAATGTAGCACTTCCATACCAAGACCTCACCATTATGGATGCATGTACACAAACAGGTGTTGACTACCTCGATACAGCAAACTACGAACACCCAGACACAGCAAAATTTGAGTACAAAGAGCAGTGGGCCAAAGACCAACAATTTAAAGATGCCAATATTATGGCACTTCTTGGTAGTGGTTTTGACCCAGGGGTCACCAATGTCTTTTGTGCCTACGCTCAAAAACACTATTTTGATGAAATACACACCATAGACATTCTGGACTGTAACGCAGGCGACCACGGCTACCCATTTGCCACCAACTTTAACCCAGAGATAAACCTACGTGAAGTCTCTGCGAAAGGACGGTATTGGGAAAATGGCTCTTGGATAGAGACAGACCCAATGGAGATAAAACAAGTATGGGACTACCCAGAAGTTGGTCCAAAAGATAGTTACTTACTCTATCATGAAGAGATGGAAAGTTTAATCAAACATATTAAAGGTCTGAAACGTATTAGATTCTTTATGACCTTTGGAGAGTCTTACCTTACACACATGAAATGTCTAGAAAATGTAGGCATGTTAGGCATAAAGTCCGTAGAGCACAAAGGACAAAAAATCATCCCTATGGAATTCCTAGCCACCCTACTACCAGACCCAGCAAGCCTTGGCCCACGCACCAAAGGAAAAACCAACATTGGTATTTTTGCAAAAGGCGTCAAAGACGGTGTAGAAAAAACAGTATACATCTACCAAATCACAGACCACGAAAGCTGTTATGCAGAAGTACTCAGCCAAGGTGTCAGCTACACCACAGGCGTACCAGCCATGATAGGAGCAAAACTCATGCTAGAAGGCACATGGCAAGCCAAAGGTGTATACAACATGGAACAATTTAACCCAGACCCATTTATGGATGAACTTATGACTCAAGGTCTACCTTGGAAAGTAATGGAGTTAGATGCCAACGATACAAGACGCGTAGACACATAATGTTTCAAGGCTTCCCAAAAAAAGGCTTAGACTTTCTAAGTCAGATTGTTATAAATAACTCTAAGGAGTGGCTAGATGACAATAAAGATACGTATGAAAAATATATTGTAAATCCCAATAAGTTGTATGTAGCAGACATGGGTGAGATGTTGCAGATACTTGTACCTACCATACATGCCAACCCTAAGATAAACAAATCACTTTTTCGTATTTATAGAGATGCAAGATTCCATAGGCTAGACCCCATCAAAGAGCGTATTGGCATTATCTTTTGGCAGGGTGATACTCACCGTATGCAAAGTAGCTCTTTTTACATGCATTATGACCCTTTTGAAGTCTTTGTAGCCACGGGAATACGTAATTTTAAAGCACCACTTCTTGAGACCTATAGAGAATACATTAAAAATGATATACGTAGAGCAGAGTTACACCAAATATTTGAAACCCTAAAAAACAAAGGCTATAAAATAGGAGAACCCAAGTTTAAAAGATTCCCCAGAGGGTTTGAAGACTTTGAAGATAAAGAACATGCCTACTTGGCTAAATATGGTTCTATTTTTGCCTACACTACCTTTACACCAGATGCAGACTTTCACTCATCTAACATCATAGGCAAAAATTTTAAAATCTATAAAGATATGTTGGACTTGCATCAGTGGGTCTATACACTAACATTGCATGCAGACTAAAATCTCTTCATCAAGTCATTCACTACGTTTACAGTACCTTGTACCAGTAGTGGGTTTTTATCTGCATCTAGCCACTGGATGATCTCTTTCATTTCATCTTCACGCATCACTGTACAGCCTGCTGTAGGTACTTTTTTGATGTGTATGAAAATGCATGAACCAGCACCCTTTATGGCACCAGGTTCGTCTATGTGGTTATGGTTCACCACTATGCCGTACTTGTAGTAGTCTTTAGCAAATCGCATATGCTCAAAACTTTTGTAGTCTTTAGTGACCTTGTTACTGTCTACTATTTTGTTGTAAAGTTTTGAGTTTGTATCGTCTACGCAGTGGTCTGTACTTTTGTAAACCTCATAAGGGTAGTCTACTGTAAAAGGGAAGTACCCAAAAGCTTGCTTTAAAGAAAAAATACCCGCAGGCGCTTTACCATCTCCCTCTTTTTTAATGATGTTGGCATCTTTAGGTGTTGTGTGCAGACCAACACCCCACCCTAGTCCATTTCTACCTAGTTTTATGTCTATAGCTTTACCCACTTTTTGCCACTTGTCTCTCTTCTCATAACGCTGTAGTATGCCCTTAGGGGTAGACCAGTTTTGTGTAATAACGACTATGAGCTGTTGGGTGTTGATGGTTTGTGCTTGAAGCATCAAAAAAGTTGAAGCTACGCCAAGTAATATTTTTTTCATGTGTATTGTCATCTTTCTAATATAATATATTTTAAAGGTAGAGTCATGGAATATGGAATCATCTCAATAGCTATACCACTGCTTACTATCATTTTAGCTATTATAACCAAAGATGTTATTGTCTCTCTTTTAGGGGGTATTTTTGTTGTTCTTTCGGTTTTAGATGATTTCTCTTTTCATTAAATTTGACATAAAATATGTTATACTAAATATAATTTAAAACATATAAGGATGTTCACATGTCTCTTAATGATATATACAATCTACCAGCATCTGAAAAACTTCATCTTATTGAACAATTGTGGGATAGACTAAATGATTCTGACATCGTCTCACCTGATTGGCACAAAGAAGTTTTAGATGACAGAAAAAAACGTTATGACAATGGTCAAATAAATACTATGTCATTAGAAGAATTTAAAAAACAACGATAGATGAAGACTTATAGTTTGTATCTAACCGAAGATGCACAAATAGATATATATAATTCTGAAAAATTTTACGAAAACAAAAGTCCAAATCTAGGTACCTATTTTTATGACAGTATCATATCAGATTTAGATGCTCTCAAACATTATGCAGGTATACATGCTATACATTTTGGTTTATATCGTATGGTCACTAAGCGTTTTCCTTATGTTATTTATTATAATATTGAAGATAATACTGTTATTGTACATGCTATTTTACACACAAGGATGGATATATCATCCCATACGAAAAAGATTAATAAAAAGTCGAAATAAATACAAGGTAGAGTCATGGAATATGGAATCATCTCAATCGCTATACCACTGCTTACTATCATTTTAGCTATTATAACCAAAGATGTTATTGTCTCTCTTTTAGGGGGTATTTTTGTTGGTCTTTTGGTGTTAAATGACTTCTCTTTTTTAGACACGATTATCGCCTTTTTTGATGGCATAGTCGCACAATTCGCACAAGGTTGGATAACCAAAACCCTACTCTTTATGTTGTTTGTGGGTGCCATTATACGTATACTCTCTGACGCTGGCGCAGTTGAGCGTTTTGTAGCCTACCTGTCCTTAAAGTCTGAACGCATTGACTCACCTAAAGGTGCTATGCTTTTGGCGTACGTTATAGGTGTAGTCATTTTTATAGAATCTAGCATTACCTCAATGGTGGCAGCTACAGTTGCTAAGCCACTTTGTGACAAAAACAATGTCAGTAGAGAAAAACTCGCTTACATTTGTGACTCTACTTCTGCACCGGTATGTACTATTGTGCCACTCAATGGCTGGGGTGCTCTACTTCTAGGGCTTATTGTCGCTGCCATTGATGCGCATGTCATTGGTGGAGATGCTGTCTCTTTACTTTTAGAAGCCATTATTTTTAACTTTTATGCGTGGGTAACCCTTCTTATTGTCTTACTCGTCATTCTCTTTAACATTAACATAGGGCCTATGAAACACGCTAAGGCAAAAAAATATGAAAACAAACATGCAAATACTGATGTTAAACCCTCTCTTTGGCATATGGTGTTACCCATTGTCGTAGTTGTTGGTATGGTACCTTTAGCACTACTCTACACAGGTAAGGGAGATATCTTTGCAGGTTCTGGCTCCACTTCTGTGTACTACGCTACTATTGTGACGCTCATTTTTATGTACTTCTATTTTGTACCTACAAAAAACATAAGCCATAAGAACTACTTTAAATCACTCTACAACGGTATGGGTGAAATGCTACCAGTTACACTCATATTGCTTTTTGCCATTTACATAGGTGATGTCATAGGTGACCTTGGTACTGCAAAGTTCATTGCACATCTACTCGATGGTAACATCTCCCCAATGCTCATACCTTTACTTGTATTTTTAGTCTCTTCGATGACTGCATTTGCTACAGGTACAAGCTGGGGGACGTTTAGTATTATGCTTCCTATTGCTCTGGCATTGGGTGCTACTATGGATTTACATATCCCTCTACTTATTGCAGCTGTTATGAGTGGTGGTGTTTTTGGTGATCATACTTCACCTATATCTGATACGACCATTATTAGTTCTATGGCAGCAGGCTGTGACCACATAGAACATGTACGTACACAAATACCTTATGCGCTTATAGGTGGTGTCTTAGCTGCGGTTGCATTTTTAGTGTCAGGATGGGCAATGGTATGACAAATATACTCAAATTTTTCTTTGGTATTGTGCTTGCACAAGTAGCTACCTATGCACTTTTTGTACTCTCACCTACTGACTCTCTTAGTAGCGTTTCTGGTATGTTACGTTTTGTGGTACCTTTACTGTTTATAGCCTTAGCACTTGCCTTTTGGTTTGCTTCTATTGCCTCGCACCATAGTAAAAACAGCTTTGTCAAAGAACGTGAAACATTACGCAAAGAGACACAACGCGACAAAGAACGCATCATCAAAGAAGCACAACGCAATATTACTGTAGAGAGTACAAAAACCCATGCTAAAGCAAACTTTAAAGTCGGTGCAGCCTTTGCAGGTGCCTTGGGTGTTGGAGCACTTTTTGTATTTGCTCAAATGGTAACAGCTGGGCTACTTGCCCTTGCCGCCACAGGAGGTGCTATGGGTGGGTACTACATACGTTCTAAAAAAGCACAAAAAGAGAACCTTCTTTCTATAGACGCACCCCGAGATGCCCTTGAAGATGTAGAAGTCATAGAGCACAAGTCATAAGCTTATAGCCCTATAATCTCTTATTGGATATAATCTTCTCAATTTATAAAAAGAGAAAAACAATGGATTTAAGTAAAGAAATATACATACCAAAACCAAGCCCACATGACCCAGATACACATGGGCACTTTGGTGGAAACCAAGAGGGACAAGTAGGATTTGGTGGACGTTTTGTACCAGAAACGCTCATGCCAGCACTAGAACAATTACGTTTAGACTATGAAGCTGTACGTTTTGATGAAGACTTTTGGAAAGAAGTAGACTACTACTATAAAAATTATGTTGGTCGTCCTTCTGCACTCTACTTTGCTCAGAACATTTCAGAAGAACTAGACGCTAAAATCTATTTGAAACGTGAAGACCTTAACCATACTGGTGCACACAAAATTAACCATACTGTTGCACAAGCAGTACTGGCCAAACGTTTAGGTAAAAAGAAAATCATTGCAGAGACTGGTGCTGGACAACATGGTGTAGCCACAGCAACTGTTGCTGCACTTTTTGGTTTAGAGTGCGAAGTCTTTATGGGTGCAAAAGATGTAGCACGTCAAGAACTCAATGTCTTTCGTATGAAACTGCTAGGTGCAAAAGTACACGCTGTACAAAGTGGAAGTAAAACACTCAAAGATGCTATGAATGATGCCATACGCCACTGGGTTACACATGCACGTGACACCTACTACCTCATAGGTACTGTTGCAGGTCCTCACCCTTATCCTATGATGGTACGTGACATACAAAGTATCATTGGTTGGGAAGCAAAAGCCCAACTCAATGTAGTAGAAGGTTGTTTACCTGACAAGGTCATCGCATGTATTGGTGGTGGTTCTAATGCACTGGGTATCTTTAGTCACTTTTTAGCAGACTCAAGTGTTGAGTGTATAGGTATAGAAGCTGGTGGTGAAGGACTCAATGGAAAGCATGGCTGTTCTCTTGAAAAAGGAAGTCCAGGTGTACTCCATGGACAACTCTCTTACCTCCTTCAAGATGAAGATGGTCAAGTACAAGAAGCACATTCCATTTCTGCGGGGTTAGACTACCCAGGTATTGGTCCAGAACATGCATATTTGAAAGATGAAAATGTTGTCACCTATGACCATATTACCGATGATGAAGCGATGGATGCATTTGTATGGCTATCACAAAAAGAAGGGATTATTCCTGCTTTTGAAAGCTCTCATGCCATTGCCTACCTCAAGAAAATGAAACCAGCAGAGCTAAAAGGCAAAACCATACTCATCAATCTGTCAGGACGTGGTGATAAAGATATGATACAAGCACAAGATATTTTAAAAGATAAATTTTAGAAGAAGTTTTTGAGACCCTTTTACAGAGTCTCAAAAGTATGAAGTGTTAAGATTATTTATATTGTAATGTAAATGAACCTTGTTTTGATGATGCTACCTCTATAGTATAGACACCTTTTGCTAACTTTTTTTGTAACCTAGTTACTTTCTTAGCTTTGCCTGACTGTTTTACAATATTGCCATCACTGTCTTTTATCGCAAGTCTATGTCTTTTATTAGATCTTGAAATAAATTTTACACGTTGTTTTTTCGTAAGTGTAAATTCATACACTTGAGTTTCACCCCATGTACCATCTTCGGTTGTACCTTTTTCTATGGTCTGAACCGATGTGTTACCTTCAGCAATAAGTCTATAGGCAGACACTTCTGCATCACCACCTGTAATGTCACCAGCTAGCATATTGATAATAAATCCACCATATTCACCAGCTGTCAATGGCTCTATAGGCATAGAGACCAAAAGTCTTGCATCCCCAGGAATAGTCTTATTTTGTACAAACAAAAGTTCATTTTCATCTTGAATAACTTCAAAGTACGTGAGTAAATCCCCCGACAACAAACTTAAATCATTATTTTTCACTTTCACCTGACTTAATGACATAACAAGTTGTATATTTTCACTTTCATCAACATCAATTTCATTTCTTTCAGAAAAACCAACACGTAATACACCTTCTTCTCCCATTGTCAATGGCGTGACATAAGGTTGAAAGAAACTTAAATAACTACCTGCATTTACAAAACTTGTAACAGCTAAGAGTGCTATTACAGTCAATTTGTTTACTATTTTCATGTTTGAGCCTTTTATTTTATTTTTTTATTTAGCTATTCTAATACCCTTTCATTATACAAAGTTATTCTTAAAAAAATATATGACATATTTACCAATAATTTGATATACTCTACTTCAAAAACCCTTTATATCATGTAAAGAATTAAGGCACATAATGAACTTGGAACTTACCATAGCAAAAACGAATGAAATCAAATCAGACATAGAAGTTATCTTTGTTATTGACAACAATTTAAAACACCACTTTGTCCAAGACAAGAAACTCTTAAAAAAATCTGGATTCTCTTCTTCTCAAGATGAGACTTGTTTACTTGTGAGTAAAAATAGACTCTATGTTGGTGTAAGTACACTTGAAAGTAAAAATCTCCGTACAGCTGCTGCAAGTGCTTGTAAAACACTTCTAGGTACTAAATATAAGAGTATTAAAGTGGCTAGCTATACCAACAAAGGATGTACTTACGCAATGAGAGCTATGGTGGAAGGTTTTATACTAGGTGCTTATAGATTTGAAAATTACAAAAGCAAGAAAAATGAAAGTAAAATAACACACATTTCCATTTCCCTTGAAGAGTATAACAATGTAACTTTAGATATTGAAAAAATATCACAACAAGTTCATAAAGCACAGATTATTGCAGATGCAACAAACTTTACACGTGATATTGTCAACACTCCACCTGAAGACTGTTATCCAGATGTTATGGCAAGTATCGCAGAAAATATTGCGAAAGACACAGGTTTAGATTGCCATATACTTAAACCTAAAAAACTTAAAAAAGAGAAGATGGAGACACTTTTAGCTGTTGCACGTGCAAGCCGTCACGCACCAAGAGTAATTCATCTTGTTCATAAACCTAAGAATACTAAACAAAAACCAACAAAAGTTGTCACACTGGTAGGTAAAGGTCTTACGTATGATTCTGGTGGTTTAAGTTTAAAACCTGCAGATTTTATGGTAAACATGAAATCTGACAAGGGTGGTGGTTCTGCAGTGTTAGGTATTATGAAAGCTGTTGCAGAACTTGACCTACCTATCGAAGTACATGGCTTTGTAGGTGCTGTTGAAAATATGATAGGTGGTGATGCCTACAAGCCAGATGATGTTCTTGTCGCTAAAAATGGTAAAACCATTGAAATACGTAACACAGACGCAGAAGGTAGGTTAGTCCTAGCAGATGTACTATGTTATGCACAACAAGAGGTAAAATCTGATTATCTGTTTGACTTTGCTACACTTACAGGTGCTTCTGTTGTCGCTGTTGGACACTATACATCATCTATTATGGGACACAACAAAGAAGTACAAAACCTTGTTGTCAACGAAGCACATCATGCAGGTGAACTTGCTACTGCACTCGACTTCAACCCCTACTTAAAGAAGACAATTAAATCTGAAATAGCCGATATATGCAACATCTCAAATACACGTTATGGTGGTGCTATTACTGCTGGACAGTTCCTATCTGAATTTGTAGACAAAAAACATACTGAGAAATGGGCACATATTGATATTGCAGGGCCTGCATTTGTTGAGCACGCTTGGGGGGAAAACCCACATGGTGCATCAGGTGCTGGCGTAAGAATGATGGTAAAACTCCTCGAAAATTTATCAAAAAAGTCAGCAAAATAAAAGGTATGATTGATGCATAAAAAGTCTCTTTTATTTTCATTGTCTGGTATCATGATACTCACTTCAGGTTGTTATGAACGTGGTAAAATTAATCCTAATATTAATACCAATAAATCTAAAAAAGCACCAAAAAAAGAAGAAATAGCATATGATTTTCCCCTCTTGAAAATCACAGCTAACCCTACAGCTTCTGAGGATAATAAGAATCTAGCGTCAATAAGACCTACAGCAATAAAAGAAGATATGCCGGTACCATCCAGACAACTTGAAACATTGCCAACTGTCAAGCCATTAAGTGGCATCACACAACCTGTTCCTAAACCTAAACTGGTTCAAAATGATCGCTCTAATACAACCTTAAACACATCAAATATAGTACCCAAAAAACAAGTCATAAAAAAGAAAAAAACATCTACCAAAGAAAAACCTTTTTATTTAAAAAATACATTAAGTGGGTTTACCTTAAAAAATATACCTATTATCAATACAGTCGTACCAAAGAAATCAAAAATAAATCACCCTAGAATTAAACAATCTATAAAAGCAAAAGCTATGAGAAGTTCGCAAAACTCTCCTACACATTCTAGGGTAGTACAAAGAACTGATGTCCCAACAACTCAGATGGCAAAGAGTGACAATCAAACATATGTAAATACATCGGCTAATCAAGCCTCTCAAGAGTTCACCGGTGGACAAGCGAGTGATAGACTCGATATGGGATTAATGCAAATTGATTTACATGGTGACTTTACCTCTTTGACACTTGGAAGCTATGAGTGGGGAGGTTATAATGTTGCACCTATCAATAAGTCACCTTTAACAGGACTCTACCGCTTTAAGTATGAACCGTATAACAATCGTATTGTAGGTACTATTGAAGGATATAAGTCTTTTTCATCACTCATTAACAGTCAAAGTGAACTCTTTAATAAAAGTAATCTTATTGATGTTATTTATATAGATAGGTATATTGGAAAAGATAAAATAAAATTTATTGTAGAACTTTCCAAAAAAGTGAAGTTAAGTATTACAGATTTGCAAGATCCTGGTAGAATCATTATTAATCTCTATCCAGATTAATAAACCTATCAACTCAATGTTACTACTTTGCATTTAAATGCAAAGTATGCTTATCCTGATCAATGTAAAAGTTAAACTTTTTCAAAAAATTCATACCAAGTAATCCATCAACACCTTCTCTCTTAAAAGGTGCCACAGTGACCTTAATGTCTGAGAGTTCTAAATTTCCAACCCTCATGCTTGAAGCTTTAGAAAGTTTAGCAGCTATGTCATTTCCTGCTGTTTGCAATATTAAATCATCTCTTAACACTTCTAACATGGATGCTTTGTCTTCATCTATAAATATATATGTAGCACCTGTATCTAACAAAAGATTAAATGATGTGCCATCTAAAACAACATTGACCACATAATGTGCACCACGTTTTTCTAAAGGGATGCTATAATCATAACTTTCTTCTTCATTTTTCTCTATTGATTCTAAAAGAGTCTTTGCATTTTGTTCATACGTTTCGTCATACTGTAAAGTATGTAACAATACACTTGCCTCATCCGTTTTATCTAAATGCATAAAAATTTGTGCCAATTTAAAAGCGTAAAAACTTTGTGAATCATCATAGGCTATCATCTCTTCTAAAAAAGCAATGAGTAGTCCAAACTCTTCACCTTCCATGAGCATATCTATGTACTTTTTAGAGGTTACATTTAGTTGTGTCTGTAGTCTTTTATCTTCACGTTCTGAAACGTAATTCTCTTTTGCATCTATAATATGCTTAATAGCCTTAGCAAACTCTTTTTCTTTAATATATGTTTCAATCATCAGTTTACCCACACTGCTTTGTGTGACATTGTCTAAAAATACCTGCATATACTCCAGTGCTAAAGTTGGCTTACCATTGGCAAGTGTAGCCAAATATGTTTCTATTTTTTTCATATTTATATCTGTACTATGGTCTAAATAAAACGAAAGCGCATCATAAAATCTATGTTGTGATAAAAGTACATCAAGAGTCATAGTTTTTGGAGGTTTATACACATGTTCTTCTATAGGTTGACTATAAGAGATTTTTTGAAACTCATTGGTATGTTTTTTTGCATTTTTATTATGCTCAATCTTTTCGGGTATCTCTTTTTTTTCTTGTGTCGGTAGTGTTATGCTAAAATAATCTTTAGACAAATAAGCCACAAGTAAAAGTAGAATCGCAATTAATATATTTTTAATCATAAATTATTTTAGCTAAGATTGTTTAATCAGAGGGTTCAATATACGTTTAACTAGATTATATTTACAAGATATAACCCCATTTTCACCAACATTACGATAAAATCACGCTTAATTAGATTAATGTATTGTAAGGAAATATCATGGGACTAGGCATCGGACTTGTAGGACTACCAAATGTAGGAAAATCTACAACTTTTAACGCACTCACCAAAGCACAAAATGCAGAGTCTGCAAACTACCCATTCTGTACTATTGAACCCAACAAGGCGGTGGTTCCTGTACCAGACAAGCGTATAGATACACTCGCCCAAATTGTAAAACCTGAAAAAGTACAATACTCAACACTTGATTTTGTAGATATTGCTGGACTGGTTGCAGGTGCAAGTAAAGGTGAAGGTTTAGGTAACAAGTTTCTAGGTAATATACGTGAGACTGAAGTTATTTTACATATTGTACGATGTTTTGAAGACCCGAATATCGTACATACTGAAGGTACAATAGATCCTATACGTGATGTGGAAATCATAGAACAAGAGTTACTCTTTTCAGATATCGATGCAGTCATTAAACGTGTAGAGATGCTCAAGAAAAAAGCAAAAGGCAATGACAAAGACGCAAAAATGCAACTAGAAGTGGCAGAGGCACTTTTAGAACATATAGAAAATGGTGCACCTGTTTCGACCTTTGATGACAAAGAATCTGATGGATTCATTGCTATGAATAGAGAGTTACGTTTACTGACATCAAAGCCTATTATCTATGGTGCAAATGTTGATGAAGATGGTCTTGTAGATGATAATGAATTTGTACAAAAACTTAAAGCGTATGCCAATGAACGTAACTCTGAAGTCATTAAGCTTTGTGCAAAAGTGGAAGAAGACATGGTAGACTTTGATGACGATGAGAGAGATGAAATGCTTGCAGACCTTGGCGTCAAAGAGTCTGGACTAGAGCAAATCATACACAGAGGCTTTGACAAACTAGGACTTCAGTCTTACTTTACTGCGGGTGTAAAAGAAGTACGTGCGTGGACTATTCGTCAAGGTACTACCGCACCTAAAGCAGCAGCAGTCATACACAATGACTTTGAAAAAGGTTTCATACGTGCAGAGGTCATAGGTTATGAAGACTATGTAGAGTTTGGTGGAGAAAATGGTGCCAAAGATGCTGGCAAACATAGGCTAGAAGGTAAAGAGTACATTGTCCAAGATGGCGATGTCATGCACTTTAGATTTAACGTATAAAATTACAAATGGAGCATTTTATGAAAAATTTATTACTTGGTTTGATGACTTTTATTTTGATGTTTATATTTTCAGGATGTGAAAATAAAAAAGGGACTTTTTTAGAAATAGTCAATAGTCAAAACTCCCATGAACAATCTGTATTGAAACTTCAAAATATCATTAGAGATCAAGGACTAACACTGTTTGATACTATTGACCATCAAGCCAATGCTACTACAGTTAAACTGGACTTAAAACCTACAACTGTTGTGGTGTTTGGTAATCCTAAGATGGGTACAGTACTTATGAACTGTAATCCTACTATGGGATTAGAGTTACCTCTACGTATCCTTATATCAACAGATTATGAAGGGCTTACTACCTTTACCTATACGAACCCTGAGTACTGGTCACTTAAACACAATATTAAAGACAAAAATTGTCTCAGTATTTTACAAAAAGCCAAAGGTGCATTAGCAGATTTAACAGAAAAGTCGAGTCAGAAGTAGTTTTATGATAATGCCTACAAATGAAATACTTTATCGTATACAAAAGGCTCTATCACTTTCACCTGAAGAGATGTTAGAGGCCTATGCACTAGAGTCTTACAAAATGAGTGAAACAAACTTACAACAACTACTTAAGCGAAGACAAGATAAAAATTTTCAACTTTGTTCTTATGAAGAACTAGGTGTCTTTTTAGATGGTCTTGTCACACTGAAGCGTGGCCCATCATCACAAAAACAGGCAAATAAAGAAGCTGTTGAACTTACCAATAATCTTATACTCAAAAAACTACGTGTCGCACTACAATTAAAAGAGTCAGAAACTGAAATTATTTTTGGTCTTGCAGATGTGGAACTTACAAAACAGCAACTTGCCTCTTTGTTTCGTAAAGAAAACCATAAAAACTTTAAACCTTGTTCTACTGAATTACTATTAGCATTTATAGAGGGTCTAGATGAATACTATTATGATGGTGAATAGATCTGATGAAACATACTGACTTTATAGATTCTCTAAAATCTTTAAAAAGTCATTTTCAGAAAAAGAAGAAACCTCATCACTATCATCATCCACACTTAAATCAGAAAGTACAAATTTGTACCTGTACAGACTCTCATGGTGAACACAAATACCTCTACACATCTAAAGATGAATTAGAATATATCTTGTCCTCGACGTCAACACGTTTACAGTCATACCCCTGCCCTTATGAAACGGGTTGGCATTTGACGAAAGGCTAGACCTCCAATACCAATTTTACAGGACAATGGTCTGAGCCCATGACTTGGTCAAGTATATCTGCCTCGACGATTTGACCCTTTAAGTCATCTGAGACATAGAAGTAGTCTATACGCCAACCTACATTTTTGCCTCTTGCCCCTGCTCTATAAGACCACCATGAGTAACGCTCTTCTACATTTCCATGTATATGCCTAAAGGTATCTATAAAACCTGAAGCTAAAAGCTTATCTTGCCATTGTCTCTCTATGGGTAAAAACCCAGAAGTCTTTTCGTTGGCTTTAGGACGTGCTAAGTCTATAGGATGATGGGCTGTGTTGACATCCCCACATACTACGATAGACTTTCCTTGATTACGTAGGTCTAAGATATGTTCTAAAAAACGTTCATAAAATGCCATTTTGTACTCTAAACGTTCAGGTGAACGTTGGCCGTTTGGAAAGTAGACATTAAAGTATGCAATATTGTTAAAATGATACTCATTAATACGACCTTCATCCAGTATGTCTACATGCTCACAAGACCCTGCTTCACCTTTTACATCGGTATAAAGTGCCACACCAGATTGTCCTTTATTAGAAGAAGAGTTTATACTCTGAAATTTATATTTTCTACCAAAAATACTCTCTGGTATTTGCTCTGCTTCGGCTTTAATTTCTTGTAAGCCTAAAAAGTCTACATCTTCGCCGTCTATCCATTTAAGTGCATCTTTTTTATCTACAGCTCGTATGCCGTTTACATTCCAAGATATAAATGTAAGTTTTGCCATAAGTTAATCCTAAATCATTTAAGTTTTGCTAGAATAATAGCCAAATAGAGATTAGGAGTAAAAATGGCACATGCAGATAAGGTACGTTGGAATGAGAAATATCAAGACAGTAAAATACCCAATGAGCCTATATCACTCGTAGTAGAGTATGCTACTACTTCTAAAGGGAAACAAGCTTTAGACATTGCCTGTGGCATGGGTAGACACAGTAGATATTTATCTAATAACGGTTTTCATGTTGATGCACTTGACATATCATCCGTTGCCATTTCACAACTCAAAGATTTGCCTTATATTACCCCTCAAGAGGTTGATTTTGACACCTATACATTAAAAGATAATAGCTATGATCTTATTGTCTGTACGTACTACTTGGAACGTACATTATTTCCCCAAATGATTGCAGCACTCAAAGCTGGTGGCATCCTCATTTTTGAAACATTTTTGTATGATGAAGAGAATGAAAGAGCACCGTCAAACCCAGATTTTATTTTACAAAAAGGTGAACTTGAAAGCGCGTTTGAACCTAGCTGTAAACTACTAAAACTCACCCCATGGTGGGACAAAGACTACCAAGGCTACAAAACATTGAAGATATCAATGGTTGCACAAAAGTATTAGAAGAGCTTGAAAAAGCACGTCATACATAGGAAGTCATCTAAAAGATGCTATGTTTTACTCATACGTAAATGTACTAATCTTAGCTATCAATGATTTGTAACCTCTCCACAACTCTGACTAAACCTACAAAACCAATTTGACTTTTATGCTTCTGAAAGCTTTTCTATAGCATAAAAAAGTACCAAAGCAAAACCAATAGCCATAGCAGTAATAGCAACCAATGCAAAATCCATTATAAATCCTTTATTTCTTTTGTTTTATTTGATATTTTTTTAATGACAAGCATCAACGCTCCCATCAATACAAAAACCAACAGAATTC
Source organism: uncultured Sulfurovum sp. (assembly GCA_902727855.1). Lineage (GTDB taxonomy): Bacteria > Campylobacterota > Campylobacteria > Campylobacterales > Sulfurovaceae > Sulfurovum. The sequence goes on from CACVAS010000147.1 coordinate 33,039, forward strand.
CAATCCAAAAGATATAATCTATATTTCCTAGGTCATATCTTTTTATAAGACTTCCCGCCAGTATGACCATAAGCCCAAAGATAAGACTCATAGCAATTCTCAATGTGTTTAATATCTCTTTCACTTCATCTAATTTACTCATGCACTCATTATACCCAAGCCAAAATAAATTGTCAAAAAAAATCAAAAATCAAACCCAAGACATCCCAAAATATTATTCATTTTTCACTTTTCATTATTCACTAACTTAGGGCTGTCCTGCTCTAACGCAACGAACGTAACTGCTATTGGTCTTACTGTCGTAGCCCTGATTGCCGCTGTAGAAATTGACGCGCCACGCAGAGCTGGTATAGCCAACATAGGTAGTAGACGACCAATAAAAGCTAGACGCAGTGTTTTCAAATACTGTTGTATCTATACTAGGATTTATTCTACCATCATTCACTAAAGAAGTAAGTTCATTTAGATTTGGTAACCTCCAGTCATTGTGTCCATCTAAACTTAAGTTTTCACAATGCATAATGGCAGATGTCCATGTCATAGAAGAGCCTATGGCATCATCTTGCCATTGTAGTCCTGTACTACTGTCTGCAACAATGTTTCCACTCTTACTAAAGTCTGCATAGAGTGCCAGACTAAGCCCTAGCATAATCAAAAGGATTTGTTTCATTTAATACTCCTACTTTTTGGTTTAGGTTGTAGCTGTTTGCGTGTTTACAATGACCCACAAATGAAGCTTTGACAGATAAAAACTGTTTTATCTCTAAAAGTCTCATATTTCCTTTTTGGTTTTCGTATGCGTTTAAGTATTTGGCTTTTTTCTTTTTGAAGTTGTTAACTACTCTTTGTCGTACTAGCGTGTAAGTTGGACGAATGATATACCCTAAAAAGTCTAAACCTTCACTGTGTTTTTTAAGCTTGGTATCTTCTCTTAGTGTAAGTTTTAGCTCTTTTTGTAGGTACTCTTCTATCTCACTTTTTAGGTAGGTAAGCCTCTCTTTACTTTCATCAAACAATACAAAGTCATCTACGTAACGTATGTATCTTTTTACTTTTAGTGTACGTTTTACAAAATTGTCAAAGTCATTCATATAGACATTAGCAAAAAACTGGCTCGTGAGATTGCCTATGGGCAGTCCTCTATTTTTAGGTATCTTAAAGAGTGTTTTATGTGGAGGAAGTAGTGCTAACTTACTTTTATCTCCTTTAAAGTAGTAGCTCTTTGTAGGGTCATGAAAGATGATTTTGTTGCTTAAGTAAAGTACAGAAGAGACATCTAGGTTAGAACCTATGACCTCTTGTTTTATCTTGTCTAGTAGTATCATCTTTTCGAGATTATAAAAAAACCCTTTGATGTCAAGCTGTAGGTAGTAGCCATCTGCTGTTTGTCTCATATAGCGTTGTGCTTGGCTTACTGCTTGGTGTGTACCTTTGGCTTTTCTGTTGTTATAGACATCATGTATAAACTTACGTTCAAAGAGTGGTTCTAGCTGTCCTACAAGGATGTGGTGTACTACCCTGTCCTTGAAATCCGAAGCAAAGACTTCTCTAAGCTTAGGTGAAGTGGTAAGAAAACAGAGTGATTTTCCTATGTTGTACCTTTTACTGTTTAGTTCGTCATGTATTTTCCAAAGGTTTTCTATGAGGTTTTGTTCAAATTTCAGAGCATTTATGGTGTTACGTTTGTTTCTACGGCATGCTAGGTATGCTTTGTAAATGTTTTGAAATGTGAACATTGTCTTTCTCCTTTTTTTGCTATGTATCTGTAGGGGGCGATTGCCATCGCACCAATTAAAATATGTAAAATGAATCAAATATATTTTATATATTGGTGCGATGGCAATCGCCCCCTACGCATTTTCATTTAATTAGGGTGATGATATGTTGGGCATCACCCCATTCTTCACTCTCCTGCTCTAACGCAACGAACGTAAAGGCTATTGGTCCTACTGCGGTTGCGCTGAAGGCCGCTGTAGAAATAGACGCTCCACGCATTGCTGGTACGGCCAACAAAGGTAGTAGACGACCAATAATAGCTAGACGCACCTCATAAGTACTCTATTTATGCTACTGCTTGTAGAAATGCCACAAGCGTAGACTCTTATGCACATAGGCAAGAGTACCGCACAGTGAATGTGGCACGCTTTACAGAGGTCATCTGTAAACTCTGGCTCTTACTCACTCCCCCCAAGTTTCTTTGACTAGATTTTAGCCAAGCTTGAGCTTGTTTGCACACTGTGACACTCAGTAAAGAGCTATGCTCAAACTGCTTAAAGTCTTTAAACGCTTTTAGCTCCTTGCTAAGCTGTATGAGCATCTTCATCTCTTCACATGTGTCACGAAGCCTAACTAAGTCATCTACTTTATTTTGGCTAAGGTTCGCACGACTTATGGCAAAAAGTAGAGCTTTGCTCTTTTGTCTTAAATCTACACCCATGGTGTACTTGTGGTACTTCTCAAACCCTCTTACTATCTGCTCCATATACACAGCCAAACTTAGTGCCGATTTATATATGGGTAGATTTTCATTTCCCATCTTTTCTCCTTTCAAAAATTTAAAAAACAAAGGTCAAAAATCAAATTACTCTCCTGCTCTAACGCAACGAACGTAAGCGCTATTGGGCTTACCGTTGCGGTACTGAGAGCCGCGGTAGAAATAGACGCCCCACGCATCGCTGGTACGGCCAACATAGGTAGTAGACGACCAATAATTGCTAGACGCACTGTTTTCAAACACAGAGCTTATAGCTGGACTTATGGAACCATAATCGCTAAGTCCTACTAACTCTTTTCTTGTAGGTAGCCTCCAGTCACCATGCCCACCCAACCTTAAGTTACTACAATACGTGGTTGCTGTATCTCCAGAAGTATCTGTACACTTACTTGTGTCTTGCGTCTGTCCATTTTGCCCTCTACAAATGTCGTAGTTGGTTGTAGTGATCCATTGTTTTCTCATGCTAGAGCTACTGACGTTAGCATCATCTGCCCACTCTAGCCCTGTGATGTGGTCTGTGACTATCTGCGTAGCATCATCTCTTGTGTAGCTAGGGGTGACACCTCTTTGGTAGTCACCATCGTCATTGGCTACATACACTGTAGTCTGTCCTGTCTTCTTAAGCCCTACAGTTTCCACCACATCTGAAATGTTTACCGTTACCTCTTGTGTACTCTCATTCCCATATGCATCTGCAGCCGTGGCTGTAAAGGTGTAGACCTCTTTTGTCTCAAAGTCTGGTGCAACTTTAAAGGTGACTACCCCTGTAGTAGCATTGACATCAAAGTCTGCACTGTCTCCTCCACTAATGCTGTAGCTAATGGCACTCGCATCTGTGGCTTGTAGGGTAATGGCATCTGTTTGGTTTTCTGCTACGGTGCTGTTGTCCTCTGAGGTAAATGTGGGTGGAGTGGTGTCTACTACATTTACAGTTCTGGTCACTTGTAGTGCTTCATTACCAGAGGTATCATTTACATCGTAGTACACATTGTATGTGCCTACAACATTGATATTGACTTCTGTAGTGTTGATGACTATATTTCCTGTGAGGTTGGTATCATAGTTATCTGTCACTGTAGCACCTAGTTCTGTGTAAGGGGTATGTACTTCTATGGTTTGTGGGTTAGCCCCAGTTAAGGCTATGACTGGTGGGGTGCTGTCTACTATGGTTACGTTTCTCTCTACTGTGGCAGTGTTGTTATCCATATCTGTAACACTGTAGGTGAGTGTTTGTGTTCCTAGAGTCTGTGTTTCTACACTTCCTGTGATGATGATGCTAGATGTGAGGTTTCCATCTAGTGCGTCTATGGCTGTGGCACCTAGTTCTGTGTAAGTCGTGTTGACTTCTAGTGAGAGGCTTGCATCACCTACAAGGGTCAGCACTGGAGAGGTAGAGAGTATGGTGTCTAGTATCTCTTGTATCTTAGCTGTACTGTCTACCTCTGTGGTATCCAGTAAAGCTATAGCCTCATTGAGTGGCGTAAGTGTTCTGCTGTCTACACCTGTTACTTGAGCTTGGGTGTAGTCTACTATGCTAGGGGTGCTTGTGTTACCATCACTAGAAGCATACGCTTCTATCTTGTCAAGAGCCAATTCTTTTTGGCTTGGAGAGCTTAGTATAAAGTTAGTCATAATACCCATGAACGCATGTAGTTGTGCATCAGTAAGGTTATGCTCTTCTGATGACGCTTGCAGTGATGTAAGCGACGTAGAAGCCAAGAGAAACATAGACAGTAGTAGTTTTTTGAAATTGAACATTTTTACCCCTCATAATGTATTGTTATGAGTATAGCAAATAGCTCTCTCTCTCTCTCTCTCAAACTTTAACTTAAAATAAACTTAAATTATGGTTTTGGGTGGTTTGGTGACAGAAAAGTCCTAGTTAACTATATAAACCTTTGTCCCTCTACCTACATTTTTATATAACGTTTTGGCTACATGTTCAGGTAGCCTAATGCATCCGTTACTTGCAGGGTAACGTTTCACATATTTACTAGCATGCAATCCAATACCTGAACCTGTAATGCGCATCCAGTTTTTTAGGAGTGCCCCCTCATAGCGTAAACCTTTTTTAGAACCTCTAAATTTTCGCTTATCTCCATGGTAAACCTTCTTTTTACCTTTAAAGTAGCCACCAAAAATAGTAGAACGTTTATTGCGTATTTTTTCTTTTATTTTAAATGTTCCTCTAGGAGTACGTTGGTCTCTATATATTTTAGTATTGGGTTCAAGTTTTCGTTTTGCACCTGTAGTACAAGGAGAGCAAAGTGCCACTTTATTATCAACATAGAGCTTTACACGTTGTTCAGATAAATCTACTTTTACTTTGGTGTTTCCCTGTTTTACTCTTTTTAGTAGTGCCTTATTTTTATAGACTTTATAACTTTTACGTAAATTTGTGCGTTTTTTAAACTGACTATACTTTAAATCTTTACTGTATTTCTTTTTTGAATGTTTTTGTTTTTTCTTAGTTTTAGAAACTGGCTTTTTGTATTTTGGTTTTTTATATTTTTTTTTCTCTTTAAGTAACTTTTTCTTCACTTGTTTCTCAGAAAGTTTTTGTTGCTTATATTTTGAAAAACTACTTTTCTTCTTTTGTGGTGCTTCAATACCTCTGCCATAACGCTCTTTAAATTGTGAAGGTGCACAACCGTTAAAAACAAACAGTAACGCCAAAGATAAGAAAAACCAAAAAGTAAACTTTATTTTCATTGAATGCCTTAGAGTATATATGATGATAGGAGCCCCATAAGACCACCAAAAACGCCACCCCAAACAACTAGCCAGCCTAAATGCTCTTTAATAAGTTCTTGCACTAAGGTTTTAACCATCTTAGGTGTAAGTTCATTTAAGCGATTGGTAATAAGCGTTTCAACAGACACTATCATATCATCAGATAGTGCAGAATTTTGTATATGGTAATCTAATTGTGCTTTAAATGCGGAAGAAGAGACAATAGAACCTACAGCAGACTTAAGTTTGTCTCCAAAAGGCTCACGTAATCCTTCCAGTGCTTCTTCTCCTCCAAACATCGTAATTGCCCCACCAAACTTAGACTCCATAACAGTTTTAGATAAAGCATCAAAAGCTGGAGAAAAGTCTGCACTCTCTACCAAAGGCTTTAAATCAATTTTTTGCTCTTCATCTTTAAAAAAGTTGCCCAATTGCTCTTTGTTAAAAAACTGCTTCATAATCATCTCTTTAATAGATGTTTTAAACATTTCAAAGTTTTTTTCTATAACTCCAGAGCCATATAAAAATGGTACTTTTTCAAAGAGCATATGGATAGCCAATTGATTGGTAATAGCCCCTGAAAGAGCAAAGAGACCTGTATAAAGTAGTGTATTATGGTATGTTTCAGAGACAATAAATGAGAGTCCTATAAGTAATACAGCAAGACTATTGGTGATAAACGCTTTAGACATACTCTAACAACGCCTCCAATTCAACAACACTTCGTACTGCGTCACTGTGATCGGTAAATCCCCACTCTACCATCACATAGTCCATGTCACATTTTTTAGCTGCTAATTCATCTCTAGGACCGTCACCTATAAAAATACTCTCTCTAACACCCACACCCAGTTCATCCATCACTTTATAAAGCATGTCTGGTGCAGGTTTACCCAGAGGTACATCATCATGACATCCTATGGCATCAAAAAGTTGCAGTATATTCAGGTGTCCCAATGACTCTAAAGTAGACTTTCTATAGGCATTGGTAGCCACAGCGATTAAGTAGCCTTTACTTTTAAGGTTTTCTAGTAACGCTTTAATGCCCTCATATAAAACCAATTCTTGGTCATGATTTTTACTGTAATACTCAGAAAACCACTTTTCATGGTCTCTATCAAATGCCTTTGCATGGTAAAAAAACTGTGCAGGATTAATATCTGGTTCATTCACATATTTTAAAATGTACGCTTTGTCCATCGCTTCAAAACCAAGGTTTGCACGTACATAGTTAATCGCATTGGCAATCGTAATAGACGAGTCAACCAAGGTACCATCCATGTCAAAAATGATAAGTTTCTTTTTTGCTGTAACACTTTTATACACTAGTTTATCTCTTTGTTTTTACGTACACTACTCTGATTTAATTTAATATAGATTGATAACCCTATAATAAGCATTGCAATACTTGCTATAAGATATACAGCATAGATAAGCTGACCAGGATCGGTTAAGGCAAACTTAAAGACCAACATCAATGCTTCAATAGACAGGGCAATAATAATAGAACCTAAGAAGCGTATCATGGTTTGATGTCCATCTCCTGCACCTTCTTTTTTCTCTTTACCCAAAACCTCTTCTTCAAATATCGCTTTAACCAGATCAAATATAGCAATAGAGAGGGTTAAAAGAATCGTTGCTTTAAATATTTCATTGGTGTCTATGGCACCTAAGTCTATACCAAAGTGTAAAAATGCATCTACACCTTTAACAAAAAGCAAAAGTGACACCGCAGAAAGTGCAATAGAAAATGAAGTATATGCTAGTTTTGAAAGTGTCCCAAAAAATGAATCAACGGATGATGGGTGCACCATACGCAAGATATTTGACAACGATATATCTACGCAAATAATGCAAAGAAGGTTGTCTTGTTCATCATAAATAGGAAATGCCGATGTAACGACCATAGTATTACTTATATGAGAAGGATAAGGCTCTGTAAGTGTACACCTATGTTCCTTTACTGTTTTATAATAATAAGCTCTATCTGACCTATTTGCATTTTTACCAATACCTCTTAGTGTTTTAGAGTCAGATATATTTGCAATCATCTGCACACCATTCACATCAAGTGCATAAACTGCTTCTGCATGCGGTATACTATCATTTAAAGCATCAAGTTTTGAAAGCACGGTTTGTATATCACCATTTTGAATGGTATTACTAATATTTCGTCCGGTGATGTAACATAGATAAGCTCTTGCTTTTGCACGTATCTCTGAATACTCTTGTATTTCTTTAATTTGCATACATATCTCCTCTTAATATAATAATATTTGGATGTATTATAACACTTTACCCAAAATATCTGAAAATGATGTCTTTTGATTAATAGCAACTTCTGGGAATATACTACCTGCTGCTGAAAAAGTTAAAATAGTAGAACCCATTTCAAACCAACCAAAAAGTTCTCCTCTTTCTAAAACAAGGTTTTCATAGCTGTAATGCTTTGCTTCTCTTATCTCAGAGTTGGTACGTATGTTCTCTTCGAATGTAACAACCATTTTACCGACATTAAGCGCACCTACAAGAACCAAAGCTTGTGCCCTCCCTTTTTCATCTTCACACTCTATAATCACACGCTCATTTTCTATAAAAAGATCTTTTTTATTACGGAGTAAAGGAAAATTAACTGGGTACAATTTCCCCGGTATATGTGTAAGGCTTAACACTTTAAGTGTCATAGGCATATGATAACGATGATAATCTTTAGGTGAAAGATAAAAGTTTATAAACTCTCCCCCCTCCACTTTTTTAGCTAAATCTTCATGATGCGTTCCAAACAGAGTCTCAATGTCGTAAGACATACCTTTTATTTGGTAGGCTTTACCATCGACTATTTTACCTGCATCCGTAATGAGTGCATCTACCCCAGAGATAAGTGCATTTTCATCTTCTGGTAATGTGGGTGTAGTTACAAATGCTCTAGTAAAAAGCTTGTTAAGTGTCTTATAGCTGCTTGGTTCTGCAAAGGCAGTCATATCAAGCCCCATAAGTTTTACATAGCCAGCATTAATCATGTGTTGAATAACTGAGGGGAATTCTTTAGAGGCAAATTTACCAAATCCTCTTGATAGTGCTGATGTATAGTGTTTCTTCATACCTGTTCCTAATTAAAATTAAATGAGTATCATTATATCATTTGTGTTTTAGGGTTTAGGAATATTACGCTAGTATTTTGGAAATTAATCGGAGGTTTATCCATGGCAAAATATATACTTTTTGATACAGAAACAACAGGTGCGACAGAAGAAGACCGTATCATACAAGTGGGTGCAATGATTGTGCACGGTAAAGATGAAATAGAAGTCTTCGATGAACTCTGTAAACCTGAAGTGCCCATCACCTTAGAAGCTATGGAGATTCATAACATTACACCCGATGTTATTGAAAACCAACCCCCTTATGCTGAACTCCTTTTTGCAAAAAAACTAGAAGAGCATAATCATAAAGAGAACTATCTCATTGCACACAACATCAAGTTTGACTTAGGTATGGTAAAAAAAGAAGGCTTTGAAAACAATTATACACTCATTGATACCTTACGTTGTGCAAAACATCTACTTCCCAACCTGCCTTACCATAGACTACAATATTTACGTTATGCTTTAGAACTCTACAAAATTGAAGGGGCTGAGGCAAATACATTAAATATTACTATTAAAGCACATGATGCACTAGGTGATGTACTTGTTATGAAGTTACTCCTTTCCAAACTCGTATCTCTTACTAAGGTACAATACCCCAATGAGAACATTATGGAAAAACTTGCCGAACTTACACAAACACCTGTAATGATAAGCACTTTTAAGTTTGGAAAACATAAAGGCAAACGTGTTGAAGATGTAGTGCAAGAAGACCTAAGCTACATTAAATGGATGCGTAGCAATATGGAAATGGATGAAGATTTATCATTTACTTTAGATTATTATTTAAATCAATAAATTCTAAAGCGAAACACCCTATAATTGCAATAATTATTTTACACACAATGGAGTCAATGATATGCTAAGATTTGCCTCATCCCCTACTGATGACATGCACATAAGTAACTTGCGTGTTGCCATAGTGAGTTACCTCATGTCTCAACAAAAAGAAGAGAATTTTACCGTTCGTATTGATGATACCCATAAAAAAGAAAATATTGAAGGTAAAGATACAGAGATTATGCAAATTTTAGAAAAGTTTGCACTCACACATACCTCTGTTTTTCACCAGAGTGAGCACCTTCATATGCATCAAACATTTGCTATTAAACTCTTGGAAGAAAACAGCGCTTTTCTCTGCACATGTACACTTCATGATGAAACAGGGTCTTACACAGAACAATCTTATTTAGGACACTGTCAAGATATTGACCCATCTGAACAAAAAGAGTTACACAAGTCTCTAAAAGCGTCTGGGAAACCTTTTGTCATTCGTCTCAAATCACCTACACATAACATAGTCTACCATGACCTCATTCAAGGTGATGTCATGACACCTATAGATAAAGTGGACTCATTTGTTATTTTACATGAAGATGGGACACCTAGCCATACATTTGCATCGGCTTGTGATGATATGCTCTCAGGCGTTACCACAGTCATTGACACAGCAGAACACCTAAGAGATACAGCAAAAGAAGTACATATTAAAAAGCAACTGGGTTATGAGCAAGAGACCAATTATGTGCATCTATCATCTCTTTTAAATGTTGACGGTAAAGCACTCTCAAAGGAAGATGATCTATTTTATGTTAAATCGCTCTTAGAAGAAGGTTTTATACCTGATGCAATCATTAATTATCTTTTACTACTAGGTTACACAAGTGGGAATCAAGAGATATTTACATTGCCTGAAGCGATAGAATGGTTTAACCTAGATAACCTTTCAAAAACAGCCACAACATTTGATATAGAAAAACTACGTTTTATTAACAAGGAACATCTCAAAAAGATGGATGATAAAAGACTCTCTTCTCTCTTTGGCTTTGCCGATGAGAGTATTGGTAAACTGGCTAAACTCTACTTAGAAGAAGTCAGTACAACCAAAGAACTAGAAGCTAAAGTCAAGCCTATTTTTCAAGCAAAAGACTTCTCTAGACAATATGGAAAAGAGATGCGTAAACTAGAACATATTATAGCTGATGCACCATACATAGAAAGCTATGATGCATTTCACGCATACCTTACTAAAAAGTCTGGATTTTCAGACAAAATATTGTTAAAGCCACTTCGTTGTCTACTTACGGGTAACTACTCTAACACGGAAAATGAACCAAAACTATCGGACATCTACCCATTCATCAAATCATACATACTGGAGGTCGCCTCATGAGTGCACTTATTTACTCTATTGTTCAACTTTTACACACAGTCATCAACCTTTACATCTGGATCGTTATTATAGCATCCTTACTTTCATTTGTTAAACCTGATCCACACCACCCTATTGTTCAGGCACTTTACCGTTTAACAGATCCTGTTTTAAGTTATATACGAGAAAAATTGCCATTTGTTGTACTCTCAGGTATTGACCTATCTCCAGTTGTTGTAGTACTTGGCTTACAGCTGCTTGACAACTTTATGATACGCTCTATAGTAGGATAGATAAACACTTGAAGCACATCTTTCTACTCTCTATACTTTTTTTAATTTTGGGACAAACACATGCTTATGCCAAAAGTTTCACCTATCATCAAATAGATAAAATACCAAAAAGTGTAGAGAAAGACTACTACATTTGGCGTTTTCTTATCCAAAAAAACACCACAAGACAAGAAGCAAAAAAGATTATCTATCAAGCCAATAGTATCAATAAAAAACTACGTATTGCTTACAAGAAAAAAACTGGGCTTGCTACACCATCACTGCCACGACCTAAAGGAACACTCCCTCCACATATCTGGAAAAATAGAGCCAAAGCCAATAAATATTTCCGTAAAGGTCTCAAATTCTTACAAGCCAATAAAATGCAGACAGCAACACAATATTTTGACGCGGCAAGAAGACATTATGTAAAAAGACATGAAAAAGATAAAACACTTTTTTGGCTCTATATGAGTACCAAAAACTCTTTATATCTTAAACATCTTGAGAGAAGCCATAGCCCCAATATGTACACGCTACTTGCTGCGGATACTTCAAATAGTCCCTACCCAAAAACGATTACCCAACGTTTTAAATATTATGATAAAAAAAACTTTAAAGACAACAATCCCATTACTTGGGCAACAATAAAACATAAAATGAATTCACTCTCCAATAGCCAAATATCAAATCTCGCTGACAACTATACCTATCAAGAGAGCATAGGTATTTACACCTACTTAAAAGCAAAAGCAAGTGACTATAAAAAGTCTTACTTTCCTATGCCATACCGTGATATCATGAAAGACTTACCTTTAAGAAGACAGGCACTCATTTATGCCATAGCACGTCAGGAGAGTCGTTTTGTACCTGCTTCTGTTTCACGCTCTTTTGCCTTAGGTATGATGCAGTTTATGCCATTTCTCATTAAAGATATTGCTAAGAAAAAAGGGTACAAAATGGACTTAGATAAAATGTTTAATCCGTATGTTGCTATTGAGTTTGCTGATTATCATTTAGACTATCTCAATAAATATCTTTACCATCCTCTTTTTGTTGCCTATGCCTATAATGGTGGCATAGGGTTCACGAAACGTCATATATTAAACAATAAGCATTTTCGACATGGAAAGTATGAACCTTATATGAGTATGGAGACAATGAAAAATGTAGAGGCAAGAGAGTATGGCAAAAAAGTTTTAGCAAACTACATCATATACCTCAATAAACTAGGCATGCCATCACGTATCTCTTCTTTTATTGGCGATCTTGCAACCCCTTCTAAAACAGATAAGTTTAGAAGATAGCACCTTTTATAAAGGTGAATTTAGCCGCTTTTGCAAAAGGAAGCTCACCACTTCCATAATGTTTGCTTTTTAATTTAAGTTTAAATGTTTTCTTCTTGCTATGTGCAAATTTCACAAGTGCAAACCTACTCCACTCTGAGACAAATGACAAGTTTTTTAACCTATGATCTCTTTTGTCTAACTCCTCAATGTATATTGCTTTTTGACCATTTTTTTTATCACTAAGGGTAAGTTCAAAATCTGTTGTCATATTTTGTTCTTCACTTTTTGTTGTATTATCATCATTTGTAGTATTTAAATCAGAAATATCATTCTTAACAATAGTTAGATTTGTTTCATTGTTATCTTCTGGCTCAGGCCATACTCTCGTACCTAGTATTTCTGCCATGCTCTCTGAATCATTGTCTATCTCTTCAGAATTTACATAAAAGCCAATAATAAAGGTTTCATTACTCTCATTATCATCTTTTTTAAATCTGTTTTCATAGAGGTATGTAGCTGTCATGACTACTTTGGTAACATTGTTCTCAGACAACAAAAGACTCTCAGTTTTTTGTAACTTTTTATATTGTGAGACTTTCTCACTATAAGAGCCTATAAGATGTTTTTCTTTTTTTGATGCACATCCGGTTAAAAGTACCAGTATGGCTAAAATTAAACCCCACTTTATCAATTGAAACTCCTATGTCTATATATTAAAATATGTAAAGATTCATTTTAACATACTTTCAATAAACATTTAAGTATAATTAGCGTCAATAAAAATCTAAGGGAACACTTATAATGTACAAAAGAGTAGCCGTAGCATTCACCGGACCTTCTGGTTCAGGGAAAACCACATTGGTTGAAAAAGTTGCTACGATTCTCATAGAAGAGCGTAAAGTTGCCATCATTAAAAATGACCCTAAAAACAAAGCCAAGTTTGATGTTGAGGGAAAAGACAGTTATAAGTTTTCTCAAACTGGTGCTGAAGTCGTCATCACTTCACCTACACGTACCACCTACTTTTCACAACGTGAAAAAACACTTGATGACATCGTATCTATGATAAATGACTTTGATATTTTACTTGTTGAAGGGCTTAAAACATTGCCCTTACCACGTATCGCCATTTTTAGAAATGAAATTGATGAAAGTTATTTTGAGTGTTCTGAAGCTATTGCTACTGACGAGAGCATTGATCTTTCACAGTATACCATACCAAAACATATCACACTACTCAACCTAAATAACAGTAAACAAATCATAGCCTGGATAGACGCGCATGCCAAAAGAATATAATAAAAAATATTAGAGGATAGAAAATGAACACTATATTTGAAACCATTAAAACCATTGCATTTGACATTGATGATGCTATTAAAACAGCAGACCTTGGCTACAGCGACAGTGAAAATTCATCGGGCGAAGATCAACTCAAACTAGATGTTCAGTCAGATATCATTATAGAAAAAGCTTTTGCTTTTGTGGCTATAGTAAAAAATCTTGTCAGTGAAGAGAAAGAAGGTGTACTTGAACTCCATGAGACTGGTAAGTACACTATCTGCTATGACCCATTAGATGGTTCGTCTTTAGTTGATGTCAATCTTTCTGTAGGGTCAATCTTTGGCATCTATGAGGGTAAGTTACAGGCTTCTAACCTTGTGGCTTCTGTGTACGTTGTCTATGGACCGCGTATTGAACTGGTAATTGCACAACATGGTAAAAAGCCTATGCTTTCACGCGCCTTTGGTACGCAGTTTAGAGAAGTAGGTGAAATAAGCATGAACGAAAAAGGTAAACTCAATGCCCCTGGAGGTACACAACAAAATTGGTCTAGTGTACACAAAACCTTTGTAGACTCACTTTTTAACCAAGGCTACAGACTGCGTTACTCTGGTGGTATGGTACCAGACTTGCATCAAATTATGCTCAAAGGTGGAGGACTTTTCTCTTACCCTGGCACAACAGACAAGCCTGACGGTAAATTAAGACAACTCTTTGAAGTGATTCCTTTTGCATTTATGTATGAACAAGCCGGTGGACAGGCTGTCAATGAAAAAGGGCAAAGACTTATGGAGCTTATTCCTACTCACCCACATGACACTAGCCCTTGTTTTTTTGGGTCTAACCATGAGATAGAAGCTATGAAAAAAGCTTACGGTGTACACTAATGTCTGAAAAAATGCTAGATGAATGGCAACTCGTTTTAGAAGAAAAAAAACATGCACTTGAAGTACATATGAAACAACAAGGTATTAAAAGTGAAATGGACTGTAAAGACTTCCCAAACTGCCCAGTTCAAGAAGCTTACGTGAAGGCTGTTTATGACTCTATGAGTAAAGGTAAAGGTGGCGGGTTTGAGTTCTAAGAGACCCCTCCAAAGACTAAGAAATCAATTGTAACTTCTTCTCCCTACTCATTTTTTTTATCTCATACTCACGCTTAGATGCACTACTTCTATCTGCATGTGTTTCACTATAGACCAGTGCCACAGGACGACGCACCCGTGTATACTTAGCCCCTTTAACTGAATTGTTATGCTCTTCAACCCTACGTTCAAGATTTGTAGTTATCCCTGTATAGAGGGTGTCATCGGAGCATTTTAAGATGTAGAGTTGATACATAGCAGACTTTTATAAATAAATTATTTTCTAAAACGTTTAAATACCTTCTTGAAATCAATAGAAGCCTTACAGGTAGTCTCTTCAAAGTTATATGACTCTGTTAAAAAATCACCTTCTTTAGTATATTTTCCATTTTCAAGTCTATAGATTTTTGCTTTTAAATCATTAGGGTAGACAATAATATAGTATTTGACTTTCTCTTCTTCATAGAGTTTAAACTTTGTCTTTTCATCTCGCTTAGCTGTAGTCTTGCTAATCACCTCGACAATAATCTCTGGTGCTTTTGTCATATAAGCATCATTGGTCTCGTTACAAATGAGTACTACGTCAGGCTTTACAATAGTATCATCATTGACTTTCCAGTCAGCTTCTCCAAAGACAAGGCACTCTCTACACTCTCCTATGGAACTTTTTAATTCAAAGAGTATATCTCCTGCTATTACTTGATGATTTATCATAGGTGCAGGAGCCATTGCCAAAGGCACACCAGAAATAAGCTCCCAATCACCTTTCCATTGACAGTAGTCATCATAGGTATAATATTCGACTACACACATTATCATTCTCCATTAACCTAAGTTTCATGAGGTTATTATAACATAATTCCATAGGGTGCAATTTCGATTGCACCACGTAAAGGAACCTAAATACAAACACACTCTCACCACATGGAAAACTCTTTTTTTTCGTATAGAGCACACCCTTTTTCTTATCTAAAACGTTTAAAGACTTGCTTGAAATCTATAGTTACTTTACACTCTAGGTGATCAAAGTACATCACTTCATTTGTAAAGTCACCCACTTTATCATATGTACCATCTTTAAGTTTAAACACTTTTGCTTTTAAGTCATTGGGGTAGACTATGACGTAGTAAGGTACTTTCTCTTTTTCGTATAGCTCAAACTTTGTTACTTCATCACGTCTTGCAGTACTTTTAGATATCACTTCAACCAGTACTTTAGGTGGCTTCGTGATGTATGAGTCATGTGTTTCATTACATATCATCACGACATCAGGCTTCACGATGGTTTCATCACTTATCTTCCAGTCTTGCTCTCCTATCACTATGCACTCTTCACACTCTAAACTATTTGAGAGTTCAACCAAAACAAAAGAGGCTAACATTTGATGATTAATCATAGGACTAGGAGCCATCATTAAAGGATAACCATCTATTAACTCCCAGTTACCCTCCCACTGAATATAGTCACTGTAACTGTAGTATTCTATAGCACCCATATATAGTCCTTTTTCATTTATTATAACATAATTCCGTAGGGTGGGATTTCAACCCACCACGTAATAAGATAAGAAAAAGGTAAAACTTTCGCCGTAAGGGCTCATCCATTTAGCCTTTCAACGGTATCATAATCATCAAGTCATCTGCTATGATAGGCACAAACTTCTTAGGCTTCTTAGTATCACTTGGGTCTAATGGGTCTGAACCTGCTTCTATCTCATCTTTATTACTCACACCATCACCATCACTATCTGTATCTCCACCATCACTTGCATCTAGTGGGTCAAAGCCCCATTTTCTTTCATCTGCATCGCTTATCCCATCGTTGTCATCATCCGTGTCTGCATTATTTCCTGTACCGTCATGGTCTGTGTCTACAGATTCATTTTTGTTTAGTGGTAAGTCATCGTTGTTGTCTAGGACACCATCTCCATCATCGTCATCATCAGCATTATTTCCTGTGCCGTCGTTGTCTGTGTCTAACCATTCACTTGCATCTCTTGGAAAAGCATCGGCTGCATTGACTACACCATCACCATCTATATCTGGGTCATTATTATCTGACACGCCATCATCATCTAAATCTGGAGCAAACCAACCACCATCTCTTATGATATCTGCTATGTTCACCGTGTAGCTATCTAGTACAGTTGTACCACTGGCTGTGTTACTAGCCAAGTTATATATATCATCCAGTATATCTGGTATGCCATTATTATTTTCATCAAAAGCATAACGTATGTCACTTACCCATTGGTCTACAGTGTCTTGTAGTCCATCATTATCTGCATCGGTATAGCTCATGTTTATAGCACTACTGACTATGTTTTTTACACCATCATTATCTAGCACGGCATACAGTGTTTTGAGTGTGATAGGTAAATTATGGCTATCTATAGGACTACTTACTTCAACCCCATTAGCAAAGTATGTAACGCCCAAAGTATCTACAGCGTTATACAACGTATGGATAGAAGCATTGATAGCATCTGCTTGTACATTACTAAGTGTTGCAGTGAGTGTTTCTCCATACTCTATACTTTGTGGGCTTACATTGAGTGTAGCATGAGGTATCATAAAGATGCGTTGTATGACCTGCGTTAGTTCTGCTCTGCTAATGCTTTGTTGTGGGTTAGCATGTGTAACTGTCATAAACAGACCAAATGCTTTAGCCACTTTAGCATAGTGCAACATCACGTCATCAGAAAAGTCTACCTCATCTACAAAGCTTACGTTACTGTCTAGGTGATACACTTTGGCTTCTAGGTCTAAGGTCTTGACTATCAGCTGTGCTATGCTTTCTCTACTTGGGTAAATATATGCCAAGTTACCCATCTCACTTTTCAACGCTCCAGTATCTACGGCAAAGGTGTAGTACGGCATCGCCCATGTTGGGAATGTACTTCTGTAGTACTCAGCTGTTTTTAGCTCTATAAGCCCTGCTTTTTGCTCTGCTTTTATGACTATCTTCAAGGCTTCTGCCAAAGAGACATTGTCATCTGGTCTAAAGATACGCTGAGTCTCATCATCTGAGTTTACTTGTCCTTCTACCACACCTTTAAGTGTACCAAAGGCTATGGCATCAAAATACTCACTACTACTAGCCACATCTACATAGTAGTTTTCTATACTATTTTGACTAAAGTCAATGACTCTAAACTCTTTTACCACTGTCTCTTTACCATCATTTAGTCCTATCTTAATGGTGTGTGCCACTTGTCCATCAGAAAAAGATGCACTCAGTCTATTGCCATTTAGGCTTACGCTTCCGCCTGCACTGTCCTCTACACTGAGTGTGACCACATCGCCATCACTATCATACGTTTCTATCTCTAAGTACGCACTGCTGTCCCCCACTAGTCTTGTGAGCTGCCCGTCTGCTAGACGTGGGGCATGGTTGATCTTGGTCAAGCTCCAAAAAGTATCGCTTCCGCTTACTTTCACTATTTCACCATTGCTGTTTTTGAATTGTAGGGTTAGTTTGTTAATGGCATTGGTGGTGTTTGGGGTTAAATTGATTTTTAGGGTGTTGCCTTCTTTTATGAAGTCATCTACTGTTATGGTATTTTGGTAGGTATTTTCTAGAATGTTGATGCTTAAATCGGTTAGCTCTTTGTTGAATGTCCACTCTTTTGTGAAAGCGTTGCCAATAACTGTTCCGTCAAGATAGTTTTCATTGAGTAGGTTTATGGTTTGTATTGTTGTGGTTGGCGTAGTACCACCACCTAATTTGTAAAGTTCTTGAATTTCTGACTCACTTAAGGCTCTGTTGTAGATGCGGAGGTCATCGATATGACCATTGTAATAATAATTTTTTGTTGCATAAGTACCTATAAAAAGTTTTAATAAATTATCTGAATTTAGACTACCTTGAAGTACATCTAAACTATATATGATCTTGCTATTTTTAAAAGCTTTTAGTTTTTTTTCATTACCATTGTATATAAAACCAAGTTGTTGCCAAGAATCATTAATTTGAACTTCATTATAATACTCAGAACTGTCTGATTCTAAAACCTGAACACCAACTGAATTTAAATGCTGCTTTATGGACCATACATCATTTACATTACTTCCACTGTATTCTCTCCCAACGATCATACCCCAGTCATTAGATAAATCTGATGTTTTAGCCCATACAGAAACTGATAGAGTTTGTTCATTATCACCAACATTACTATCAATTTCAATGTGGTCATCAACCCCATCAAAACTCCCAGCCTGACCAATCACTCCATCCACATAACTCACACCACCATATTCAGTACCATGATTACCGTTACCAGAACTGTCATTGGCATCACCCTCAAACTCGTAGTGGGCCACGAGACCCTCCTCTAAATCTATGGGATCTTGTTGTTTTAGTGCGTATAGTTCTTGGATTTCTGTTTCATTTAATGCTCGGTTGTAGATTCGGAGGTCGTCTAGATTGCCATTGTAAAAAGAATAGTTATTATGATTTTCTTCCGTCCAAGCAATTCTTAGATTATTAGTATTTCTATTAAAAGATGAATACTCATCATCAAACATATGTTTTAAATTACCATCAATGTATATTTTTGTTTTATGTGTATTTCTATCAATAACTGCTGTATAAAGAAACCATTTATTAGTTTCAAAGATATTAGAGTCTGTATTGTAATACTTTTGTATAGAATTATCTCCTGCAGAAGTTAAATGTAAAATATTTGAATTCTCCAGCCATAAAGCATATTCTCTATTAGAATACCGTGGGCTATCTATCCTTACACCTCCTTTATGTATTATTGGCGACCATGAATTTGGTAAAGTTTTAATATTTATCCAGACACTTAATGTTAACATAGTATCAATATTTAAACTACTATCGTGAGCTATTTCAACATAATCATCAACCCCGTCAAAACTACCAGCTTGACCAATCACACCATCAACATAAGCAACTCCACCATGTTCAGTACCATCATTTCCATTTCCACTACTATCATTTGCATTGCCTTCAAACTCGTAGTGGGCTACTAGGCCATTGCTTAGGTTGACCGTTTCGTTTGAGTCTGTTGTACCATTGGTGTCTACACTCTCCCAAACCGTAGGAAGCCCACAAAAACCAGACCCATAATAATCATCTTCTATATTTTTATCATAAGCCAAATTTACCATAGTTATCTGAGTACTTGGCATAGCAAAAGAAAAAGTCTGATTGAAACTCTCAAAATTCAATGGCAAAGACTTTCTTTGACCATCTATGTCTATATACCACAACGTATAAGTAGCAGCATCTCCTGCATCATGTATGCAGCCTCTCAAAAAACTAGCTGTAATCCCTCCTTGAAAAGATACCGTATCCCCCAGTGTAGCATTAAGCTTATAGCCGTCTATGGTTGCATTTTGTGGTAGGGTTATGTTTAGGATTGGAGGGGTTTGAGTGTTTTCTTCAGTGTTACTGGTATGATGAAGAAAACTTAGGTCACCAATATTATTAACTTCATCTAATAAGTCTGCAGATATCTTATGTGTATCTACTTTAATATCATTAATTAATTTAGAAATAATAACTTGAGAGATGTTTTTATCATATTCATACATATCTAAGGCTAGTAGTTTTTCAAAATCATTAATTTGTTTAGCATCTACAGAAAGACCAAATAATGAGGCAAATGAAGCTTTAGAGAGATAACCTTTTGTATCATCATCCTTTAAATCTTTCGCTAGTTTAATATTAGATTTTATACTATCACTATACGCATTTATTAAAGGTATATTAATATCATTACTACCAAGTTCATTGTGAATTTTAATCATATCTAATTT
Organism: uncultured Sulfurovum sp.; assembly: GCA_902727855.1. Classification (GTDB taxonomy): domain Bacteria; phylum Campylobacterota; class Campylobacteria; order Campylobacterales; family Sulfurovaceae; genus Sulfurovum. The sequence continues at coordinate 53,280 of CACVAS010000147.1, forward strand.
TGACTCAAATATATAGCTACTTGAATAGTACGAATAATATTGTTGCATTTGTACTGGATTAAGGTATTCTCCTTCAGCTATATTAAAATACTTTCCATCATCAAAATATTCAGAATATAGTTTAATGCTATTCTCTAAAATAGACCGTGTTCCTTCTGCAACGATAACAACTCCCCCTGCTGTAGTAGTACCTGCAAATACAGCCACAGAAGCCAAAGCAGAAGAATAATCTTTTAAAGTAGCTTCATTATTGATAACTTTGTACCCAGTGATACCTATATCCAAAATCGCCAAAGCATTTCCAGCCCAAGCAATACTTTTATTAATATTCTTCAAGTAAACTGCCGTACGAGCATTAATAATAGAAGATGGCTTAATTTTATTAAAAAAACTCGTTCTTGATTTAATTCCTTCAATTATTTTGTTAATGTGTCCTTTTTCCATCTCCGTCGCAGTTATTTTCATTTTTTCCAATGAGAGTAAAAGGTTTTGACCTCTTGATTTTAAAGAAGATAAAAGATTAGTATATGTAGCTTGAAGTTTTGGTGTTAAAGTATTAGAAGCATACTGTTTATTTTTCAGCACTGCTCTTACATCTTCTTTTGCCTCTTGAACAAATTGTAATTGTCTTTGGTAGTCAAGCTTAAATTCAGCCATCGAAATCTTTTTTTGCTTGACAAAATCCTCTATCTCTACTAGCTCAAAATTAGGATTCCCAATAATTGCTGCAAACTGCTTTTCAGCATCCTTTGCATGAAAAAGCCCTGACATTTCATAATCTAACTGAATAGCATTTGCAACTTCACCTATGAGTAAATATGTTTGAAACCATGGTGAATCTTTAACCTCTTCGTAATCTTGATTGTAATCATCAATAACATCATTTGCATTAGTGTAACTATTTAATCCAAAAATCAACAAACCCGCAACAAAAAACTTCTTAAAAAACATAAAAAAACTCCACAAAAAATATTACGCCAATTCTAACAATAAATTTTATCACATTTATGTCACATTTTACGTCACATTTTGAAAAACGGGGGGGGGGAAAGAGTGTTGTAAATTTATGTATTTGGATATATTTGATACAGAACTACACACTACATACATAGAAAAATTACCACTTCAGCCTAGAACACCTCATCAAAATATCTAAGATTTTGGGTGTTGGTGTGGAAGTGTTTTTTGAGGGGGTTGAGAGTAGTAAAAAATAAGATGGTTTTTATTCATTGAAAGTATTATGCTATAATCCAATCAAAGTATTAAACAGAAAGGTGATGAATACCAAAAATTGATGAAGTCAAAGAGTTTATCGGGTTTTTAAAGGCTATATTTATCACACTGATTGTAATTGATACATCGTTAATTGCATGGGTTTTCAAAAACTTTGACATTGCACACACTGGTAGAGTATATACCGTTGTATTTTTAACTATTGTATTTGCTATTGCTATCGGTTTACTTTTTAACAAAATATTAAAAGAAATAAAACGATTAAAGGATTTATAATGATTGCACTTATTATCTCGCTAGGAACAGGCTTACTGTTACTAAGCTACATGGCTTATAAGATTAATACATTTCAGTATGACTGATTTATTATATAAGTGTTTGAACCTTTCAAACAATAAATAACACATAATAACTAGAAATGGGCATGAAACCTACCCATTAAAAACATCTAAACTATTGGATGTTATATATCTTGTTCAATCGTCTTAGCAAACGTACCGAAGTATATATCTTTCACCTTACTAAGTGGCATTTCTACATCATTTACCTTAACCAATGTGCCACCTACTCTACCTATGACTTGAGTAGGTAAACCTAAGGATTTTGCCATACCTTCTACTGCTGCTACATTTCCCTGACTTACTTCTAGTAGTGCACGAGACTGTGACTCATCAAAGATGTTTCTACTTTCTCCTACCTCAACAGTTGCAACTATACCTTTACTAGATACAGCTGCCATTTTAGATAAAGCAAGGGCTACACCACCTACATTGACATCTTTAGCAGCATGCAGTAGCCCTTTTTTGTTGGCTTCTATGACTAACTCCCAGAGTGCAAGTTCTGCTTGGTAGTTAAACTCTGGTAGAGAACCAGCAGTCTCACCATGTAGTGCCTTAATGTACAGTGAACCACCGAACTCACCTTTTGTCTTTCCTACCATGAGTACTGCAGAGTCATCTTTTTGGAATGATGAGGGTAAAACTTTATTTTCATCTTCATTAAGACCTACCATAGCAATCGCCGGCGTTGGGAAAACAGATACACCATTGGTTTCATTGTATAACGATACATTTCCTGAGACTACAGGTGTCGTTAACGCTAAACATGCCTCTTTTATACCCTCACAAGATTGTGCAAACTGCCACATCACCTCTGGGTTTTCTGGGTTACCAAAGTTGAGACAATCTGTAATAGAAAGTGGTCTAGCACCTGACATAGCAACATTACGTCCTGACTCAACGACAGCCAATGCCGCACCTTTGTATGGGTCTATGTAACAATAACGTGGATTACAGTCAGAACTCATAGCCAAGGCTTTTCCGTTCTCTTTAATACGAATAGAAGAGGCATCTAAACTTCCTGGTGCTTTAGTTGTATTGGTTTGTACCATAGAGTCATATTGATTATAGACCCATGCTTTGTCAGAGACTTCTATGTTTGATAAAAGTGTTTCATACGCTTCTTGATCTGCTACAGCCTTATAGTCTGTCACAGATTTTCCATTGACTTCATCTAAGTAGCTAGGACGTGCCACAGGTCTGTCTAATACTGGTGCTTCTTCACTCACTGGTGCTATAGGCATATTGGCACATGGTTCACCATGCCACATGAGTTCCATACGTGCTGTGTCTGTCACCTCACCAATGACAGCGACATCTAGTTCCCATCTTTCAAAGATATCTATAATCTCTTGTTCTCTACCTTTTTTAGCACAAATAAGCATACGTTCTTGTGACTCTGAAAGCATAAAGTCATACGGTGTCATACCCTCTTCACGTGCAGGCACTTTGTCTAGGTGCATAATAAGTCCTGCACCTGTTTTACCAGCCATTTCAAATGCAGAAGAGGTAAGACCTGCTGCACCCATATCTTGTATACCTACAATATGATCTGTTTTAAAAAGTTCTAAACATGCTTCAAGCAGTAACTTCTCTGTAAATGGGTCACCTACTTGTACTGTAGGACGTAGTGATTTTGACTCTTCTGTAAAACTGTCTGAACTCATTACGGCTCCACCTAGACCGTCACGTCCTGTTTTAGATCCTACGTACATCACAGAGTTACCTACACCTGAAGCCACGCCTAAAAAGATTTCATCGGATTTTACCAATCCAAGTGAAAAGGCATTAACTAAAATGTTTCCATTGTAAGATTCATCGAAACTCACTTCACCACCAATGGTAGGTACTCCCATACAATTACCATACGAACCAATACCATCTACCACACCACGTACCAAGTGTCTTTGGTACTTAGCGATATCTGAGTCGCCTTTGACCGTTCCAAAACGTAAGGCATTCATGTTAGCAACTGGTCTTGCTCCCATAGTAAAGATATCTCTAAGTATCCCACCTACACCTGTGGCTGCACCTTGGAAAGGTTCTATAAATGAAGGATGGTTATGTGATTCCATTTTGAACACTGCTGCCATACCATCACCAATGTCAATAACTCCAGCATTTTCTCCAGGACCTTGTATGACCCATGGTGCCTCTGTAGGAAAACCTCTAAGATATTTTGTACTAGATTTATACGAACAATGTTCAGACCACATTGCGGAAAAAATACCAATCTCAACGATATTTGGATGACGTCCTTCTAATATACGTAAAATATCTTCATACTCTGGTGGTGTAAGTTTATGGTTTTTTAAAACTTCATCTAAATCTTCTATTGGCTTATTGGGTTGTGACATGAACTGAGTCCTTTTAGGGCTTAAAATAAGGAGTATATTTTACTAAAAAAGTACTAAATAGTTCATAAAACAAAAACGCAATCAAATACTCAATAAAGTAATGCTAAATCATCCAAGTCAAACAAGAGAAGCGTATCATTTTTCATACTTTTAAGTTCGTTAGAAAAACCTGACTTTGAGAAGATTGCATAGACGTCTGCATTAATACCCGATGCTACTGCTTTAGCCTGTAACTTACTAAGTTCATTTTTACATATTTTTCTCTGTTTATATTTACACTCACCAAGTATGACTTTTCTTTTTTTACTTATCAACAATATGTCAAACTCTGAATGAATATTCCAATAACTACCTGAAGAGATTATCTCTATTTGATCAGCGTAGTGTTGTAGTAGTAATGCATTTGAAAGATGTTCATAAACCAGTGAACGTAAACGTTCATAATGTCTTTCAAAGTTATCTAAAAAGTTTTTTCCCTCACCCGATGCCAACGCTTCACTATAGTAACTCACAAAACCAAACCAAAAACGCATAAAAGGTTTTACAAAACGAAGTTTATGTTGTATACGGTAGGTACGTTGTTCCTTCTTTAGTTTATGTTTAGGATGATGTTTTAATGGTGCTTCACGAGAATACTCAACATTTAAGACATTTAAAGAGACAAGTTCAGCCACTATGCGCTCACCTGTAGACTCTGAAAGTTTTGCTTTACGTATAGCAGAATAGAATTTTCCATCGCCTCTTGCTACTGCTACCAATAACTCTTTATAGGGTGTTTCAAGTAAGTATGAAGGTCGCACTAAATCTTGATATTGAGAAAAGTTTTCTACAAAGTTGGACTCTACCATAGAAAATACATCATCATAAAAATCCAATGTCACTGCAGCTTCCATACCCCCTAAAATAGAAAAGTACTCAACTGTCTCTTCTAATGATAAATAGGAAAAGTGTTGATGGAATTTTTGAAATGACTCTTTGATAGCATTCCTTTGTCTATATGAAAATGATTCATCAATATTAACATACTTTTATTTTAACTTATGGTATGATTATTTTTTAATCAACATAAGAGACGACAATGGAAACATTTTTCACTACTTCAGAAAATATACAGCACATTATTAAGAGTTTTAATCTCACAAAAACCCTCTTTGTTTCTTCCATACTCATTGGAGAAGCACGGACAGGAAAGAAGTCACTTGCACGCCACCTTTTTCCTCATGCACACCTAGTATCATGTAAGAATCAAAAAAGTGTTGAAGAAGCACTTGAAGAGTATGACGAAATTATTCTTACCGATTTTGAGTTACTCTCAAATCCATCTGCCCTTAATTTTAACAATAAACGTATTATAGCCACAGCAAATTTTGAAGGTAATAGCACGCTTATCGATGACCTTTTCGCTTTTATTTATACGATGCCTTCTTTACAAGAACGTCCTAAGGATGTAGAATATCTCAAAACACTGTTTGTCAACAATGCATGTAAAACCCTTCAAATAGATAAGACAACTATTGATAAAAATATGATACCTGTAGACATTAGTACCAATACTCAAAGTTTAAAAAAGTCGATCTATCTCTATTTAACTAAGCTAACCATGACACAAGAAGATATAGCAGCACTTAGTTATGCTTATTTTTTAGAACATCTTGAAGGAAATGATGGATACAGACAACACCTTAGCCTGTATGAAAAGCCACTTATTGAAGCTGGACTGAAAAAATTTGGTTCACAACTTCAACTTTCACAAATACTAGGTATCAATCGAAACACACTAAGAAAGAAAATTCATGAACACAACATCCATTAACTTTCAATCCTTCGTAGAATGGGATAATAGTCCCTTTATATTATTTTCTAATGAAGGGAGGGTAGTCTATTTAAACGCCAATGCAGAAGTACTGCTAGGTTATGTTTCACAAAATGAAATGTATGATATTGCTCTGTCTTACGCACCAAAAGACTTTGGATATAAAACGACTTTACTTCAGTTGTCTTATCATACTTTTCAATTCTATTCTATCACTGTAGGCTATGAAAATGAAGAACAACTTTCATTACGTCTTTACAATACACCACGTCTACAAAATGAAGAACAACTGAAAACAGATACCCTAGCCACAACAGATATCAATATTTTGCTTGAAGCCAATCTAGCACTCTTTAAAAGTGCAAATAGTACTGCCTTAACCTTACTCACAGATCAAGATCTACCCCCATTTAAAATAGAACAAAATAATTTTTCAAAGCTTTTACGAAAATCTCTTGATATATTTTGTGATGAAGATGCGATACATATTGAGCTCAAGCTTATTATTGGCCAATATATTCTTATTGACAATAAAAAAAGGTCTATTGTTCAACTTACAATCTCTTCGCACTCTTATTCTTCCAATATTAGTCATAGAGAGAAAAATCGTGAAATCAACATACTGGCTAAAAAATGCCATATTACCCCTACATTAAATCATAATCGTATTATGTTAGAAATACCCTTTATAGAATAATTTATTACAATTTATAGATGAAAATAACTACTATGCTACAAAAGTTTTGTTATCATCTTATAGTTTAAATTTAGGAGATTCCTTATGGAAATGAATTATGTAATCGATACACTCTTTGCACTGTTTGCAATGACACTTATCATCTTTATGGTACCAGGCTTTGCTATGCTAGAAGCTGGGCTTGTGAGAACTAAAAATGTCACAGCAGTACTCACAACGAACATCATGATATATGCCGTAGCGTCTATGGCATTTTTACTTGTAGGCTATAGCCTTGCATTTGGATCTTGGGAAAATAGTAGTATGAGTATGTATGCTGCCTTTTTATTTCAAATGGCATTTGTAGGTAAAACTGTCAACATTATGTCTGGAGGGGTCAGCGAGAGAACTCGTATTATCCCACTTACACTCTTTACTGTCATTATGGCAGCTGTGATATACCCTTTAGTTGTCAATGTAACTTGGGGAGCCAACTTACTTGAAGGAACGATGTTTGACATATCTGCTATGCATGACCTTGCAGGAAGTACAGTCATTCATTCCACAGGTGCTTGGGCATTACTCGCAGCCATCATCATCATAGGGCCAAGACGTGGACGCTATACAGAAGATGGAAAAATCCGTGTCATTCCTGCTTCTAACATTCCTTTAGTAGTCTTAGGTGCACTACTTCTGTGGATAGGTTGGTTTGGGTTCAATGGAGGTTCTGTTGGTTCAATCTCATCTAAAGAAAATGCTGACTTAGTAGCACTCACTATTATGAATACCAATACTGGTGGTTTAGCCGGTGCACTGATGGTAGGATTAATTATGTATATCAAATATAAACGATTTGATATCACCATGGTACTCAATGGCGCATTAGGTGGACTTGTCTCTGTGACAGCAGGGGCTGATATGTTTGATATGTATGCACCTATTTACATAGGTGCTATTGGGGGAGCCATCGTTGTCTTTGGTGTAGCGATGTTTGATAAACTTAAACTTGATGACCCGGTAGGTGCGCTCTCTGTTCACCTCCTTAACGGTATTTGGGGAACTATAGCTGTAGCTCTTTTTGCAGATGTTTCACTTTGGGACCAAGTAAAAGGTGTACTCGTAGTAGGTGTATTTGCCTTTACAAGCTCATTTATTGTAATCTATGTTATTAACAAGGTGTCAAAATTCAGAGCTCAAGACGATGAACAACAACAAGGTCTTGACATAGAAGAGTGTGGGCTAGAAGCCTACCCAGAATTTAGACGTTCAATTTAGAGGATGTGAACTGGGCAAAGCTCATGCTTCACTACACTGACGTTGTGTCCTCTTCAGCATTTGAGGGCTCTCGTAACTAGTTACTCTTGGAAGTATCTAGTATATTTTAACATAAGGAATCCATAATGAAAAAAATAGAAGCTATCATTAAACCATTTAAGCTAGAAGATGTAAAAGATGCCCTAGTAGAAGCTGGCATTGAAGGTATGACTGTATCTGAAGTAAAAGGATATGGACGTCAACAAGGTCATTCAGAGCTCTACCGTGGTGCAGAATATGTTGTAGAGTTTATCCCCAAAGTAAAAATAGAAATCATTGTTAGCAATGATATGTATGCGCAAAAAGCCATAGAAGCCATTAAAGAAAATGCAAAAACTGGAAAAATTGGTGACGGTAAAATCTTCGTCTCTGACATCTCACATGCTATTCGTATTAGAACAGATGAAGAGGATGAGGACGCACTATAAGATACATCTAGTATCTTATAGTGCGTCCGAAAAGCATACCCTAAATGTATTTTATAATGCTAACGAAACGCACCTAGTTATTTCAGGGGTATAAGCCCCTACACCTTTCTACATTCTCTTGACTTCCTTCAATTTTCCAAACTACTCTATCTATACCAAGGTGACCACCATTGATGCGTTAATTAGTACTTTGTAACAGTGTCTCATGAACGGATGTCACCTTCTGCGGTGAGTGCAGAAGAAACAGTTCCAAAACTAAAAAAAGAGAAGGTCAATATAGCTAGTAAATAACGTAGCATTTTTCTCCTTTTTTAGGTTTGGTTGTTTGAATATACTTTTATTTTTATTTAATGTTTATTGTGTACAATGATGGAAAGGGTACATCGATACCTGAAGAACTTCTACTTCTTCAGGATCAATGCGATTACTTATCGTTATCGGTGTTCTTTTGCCTTTTACACTCTTTATAATCAAGCCACATAATTGTAACTCTCATAACTCCAAGCATTAAAAACAGTACTGAAAATAGAATTTCCATAATGTACCCTTTCAACTGAGATTAACCCTGCCTATGCTTGAAGCATATAAATCTGCAAGCCCACCCACTCAATGAAAAGAAGGACACTACCCCATTACCTAAAAGGGTACGGTGAATTATAGCTAATTGTTGGGTAAGTATCGATGTGTTTTAATGGGCATTTTAAGGTACGATTATGTTTATTTGACCTATGCTTTACCATCTCTCATACAGCATGACAAATATAATCCTCCTAATTATCATTAGTTGTTACGCCTTCTTGGCAGACGATGGTGGGATAGGATACTCATACCACACCTTGTCAAAACGATCTGTAATCTTCACAGTTGCACCATCAATTAATATATCTTTAAACCTATGTTTAAAACTGTACTCATTTGGTGGAGTTTCAAGTATAGGTTTTGAAATAAACTCCCCATTTTTATATTCAAATTCTAACGTTAAAATAAACCTATTTATATTGATATGCCCTACAAGCTTAGCAGTAATCCCTTTACCCGTGATACGTTTCTTTTTAGATATCCAAGTATATTCATAATTATTTTTTCTAAATATTTCTATGCCTTCTTCTACCACTTTTACAATAAGAGGATACTCTTTTGCTATTTTTTGATTGCCTTTGTAGATATGAGTGATAAGGTATTCGTACACTTCTTTTGGGTCTTTTTCTTTGGGATAATCTTTATCTAGCATTTTAATAGGGATACCCAATAATCTATTTATTATTTCTATCTTTCTATCTTTTTCAGTTAAAACACCTTTATAATATAACCCATCAAATCCAAGTCCTTTAACTTTATCTTGTTTTAAATATTGCCCTAAAAAGAAACCTAAGGCTCTTGATTCATTAGTAATATGACTATTTAAATCATTGCTCCAGTGAACACCTCCACCTTCACCTTTTATAAATATATAATTGAACCCTCTGAAAAACCAAAAGAATCCATCCGATTTCAAATATTATAGCATCTAAAAAAATGAATTTGTCATTTTTAGCTATTTTTCTTTGAAATCACCTCCAATATTGTGATATATTTTGTGTTTCTATGCCAGTTTAGGCACTTTTTCCTCTTTTTGCCTACCTATCCATAAGCTTTCATAAGTTGTGGCACTCTTCGTAAGTTTGCACAGGCAGCAATAAGATTAAAATGTTCCTGATTTTTCTCAAGTCCAAGATATCTTGTCTCTTTAAAATACATATGATGTTTAATAAAAGCAAAGGGTAATTCTACCAAGCCTCTAAGTTTTGCAAAGCGTTTATTGTTTTTTTGTTGTTTAGCTCTTAGTTTAGACTGACCTCTTACTTTTCTTTCAACTATGCCATTGAAGATACCTTTTTCTCTTAACTTCTTTTTTCTCTCTTTTGACATATAACCACTATCTGCAAAGATTGCTTTCTCTTCATCTTCGGTAAGTACATCAAACTGTGTGCTATCATGGGTTTTAGCCGTGGTGGCTATCACTTTTTTGATTACACCATTCGTATCTGTAGCAATATGCATCTTGTGCCCGTGATGCTTTTGTCCTCGTTTGGATGTATATGTTGCTTCTTTATCGTAAGCTTCATTTGAAATGGTTTTACCATCATTGTCTTTTTTCTTCTTTGGCTCGGAACTATTGATAAGTGTAGCGTCTACCAATGTACCTTCATTGAGTATAAGGTTCTTTTGAATCATCATCACTTTTACTTCATCGAAAATACGTGAAAGTAGTTTCTTTTTAATCAGTTTATTTCTAAACTTGATAATGCCCTGAAAATCCTAAACAACTTACAGTACAGATTGTGGTTTCATCAGGAATAGTATCTTCTTCTGTGATATCAAGGAACTTTCTAAAAGAAATTCTATCATGTATCAGCTCTTCTGTCATTGGATCACTCAGGTTATACCAGTTCTGTAGAAACAGTGCTCCTAAGAGTATCTTTGCAGGTGTTTGTGGTCTTCCACCTTTTAATCCTATCTCTGGTTTATAAACACCTTCTTCAATGAGGATAGAGACAAGATTCTCAAAGGGAATAATATCCTTCATTTCTCCTAAAAACTTCATACTTTTTTTACCGCCTTGGTATTGCATTGCGTGGTCGAAGAAACTTAGTTGCATAAGGTAACTCCTTGATAGATATTTACTACTCTTTATAGTTATATTTTAACTAAATATCGGTTTTATGCTCGTTAGAGGAGGTTAATCAGAGGGTTCAATTAATTGTTTTTTCTTTTAACACTTTACAATCCCTTGCACCATTTCTTTTTTCCCATACATCACATTTACACCCCGTACAAGCCCCTACACTTCTCTACATTCTCTTCACTCCCCTCAATCCTCCAAACAACCCCATCTATACCAAACTCACGTTCATACTTTTCTATGCCTAGCTGTTTGAGTTGATACAATGTTTTGTCTACTGCTGAGTAGCTTGTCTCAAATGTATACACTATTTGTTTTTCGTAAGATACTAATGTACTCACTTCCAAGACATCTTTAACAGCCTGTGCATAAGCTCTTGCCATGCCACCAGTACCTAACTTAATACCACCAAAATAACGCACTATAAGTACTGCACAGTTAACAAGCTCTTCTCCTCGTAACACATTTAATGCAGGCATGCCTGCACAACCCTTGGGCTCTCCATCATCTGTGCTATTTTCAACTATTTGATCAAATTCATTTAAATATCGTAATGCATAGACCACATGGTTGGCTTTGGGGTGTTCTTTTTTTAAGTTGGCTTGTAAGCCTTCAAGCTTAGATATAGGGATGATTTGTGTGAGAAACTTAGAGCGTTTCACTTCTGTAGTGGATGTGTATATGTTTTCAACTGTAAACATTAGATAACTTTTCGTATATACTTATAGAGACTCAACCCAATAAACGTACCGATGGTATCAGCTATGACATCTTTGTATTCTGCAAATCTATTGACTGCGTAAATTTGAGAGAACTCAATAAGTACACCATACGCCACTAAGCTTAGCAGTGCATACCAATAGTTAATATGGTATCCTAAACGCAATAACAAAGCTAGTACAACAAAAGCAAAAACATGATGTGCTTTGTCTGAAACTTCAGGAATACTTGGGGCAATATCATGAGGAAGTACTGCAAAAATATATGAAACAAGTAAGGCTATCCAAAACAGTACTTTAAACTGTTTTTGGTATTCATATACCTTAGCGTTTTTCAATTTCACTGTCATACAAACTTGATGCGCCACAGCACAGACAGACACTACAGTTTGAACAAACAAATAAATCACTAGGCTTATCACTGCCTTCATTTTTTACATATTTTAAAATCACATCTACAAATGCCTGAGTCTTATTCATACATTCAGCCACAATATAGTCATCATATTTTATTTTCTCTGCTATTTCACGATGTTCAATATCGAGTTCAAAAAGTGTTTCTGAATTGTCAATAGTAAATGCCAATGGATAAATGAGTACTTTACGATTGGTTGGGTTACGTAAGACATCTACAAGGTTTGGTTCTAGCCATGTTGCGTTACCAACTTTAGATTGATACACTAACTTTACATTTTTAAAGGTTATACCTTTTATTTTCAATAAGGTTCTTATAGCACTTACATTAGCTTCAACCTGTCTTTGGTAAGGGTCGCCTGCTTGTATAATACTCACAGGTAACCCATGAGCAGATAGAAGTAAATCATATTCACTACTCTGTTTTGTACCTATTGCTTTTTCTATCTGATCCACACTCGCTTTAATATAGTCAATATCATCATAATACTGACAAGCAAGCATTGTGATTTTCGGATAATATCCAATTTCTTTACATCGTGCAACTATATCTTCGTAAGAAGAGAGGGTTGTTGTTGTAGAGTATTGAGGATAAAGAGGGAAAAGTAAAAGCTCTTCTACACCATCTTTTTGACACTGTTCAATGGGAATATCTGCAAAAGGTGGTACATAACGCATAGCAGCATAAATAGGCATCTCCAAATGCTCTTTTAATGCATCAATAAGTTCTTGTGTCAAGCCTGATAGAGGTGATTTACCACCTAATTCTGCATAACTCTCTTTTGCCTCATCTAAACGCTTAGTAATAATAATTTTACGCACAAGGGCACGAGTCACAGGGTTAGTTGGCAAAATATTTTTATCTGAAAACATATTCTGTAAAAATAATTCTACTTCATCTAGATTGTTTGGTCCACCCATATTGAGAAGGAATAAGGCCTGTTTCATACTATACCATCCATATTTAAATTGTTGTATCTTAGCATAGTAAGTGTAAAATAAGTTTAATCTTACCTAAAGGAGAATTTATATGATTATCATACCCGCACGTATTGGTTCAAGTCGTTTCCCCAATAAAGTTTTAGCAGACATTGGAGGCATGCCAATGGTGGTACGTACCGCAAAGGCTGTTGAGGGGATAGACAGTGTGATTATTGCTACAGATGCTCAAGAGGTGGTAGATATAGCAAAAGAGCATGGTATTCAAGCTGTGATGACCTCACAAGATCACCAAAGTGGTACAGATCGTATCTATGATGCTGTACAAACGTTAGGTTTAGATGAGAATGATATTATCATCAATGTGCAAGGTGATGAACCTTTTATAGAAACTGAAGTAGTAGAAGCCATCTATAACCTTACTAAACGTAATAGAACCAATGACCGTATTATGATGAACTCTTGTTATAAACGTATCAACAATCCTGAAGCAGATGACCCCAATATTGTCAAAGTAGTCACAGATACAGACGATATTGCACTCTATTTTTCAAGAGCTAAAGTACCCTACCCGAGAGACCATCATTTTGATGCATACAAAGGACATTTAGGTATTTATGGTTTTACGGTCAAGTCACTCAAAACATTTTGTTCTCTCTCTCCTGCTCCATTGGAGAATATAGAGAAACTTGAACAGCTAAGGGCACTCTATCATGGTTATGAAGTGGCTATGGTGGAAGTGACTACAGAGAGTTTTGGTATTGACACACCAGAAGATTTAGAAAAAGCCTTAAAACATCATACACTTTAGGAATTAGGAGTTTTGACAGAAAATAATTTTTCTGTCAATAGATATAACCTTAACCTTTCACTGCTTTACCTAGATCCCACATAGGCATAAAGATTCCTAATGCCATTAACAATACAAGTCCAGCAATAAAAAAGAGCATGATTGGCTCAATGTATGTTGCTAGGTTGTCTATGAGGTCTTGAAATTCCATATCATAATAATTAGTGACCTTTTCAAGCATTTTATCTAATTGTCCACTGGCTTCACCTGCCTTAATCATCTGCAACAACATATTTTCATACAATCCCGTAATTTTGAATGCTTCAGAGAGATTCATACCTCTTTTAATATTGTTATTTACTGTTAAAAACTGTTCTTTAATCGCTAAATTATCGACCATGCCTACAGCTGTGTCTAGCGCTTCAGAGACTGGAATACCTGACTTAACCAATTGACCAAACACAAGATTGTATTTATGCATGGTAGACAAAAATATGGCTTTATTAATCAAATAAAACTTAGGGTGAATCATCAATTTATCCATCTTATACTTAAAGTCATCATTGGTTTTATAGAAATACTTGATCCCTACAATAAGTCCAATGATGATAGCCAAAATTAAAAGTCCATAGTTAGAAAATGCCCACTCTAGTTTGAGTAGTATCTGTGTAGGTAAAGGTAAGTCAGTTTTAAACCTTTCAAAAATGTCTTTAAATTTTGGTACAACTACCATAATAAGTATAGTAAATGCAATTGCCATGGCAGTTAAAGTAATTAGAGGTGAGCGTATCGCTTTTTTAAACTTATTGGTATTGTCCCTGATGCTCTCCAAGATATCTGCTAGCTTATGATACGATTCAGATATATTACCGGTACGTTCACCAAGGTTTGTCATAGCTAAAGCAACATGACCAAACTCTTCAGTATAAGGCTCCATAGCATCTGAAAAACTCTTACCTGAGTTAATATCATTATTTATTTTTGTATAAATTTCTTTGAGTTGTTTATTGTCAGTATTATCTGCAACATCTTCTAGCGTATCATTAATAGCAATACCTGCATCTGTCATGACTGCAATTTGTCTAATAGTAGAAATTTTGTCATTAATAGGTATTTTGGACTTAAATGTCTTTTGAACACCTGAGAACATGTCAGAAAAAGCTTCACCAAAAGGTGCTGATGTTTCGACTGTTTTCATCACTATGGCTCTAGGAAACTTCTTTTTAGCTACAGTAACGGCACCTATCTTATTATCCGCCTTAATAAGCTCAATACTTTTTTTATAATTGTTCATAATGGTAACATTAAAATATTTCATTACAACCTCGCTACTCGATAAATCTCTTCTAGTGTTGTTTTTCCTTCTAGTGCCTTACTAATACCATCTTCAAACATAGAGACAAAATGCTCTTCTTTCGCTTGCCTAGTCATCTCTTCTTTAGAAGCATTTTTGGCAATCATTCTAGAAAGTGTTTCTGATATAACTAAAACCTCAGAAATCATCTCTCTACCTGAGTAACCACTGTTACCACACTCTCGACATCCCTTACCTTCATAAAAAACTGGGTTACTAGGTAAATACTCCCTAATATCATTCAGAAGTGAATCATCAACATCAAGTTCTATTTTACAGTGAGTACAAATTTTTCTTACTAGTCTTTGTGCTTGGATAGCTACCAAGGCACCTGAGACCAGATACTCTTCAATACCCATATCTAATATTCTTGTCACAGCAGATATGGCATCATTGGTGTGCAGGGTAGAGAGTACCAAGTGACCAGTAAGTGCTGCTTGAATAGCTATACGTAATGTCTCTTGATCTCTAATCTCACCAATCATTATTTTATCAGGATCTTGTCTTAAAATAGATTTTAATGCTGCTGCAAAATCAAGACCAACATTTGGTCGCACTTGTACTTGTTGCAATCCAGACATTTGGTATTCAACAGGATCTTCTACGGTAATAATTTTGTCTTTAACATCTTTAATCGCGTTAAGAGCACCATAGAGCGTTGTTGTTTTACCAGACCCAGTAGGTCCTGTAACCAAGACGATACCGTAGGGAACTTTAATTGCCTTAGAAAACTTTTCATAACAAATACGGCTCATGCCAGCTTCTTCAAGTTTAATCATCGCTTTGGTTTTATCAAGAATCCTCATAACAATGGACTCTCCATAGATAGTTGGTAAAGTAGAAACCCTAAAATCAAAATCTTTTTTGGAAACTCTTGCTGAAAATCTACCGTCTTGAGGTTTTCTTTTTTCTGCAATATCTAAATTTGAGAGTAATTTTAATTTTGATGCAAGTGGGTTGAAAATATCTTTATCAAACGTAAAACTTTGACGTAACATACCATCTGTACGTTCTCTAATCACACAAGCCTTTTCAGTTGCTTCAACATGTATATCACTCGCACCTGCATAAATAGAAGATTTTAAAAGAATATCAATCAGTTTCAAGACAGCTGGAGAATCTTCAGTATTCTCTTTTATTGACTCTTGACTTAAATCATCACGTATCTCAGTGATAAGACCTTCAATACTTTCACTTATTTCTAAACGTTGCAAATGCTTCTTAATCTGCTTAGGTATTGCAATCGCAACATTAATTGGCTTTCTAGGAAATAATCTTTGTACTGCATCTTGTGCTGACATATCATCTGGATCATCAAACACAACAAGTACATGAAATTCATTCTCTTCTACAGGAATAACATTATATTTCATCAATTGTTTATGAGGAACTTTAGAAAAAAGTTTCATATCAATTTCAATTTCATCTAAATCTATATACTCCACACCCATATCATGTGCAATTTCCGTCATAATAGGTACAATATCTATACCATCAATTCTTTCTAAATCAACTAAAGTAATTGTTTTTTGCTTTATTTTTTTAACTAAAAAACGCTCTACAGTTTTTAAGTCTATCATCTTTTCTCGCACTAAGTTAGCAAAAGATATTTTTTTAGGTGGTCTACTTTTTACTAGTGCAGAGATTGCTTCTTTTGTAATAAGCTTTTCTTTGAGCATTGTTTCAATCAAATTAACCATCTTATTGACCTTTTATTTATTTTTTAAAGTATAAAGTAATTGTCTAGCCACATCTGAGTCTGACTGGGAAATATACTGTGTCAATACTTTTAGTGCCTCACCTTTTTGTCCTAATTTTACTTTAGCATTGACAAAAACAATCCAACTCTCTTCTATATTTGTATCTATCTTATTTGTCTCAAGAGCCCAGTACTCTGCCTTCTGATAGTCACCGTTTTTATAATAACTTTTTGCCAAGAAAAGTGAATCATGTGGATTTTGTGTTTTTTGAAAACGTTTTTCTACATCCACATATGCACTCTTACTAGAAGTTTCAACAATATCTAAATGTTTTCGTTTCCTAGGTTGATCAAAATTTATTTTATTAGGTTTTGTTTTTTGGCTAGACTGAACCTTTTTATAGGTAGGTTTTACACTGTTATTATTTTTTTTGGAAGCAGATGCATATAGTGCATTTTCTTCAGCCATAGATATATCATTTATAACAGGTAAGGTTGGTACTAAAAGTCCATCTTCTTTAGATACTTCAGGCTTTTTAACCTCTATTGTTGTCATAGCTTCATTAAGAAGAACTGTAAATGTTTCCTCTTCATTCTTCGATGTGAGAACTGATTTTTGATTAGACTTTGTGGTTACGATTTCATAAGTTGGTTTATCTACCTTTTGCCTATTATTGAAGTTATCAATCAAATTCTTCCCATTCATATACACATAAGCAATAACAATGAATAGAAGAAGAGCTAAGAAAGACACACCTATAATATAGGGTCGACGTTTCTTTTTATGGTAAGAGATCCATTTTTCTTCTAATGATTTAACTTCATGCATGAATATACCCTAGTTTTAATCCAGCCATCTCAATTATTTTTTTTGAAATGTGACTCACGTCTATATTGTGGGGTTCAAACTCTTCATAATATTCGCAGATTTCAAAGATAGTATAGAGTAACTTATTACACTCTCTATAATTTCCTTCTGTAAACTTATGTACAAGTTTTAACTCCTTACCATCAAGACTGTTTGCAACATCAAACAAATTATGTTTTAAAAGTTTTTTATGAATATAGATTTTTTGCTCATCGACACTGGCATTAATAAGTTCAAGTGATTCCCAAATTCTTGTTTGGAAATGTTCTTTTGCGATAAGATCTTCATCATCTGTTTTATGTAAAGCAATCACAAACTTAACCACTCTTGTATCAGAAAGTAGTCTAATCTTCTCCATAATCGTAGCACTATACATTTGTGCTTCATCTAATAAAATAATGATTTCACGTTTTCCTAGTAAACTTTCACAAAACTTTATTAAAGCCGAAAAATTTACTTCTGTATTTTCAGGTAACTCTTGCTGTGTCAAAATTTTAAATACGATACCAAAAAATTCTTTTTCACTCGTAGCAGGTGTTGGAAAATAGTGTATCTCTTTTTGATGTTTTAGGTTGTTCTGAAGACGGGCAAGAAGAATACTTTTCCCAGTACCGGGTTTACCAAATAATAAAATCATTTTTAAAGGTTTATCTATAATTTTTTCTAACTGTGTATAGATAGTCAATGAGGAAGACAACTCTATATAGTCGTCAATCTCTATTTTATCTAAAAAGACATTTTTTGCAATACTATAATTACTTGTCATTAAGTTTTTCATAGCCTAAGTCTTTAAGTGACACAGATTTAGAATTATTTACAATATGTGGCGTAATAATTAAAACCAACTCTTCGACTGTATTGATTTTCTCCTCTTTTTTAAAGGCATATTCTAATAAAGGTAGATCACCTAATAATGGTACCTTTTTAATTTCTGTACCTGTTTTAGAGGATATAAGCCCACCTAAAATAGCATGCTCTCCATCACTCACTTTAATCACTGAGGCAATTTGTCTTCTAACTAAATCTGGTGGTATACTTCTTGCTGTACCACTATCATTCGTTGCACTAGTCACAGTATCAGAGATAGAAGGATTTATTTTTAATGTAATCATACCACTCTCATCAATTTCTGGTGTAATATCTAAAAGAATTCCTGCAAAAACAGAATCTACTAACTCACCTTCTGAAGAAGTTGAACCACCTCCAGTATTTGAAATACTAGAAGATTTAATCTTATAGAATAACTCTTTACCAACAGAAATAAGTGCTGGTTGGTTATTCAGTGTCATGACTCTTGGACTTGAAATAGACTTTACATCACCCTGGGTTCCTAAAAACTTCACGACTTCAGAGACTTGTGCCAAGCCTGTTACATTGACTAGACCTGCGGAACTACCTAGACCACTTAAGTTGTATCCTACTTCTTTAATACCATCTAAATTATCCCATGTAAATTCAGAAATATTTCTTTGCGCCATCGAGAGTGAGTTGACTGTAAAGTTTTCTAAGCCATAGAGTTGTGTCCAGTCTACACCTGTTGTTTTAGAGTCATCAAATGTGACTGTTAAAATACGTACATCAATAAGTACTTGAGACTTAATTTGTTTAGAAAGTGTATCTATATATTTTGCAATTCTTTCAATTTGTCTATCTGTCCCTGTGACGGTTACCATTCCAGCTTCAGCATTGACAATAGGTGCAAGAGGGTTATATTCCCATGTTTTACCATCTGGTCCTACCCATCCATCACCTGTTTTTGCATAATGGGTACTACCATCACCTGCACCAATGAGCATACGTTGTATCTCTTTCTCAATAGTTGTCCAAAAAGTAAACTCATCATTACTTTGTATAGATATTCCTGTTTTTGATGAACCACTACCACCAGTAGAACCATTCTCAGAAGAACCATTAGAAGAAGCAGCAGAGTTATTAGAATTAGCAATCGTTACATGTGCATTACTTGTTCCTACCCTCTGTCCCGATATGTAGTGTATACGAAATGTTTTAGTAATAAGATAAGAAATTTTTAGTTTGTTATCTTTAAGCGTATAGTTTAAGTCATTGTCTTTAATGATAGTGTCTAAAAAACCTCTAAAGGTTGCGTTTTTTAACTTCACATAGTACAATTTTTTATTCATTCGTTTCTTAGCCGCTTCATCTTTGACAATGACAGTAAGTCCACAAGTATCAGCGATATTATCTACAACATCTCCAATACTCAACTTACTATCAATTGTCACTGAAAATAATTTACTTGAACAATCTTTTGCAAATAAGCTACTAGATAAAAACAACATAGATAGTCCAATAGAAAACTTTACTACTATTTTAATATTTTTCATCATATTTTAATTCCCCTCTTCAATGGTAAAAATTTTTTCTCTCTCTTTTTTTAAAAACAATTTTCTAATTTCATTTTTATTTCTTAGGACTACACCCTTGCTACCGATATATTTTACCGTATAGCCTGTTACATTATCATCTAAGCGCTTCCAGCCATCATTTATATATGCTTTGCCATTTAGTATAGCATGTAAAGTAAAGTTTACCTCTTCTATTTTTGGTGTCTCCATAACCATGACATTATTCTCTTTCACTACTTTTACAAAAGGTGCCTTTGTGGTCTCCAAAGTTGAAAGACTAATGCCTTCACGTTTTTGGTGGATTTTACTCACCATATTTTTAATTTGACTGACCGAAAGATCTGCTGGTACTATGAGTGGTACAAATAATAAAATTAAAACTGTTTTTTTCATTAGTGATTAATCCCCCATACTGAAATATTGATATCTGCAATAATATCTGAGGTATTAGTATCTAAGGATAAATCTGTACCATATATGTCTGTAACCAATGTATTTTGTTCAATTTCGTTCATGAATTTCACAATATTTTTATATTCACCCTTGCATCCAACAGTGATTTCCAATACATGACCAAAACTACCATTATTATCTACATACTTATTGGTTATATACTCAATACCAACATCTTGTACCAATGCCTTATCTGTAATAGAATTTAAAAAAATTGACCAAGACTTCTGGTTAAATAACATACCAGATAATTTTTGTAAATTAGTATTAATAAATTTTATTTTTCCTTTACTTTGAACAATCGTCTCTTTTTTATTAATGATGTCTTGATCAAACTTTTTCACATAAAAATCTCTATCACCTCCTACGGTAATAGAATTTAAATAGGTATTATTGTCTGCTATACTTTTTTCTATATTTTTTTTACTTCTCTCACTCTTATTATACATATCTTCAGTATAAGGTAAAAGGTAAGTAAATGCTAAATAGGTAATAATTCCTGCAATTCCTACTATAATGAGCCACTTTTCATTCTCTTTTTTAGTAGCAAAATAGCCATCAAGGTCTTCTAATTTATCTTCTATAAATTTCATTTTAATTCAACCTTCAATAATCCTTTATAATAACTGCTATTGTTATCTTTATGAATCATCTCAATATCTATGTTATTAATCTCAGAAAAATGGGTATCTGAAATGTACTTAATAAGTTCTGTTAGTTTTCTATCACTTGAACTAACCAATGAAACCCAGATTGTGTCATCTTTACTATTAATTCTGTCTATTTTTACATCATGCTTTGTTAACTCTTCTGCTATGTCATGAAATGTTGATGACTTTAGACGATAATTTACTTTTTTATCATAAATAGAGGTTAAGGTTTTTGTTTTGCCATCATACTTCTTCTCTAAAGCAGTTATTTTGACATCCAAAGCTTCAATCTCTTTTTTCTTTACGCCAAGCACTTGTTTATATTTATTGGTTTGGGTTTGTAGTTTATTATTTTCTTTACTAAGCATCAAAATTTTTGCATCATTCATATAGGCACCCAACAAGTAAAATATAGGATATGCCAAACCGATTGAGATTGCAGCAAATACTGCAATAATAAACTGTCCAGATGCACGATTTTGAAATGCTGGTGCTCTAGGGAACATAGTCAAGTTAGCAATTGACTTTTCATCATCTATGTAATCATATGCTGTCAATAGCATTAAATATTGTAATTGATCAACATATGATTCAGTTGTTTTTATATTATAATTAAAATCAAGTTTCTCAGCATCTAAACCCAAATAACTTTTTGCATATTCGTTAATACCAGTAATATCACCTTTTTGGCTACCTATATAAAGTTTATCTATATTCTCTAATCTAAATGCTCTTTTTGCATAAATGATAATATCATTGATACTCATGAATACTTCAGCAAAAATTTGCATAAATTTTTCTTGATTACCTTGATGACTTGTCTTGAGACCGTCAGTTTCTAATAGTGTGAAAAACTCTTTTTCTTCTACTTTATTTCCTGTTGCCTCACAGTATTTATCATAAATTTCCATATATGAGAATGGTATAGATTTTGCGTAAAGAAATTCACCATTTTTATATAGCGTAACAAAAGAATCTTCATGCGTGAAATAAACAAATGCATGAACCCCTTCAAGTGCTAACACTTCTTTATTGTATAACGCTTTATAAAGTAATGGAGCTGGAATAATAAGATCTATATATTTTGTATGCTCTTTAATAGGTACATAAAGGGCATCCATCTTATCAGCTTGTGTAACAAAAATAGAGAATTCACGTTCCTCTTCGTCACTATGAATTTCAACAGATGAAATACTATAATCTAAAGTCTGGTCTAACCCAAGCTCTTCATAAGCCTTAATCTCAAGTACATCAGAGATATCCTCTTCGGGTATACTTCTACTAATAAAAACAGATGTATTGATACAATTCTTATTTTGTAAGTAAGAAGCTGTGTAGTGTGAAGTATTATAATTAAGTTTGTTTTGAAGTTGAAATTTATCATTTTTAAAGACATAATGCTTGTCTATATATGGATCAAGTGTAATCACTTTTTTTACTGATGATGTCACATTCTCTGAGGGTGATTTTTTTGAAAACATACTGTAATTCCTTATATATTGGATAATTATATATGTTATAATATTAAAAACATCTTACATGAGTATAACTTTTATTTATTCTTTCAATTTATCTCAATAACTATTGACACCTATAAGCTAAATGACATACCCCATCTCTTCTAATCCATCTCTATTTTTACTCCACCCTTTCTTGACAGATACGTGTAAATCTAAAAATATTTTTTTACCTGAAAATATTTCCATTTGCTGACGTGCCAATTTACCCACACGTTTTATACCTTCACCTTTTTGACCTACTATCATGCCTTTTTGTGTATCTTTTTCTACCACTATTGTCGCATACACAGTATCTAGTGCATCAGTTTCTTGTATTTTTTCTATCGTAACATCACTCTCATAAGGAATCTCATCAGAAAGGTTTTCAAAGATAGATTCACGTATCAACTCTTTGTAAATATCACGTATGTTGTCAGTTGTCAAAATCTCGGTGTCAAACAAAAATGGTGACAAAGGTAAGTATTTGGAAATTTCATTAAGTAACTGAACCTTACCTACCTTTTTGTTGACAGAAAATGGAATAATCGCTTCAAACCTATCTTGATACTTTTGGTATTCACCCAACTTTTTTAAAATATCACCTTGCTTAACATGATCCATCTTGGTTAAGAGTACAATATGTTTGGTAGCTTTACGTTCAGCCATAGACAAAAACTTTTCATATTCTGTTAACTTATCTGTAATGGGTGCTAAAAAAACTATGAGGTCTGCATCACCAATAGCTTTCATAACCTCATCCATCATAAACTGATTGAGTAGTTTCTCTTTTTCATGAATACCTGGTGTATCCACAAAAATAATCTGAGATTCAGTGCCATATATGTCTTCATGCATGACAATAATATTCATACGTTTTCTTGTAGCCTGTGCCTTTTTAGACACCATTGCTAGCTTCTCACCTACTACATGGTTCAATAGTGTACTTTTACCCGCATTAGGACGTCCTACAACGGCTACGAACCCTGCTTTAGTATCTACATCTTCTTTTTCATGTTCAAACATCACAATATATACCTAGTTGTATCTTCATCTTCTACAACTTCACCTATCTTCTCTTTTACAAGTGTTGCATCTACAGTGACTGTCTCACCTGCATGTTCATCAGCCTCGAAACTTATCTCTTCTAGTATCTTTTCCATGACGGTATGTAAGCGTCTAGCACCAATATCTTCTGTTTTTTCATTGGCAAGTAAAGCGTAGTGCGCTATGCTACGTAGTGATTCTTCAGGAAATTCTAGCTTTACATCTTCTACATTCATAAGCGCTATGTATTGTTTAATCAGTGCATTTTTGGGCTCAGTAAGTATGCGGTACAGTGTCTCTTCATCTAAACTATCCAACTCCACACGCAAAGGAAACCTTCCTTGCAATTCTGGCATTAAATCACTAGGTTTAGAGACGTGGAAAGCACCAGCTGCTATAAAGAGTATGTGATCGGTGTTGACTGGCCCTATCTTTGTATTGACAGATGAACCTTCTACGATAGGGAGTAAGTCACGTTGTACCCCTTCTTTACTTGGATCTTGTCTACTTTGAGAGTTAGCAGATACTGCAATTTTATCTACCTCATCTAAAAACACGATACCACCTTTTTCTACTTTTTCTACAGCTAACTCTTTAAGTTTTTCTTCATTTAGCAACGCCTCACTGGCTTCTGCTTCGAGTATTTTCTTAGCTTGTTTCACACTTACTTCTTTTTCCGGACCTTTTTTACCCATGCCACCAAGTACCTTAACAATAGACTCTTGTACTTCAATCATCTGAGGTGGTAAACCATCTTCAGGGAGTTTAGCACTGTTTGGCATTTGCACTTTGATAGTAAGATTGTCTAATTCACCTTTTTCAAACTTCTCTTGCATACGTAAGAAAGAGGCATCATACTCTGCCTTTTTTTGTTCCGTCGCACCTGCTGGCAATGGGGGAAGAAGTTTTTCTATAATCTTGTTTTCTATATAAGCTTCAATTTTTTCTTTGTTTTTTTCATTTTCAGTTTGACGTACAAGATTCATAGCAGTCATAGCCAAGTCTCTTATCATAGACTCAACATCACGACCTACAAAACCTACTTCTGTATATTTACTCGCTTCTACTTTAATAAAAGGCAATGCCATCATTTTTGCAAGTCTTCTAGCTATCTCTGTCTTACCTACCCCTGTACTACCAATCATAAGTATGTTTTTAGGTGTCACATCTTGCTGCATTTCAGCATCTAACTGCATACGTCTGTAGCGGTTACGAAGTGCCACTGCAATGGTTTTTTTTGCATTGTTTTGACCTATGACATATTTGTCTAGGTATTTTACTATCTCTTTGGGTGTCATATTCTCTGTATGCATATTTTATAATTCCAATAATTTTATATTTGTATTTGTATAGACACATAGTTCACCCGCAATCTGCAATGACTCTTGCACTAACTCTCTTGGGCTAAGTGTTGCATGCTTATCTAAAGCACGCGCAGCAGATATGGCATAGTTTCCACCACTTCCTATTGCTGCTATTTTACCGTCTTGTGGTTCAACGACGTCTCCTGTACCAGTAAGAATAAAAATGTGTTCTTCATTGAGTACTATCATCATAGCCTCTAACTGACGTAGGTGCTTATCTTTTCGCCACATTTTAGAAAAACCTATCACAGATTTAAACAAGTCACCTTTTTTTTCTGCAAGTATCGTCTCAAACATGTCGAAAAGGTTAAAGGCATCTGCTGTACTTCCTGCAAATCCTGCTAAAACTTTACCGCCCTCACCTAATTTACGTATCTTTGTGGCATTTCCTTTAAGTATGGTATCACCAAAACTTACTTGTCCATCACCACCAATAACTGCTTTTCCATCAGCTTTATATCCAAGTATTGTAGTTGCATGAAACATTAAACGCCTACTATATTAACTTTGAGAGCTGCATGTATTCCATGCCCCAATTTTGCATCTACTTCATGTAAACCTTCGGACTTTAACGCTTTTTTCAAGTTGATGTTCTTTTTATCAAGTTCAATATTTAACTGGTCTGCAATAGCTACAGATATGTCTGCATTTCCTACAGAACCCTTAATACCTACTGGCGCTTTACTTTTTTCTATTTTAATCTCAGTTGCTTCAAGTGTTAGTTTTTCTGCTTCAAGCCGTGCCAACTCATCTCTTAAATTTCGAGCCATCTCTTCTTGTTCTGCTTTCCAGTTGGCAACTATTTCAGGTGTAGCCAATTTAGCTAAACCTTTGTTTATGAGAAAGTTTTGACCATAACCATCTTTCACTTCTTTAATTTCACCAGACTTCCCTAGTGTTTTTACATCTTTAATGAGTAATACTTTCATTTCTAAATCCTTGTTGCAATATATATGGGTATTATTTTAACTAAATAATTATTTTAATGCATTAAATTTCTTTTAAAAGATTTTCAGTTCGTCTTTTAAAGATGCTATAGGTTATTATTTGTGATTCATATTTAGTTTAGACAAGGATTCATAATGGAGATGAAAAAAGCACTCATACTTCCCATATTTAGTATTATGCTTTTTGCACAAGAGCAAAAAGACAATGTTATCGTTAAACTAACTGACGAAATACCTTATACTTATGTAAGTGATTCTGGTAAACAAATTAAAATACAAAGAATACAAGACACCAACTATCGTTTAACCGATGACTACACTAAAACCTCAAGATCTTGCCCACCATTTTGTATTCAACCTACAAAAATAGACCCAGATATTAAAAACTATGCTGAATTAGAAATTGTGAACTTTATGCAAAACCAAGTAGCTAATAATGAAGGGGTCATTGTTGATGCAAGACTTGCCAGTTGGTATGAACTTGAAACAATTCCTTCTGCTATTAACATACCTTTTCCTGTAATGAAAAATGCAGACAAAGCAAAAGCTGAAATGATATTTAAAATCTTAGGTATGAAAGTAAAAAGTGATAAAAGTTGGGATTTTAGTCATGCAAAAGAGTTAGTTATTTTTTGTAATGGTGTATGGTGTGAGCAAAGTGCCCACTTTATAGAAGGTATGCTCAAACACAATTACCCTAAAGATAAACTCGCGTACTATCGTAGTGGCTTCCAAGGTTGGAAATTACTTGGTCTAACAACCATCGTTCATAAAGAGATTACGAAGTAGTTTCACTCTTCGTATCTTCTTCTTTTTTGGCCATATCTCGTGGTATGCGTATTCTCTGACCTATAGAAAGCTTGTTTGGATCTTCTAAAATATCTGGATTTGCTGCAAATATTTTAGGGTAATGCATTACATTTCCGTAAGCCTTTAGTGCCAAACTACCCAAGGTATCACCTTGTTTCACAATGATGATTCTCATTTCATTCACACGTGTTGCTACCTCTTTCCTAATAGCAGAAGTATAAGTGTTAAGAGATTCTTTATTCTTATCACTCGTATTGTCTTTAGGTGCCTTAACTACATCACTCATCAATTGAGAAAGTTTACTTAACTCATCACCGGCACTGTTTTTCACTAAAACCACTTTATTATAGGTGTCAACATTTTTTTTCTGTTGTCTTTTTTTTGTACTCTTTTGTGTTTTAGAAGCTACCTCAGACTTAACTGTACTTGGCTTAACAGAATCAACAGATGATTGCGAAAGGTAACCAAGCAGTTCTTTATCATCTTGTTTAATATTATGAAGTTTACTTTGTTCAACAGTTTTTAGTTCGGCAAGACTTTCCTTTTCTATCACTTTCTGTTTCGAAGTTTTCTCTTGTAGAACATTTTTTTCTATTTGATTAACTGAGGCTACCTTCGTCTCATCTCTTTTTTCTAACGTAGGCTCACTCTCTTTTGATATGTGACTAACTAGCTGTTTCTTTTTTTCATTTATATTTTTAGCATTCGTTTCTTTTTCTTCTGCTTTGTTCAATTTACTAGAGTTAGCCAAAACTTTTGCAGATTTTGGCTCTCTATTTTCTTTCCCTCTAGAAACATTCACTGGAGTTATATCTTTATTCTCTGTCACTGATGTTTCAAGTACTTCATTTGTGTCACGTGTGACTACTTTTTCTGACAGCTTTTCGAGCGCTTTTTTCTCTACTTGAATGGACTCAACAAACATTTTTTGTTCTGTATTTTGATCTTTGAATGGTGTAGTTGAAGGCGTAGGATACATTGTGTAACCTAAGTACCCTGCTACACCTAACGCCACCAGCCCTAATGGCATTAAAAAGCGATTACTTGAAGGTTCGCTATTAGAACTCTCGGCAAAATCACCTTTGTTTTCTAAACTCTTTTTATAATTTTCATAGTAACTGTCATCCATATTACTCATTTATTCTTCCCTTTTAAAAATAAATATTTGTAGTACCTAGCTTCTGAAGACAGAGTTAACTACATTTGTTCTACTACAACTCTACCCTAAACTTACTAAATATTTATAGATTATTGTATATAAATAAAGCATTTTCAAGCAAGTATATAATATACTTTGTTTTGCAAAGTACTTTGCATAATAGATTTTAATAATTTTGTATAAAATTAACTATAATATATTGTACAAAACTATATTTATTATTTATAGTATATAATTAAACGTAACATTTAAACTTTGATGGAAAGGAAAGCATTCATGCGTAAACTCATCTTTATTAGTATTTTATCTTTAACTTTTTTTCAGGCATGTGGTACAAAACAACCAATCGTAGGGTCTCCTACAGAAAAAAGTGATCAAAATATAACTACCCTTTCTTCAACAGATGAAATGTCCATAAATGAATTTTCTGATGAATTCTCTGATGAATTTTCCACAGAAACAAAAGAACTATTTGATCCTCTATATGACTACAATGTTTGGATGACGGATGCAAATGATCAACTCTTTATTCATCTTCTCAATCCCCTGTCTGAAGCATATGCGTATATTTTGCCTCACGCGATACGTTTAGGGCTTTCAAATGCTATTCACAATCTTAAATATCCTATACGTTTAAGTAATAACTTATTACAAGGTAAAATAAAAAATGCCTCAGATGAAACAGGTCGTTTTATTATAAATTCCACAGTTGGGTTACTTGGTGTAATAGATGTGGCAGGTAAATATAAAAATTTACATGCACACAATGAAGATTTTGGACAAACCCTTGGCTATTATGGTGTAGGAAGTGGATTTCACATTGTTTTACCCTTCGTAGGACCTTCAAACGCAAGAGATGTCCTCGGTTTAATAATAGATGGATATACTTCTCCACTAATTTACGATAAAAATTTAAAACAATTTCGAATACCTAAAAATTTACAAGACTCTACTTTACTCTACGCATTAGAAAATATTAATAAAAATGCGTTAAATCTTGGAGCTTATGAAAGTTTAAAAAAAGATGCCATAGAGCTATATCCATTTTTACGTGACATCTATGAACAAAAACGAAGTTCTGATATATCAGAATAATCAAAGGACATATCATGATTAAAAACATATTAATAACAATACTGTTAACCTTAACATTTTCACATGCACTTGAAGAGATAAATATCAAACCAACTATGGATGTAAAGATAAAAAAAGTTATCAAGATATTACAGGACAAATCACTATCACAAGTGCAAAAAAATAGACAAAGTATTGCTATATTTGACCCTATATTTGACTATGGACTCATGGCAAAAATAAGTTTAGGTAAAAAATGGAATAGCCTAACGAAACAACAAAAATCATCATTTTCCAAGGCATTTGAGCGTAAAATAAAATACTCATACATAGATAAATTAAAACTCTATACCAATCAAAAAATTATTACAAAAAATATAAAAAAACTAAAACACAACAGAATTACATTGGAAACAAGCGTCATCAGTTCTCAAGAAACTTATAAGATAATAAACTCTTTTTATAAAAAGAAGAGTAATCAACAGTGGTACATTTATGATGTACGTTTAGCTGGAGTAAGTATACTACAAACGTATAGAAAACAATTTTCAGCTTATTTAAAAACAAAAACATTTGAGTCACTTTTAAAATCTTTATAAACAACAAGTGCAAGCGAAATCTAGACTATGATGTTACATACACTATATAAAAAATGGGTACTTAAGTACCCTTTAGCCATTCTAATTTTACTCTTATCTAGTCTACTCCTTTTTTCTACTAATATTAGTAAACTGGAAATAGATGCAAGTGCCGAAACACTCTTGCTGGATGATGACAAAGACTTAGCTTTCACTCGTACCATTAATAAACGTTTTAAAGGGCAAGAAATACTTGTTCTGGCTTATAAACCAAATACCCCTCTTTTATCAAAACAAAGCCTAGATAATCTCAAGTCACTCACTAAAAATCTCGAATCTCTACCTAGAGTAGAATCTGTCACGTCTATACTCTCAGTACCTCTTCTTTTTTCTCCTGTTCAAGACTTAGAAGACCTACTCAATAACACACGTACACTCCTTAGTAAAGACATGAACCTAACCTTAGCCAAAAATGAATTTCTTACTAACCCTTTATACAAAGAAAACCTAGTCAATAAAGATTTTACTATCACCTCTGTAATGATTACACTTACAGGTGATAGCAAATATGATACTCTCTTAGAAGAGAGAAAAGTATTTAAAGACAAAGCACTTAAAGAGACACTTACTAATGAAGAGCAAGAAGCATACACACGATTAAACCATACTTTTAAATCACATAGAGATTTACAACGTATACTTCAAGAAAAAACCATTACAGATGTACGTAAAATCATCACTCACCTTGAAGACAATGCCACTCTCTTTTTAGGTGGTGTTCAAATGATATCAAATGATATTGTAGGGTTTGTTAAGAGTGATTTAGTGATTTATGGTAGCTTGCTCATTGTCTTACTCATCTTAGTTTTAGGCATACTTTTTAGAAAACCTAGATGGGTACTTCTACCTATACTGATATGTACACTCTCTATCATTGCTATTACGAGTGCTTTAGGTTTTTGGGGTTGGGAAATTACAGTTATATCATCAAACTTTATCGCCTTGCAACTCATTATAACACTCTCCATTGTTTTACACCTTATTATACGTTATGAAGAGCTCAACAAGCTCTACCCACATGCGTCTTCAAAACGTCTCATTTTATTGACAATGCTCTCTAAAGCTGTGCCGACATTTTTTGCCATAATCACCACAATTGCTGGTTTTTCATCACTTCTTTTTGCGCATATACACCCTATTATAAATCTAGGGTGGATGATGTCAGCAGGTATAGTACTTTCATTTATTATAGCTTTTATTGTATTTCCAACTGTATTAATGTTACTTCCAAAGTCAACTGTCTTTGTTAAGAAATCATCTGCATTTTCAATTCCAAAATTAAGTACAAATATAGTATTGGCTGATAAAAAATGGATTTTTATATTTACTTTTATAAGCATTATCTTTAGTGTTTCGGGTGCCTCAAAGCTTATTGTAGAAAACTCCTTTATTAACTACTTTAAAAAAGACACACATATCTATAAAGGTATGAAAGTCATTGACCAAGAGTTAGGTGGTACCACTCCATTGGATGTGATATTAACATTTAAAGAACATGAAGTTGAAGTAGAACTTACAGAAGTAAATTCCTTTGAAGACTCTTTTGAAGCAGAGTTTAATAACATTGAAGATGAAGACCAATACTGGTTTACCGATGAAAAAATAGCACTGATACAAAAAGTGCATACCTACTTAGAAGAGCAACCGCAAATTGGCAATATTCAATCTTTTTCAACCCTACTGGATATTGGTCAAAAACTTAATAAAAATCAAGCCCTTGATGCCGTAGAGATAGCGATACTCTATAAAAAAATCCCTGATTACTATAAAAAACTCATTTTAACACCTTATGTCAATATAGAACATAACCAAGTACGCTTCTCGACACGTATTGTTGATTCTAATGAAGATTTACGCCGTAACTTACTCATTCAAAAGCTTAATAAAGATTTAAACCATCTAGTGAGTGAAGAAGTTGCCAAGACAAAACTTTCAAACCTTATGGTGATGTACAACAATATGTTGCAATCTTTGTTTAGCTCTCAAATCACTACACTGACACTGGTACTTCTCATATTAGGAGTGATGTTTCTACTCTTATTTAGATCAATTAAGCTTACACTCATTGCATTAAGTGTCAATATTATCCCTATAGGCATTATTTTTGGTTTTATGGGATGGCTAAACATACCCCTAGATATCATGACAATCACCATTGCAGCTATTGCAATGGGCATAGGTGTTGATGACACTATCCACTACATACACCGCTTTCAAGATGAGTTTAGAAAAAATCCAAACTACACATCAGTCATAGAAAAAACGAACAGTAGCATAGGAAATGCGATGTATTACACCTCTTTAACTGTTATGATTGGTTTTTCTATTTTAACACTTTCAAATCTTATACCTACTATCTATTTTGGTCTACTCACCATGCTTGTCATGGCTGCAGCACTTCTTTCAAACCTCATTCTTTTACCTAAACTATTACTTCTCATTAAACCTTTGAGAAGTTAAATATGTTACAATCAAAAAAATCAACACATGGATGAAAACGAATGTTTCAAAATTTTCATATAGACAACCTGGAAAACTTTCCAAAAGAGCTTGATACCCTTTTAAATCAACAACGTACTATCATAGATACTATTACAACATCTCAAGACACTAGTTATGAGAAGGTACTCAAACCCTTACAAGACTTAGATGAAGCCCTAGGGCTCTTTTTTACACCTCTTGCTCACCTAAACTCTGTTATGAACTCAGAGGAGACACAAAAAGCCTATGAAGCCTCTTTGCCACTACTCTCAAAGTTTTCTTCAGAAATGGCGCAAAATGAAGCACTCTTTAAAAAAATAGAGCAGATAAAAGCCTCTAGTGATGAAGCAAAAACTGTTGTAAAACATGACATACGAGACTTTGTACTCTCTGGTGTAAACTTGCCCAAAGAAGAGAAAAAAAGAATGGAAGAGATTAGTCTAAAACTCTCCGAACTCTCTAACAACTTCTCACAAAACTTACTGAATGCTACCAATGATTTTGAACTCATCATCGAAGATAGCAAAGATGTAGAAGGGTTACCTCAAACAGACATAGATGCATCTAAAGTTGAAGTTAATGGTAAAACTGTTTATAAATTTACACTGCAAATCCCAAGCTACTTAGCTTACATGACCTATGGTCCAAACCGTGAATATAGAAAAACTATCTCTAAAGCCTATGCGACACGAGCACCTGAGAATGGTGAAGTGATTGACCAAATACTTGCACTTAAAAATGAAAAATCCAAACTCCTTGGCTTTACATCTTATGCACGCTATGCATTAGAGACAAGAGATGCAAGCAAAGAAGAAGATGTCATCACTTTTCTAAATGACTTAGCTGATGCAGCACTACCACAAGCGAAAAATGAACTCTTGGAACTTCAAGCATTTGCACTTAAAACAGATGGCATAGAAGATTTAGCAGGCTATGATTTAGCCTATTATTCAGAAAAGCTCAAAAAAGAAAAATTTAATTTTGATGATACCATGACCAAACCATACTTTGAACAAAGTAAGGTACTCTATGGTTTACTCGATATCGTCTCTGAACTTTTCAACGTTACCTTTAAACCTGCAGACGTACCAACATGGCATGACTGCGTAAAACCATTTGATATTTTTGATAATGACCAACTCTCAGGCCGTATCTACTTTGATCTTGAAGCACGTAAAGAGAAGCGTGGTGGTGCATGGATGAATGACTGGGAGACACACTATGTCGATGCAAATGACAATGTACACCTCGCTTCTGCGTTCATAGTTTGTAATTTCTCACCTACCACAGACAAAAACCCTTCATTGCTACGCCATGATGATATTGTAACACTCTTTCATGAGATGGGTCATGCAATTCACCATCTCTTTGGTACATGTAAAGAGCGTTCTGTAAGTGGCATTAATGGTGTGGCCTGGGATGTTGTAGAATTTCCTTCACAATTTTTAGAAAACTTCGCCTATGAAGAAGCTATACTTAAACGTTTTGGTTTTCACTATGAGACTGGAGAGCCTATATCTTCTACATTGATGGCAAAAATAAAAGAGACCAAAAACTACCAAGCTGCTTTAGGCATCTTACGTCAAGTAGAATTCTCTCTTTTTGACTTTACACTCCATCAAGACCTCTACCAAGGTGATGAAGTACAGTCTTTACTCGATGAGATACGTAAAAAAACAGCACTTCTTCAAACACCTAGTTATAACAAGTTCCAACATGGGTTTGCACATATCTTTGCCGGTGGTTACGCCGCAGGTTACTACAGCTACAAGTGGGCTGAAGTACTTAGCGCAGATGCATTTTTTGAATGTATTGACCCCAAAGATGGATTTAACCAAGAAAAAGCCAAAGGCTATAAAGCGTATATTTTAGCCAATGGTGGATCAAAAGAGATGTCTACACTCTACCATGAGTGGTTAGGACGTAAAGCAGATGTTAAAAGTCTTATCAAACTCTATGAAATAGAGTAGTTATACTTGTCTCCAAAGAGAGCTATTTAGAAAGGAAAAAAATGCAAGAGTATCGTTCATTAGCGCTTATCGTGTTAGCTATCTTTGTTGTTACACTACTAGGTGCTTATTTTAGTCCTACTTTTGAAGTACAAAAAGGGTATTTAGAACTCTTCATTCTTTTTGGGGCTATACTCTTTATTGTCTCTACTTTAGCTATATTTGCAACACTTGGATTTTCATCATTTGCTCTATATATGGCTGTTTTCTTGGCTGCTGTCATTGCGTTATTTGGTATTTTGGGTGCTGTCATAGTCACCCTACTGACATACATTTCGTGGGGTTCTATTTTTGCTATGGAAGTTTTACTCTATGATGCAGGTGCTTTAAGTGCAAAAGAGTGGTTTACCAATCGCTATACGTTTAAAGACTTTAAAGCAGAATATTATGCTTTTTATCCTTTACTTGGATGTATATATTTACTGCTAGAAATTATTCCAAATTTTTTTAAGAGAGAATCAGTGATAGATTTTTCTCCTTCAAGGGTCTTGAAGGAGATGGAGGAAATTTTAGATTAAAAATTAATCTTCTTTTATATACTCTTCACCTTTTTTAGCAGGTACCTCATCTTTACCAAAACCAAAGAAACGTTTAATACGTTGACAAATAGTAAATGTACCAGTCTCTATGCGACATGACTCTTCATCTTCTTGCATATCCATACTAATGTTTACTAAGTTATCTATACGTTCTGGTTGCTTTTTACCCTCAATCATAAAACGAAGTGCATTAAGACGTATGAACCCTTCTGCATCTTTTTGATCATAGACGTCATCTGCTTCAAACGTAGAGTGCTCTTCTGAGTACAATGTCACATCTGATTTTCTACCTACAACAGAAACGGCACCTTTATAAAGCTTGAGTCTCACCTCACCTTGTACATGGTCTTGTGTCGCATCTATAGCAGCTTGTAACATACGACGCTCCGGAGACCACCATAAACCGTTATAAATCAGTTTTGCATACTTAGGCATGAGCTCATCTTTCATGTGTGCTTCTTCTCTATCTAGGGTAATAGACTCCATAGCACGGTGCGCTTTGAGCATAATAGTTCCACCTGGTGTTTCATAACACCCACGTGCTTTCATTCCTACCATACGGTTTTCCACAATGTCAATACGCCCAATACCATGTTTATTACCATACTCATTAAGCTTTGTAAGCATAGTGGCAGGACTCATCTCTTCACCATTGATAGCAACTGGGTCACCTTTTTCATACGTGATTTCAATATACTCAGCTTCATCAGGTGCATCTTCTGGTTTAACTGACCATAACCACATCTCATCTTCAGACTCATTAAAAGGATTTTCTAAATGCTCACCCTCATAAGAGATATGTAACAAGTTTGCATCCATAGAATAAGGCTTAGCTTGACCTTTCCCATCTATGTCAATACCATGTTCTTCAGCATATTTCAACAATTTTGTACGAGAATTTAAGTCCCACTCTCTCCATGGTGCAATCACAGCGATATCTGGATCAAGTGCAAGGTACCCAAGCTCAAAACGTACTTGGTCATTTCCTTTACCAGTTGCACCATGACTCACTGCGTCTGCACCTGTTTCATGGGCTATTTCTATCTGTTTTTTAGAGATGAGTGGACGTGCTATGGATGTACCTAACAAATACTCACCCTCATAGATAGCATTGGCTCTAAACATAGGGAAAACAAAATCTTTTACAAACTCTTCACGAAGGTCTAATATAAAAATATTTTCTTCTTTTATGCCCATATCTAATGCTTTTTGACGTGCAGGCTCTACCTCTTCACCCTGACCAAGGTCTGCTGTGAAAGTCACTACTTCACAATCATACTCATCTTGAAGCCACTTAAGGATGATACTTGTGTCTAATCCGCCACTATATGCTAATACTGCTTTTTTAATTGTTTGTTTTGCCATGCAATAAGCCTTTAAATAATATGAGAGGATTTTACCATATTATTAGTAATAATTGAATGTTGTTGATGCTTTATTTTTAGACAAAATTTAACAAATATATATTTTCCATATTAAATTACCAAATAATTAGAAAAAGAATGTATAATAATTTAAAAAAGGTCAATTTAATGAAAAAAAGTGTTTCAATTCTATTATTTCTGTTTTTAATTTTTAATGTAGCATATGCAAAAAAAAGCCATGATGGAGAAACATACACAATGGAGCAACTGAAAGGTACGTGGAGTTTTTCACATAAAGATAGTACTGATAATTCAGCTATAGAAATTAACGGTACCAATACATACTATTTGAATGGTACACTTATTTCAAAAGGTAATATCAAAATTTACAATTCAGACAAAACATTATCTTCTGACACTAATGTCATAATGAATGATGAATGGACTATTGAGGGTAATAAGCTCATTGAACAAGCGGTTGAATGTCAATTTGAATATATCAAAAAACCTAAAGATAATGTTATTGCGATGATGATGGAAATGTTGCTAAAATCAATGTGTAATGACCAAGTTAAAGTGGCATCTACAATTACTGATATATCATCGGAAAAGTTCACAACAATTACCATTGGCAAAACTGAGGTTTTTACTAAAGTAAAATTTTAAGTGATAGTGAAATTCCCGTTTCATTATCATCGAACATTGTTTTAACTTAAATTTAAAATTAGACCTATAAACTAAAGTAAATTATTTTACGAAGCCATCAAATCATGTGTCATTTTATAGTGTATAATCCCAGCTAACGATATATCTTCAT
This sequence comes from uncultured Sulfurovum sp., assembly GCA_902727855.1. Lineage (GTDB taxonomy): Bacteria > Campylobacterota > Campylobacteria > Campylobacterales > Sulfurovaceae > Sulfurovum. The sequence continues at coordinate 90,098 of CACVAS010000147.1, forward strand.
CTAAAGCTTCAAAATGTACACCAATACCATCTGCAATCAGACAATATTGTTCTAACTCTTCTTTCGTTGCGCCATTAAGTCTGCTTGTATAGTCTAAAGGTAAAACCAATACATCACCAGAACTAAGATAAATGTGAATCTTATCATCAAAAGTAAGTCTTTCTATACGTGTGTTATTATTCTTTAAAATATTCATCCCATGCTCCTTTTAACAGCTCACTATTTTCTTCCACAAGCTTTACAAGTTTATGTATCTCTTTACTTGACACTTTATAACTATCAGTCACTTCAAGTGTATCTAATACAATACGCACATAGCTGTCTGCTTTTTCAATATGTATATGCTCAGGCATATGTTCATTTGAAAAAAAGAAAAAACGATAACCATTTATCCGTAAAACTGTTGGCATCTCTTCTCCATTGTATATGACTCAGGTTTGAATTATTATAACATAATACTAGTATACTTACTTCACAACATCTAATAACTTTGAACATACCCACCCCAACTCATACGTAGATTATATCTACCTTCGCTATAATCAATACAATCATACTCATAGGGAGTCCACATGTTACTAGGTGTAAACATTGACCATATAGCAGTTTTAAGAGAAGCGCGAAAAGTAGCTGACCCTGACCCGTTGGATGCATTAAGCATCTGTAAACGTGCTGGAGCAGACCAAATTACTATACACCTACGTGAAGACAGACGTCATATGCAAGACAGTGATGCTAAGAGTATTATAGCACTCTCTTCTTTGCCTGTAAACCTCGAGTGTGCTACCTCTTTAGAGATGATTGACATTGCTTGTACGCTTAAACCACACCGTGTAACACTTGTACCTGAAAAGCGTGAAGAAGTCACAACCGAAGGTGGACTTGCAGTCACAGGTGAACAACCTAAGCTCAAAGAGGCTATCAAAAAACTACAAGCCCAAGAGATAGAAGTATCACTTTTTATAGACCCATCCCTAGATGCAGTCAAAGCTTCTATTGACTTGGGTGTAGAATGGATTGAGTTTCATACAGGTAAGTATGCAAATATTTATGCCATGCTTTACACAAACTTATCTAAAACGCATCACACTATACCAGAACTAGACCTTTCTCGTAAAATACTCAAACAGATGTTAGCAGATGAACTTTGTAACCTACGTTTACTCTCATGTGACGCGCTTGAGTTTGGTTTACGTGTAGCCGCAGGACATGGACTCAATATGCAAAATGTAGCAGATATTGTGGCCATAGAGAGTATTGAAGAGCTTAACATTGGGCAAAGCATTGTTGCACGTTCAGTCTATGTTGGTCTGGAACACGCCATTATTGACATGAAAGCAAAATTACTACGCTAATGAAAACAGTAGCCATATCAATCGGTGATCTTAATGGTATAGGTATACAACTAGCCCTGCAAAACCATCATGAAATTTCTAAAAAGATAAACCCACTCTACTGCATTGACAATTCTATGCTAAAACAAGCAGCGCAAAAATTAGAGATTGAGATTCCTCATGACTTTAAAACTGTAGAACACATAGCCCCTCACTTCAACATTGAAGCTGGGATGGTATCTAAGAAGAGTGGCAGGTATGCCTATGCTTCATTTGTTCACGCAGTAAACCTCGCAAAAGAGAAAAAAGTTGATGCTATTTGTACCCTACCCATCCATAAAAAAGCATGGGAGTTAGCCGGTGTAGACTACAAAGGACATACTGATGCCTTACGTGACTTCTTTGATGCAGAAGCCATTATGATGTTAGGTTGTGAAACAATGTATGTGGCTCTTTTTACTGAGCATATACCACTAAAAGAGGTGGCTTCTAGCATAAATGAAGAAGACTTAACACGTTTTTTATTGGACTTTTACACAACAGCTAAACCTACACAAACGGTTGGAGTACTAGGTCTAAACCCACATGCTGGAGATGATGGGGTTTTGGGTGATGAAGAAATTAGGATTCAAAGAGCAATTGATAATGCTAACCTTGCCCTTCGAGAAGCTCAGGAAACGGTTGCAGAGCCTGTCGAAGCATACAGTGACCCATTAGTTCCTGACGTAGCGTTTACACCTAATGTGAGAAAACACTATACACATTTTGTTGCCATGTATCATGACCAAGGCTTAGCACCACTTAAAGCTTTATATTTTGACGAGGGAATAAATGTTTCATTGAATTTGCCTATACTTAGGACTTCTGTAGATCATGGTACAGCATTTGACATAGCCTATAAAGGCATAGAGTTAAATTCTCTTAGCTATGTCAATGCCATCATGTATATAGTAAAAAACTAGAAAAGCCCTTGAGTATCATCTTCTATGACTTCGCACTGTTCATTCATACTCTCACATAGCTTTTCTTGACAAGAGATACAAAGGTACCGGTAAGACTGCATATCATAATGAATAATATCACCTTCTTTTATATCATCATAACATTCAGCACACACATTTGTAACACGTAACAAAATATCTTTTGTTGCTTCTTGTGTTACAAAACAAGTACTACTCATGCGTAGCCTTTAGCTTGTCTATCATCTCTTTAGCAACCTCTAGACTCGTGTCTAATTCATAGGCTTTAGTATACCCCACCAATGCCTCTTTTGTTCTACCCAAGTCATAGAGTGTATTTGCATAGTTAAAGTGGTGCGGTGCATAAGTCTCATCAAGCTTGATAGCCTTTTCATGATGAATTTCAGCTGCTTTTTCTTCACCAAGTTTATGAAATGTATTGGCAAGAAGGGCATGTGCCATGTCATCATTTTCATCTAATTTGAGTAACTTTTCATAGCTTTCTTTTGCACTTTCATAGTCCTCTATCTTCGTTGCAACATAGCCCATCTTTTGTAGTGCATCAACATTATCTGGTTCTACAATAAGTGCAGAATCTAAAGCTTTTTTTGCCTCTTCATAATCTTCTTTTTCTATAGCTTCATCTGACATATTTAAGAGTTGTTCAATACGAGAAAGTTGTACTTTTGGCTGAGAAAATGTCTTATCTGGACGGTTGATGCCACCAATTTGTTCATCGGCAGTTTTAGCCTCAAAGTCTACACCACGCTTTGGGTGATCACCTGAAAAAAGTTGTTTAAAAAAGAGATAAAGAACCCCTGCTGCTATAAGTAAAAGTAAAAGTTGAAAAGTAGTCATAAAGTCTCCAATAGTAAATATCGCATGATAAGATAATCTAACTTAAATACAAAGAAAAGTATCGCTTATTTTTGTATCTGTGCTGCAATTTTACTGATGCATTTATCCATCTGGTCGCGTGTGTCATATATAAACTCATGCTTATTCTCTTCACCCATATTTATAAAAATACCATACCCTACTATCTCCACTTTTCCTTTAGACTCTACATCTATCCACTCTAAGCTTACTTGGGTTGTCTCATCTTCATAGCCCGTTTTAACCACAGCGGCAGGATAAAGCTGTGTAATCTCTTTTGTATCAAACTGTTTGCTTTCTATTGTTATTATCATACGCAGATTATAGTATAATTATTTAAAAAACATATGGAGAAATATAGATGAACCTCAATGCCCAAATAAAATCCGATATCAAAGATGCGATGCGTGCTAAAGATACAGTAAAAAGAGACACACTAAGAAATATTCAAGCCTCAGTCAAACAGATAGAAGTAGATGAACGAAGAGAAGTCACCGATGCCGATATGGAGTCTATTTTGGTAAAATATCTCAAACAAAGAGAAGATGCTAAAGCACAATTTTTAGAAGCAGATAGAAAAGACCTTGTTGAAAAAGAAAATGTGGAGATTGCTATTATAAAAGCCTATCTTCCCGAACCCATGGATGATGATGAATTAGAATCAACATTAAAAGAGATAATCACCTCTGTAGGTGCCCAAAGTATGAAGGACATGGGTAAGGTTATGGGTGCTGCTAAAAGTACCATAGGGAGCCGTGCAGATGGTGGGCGTATTAATCAAATGGTGAAGAAACTATTGGGTTAAAATAAAAAAATCCTCGGTCGATAATATCGACCCTACACGTTTCCATACTTTACTTCTTTAATCGCTTGAGTGATATCTTCTTGTCTCATAAAGTGTTCACCGACTAAAAATGCATCTGCACCTACTTTTGAAAGTTCTACAATGGTCTCATGATCATTAATACCAGACTCCGCAACAATAATTTTACCATTGGGAATAAGAGGAATCAGTTTGGAACTTAATGACATATCCATCTCAAAAGTCTCAAGATTACGGTGATTAATACCTATAATGTTTGCACCTGCAAAAATAGCTTTAATTAAATCTGTTTTATTATGTACTTCCACAAGAACATCTAAACCCAAATGTCTGGCATAATCATGTAACTCTTTTAGTTCTTTACGAGAAAGAGCCATTGCAATAAGTAAAATATAGTCGGCACCAAAGGCAAGTGCTTCAAGTACCTGATACTTATCTACTATAAAATCTTTTCTAAGTAGAGGGATATTGACATAACGACGTACCATACCTAAATACTCTTTGTCACCTTGAAAAAAATGTGGTTCTGTTAAAATAGAAAGAGAGTCTGCCCCACCTTTTTCATATGCTTGAGCAATACTCATAGGGTCAAAGTCTTCTCTTATGATACCTTTTGAAGGACTCGCTTTTTTAACCTCTGCAATGATACGATAAGGATTCTCTTTGGTAGAACGTAATGCAGATTTTACATCTTTAGGTGCAAAAGGGTTGAATGCCAATGAGCGTCCTAACCATTCCATAGGATAATTTACTTTTCGCTTCTCTAAATCTGATTTTGTTTTTTTGATTATTTCATCTAATATTTGAGCCATATTTTCTCACCATTGCTATAATTTTTGGTATTGTACCAAAATTATTTACATTTTTGAATTGCATTCCAATGGGTTACAATTTCTTCTTCTTCAAGCCCCTCTTCTTCTACAACTCTTTTCATGAGTGCATAGGCTTTACCACACTCATTTATTTTGTAATGCCCCCATGCCAAAGAATCTAAATAGTAAGTGTTATCAGGTTGTTGCACAAGTGCATCTTTAATAATTTGCATACCTTTTTTGATATCTACTTCTTTGTCAATTAACGTATAACCATAGTAATTTAGATAGATACTGTCATCTACGCCCATACTTGTGGCTTTTTCAAAGTTTGACACAACCAATGCAAGCATCTCTTTATCATCTTTGTCATCTGCTTTTTCAAAGATAAGCATGCCTTTTTCTGCAAGCCATCTGGCGTCATTATCTTCACTATATTTACGATCAATAAGTTTAATCGCTTTATCAAAATATCTCTTACTTTTATAGAGCTCATAGAGTATATGATCACCCACTTTGTGCTCTTCTAAAAATGCTATAGCACCTGTGAGATCATTTTTGTATGCATACGTATCGATAACCTTTTCGAGTATCTTTTCATCTTTATACTCTAAATACAATGCCGTATATGTCTGCATCAAGCCATCTACATCTTTCTCTTTACTATAGAGTGTCACTAGCTTTGCTAAAATGTTAGTACTAAATGCGTGCATACGACGATGACTTTCTAATAAAGTAATGGCTCTTTTTCTCTCCTCCGTATAAATATCCATTATTTCAGTCATACGAAGAAGTATCACTTCATTGAGTGTCTGTTCATACACCTTACTCAATAAGCTCAATGCTCTTGTAAAATCACCCGCATACAAAAAAGGGTTTGATGCCAACTCTAAATCCATAGCTTCTGCCGAGTGCTCCAACAAATACTCAGCTTCTGTTTGTGCTAATTCTACTTTGTTCACAGTCAAATAAAGAGGAATGAGTAAACGTTTACTTTCCAATGTAGGGTGTTCTTTATCCCATGTTTTTAAACGCTCTAAACTTTCATTGACATGTGATTTACCAAGTAAAGAAGCTTTTGCTTCTTTGTACAAATATACTTCTGCATGGGTAGTGTCAAATAGTCTCGCGTAGACTTGTCTAGCATTTTCATACGCTCTATATTCATCATAAAGTAATCCCGTTATGATGAGTTCATCATCTGAAACTGACATCAGCTCTTTTGCTTTTAACACACCATGTGCATGCGAGAAAGAAATATACATAACAATAACAAAGACTAAACGATACCAGGACACTCTTTTCTTACCTCATCTTCATCATTTTTAAATTGTTCCCAAAAAGGAAATGTTCTACACTGTAATGGACGTACCGGGTAAATACTACAACGTTTCACTGCTTCATCAAAAAAAATACAGGCAAAATTATCTGCTGCAAGTTTTTTTTCTATAAGAGAGTAACGGTGTTTTACCTTCTTTAAATACATTGTAGCGAAATCTTCTACACTAAGGTTAACAAACTGCGCCATTTTTTCTATCTCGGCATGCTTTGCCCAAATATATCCACTCTCACCTGTACAACAGTGACCACCACATGCTTCACATGCTTTAGGGTCAAATTTAAACTTGTATTGTTCATGTGTCATAAGTTCCAAATTTACTTCCTTTTAAAACCAAAATTATGACATAATATCACTCATTTAAGTTTAATTTAATAAACATCATCTTATTCTAGTATAATAATATTTTATGATATAGTATTTAAATTATATACTATTTAAAAAAGGACAACTAATGATAAAAAACTATCTATCTATACTCACCCTTAGCTTTTCACTCTGTTTTTCAGCCAATGTAGGTATTGAATATAGTGGTGTAGTTGTCACCACTAACTCAAAGAAAGAACAAAAAAGTATTGTTGTAAAACGTAACATTCCTAAAGAGTGTAACAATGTCCCCATTACCAATGAGATGCTTTGGACAGAGAACTTTGCACATAAAAGTGTGCCTGAAGTTTGTAAATCTACCTATGTACACACAAAAGGTAAACTGCTACCCATTCAACTTGGAAGTGAAGACCTTGAAACCTATGGAGAGTTAGAAATATTAATACACCTAAGACAGATGCAAAGAGATGACACGCTTCTACTTGTGGACTCTCGTAAAAAAGAGTGGTTCAACTACAGAACAATCCCTGGTGCAGTCAATATGCCTTTTATCTATTTTAAACAAAAGGATGAGTATGAATTTGAATTTGAATATGCACTCTTACGTATCGGTGTTCACACACTTAAAAATGGTGACTATGACTTTTCTAAGGCAAAAACATTAGCTATTTTTTGTAACGGTCCATGGTGTACACAATCAGCTACAATGATTAATGCTCTCTTAGCCATAGGTTACCCTGAAGAAAAGCTCAAATGGTACCGTGGAGGTATGCAAGACTGGCTAGGTGCAGGTATGACTTCAACGCGTGAGATTAATCTACCTAGTACTATTTAGATAAAATGCCTGTTATCTCTCTGTCTGTTTTGATGGTATACCTTGTACCATCTGAGGTAACTGTAATATTTCCATGAAAACCATTTACATAAGTTTCATAGCCTTTTTGTCGTGCTAAATTTCTAGTACGTTTAGAGTTTTCACTCCACCAAATATGTTTCGGTGCAGGCACAATAAGCACTTTTGCTTCTACTTTGTCGAAAAATGCATTAGGTGCAAAGTGTTCTGTGCCATGGTGTGGAGACTTTAGTATATCTGCACGAAGGTTATCAACATTTTTAGCCAAATATCCTCCAAGTTTTTTATTCAAGTCACCTGTAAGTAAAAACCTATTTTCACCATGATACACCATACACACAGCAGACATATCATTTAGGTCCGTTTTACCTACGGGTGTATTGATACCATTGTAAACATAAAGCACTTCTATATAAGTATCACTATCAAATGTATATTTGTCACCCATCACTATAGGTACAACTGGTATATCTGCCTTCTTTGCCAATAGCTGTATCTCATCAAGTTCAGCATAGCTACCACCCCATGGTTCTTGTGCCATCTGCTTTTTAGTAGGCATATTCATATAAATAGCCTTAATCTTCATACCTGCATCTATCAGTGGTTTAAGTCCCCCATAATGATCATTATGAGGATGCGTGATAAGTACTTTGTCTATACTTTTCACACCCGCTTTTTGTAGTGTTGGTATAAGTATCTTCTTGGCATAACTACGATGCCCTACATCTATCAGTATATGCTTACCGTTTTTACTTATGAGATGTGCATCCCCTTGTTGTATATACGCATTGACATTAATCGCAGTCCATGTAAGTGTACCTGCTGAGAATGGGTTATTGCAACTTGTGAGTAGTAAACTTAGTATGATGGTGAGTAGTATTTTTTTCATTATGTCCTAACAATAAGAATTGTCTCTTCATACAAAAAGATATCACTTTAATCGTAATATCTCCTATTCTCAAAAAACTATAAAGAGGTTATTTGTTCTGGGGTAGAATTATCAAGGATATTATTGATAATACTGTTTTGGTTTAATTCTGCAATAACATCATCTTCACAAATGATAATATGACGAGCAGTTGTATGTTTACCATCTAAAACTTCTTTAGTGTATGGTGCACCATCTAGTACCTGACTCTCTATAGGTACTATACCATCTGTACTTTTATCATCATCACAGGCAAATCTAAATGCAAGCATCTCTATTTTTCTTCCATCGATGCTAGAGTTACTATATGGATGCTCTTTATTAAACATAGACATATGATCAGCACTCAAATCGGAGACTGCACCATTGTCTTCAGGGAGAATATTGGCAATTTCCACACCTTTATGTGGTGTTGCTATGGTATAGAACTTATATATCTTCTTTGCTGCTTTGTAATATTTATTGTCATCTGTTTGATTTTGATTACCTTGACTAATGATATAGCGTAAATCAAGACCTCCCATACTATGTCCAATAACAATCATAGAGTTATCTTCTAACCCTTGTGCATTAATATAATCTGCTAACTGACCTGCACGTCTTACAATACTTCCTGTATCAGATACATCTGTCCGGTAGATAACCCACTCTCTATCTGCATAATCTGATGTAACTTCTACGTAGTGATTCCAAGTATCTGCACTACTTAAAAATCCATGTGCAAATAAAACATTTTTAACACTCATTGGGTGAATACTGTTTACATCACTAGTCACCGTTTTTGTATCATTTCCACAACCTGAAAACAATATCATTGAAAAGGCAATAAATATGCCTTTAAAAATATTTGATTTTAAATGTATCTTCATTGATGCTATCCTTATTTTGAATATCTCTATTCACAGAAGTTATTCAATTTATCTAATGTAAAAAATGTCTAACAGTCGTAAAGTAAAGTGAAATACCATGCTCATTGGCAGCTTCAATAACCTCATCATCTCTTATACTTCCGCCTGGTTCAATGATGGCTTTTACGCCTGCAGCTGCGGCTGCGTCTATGCTGTCACGAAATGGGAAAAAGGCTTCAGATGCCATGGCTGCGCCACTCACATCTAAGTCCATCTCTTTAGCTTTTTTGAGTGCACATTGTGCTGCATCTACACGGCTGGTCATACCCATACCTACAGCTACCATGGCAGAGTCTTTAACGTACACAACACAATTAGACTTCGTAAGTCCTGCTACTTTCCATGCAATCTCAAGATCTTTCATCTCTTGCTCTGTTGCAGTAAGTTCTGATTTTTTCTGTGCGTTATGTACTTCATTGTCACAAATACAATCTGAATTTTGATAAACAAATCCACCATCCACATGTTTAAAGTCATGAGAGTCTTTAGACATCACTAGCTTTGTGCCACCTTGCAAAAGACTATTTTGTGAGAAAAGTTTAAGACGTTTCTTCTTGTTAAAAACCTCTAGAGCTTCCTCTGTAAAGTCTGATGCCATCACCACTTCTAAGAAAATTTCATTCATTTTCTCAGCCAGTGGAGCATCTACTACACCATTGACCGCTACCACACCACCAAAAGCAGAGACAGGATCACATTTCAGTGCTTCCGTGTAGGACGCTAGCAAAGAGTCTTTAATGGCAAAACCACATGGATTACCGTGTTTAACTATACATACTGCATTTTCATCACCAAAGCTAGATGCAATTTTCAGTGCACCATTGACATCATTGATGTTATTGAACGATGCTTCACCTTTAACTTGTTTGAAGTTGTCAGAAAAATGAGAGTCAAACTCATACAAGGCACCTTTTTGGTGTGGGTTCTCTCCATAACGTGTTTGGAAAGACTTCTTACCCGTAATAAACTGGTACTCTCCAAAGCCATCATTAAACCTACCGTTCATGTAATTGGCTATCATAGAGTCATAGGCTGCAGTATGTTCAAAAGCTTTAATCATAAGCCCTCTTCTAAATGCTAAGCTATCTTCTTTGTTAGTAAGCGCTGTAAGGACTGCAGTATAATCATTTGCATCTGTAACAATCAGTACATCATTGAAATTTTTCGCAGCACTTCTTACCATCGTTGGTCCACCAATGTCGATGTTTTCTATGATTTCATCAAAATCTTCGGTACGTTCTATGGTCTCTTTAAACGGGTAAAGATTCACACATACAAGGTCTATACCCTCCACACCTAGCTCTTTAGCTTGTGCCACATGTGCATCGTCTCCACGCTTATGAAGTATGCCTCCATGTACGTATGGGTTGAGTGTTTTTACACGTCCTTCAAAACACTCTGGAAACTTTGTCACTTCGTCAATCTCCATGACTTTTACACCCGCAACACTTAGCTTTTTGTATGTTCCACCAGTGGAGATAATCTCCCAACCTTGACTCACTAACCCTTGGGCAAACTCAACAATACCTGCTTTGTCACTTACGCTTAATAATGCTCTCATATCTTAAAAGCCTTCCATAAAAAATATTTGCGATTATAACTAAATGTGACTTTAAAGCACTATTTAGCTAAAATCTTTTTTATTAATTTACTTCTACTTTTTAAGTAAACCAAAAACTCATTTGTTTAAGGAAACACCATGTCAGATTCTTGTCACAAAGCCTATATTACCACCCCTATCTATTATGTTAACGATATTGCACATATTGGTCATGCTTACACTACCATCATTGCCGATACCCTTGCACGTTACTCTCGTATGTCTGGACTAGACACCTACTTTCTTACTGGTACAGATGAACATGGTCAAAAAATAGAAGAAGCAGCAAAAAGCCGTGGCAAAACAACACAAGCTTATGCAGACGAAATCTCTGCAACGTTTAAAAACCTGTGGGATGACTTTGACATTTCTTATGACAAGTTTATACGTACGACAGATGAAGACCATAAAATAGGTGTACAAAAAGCTTTTTCTCAAATGCATAAAAAAGGTGACGTCTATAAAGATACATACAAAGGGCATTACTGTATTTCTTGTGAAACATTTTTCCCTACGATTCAACTGGTTGATGATGAGTTTTGTCCAGAGTGTGGTAAAAGTACCACTATCGTTGAAGAGGAGTCTTACTTTTTCAAACTCTCTGCCTATGAAGATCAACTCTTAAAGTATTATGAAGACAATCCAGAGTTCATCTTACCAAAAAGTAAAAGAAATGAAGTCATTCGTTTTGTTGAAGGTGGCTTACAAGACCTCTCAATTACCCGCACCTCTTTTGACTGGGGTGTCAAACTCCCTACAGAGTTTAATGATCCAAAACATGTGATGTATGTATGGTTAGATGCACTGATGAACTACCTTACTGCACTAGGTTATGGAGGTGACGAGGAAAAGATGGATCAGTGGCCTGCACGTGTGCAGCTTATTGGTAAGGATATCTTACGTTTTCATGCTATTTATTGGCCAGCCTTTCTTATGAGTATAGATATGCCTCTACCTAAACACATTGCAGCACATGGATGGTGGACACGTGATGGTGAAAAAATGTCTAAATCTAAAGGTAATGTCGTGAACCCTAAAGAGGTCGCAGATGCTTATGGGTTAGATAATTTCCGTTACTTTATGCTTAGAGAAGTACCTTTTGGTGGAGATGGTGACTTTAGCCAAAAAGCGCTCATGGACCGTATAAACTCTGATTTGGGTAATGACCTTGGTAACTTACTCAACCGTGTAATAGGCATGTCTGGTAAATACTTTGAAGGAAACGTGCACTCTAGCAACGTAGCACAATACTACCAAACAGAGCTTGACGAAGTACACGCTTCACTTGATTTACTAGAACCTTTACTTTATGATATGCAAATTCACCGTTATTTAGAAGAGCTTTGGAGACCACTCACTGTAGCCAATAGAGCTATAGATAAGTATGAACCATGGAACCTTATGAAAAATGGGAAAGAAGAAGAAGCTATGGCACTCAATGGTCTCATAGTAGCTATTTTGGCAAAGGTCTCGGTCATGCTTTACCCTGTTATGCCAGCAGTATGTACAAAAATTTCTAACGCGCTTTGCTTTACTATAGACACTGAGTCATGGAAATCATTGGTAAAAGACAGAGCACTACTCGCACCATTTAACTTAAAAAAGATAGACCCTCTCTTTCCACGTATAGAAGCACCTCTTCTTACACAAATAGAACCAATAGATACGACTGAACCAGTAAAGAAAAAAGAGAAAGAAGTAAAAAAAGAGAGTGATGCTACAGAAGGTATAGCGCTTATAGGCATCGATCAGTTCTTCCAAACTTCACTTAAAGTTGGTACAGTTGTAGCGGCCGAAGAAGTGCCAAAAAGTAAAAAACTTCTACTACTTCAAGTCGATGTGGGTGAAGAGAAACCAAGACAAGTGGTTGCAGGTATTAAAGAGTGGTACTCTGCAGAAGATATGTTAGGGACACAAGTCTCAGTGGTTGCAAACCTCAAACCAGCAAAGCTTATGGGACTAAAATCTGAAGGTATGCTTCTAGCAGCCAAAGATGAAGATGGCCTATGTATGATACGCCCTGAAAAGCCAAAAAAATCCGGAACACCTATAGGGTAAACAATGAAAATAGAAGATATAGTAAATCTCTCTGAGGGTATACTCTCAAATGAGCCAAAAGTCCAAGCCATCTCATCAGCTACTGTCTATGTCTCTAAAGTTGAGCATGGTGACTTGTTTTTCTCCTCTAACCAAGAAGAGATAGACCAAGCCATTAAAAATGGTGCCTACGCTATTGTGTATGATGATGAGACTATTGAACGTCATGATGATGAGATAGCATGGATCCTTGTCTCAGACATACAACTGGCAGCCTTTAAACTTGTTAGGTATGTTATCATTAAGAAAGAGGCACAATTCTTTTTACTCTCCCCACATGAACTTACCTTTACAAAAATGATACTCACGCATAAAACAAATATTTCATTTATTTCTAAAGAGTGGCGTAAAGCATTTGAACAAATACTCAATACCGATGGTACACTGTATGTAGGTACAGATACCTCTCTCATGAAACTGATAAAACCAGATATACAAAAACTAGAGCGTGATGTTGATGGATATGCTGTTTTTGATACACTTTTTAAAACGACATTTAAAGTGGGTGGCTATGTCTACCAAGAAAAAGACCTCATTCCCTTTCATCTAGAGTATCTTTTAAGGGTCATACACTTTTGTGAAAACAATGCCCTACCCTATGACATTGAACGTCTTAGCTACACCAAACATTTTCACCCTGTGTTTATTGATGGTCAGCTTAACAGTACAAAGGCAAGTAAAAGTGACAAGGTAGCCATTTTTACAGACAATATAGCTGACATTGTAGAAGCAAGAGAGTACATAAAACGTTCAAATACATGGGTAAAAGGAATTGTCCTCACCCCACCTAAAACCAAGGTACCAGGTATAGACAGACCCCACTGGTTTGAAAATGGAGAAGAGATAAGAGATATTTTAAAGAATACACTCTTTAACTACGCCTTTATACTCAATGCAGATAAAAAGATTTTACATACGATTAAAGAAGAAAACTTGCTTTTTTAATCATGAAGAAGATACTTAAAAATACTTACAATAAAATCTATTTTATCGTAACATTTGTCACTCTTTTTTTATTTTTAATCACGCTTATTTATCATTTAACAGCTATAAAGTCTGGCAATAAAACATTCTACATTGCCAATACACATACCAATCATATTATAGACACATTACAAAAACATGACTACTCCGTAAACTGGCTAGACAAAATAGTATTGTCTCTACTACCAAAGCCTAAAAAAGGTTGGTATACCCTCAAAGAGGAGAGTATAAACCGATTGTCACTTTTCAACACCATTAAGCAAAGTAAAACAAAAACGTTCAATATTAAAGTTTTTGCGGGAGAAAGTACTGTAGAAGTTTGTAAACGCTTAGCCAATGATTTACGTATAGATGAAGGAGACACCTTACATGAATACATCAACTATGCAACATACCTAGAAGCAGATATACTCGCAGGCTCTTATGCCATAGCAAACAATGCCGATGCACAAGCAGCTATACTTGCACTTTTTCATGAAACAAATGAAAAACTCTCTAAATTACTTCCCTCAAACAAAGAAGAAGAAATCAATCAGATACTGACCATTGCCTCTATTATCCAAAAAGAGACCAATAATCCAGAAGAGATGTACCTAGTCTCTTCTGTAATACAAAACAGACTCAAAAAAAAGATGCGTCTACAGATGGATGGTACACTCAATTATGATGAGTACAGTTCAAAAATTGTGACATCTTCTCACATAAAAGAAGACAATAGCTTCTACAATACATACAAAAATTCAGGTTTGCCCCCTCTTCCAGTGGGTACTGTCAGCGTAGATGCTATTAAAGCAACGTTAAAACCAAAAAAAACACCATACCTCTATTTTATGTTAAATGAAGAGGGAAAACACACATTTAGTACAAACTATAAATCGCATTTAAAGCATGTAAAAGCGTTTAAATCTTCTCAATAAGTACCATATTTTTATCATTGGTACTGCAGATTCTACATCCATACATCTTTGCTAGTATTTCAAAAGTTTTGGGTCTAAAAAAGACTATATGTGTTGGATCTTGATGATAATACCACATTTTAAATGTTTCAATACTATTGGAATGAAACTGCGTTTGGATTGCCAGATAACCACCTTTTTTAAGACGTTTGACTAAACTAGCAAAGACTTCTTTTGGCTGTGATAGATGTTCAAAGACTTCTGTTGAGACTATAAGGTCATACACCTTGTTAGCTTCTAGCGTATCTGGATGGTAAATTGGGTCATAATAATCACAAGAAATACCCTCTTTTTCAAGCATAGTAGCCAAAATAGTACTTTTACCACAACCAAAATCCAATGCCGATTTCACATCACTTATTTGAGGTAAGAGAAAGTCTAAAAAACGCTGAAAATAGGCTATGTATCCTTGATCTTCTTCACTATTGGTATGTAAATCGTACCGCTCTTTTTGTTTAGTAAGACTTTGGTACTTCTGAGGAGATTTAAAAATGTATTCACATTCTGCACAAGAGTAGTATGTAATATTGGTTTTACTATCTACAAAACTTTGCGTTTCTTTTGTACAAATATGACAATCCAAATTTTATCCTTTTTCATCCTTTTAATGTCTGTTATGTTACTATGTAATTTATTAATATTAGGATGATTTTATCATGAAAAGAAGAGACTTTTTAACAAGTACTGCACTAGGTGCAACAGCCATGACACTTAATGCATGTCATAGGGCTGAAGAAGAGCATAGTGATAATAGCACGCAAGTACCTAGAGGTAAAAAAGTCACACTCAAACTTGCAACGTCATGGCCTGCTCACTTCCCAATCATGGGTACAGGCATAGACAACTTTGCAAAACGATGTTTTGAACTCTCTGGTGGCACTTTGGAAATCAAAATTTTTCCTAAAAATATCTTAGTGCCTGCGCTACAAGTCTTCGATGCTACCTCTGCTGCACAGATAGATGCCTTCCACTCTGGCGTCTACTATTGGAAAGGGAAGAATTCTGCATTTTCCATATTTGGAGGTATGCCCTTAGGACTCACAAGTGAAGAGATGATTACATGGATGAAATTTGGTGGTGGTTATGCACTCTGGCGTGAAATGTATGCTAAGTTTAATCTCTATCCTCTTATAGGGGGTACTACAGGTCCTCAAATGGGTGGTTGGTTTAAAAAAGAGATAAAGTCACTCTCAGACTTGCAAGGACTCAAAATGCGCATCCCTGGCCTTGGTGGAGAAGTTTTGAAAAAACTTGGTGTCAATCCGGTACTGCTTCCTGCAGGGGAACTCTACACAGCACTGGAACGCGGTACCATAGATGCCACAGAATGGGTTGGTCCTGCACTTGACAGCATGATGGGGTTTTCCAAAGCTGCACCCTTCTACTACACAGGGTGGCATGAACCAGGAAGTATCTTAGAAATCACTTTTAACAAAACAAAATGGGACAAACTAAGTGACACTCATCAAGCTATCATTACAGCTGCTAGTGAAGAGATGACTGCTAATATGCTACAAGAGTTTAGATATAAAAATGCTAAAGCGCTTCAGGAATTACCTAGTAATGTACAAATTAAAACTTTTCCCAAAGATATGATGGATGCAACAAAAGTAGCACTCAAAGAGGTACTATTTGAAGAGAGTAAAAAAAGTAGTGATTTTAAACGTGCCTTGGAAAGCTATGAAGCATTTGTAAAATTAAATCAACCCTTTGATGATATTAGTACTAAAAACTTTTTAAATATCAGAGGCTAAGAAGTATAAGAGATAAATACTTTTATCTCTTAACCTGTTCATTAATCACCCAAGTACTTTAATGTTACAAACGGTGATGCAATTTTGGATATAGCAACAAATGGTGAAGTCACATCATCTGCAGCTACCTTGAACTCTTTCCATCCATTTGGTTGAATATAGACTATGTCATTAGGACGAAGCATCAGTTGACTGTAGTCCATATTTGCAAACTGTGTAAGGTCTACATGTCTCATATTCATTTTTCCATTCTTAGCAGCAGACAAAATAACAATATCATCACGAATCGCAGCATCTGTTAAATCTCCTGCAAATGCGAGTGCTTCAAAAAGTGTCATCTTTTCTTTGTCTATTTTTACAACACCCGGATTTTTTACTTCTCCTAAAACATACAATCTTTTGTTCAACACCTCTAAGTACACAGATGGTGTATTAATATATTTTTTGTAATGTCTAGTAATCTTGTCCGCTGCTGCAGTTTGTGTTAACCCTGCAACTTTTACCTTCCCAATCAATGGTAAAGAGATAAACCCAGCTTTATTGACTAAAATACCTGTTTTGTTCACACTTTGTCCAAGTTCAGATTGTGCAACCATCGCCTCTTGATTTGGATCTTTATAGAGTATCACATCGAGTCTGTCTTGTGGTAAAATATGATACTCTATGCTTCTTGCAGAGTACTTCGAAGATTGTTCTGTTGTGACCTCTTTTTCAGTCTGAAAAAGTTTGTAGTCTGATTTACTGGCACATCCAGTAAATAAAAGTGTTGCCGAAAGTAATGAGAGTGCAGTCAAAATGCGCATATGTATTCCCTTTTAATAAAATGGCTATATTATATCCCATTTATAATTAATTTTTAAATTAAAGATGGATTTTTAATGGTGTTGTATCGATAAATCTCACTATATATATGACTTGTCAAAACTTCAGAGAGATACTCTACTTGTTTAATGTTATGCGTATCTGAACCCAAAAAATCTATCAGACCATGTTGACTTAAAAAATTTGCATGTTTTTTTGCATGCGCACCATAATGCCCATGAAATGAATTTAAATTTACTTGAAACAGTACACCTAGTGTTTTTAACCTTTGAAACTCTTCTGGGTCGGCGATGTATCTATACCGTTCAGGGTGTGCTAAAAGTGGTATATACCCTGCTGCTAAAATTTCAAAAATAACTTCTTCTAATTGTGTTGGACGATGGATATATGAGGTCTCAAACAGTAGGTATTTATCTTCAATCAATAAAATTTCTTTTTTATGTATCAATGATAAAAGCCCTTCATCTAAATAATATTCAGATGCTGCTTCTATCTCTACATGAATGTTATGTTTTTTTGCTTCATTTTGAAGTACTTGTAGCCCTTGAAGTATAGACTCCTTAGTATTTCCATAGGCATCCACCATAATGTGTGGTGTCGTAATTATTTTTTTATAGCCTACAGCTTCTAAGGCTTTTAGTAACACTAGACTCTCTTCCATCGTCTGAGAACCATCATCAATCCCAGGAATCAGATGAGAATGCACATCAACCAACAAAGGTGGTACTACTATAGGTTCTTGTGCTATCTGTATTTTCTTTTTAAAAAAAGAAAACATTATTTATTCTCTTCATAATACCCATAACCGTACCCATACCCATAGCCATAGCCTTTCTTTGTAGCTTTAACACTATTGAGTAAAAGACTTAGGTTATCTATTTTGTGGTCTTGTGCCATGCGTTGTATGTCTCCTAAGTAGGATTTTTTACTATACTGTGAACGTAAAACATACAATGAAACATCAGAAAGACGCATCAGAGTCATTGCGTCTGTCACTAGTCCAACAGGAGGTGTATCAAAAATAATCGTATCATACACTGTTTTTAAATCTTCTATCACCTTCTCCATGGCATCACTTCCTATGAGTTCACTCGGGTTAGGAGGAATAGGGCCAGAAGAGATAATATTGAGATTATCATACTTCGTCTTTTGTATGACCTCTTCTAATTTAACACGTCCAGCCAAAAGTGTACTCATCCCTTGATTGTTTGGTAAGCCAAACCTCTTATGAAGCATCGGTTTACGCATATCCATATTAAGTATAATCGTTTTTTTACCTGTTAAACTTATAATAGACGCCAAGTTAGTAGCCACCGTAGTTTTCCCTTCTGCTCCAATGGTCGATGTCACAGCAATAATCGTCGTATTGTCTTTATGTGACATAAACTGTAAGTTTGTACGTAAGGCACGAAATGCTTCAGAGACAACAGACTTAGGAGAAGCAAATACCTTAATGTCATCTTTTTCATTTTCTATAAAGGGAATGCTTCCTAGAAGAGAAAGTGAAGAAGTTTTACGAATATCCTCTTCCTCTTTCACACGATCATCCATAAATTCACGTAAAAACGCAAAAGCAATACCAGATATCAGACCCAATATAAGCCCTACTAAAACAATAAGCTTGCGCTTAGGCTTTATAGGGTTTTTAGGTACCAATGCCTTATCGATAATGCGACTCTTATTTACAGTAGACGCTTTTGCTATGGCTGTGGTTGCTCGTTTTTCTAACAAATAAGAGTAAATTTTTTCATTTACAACAAACTTACGTTGTAAACCTCCAAAAATTTTCTCTTTTTCAGGAAGTGCTTCCATCAATGCATCGTACTCTTTAATGGTCTTTTTAAGTAAGTTTTTACGTTTACTAACCCGTAGTTTAAGTGTCTTTATCGTACTAGCTATCACTTTCTTAGATTGCTTAATACTCTGAGACAATTTTTTAACTTCTGGATGTTCCGCCGTATAGTCTGCTCGAAGTATCCTTCTTTTAAGCATGGCTTCTTGAAGTTTTTGAATAAGCGCAGGCACACCCGTTGCAGCCAAGTCAAGACCTGCGGCAGAGATACTCTCAAAATTCTTACCCTCTACTATCTGCGTATACAAAGTATTGAGCATCTGTTCTTCTATGCTCGCTTCAGCCAATTTACCCTCATATTCACTCAACTTAGCAACCACACCCTCTGCTTTTGTACCAAGGTTTACCATGTTACTTTTTTTCTTAAAATTCTCCAGGTTCTTTTCAGAGTCTTGTAAATTTGTGTTAATACCTGCAAGTTGTTCATCTATAAAGGCAAGTATCATACTGGCTTCTTCTGTTTTACGTTGTATCTCTTGCATAAGATAAGCTTCACTTAAAGCATCTGTCAATTGTTGTGCCCTTAATGCCACACTGTCCTTAAAACTTACTTTAAGGATACTAGACTGCTTCGTTGTTTGTGCTACCGAAAGACTTTTTTGTATCTCCTGTATCGCTGTCTGATTTTCTAGCACTACAAAACGATACGTAGTGTCTTTATTTAGGACTCTGTCTTCTTTAAGGTACAAAGTAAAGTCAAAATACTCCTCATCTACAGAATCACCATAGGCAAATACTTTTTCCATGTGCCATTTTTTTAAGCTTACAGGGTCTATGCCTTCCACTTCTAGCCTATAGAACTGTGCGTTCATAGGAAAGATATTAAAAGAGAGTGATTTTCCTTTTTGTAAAACCACTTCGAAAGGAGAATCAACATATGTTTCTCTCTCTTTAAATCGGTACTTCGCATAATACCTATGGGTAAAGTTCACTTCTTTAAGTGCTTTGGCTATAAGGTAACGAGATTTTATAATCTCTATCTCCGTATCAGAGTTAGTCATACCAGGATTCATTGCCATCATCAACATATCTTCAGAACCCGTACTCCCTTTCTTCTGATCACCAATTTCAATGGTCGTAGAGGCACTGTAGGTATTAGGCGTTATGTATGCATAAAGTGCTGCCAACACGCCAAATAGTAGCATAAAAAAGAGTATCTTCTTTTTATGCTTAGCTAAAGTGCCAAATATTTCTTTTAAATCTATCTCATCTTCATCTACCTGATGTAACGCGTGTTCGTTCATAAAGTTCCTTCGTTTTATAAGAGTATATAGTATACTATAATGTTGGTTAGTCTAATGTTTAGTCTCATATGTAAGCCAAAAGCAGCATGATATTCATCTAATATGTGTCACCATCTAGTAAAAGTTGTCGCCTATTCATACCGCTAAATATCATATAAAATATAAGAAACAACATGACAAACCCACCTAATGCAAAGAAGGGTAGAAATTCATTGGGACTTGACTTTATAGTACTATGTACAATCACCCCAATACCAGAAAATGAGATTTGTAAAAGTATTAAAAACCATACCGTTCTCTTCACATCATCTAGAAAAAAATTGGCCAATATATGATGTAAATGTGTCCTATCTGGACTAAATGGTGATCTTCCTCGTCTTATCCTTCTTACCATGACTATCAGTGTGTCAAGTATAGGTATAGCCGCAATATACAATACTGATACAGGGTGTATATACTCCACACTAAACACTGCTAGTATAGAAATAATAAACCCAAGTGCCAACGAGCCACTGTCACCCATAAATATTTTTGCTGGATGCCAATTTAGTAACATAAAACCTACCAGGCTTGCTATGGTAAAACTAGCGAGTATCCACATTATATCATTATCATTTACGTAAGCAAAGTATCCAAAAAACCCAATAATAACAATGCTAATACTCCCAGACAAACCATTTAACCCATCTATAAGGTTTAAGGCATTGGTAAAACCAGCAAGTGCCAACATGCTAAATGGCAATGCCAACCATCCAAGAGTCAGCTCATACCCAAACCACTCACCCAGTGACTCTATACTAAGACCATACCACCACATTAAAGCCGTTGCTGCAAATATAACGATAAACTTTGCTTTAGGAGGGGCATCCTTATGGTCATCAAACACACCAATAATAAATACCATAAAAATAGCTAAAAATAGATACCAATGACTAAGCACTAAGTCCCATCTAAATAATGCAACACCAATAAATACTGCTACTACAAACCCAATACCTGCCCCACGAGGTGTCAGGTCAGCATGTGAACTTCTTTCATTAGGTATATCTATAAGTCCCAACTTAGGTGCATAGTAGATAATTAACTTGATGAGCGTAAACGATAATATAGTTATAAATATGTAAAATAGTGCTGTCATTGTGTGGCCTTTTTTATTTTATTTTTTAAACATCTTAATATTGTATTGAGCATTATAATTTCTTACAACCTTTTCAATTATTTTATGAATATATCTCAAAAGTTTTTTCTAAAAGGTGTCATTTACAATCTTCCCATTTTTAATAAAATAAAAAACTTTATAAGTACAAGTTGTCGTCTAAAACGAGTGGGTTCTTTTAGAAGCCTATAAAACCATTCCAAGTGCCAATTAAGAAAGAACTTTGGTGCTCTTTTTTTTGTTCCGCTGTAAATATCAAAGCTTCCACCTAGTCCCATATAGAGTGCCGGATGAATCTTTATTAGTTCATCCATGAGGTACTCTTGTCTTGGAGTCCCTTGAGCAACAAATATGATATCAGGTTTTTTATCTGTAAGAATATTTACTAGCTCTTCTTTTTCTGCATTATGATCTATGTACCCATTTCTGTACCCAAGTATATTAATACTTTGAAACTCATTCTCAAGTTTAGCTACTGTACTTTCTATCACTTCCTGAGATGAGCCAATAAGATAAAAAGTTTTCTCCTTATAAAACCTCCTTACTATGTCCAACCAAAATTCAGCACCCGATATTTTTACAGCATCCAGCCCTTTTTGTTTTAGTGCCATTACCGCTCCAACTCCATCCGAATAACCTATGTTCTTATTAATTATAATTTTTAATTTTGCTTCATCTTTGAGTATTTTTTCAGCATTTATAGCAATCAAAATTTTATGTTTATTATCAATGAAATTTAAAAATTCCTGTCGATTAGAAAATGCATAGGTCTCAACATTTCTTAGCATAGTTTTTTCAATCATTCACTAATTTCCCATATTTTACTGTATTAATGTTGTCTTTTATAACTCTAGCTGGATTACCAGCAACAATACATCCACTTGCAATATCTTTTGTTACAACTGCTCCTGCTCCTACAATAACATTATCACCAATAATGATTCCCGGCATAATTATAGCATTAGCCCCAATAAAACATTGTTTGCCTATGTGCGTATCGGTATGTAATCCTCTCGCATAATCATGTGAAAAGACTATAGCACCTGATGCAACATAACTTTCATTTCCAATATAAAGACCCTCTGGATGAGTTTTATCTAATTTTGCACCCAGAGAAATTCTTGCACTAGATGATATATTCATTTTATATAACTTAGTAAGTATCAAATAAAATGGTGTCAACAAAAGTAGGCGAAGATAATTTCTCAGTGTAGTAATCATTTTTTCATCTCCTTATCCACTCTAGAACGAATTAGTTTAGCTGGGTTTCCACCCACAATTGCATAGTCAGGTATATCTTTTGTAACAACTGAACCTGCAGCAATAATTGTGTGATTACCTACCTTCACTTTAGGTAATATAATGGCATTAGTTCCAATCCAAACATCATTACCAACTTGAACATTATATTGTGTTGTTCCCTGCTTACATACAGGAAGATCAATCTTTTCGAAGTTATGCGTGGCTGTTAGAATATGTACTCCTGGTCCAATTAATACATTATCACCTATAGAAGTATTTTTTCTAATCTTACAATTTTCACTGATTCTCACATTGTCACCAACTTTTATATAAGGAGAAATATAAACATTTTTATCAACTTTGATATTATTCCCACATTCTCTTATACATCTTGAAAAAAGAAAATATCGACTCTCTTTTAATCCTTTTGAATAAGGCATACTATCTAAAGGTAAGACCTTCGCTATAGTATTATATAAAAAACAGAATATTAAATTTTTTATTTTTATTTTTGACATTTTTATCCTTATTTAACTTTATCAAGACTTTCAAGCTTATCAATAAGTTCTTGATGTACCCTTTCAGATACATATTTTTTTGATGTTAGTTTAGCTTGAGTTGAAAATCTACTTCTCTCATCCTCATTTAATAAAAAATACTTTCTCAACATCTCTGCGAGTTGAACAGGATCTCCTGGAGTAAATAAATATCCATTATACCCCTCTGAAATATAAGTTGCAATACCTGCCTTGTTAGATCCCACAACCGGTATACTGCAACTCATAGCTTCCAATCCTATCAACCCAAGACTTTCCATTAAGGTACTACTAGCAACGAATACATCAAGACTATTAAAGTAATAAGCCAATTCATTTTGTTTTTTACGACCAAAATATTTAATATTCTCTTCTATACTTAATTGATCTATTTTATCAAAAAAATCATTTTTTTGTGTACCATCTCCCACAACAACTGCTTGTACAGATATATTATAATCATTTTTTAATATTGCAACAGCATCAAGAAATACATCCCACCCTTTACCTTGATCAAACCGAGATATGAAGCCCACGGTAAATTTATTTTCAATACCTATTTTTCTTCTTGCCTGTTCCCTATCAATTGGATAAAAACAACGTTTATCGACACCACCTGAGGGTGAAATAAAAAGTTTATCTTCTGATACTAACAATTGCACTTTAAGTTCATCTGCAAGAAAAGATGACGGAGCAACAATCAGAGTACTTTTTTGAACCAGTATACTAGTAAGATATTTTAAAAAATTTACTTTCCTTCCTGAACCCATAACATCACTACCATGAAAGTTTAAAACCAACTTTTTACCGCGCGAAGGAAGCCCTATTAAAACTGGTGTGACGTAAATAGGAAAATGCACATACACGATATCAAATTCACCAAAGATAAACACTTTAATAATACTAAAATAAAATTTTAGATATTTCCATATTTTTTCTACTTTATTTTTCCCCTGTCTATCAATAACTACTTTATGTGATATTTGTACATTTTGATCTGAGTTCATTCTATCTTCAAAATTTTTTACAAATACACCATAAGATGGATTATCAATAGAAGGATACATATTGGATATCAAAAATATTTTCATAATACTCTACCCTGTTCTAATTTTTTGGAAAATAATAAACGGGCATAAAGATAAGCGAATATTACTGGCCATGCACCAGATGACATACCCATAGTCGGAAATATTGCCAAGACATATACTATCATTAATGAAATAAAATACTTTTTTTGCATTTTTTTTACGGAAAAGTACCCTGAAGACATGAGAAACAGATACATAAGTATAAAAATCCCCTGTTCTACCAAGAGATGTATAAAGGCTGAATCACTCATTGGTTCTGGATTTTTTAAAGGGTTATCTGCATTTAAGCGTGAAGAGCCATCTCCCCATGTACCCAATCCTGTCCCTAAGGGGAAATTTTCATCAACATATACCATGCCTTTTAGCATTTTTCTTGCACGACTTTCAACGGTACCCATATATATATGACTAGTATCTTCCACAGTAGCCAATCTGACATACTGTTCAATTTTTGAATCAAAGGCTTTTTGATTCAAACTATATGTAAAAAAAGTTGCTGCAAAAACTAAAATACTCCCAAGTAAAAATTTTGAAAATTTCTTTTTAACTACATCTCTATTTTGATAGACAAATAATAGTAACAAAATAACAATTGCATGTTTAGAGGAAGAAGTAAGTACTGATATCATAAAAATATTACGAAACAGTTTGTACTTTTCAGGTCTTACTATTTCATTCAGAAGGAACATTAACAGGGCAAGATCGCCAAGATTGTTTGGGTTGGAGAATAGACCACTATATCTACCTGCAGCAAAAGCAATGTTTTCCATACCTATTTTTATACCAAACAAATTTATAATATATGGATTAATCGTATATTGCAAAATCACTATTAGAGTATTTATCATCAAAAAGAGTGCCACCACTTTAAGCAGTTTATCTTCTATTTGGAAAATTGTTCCACGTTTTAGCACCATGAACAATGGTATGAAAATCATAAATGTCAATAACTTATACAATTCATACAAATGTGGCAATAAGGACGAGTAAAGAAATAAAAAAGTAGATACCACATAAAATACCCAAAGCATAACAAAAAGCTGATTATGGAGTTTTTTAATAGCGTTTTTAAATATAATGATAACAGGAATAGGTAACAAGAAAATCATTAATGCTGCAAAATCATCAAGCATGCCCATAGAACTACCAAATACGCCAATAAAGTAACTTGAGAGAATAGATAACATAATAAAGAACACTACGATATTGCTTAATTTAAACATGATTTTATTTACCTATCAATTTTTTTAATTGCAACGTCAAAGTTCTACGATCAAATTTCAGTAAATCCCTTATTTCAACCTCAGTGTCTTTGATTGAACTTCTAAACTCTTCTTGGATCTTCTCATAAATGTTATCTGTAGAATTATTTGAATGTTTCCCTAAAGGATAGGCAGTTAACGTCTCTGAGACAAATCCATCTGCATCAGTAACCCCCAATACATTTTTTTGCAATGCCATATAGTCAAATATCTTTGTTGTCGGTTCATACGGATGTTCACCTGCTATGAGTAAAGCTATTTTTGATCCTTTTATATAGCGTAAATTCTCTTTGTATGGTAAAAAACCCAACATACTGACATAATTTTCGAGCTCAATTCTTTTAATGCTCTCAACAATATGTTTTTCTTCTCTCCCCACCCATACAAAACGAATATCATCAGGACTTAACTGATTTTCTTCTATAATCTTCTTAAATGCTTCAAAGAATGGTCTCACATCTCGAAAAGTTCCAAACTTTCCACTATAGACAATATCAAACTTCGAAACAGTAAGTGCTTCAATATCAGTAAAGTCATCCGGGTCAAAACCATTAGTAATCGTTACAAACTTTTCTGAAAATTCAGGATATTCAGCCCTATACATCTCTGTTGCCTGATTAG
This sequence comes from uncultured Sulfurovum sp., assembly GCA_902727855.1. Taxonomy (GTDB): domain Bacteria; phylum Campylobacterota; class Campylobacteria; order Campylobacterales; family Sulfurovaceae; genus Sulfurovum. The sequence continues at coordinate 116,474 of CACVAS010000147.1, forward strand.
TCACATTGATCACTGTTTTTGCGTATTTAATAGCAAAACGTTCGATAAATGTCTCGAGTCTAGATGTAAGACTACCAAAAAATCCATTTTTTCGTACAACATATGGGCTAAGCTTCCATGGATCACGAAAATCCAATATGTACTCAACACCAAAAAGTTTAATAAACGGAGCCAAAATCCAATGATAAAATGGCCCACCAGTCAAATAGACTACTTCAGGTCTATTAAATAACATCTGATATACCAGATAAAAAAACAATGCAGGTGCCCAGTAAAAGCCTTCTTCGTTGATCCCAGGAAGTATAGTCGGTACTCTTGATGTACGTATCGTCTTGATTCCTTCAACATCTTGAGAATAAGAGTCATTAGTAGTCTGGTAGTATTTTTCTTTTACTGTCAAAACGGTGATGTCTCTTCCCTCTTTCTTTAAGTATTTGGCAAATTTAGCCACTCTCACTACACCCACTTCAGCAAAAGACGGGAAATAATAAGCGATTATTAAAAGTTTATTGGAACGCATCTATATCCTTCAAACGCTGTGCAGGATTACCAACATATATACCATTTTTTTCTGTAAGTCTCGTTAGCACTGAACCTGCACCAACTACACAATTTTTTGCAATACTTTTTAAAATTACAGCATTATTTCCCACCCATACATTTTGTCCTATCTCAACACGTTCTCTTCTGCCATCAGTAAAAATCACATCACCCTCATTCACTCTAATTGTATGTTGTTGATTTCCGGAAGTTATATTGACATGGCTGCCAAGTAGTACATGATCCTTTATAGTACATTTTCCAATCATTGTAAATAGTCCTACTGTAATATTGTCATGTAATTCTATATCTCTATACATACAGCATGCACCAAATTTAAAGATGACTTTTGATCCACATTGAGCCAAAGTATACTTGTAAAAATAATAACGTAGTTTTTCTCCAAAAAAGAAAGGGACATAGGCTAAAGCTAATGCTAAATTATAATAACCCCGTTCATCAGAGAGTTTGGAAAGCAGTATCAATAACACGACAACAATCATCGCCAAAAGTGTCATAACAATCTTGTAAAGTGTTCTTATGAATTTAGCTATTATCATTTTCATCACTTTTCTTAATAGCGTCTTCTATATTTTGGTCTGTTATCTTAACAAAATACCCACCATCGATCATCGGCTTAACATGCTCTATACCTGCGACATCTGCCACCATGACTTTACAGCCGAACTCCAGCCCTTCATATACTGCTGTCGAGTAGATACCGATCAGGTATTTTGATGAGGCGAGCAACTCATAAAGAGGATATTCATCTTTTATGATTGTAACATTTTTCTGTTTTACAAACTTAACAAGTTCCTCATAGTCCTCCCACCTATCAAATTCTCCGGGGTGTAGCTTATAAAGGATTGTATATTCTTTTAACACATCACTATTTTCTAAAAGTAATTTGGCAAGAGATTGAGTTACGGTCCCTTGTGAAATAACCACAATTTTTTTAGGATCTTTTTTTATATGTGAAAATTTCTCTTTTTCCTGTTCAAAATGTTGAAACTTTTGTATAACAATGTTCTCATCTGTTAAAGGATAAGGTGCCATATTTTTCCAGTAGTCGTTCCAAACATAAAGTTTATCTGCAAAGACATCCACACTCCCTTTAGGAGAATTGGGAAAGCTGTATCCTATATAATAACGGCTCATCGTACCATGCTGGAGTTCTATAGTCTCAATACCCTGTTCTTTGGCAGCCTGTATCCAGACAGCATAGGCAAAGCCAGTAACTACATACATCGTCTTTGGTCTTTTTTGTATCAGTAGTCTATCTATCCAGATTTTTCTCGAGGCAAAAACCTTTGCAAACCTACTGCACTCAGTCAAAAAATCAACCTTTGTACCCAATCTTTGATTTAAATAGACACTTGCATCTACGAGCTTCTTTTCTGTCTGCTTATCTACCTTCACTGCTATAAATGGTCTTATCAGTGACGAAAGCAATGCTAAAACATCAGAGTGTTTTCGATAAGAGGCATCTTGTGTTAAATGTTTATGCTGGAATGGCATTTCCAGTACTTCAAAGTTTTTATTTTCGCTAACGAGATCATCGATAAAATACTTGGTATAGATATCGATATACTCATCACCTACTTTAACCTTACGGGGATGATCCAATACAAGAATATCAATATTTTTCTTGCTAAAGAAAGGGTTCTGAAAGAGGGCACTTTTCAAACTCGAACCCACGTTCTTCCAGCGGGTTTTTCGTGAAAAATCTTGACTATGAGGTTCAGTATATACACCCAATGCAACTGAGATCTTGATGTAATAATGCATACGCAATGCCTGCCATACTTTTATGCCGTTGATCGTCACATCCATAAGTCCAAACTTCTCTTCGGTTTCAAATATACACTCATTAATATCTTCTATGGTCATTTCTCTATTCAATGGGACTTTCCTTCACTTTTTAACTTTTTATAATGTTCTATATCTCTTTGATTAAACGGTTTACAAGGATGTCCACCTGCAATAGCATATTTTGGGATGTTACTTACCACTACACTACCAGCCTGTATGATACAACCTTCCCCTATGGTTACTCCTCCAAGTACTGTGACACGATGACCTAGCCATACATTGTCCTCTATAGTAATATCTTTATGAATCACCGTTTTATCATAAGGCAAAGCTGTCCCTTCATAGTTATGAATAGTAGTCATCATGAGACACTCCGCCCCAGAATGAAAGTTGTCACCTATCAGTACTTTACCTCCACCCGTTATAGTCATACCGTTAAAGTTGACATTTTTTCCAAGATATGTTTGAGTGGTAACAACACTATTTCCGCCCACAAATAAAGGTTCAACATAAGTAGCAGCTTGCCTCTTCACTTTCTCTTTCATCATATATCTTCTATAAACTCGCCACTGTTTTTTAAAAAAACTAATCAACATCACGTAACCTCCAAGGCATAGGATAAAATTTGTTTCCAAGATACCAAATGACCAAAAAGTTGATCCCAAAAGATATTGTAGTAGCCTGAGCTGCTCCTATCGTACCATTTAATTTTATCAAGGTATAACTAATGATGGCGTGCAATACAGCAGTTATAAGTGTCGCCATAGCAAGATAGTGTGTCTTTTTCACATAAAATAGATACTGTCCTACCATATAATACATCCCTGTAAAAGCATAACCAAATGCTACCCATCCAATAACAGGAGAAGCATCTTTAAACCTTTCGTCGATGAAAAAACCAAAAAGATAAGGAGACAATAAACTTAAAAGAGCCGCCACACCCAAAACTGAAACAAAATAACCATAGGTAAAAAGTACCAATTTTCTTTTTTCTAAAAATGAAGGTTCTTTACTCAACTTTTTAAACAGATATGGACCCCAAACCTTATTAAATGCTGTCACAACAATGCCCATGATCATACCTATTTGGTAACCTACAGAGTAAATGCCCGTTGCTGCTGTTCCTATCATACTAATAAGAAAAAGTCGGTCAAGCCCAGTTCTGAGCCAACCCCCAAGTGAGTGCGGAATAAGAGGAATACCAAATTTCAGAGTATCCACCATGATCTCTTTGTCAAACTTCCATCTCATATATTTATGCTTCATAATGAAACGTAAACTAAATAAAGAAAACATAACGGCACTGATTACAACAGCGGTAAAACGTCCTTCCCATCCCATTAGCAAGACCACGATAAGATATACAGTGACTAAAGCTAAGGTAAGAGCTTGCAAGATCTGAAACACACCATAAGCTTTAGGTTTTTCTTCCGCTATCCAAAGTGATAGATTGATCGTAGTGATGAACTGAGAGGCCGCAATAAGTAAAGAAACATAAACCCATTCCAGAGGTATATAAAATTTCTGGGTAATCAACGGCTGAAGAAAAAACAGTACGAACAGTGTAATAAGTGTAGACCCAAAAAGGATCATCAATGCATTGCTTAAAAAGATACCAAATTTCTCTTTTGACTCTTTAAAATAATTTACAGAGACTGCACCATGAGTATTGAGACCGGTAAACATCCCTATAAAAGATACCAAAGTGACAAAAGAGGCAATGATCCCAAAATCAGAGGGGGTAAGATACCTAGTCAGCACGGGCAACAGTAAGAAGGGTATAGCTTTGTTGATAATATCTGTAGCCATATAGACAAATGTACTTTTAAACATTCTATGGCGAACAATCCTTCTCATCTACAAAGCTCCTCAAGTTTTTCAGCAACTACTTTACTTCCCGTTACATTGATATGAATACCATCATCAAGCAACATACTTTCATCTAAAATATTATACACATCCAAAAGTTCTACATCATGTTTTAGTTTAAGTTGAGAGAGTACTTCATTGTACTGCACAATATTTTTTTCAAAATCATAAGATCTCCGTTTATTGACTTGAGATGTATCTGCAATGTTCACAATAATCACTCGTTTTGCACTCCTTTTTGCGGAGAGTAACAACTTATCCATATTTTGCTCAAAATCATCTAACTTGACGTAAACTTTAGGAAATATTTTTGTGAAAAAAACCCTTCTTTTAGACATAAAGGAAATGATATACTTATTCACTTTTTTTAAATATCGCAATCCTTTTTGTTCTGCTCTACTAAACAACCTAGGAGCGCAATCGACAACACCTAAATGAATGACAAGAATATCTGCTTTCATATATTCAATATCATCTTGTATATTCAAAAATTCTGATTGAAATGCACTATCATTCGCCCTTCTATGCTTTGCAAAGACTTCAGATTCAGTTAATTTTGTCTGTAAAATATACGGATAAGTCTCTTCAAGCCTTACCTCCGGTCTAGGCATTCCCAAAGAGTCGCCAAGTATTACAATACGTTTTTTCATCAATTCAACAATACCTTAGTTACTATAACCAGCCATCTTGGCATAATTGCTATACATTTTAAGCTGATCTTCTATCGCACAAAAGTTATCAGTATTCTCTTCAAGGAAATTCTTGGTCTGAAGATAAAGTCCTGGCTTATAGCTGTCATCAAGTGCATAATCTATCTCTTCAACAAAATCCTGGGCTATAGCACCTCTTTTTTGAATTTGAAGCTTCTCCATTGGTCTCAAGATCAACTTATGTTCTTTTGTTAACATTTCTACACTCCAACGTCCTGCTGACTCCCAATTGGCATGATATGAAAAAAGTGCATTTTTATCACTCTTCCCCGCTCCTGAAAATACTGAGGAAGTGGGGTGCCATTCTAAGTTTCCATTTGTAAAACTACAAATCTCTTTTGGATTCCCTCCCAAGAAAAATGCAAGGTCTACAACATGTGTTGAATTGCCAAGAAACCACTTCTCTTTGACCCCTTCTGCTTTTTTCAATGGAGCAATGACATGACCCCACTCTGTAAATTCGAAATTAAATGAAGTCACTCCGCCATCTTCCTTGATGATCTTCTTGGCATGAAGCACTGAAGCATAAAATCTCCGATTATAAGCCACAAAGACATTCGCATCATTTTCACGTGTTGCTTGAACTAGATCTTCAAACTCCTCCCTATGTAACCCCGCAGGCTTCTCCACTAAAATATTTTTCACACCATAATTTAAAAGCTCTTTTGTAGTTTGATAGAGTTTCTCTACACCAACAGAGACAATGGCATGAGAACAAACTTCAGGTTTGTTATCTAAGAATTCATCTAACCCACCAATGACAACTTTACACCCTGTTGCCTTTTCACACTCTTGTGCAGTCTCCTCTCCTCTTCCAATCACAATAAAATTAGTTTTTAACGCTTCGATTACTTTAATATAGTCTTGTGCCATCGGACCTGCACCAATCAACCAAATTTTTTTCATTTTTTCCCTTTTAATCATGTTATAGGACAGAGTGTGAGTACCTGACCATCTACGCTTTCCATATGTGCGAGCAATGCTTGAATAAATGGTATATGTAACTTCATCGCCTCATCATAAGTTGGTAAATCACAACTCGCTGTAGTGATAATCTGTTCAATCAATATATTTGTCAATTCACTTTGAAAATAAACGATCTTTTGTTGAGACTCTTCCCACTTCCAATCATTACTTTTACGTGCTATCCTAGCATATCCATTTGCCTCATCTATGAAGGCAGTCAAAGTATCTGTCGTTACGGTAAGACTCACAGGCGCGTACTCTTTATCAGAGTAAAGTGTAAAGATATGATTTCCTATCCTTCCTTTAAGCAGTCCATTGAATTCTACATAGTTTGAACGTTTTGCCTCATAAATATGAGAGTGCAGAAAATCGTTATCAATTTTTAATGCTGTATCATCAGAGAAAAAGGCGAGATGGTCGATAAAGTGTAAACCATTACAGCCCAATCCCCATGCTCCTCCTTGCACCATATAACTGATCTGTTCACAATTCTTAATCTCATTTTTTAATGATTGATAAAATGGGAACATTCTACGAGGATGATTAACCCAACATTTTGCACCTGTTTCTTCAAGGAGTGTTTCAACTTCCATATACTCTTTCACTGTCTGAAAAAGTACTTTTTCAAGAATTAAATTTTTTATCTGTTTTTTTAAAAATAATTCTTTGATGATTTTTGATCGTACGTCTGCATTAGTCGCAATGATCACAACATCCAGTGCATCGGAAAGTTCATCAATCGACTCAAAGAAGTTTATACTACTTATCTTTTGATTACTCTCTATCTCTTCATAGCGCTGTTTTGCTACATCTCTTGATTTATCAAAAGGCTCTACTACTTCTATAGAAATTTCTACATTACTCTTTGCCAATCCTTGTAAGTGACGGCTTCCAAGTTGTCCTGCTCCAATTAATGCTATTTTATTCATTATTTTCTCCATTTATTAATATTTCTGCAAATTTAAAATCTATTTTCTCATCAATATCAACAGAACTTTCTCTATCCATACAATATGCAAAAATATCATCATGTAGAAAAAAGCTTTTTTCATCTAACAACCTATTCGTATCACAAATATATATTGCACCATTAAGTCTATAAAACTTTTCTAGATCTTGACTTCTTTTATCTCTTATTTTATCTCGAATGAAGTCATTCATATTTCCATCTTTTGGAAGTGTATTGCTCCAAAGTGGACTATGATCCATCTCACAAACAGAGACTACTGCATCAGCCTTTTTTCTTTCTAGCAGTTCTATTGCCGTATCAATGTGTTCTGCTGTTCTAAGAGGGCTTGTTGGTTGTAAAAGAACAACATAATCATATCTATCCATATTTTCTATGGTATGTTTAATGGCATCAAAAGAAGTTGCAGTATCGCTTGCCAATGCATCTGGACGTTTTATCGTTTCACTACCAAAATCATCGGCAATATCTAAAATCTCATCATGATCACTTGTCACTATAACTTTATCAATATATTTACTTTGAAGTCCAGCTTCTATACTCCATCCAATAAGTGGCTTTCCTGCCAAATCCAAAATATTTTTACGAGGAAGTCGCTTACTCCCTCCACGCGCAGGAATAATAGCTAAAAAAGTTTTTTCGTTTAACATTATTTAAATATCCCATGGTACTCCGCATTAGCCTTATGAAAATCACTCATTTGACCTATATCCAACCAATATTCTTTAATAGGAAAAGAGATGGCTTTTTTCTCACCTTCAATAAGTTTTTCAAAAAGAGTTGGCATATCATAGTATTCATCTGGAATTACGTCTAACACATCTGGAGATAAGACATACACACCTCCACTCACAAAGAAATTCTGCACTGGTTTTTCATCTATGCTTAAAATATTCTGCTCTTCTACATTCACTACCCCATAAGGTACTTGAAAATCATACTCACGAACACCCATAGTAGCTACAGATTTATTTGACAAATGATGCTCCAACATATGCTGAAAATTTATATTGGTAAGCAGATCTCCATTCATAACAAAAAATGGCTCACTTAATTTCTCTCTCATAAGACTTAACGCACCTGCTGTACCCATGCGTTTATTCTCATGCACATACTCAATGTGTACGCCAAAATTAGAGCCATCACCAAAATAATCTTCTATCATTTTTGCTTTATAACTTACACTTAAGACAATATCTGTAAACCCATATTTTGAAAAACCATTAATAATAGTTTCTAAAATCGGCTTGTCACCAACCTGCAACAAAGGCTTTGGTGTCTCATCCGTCAGAGGACGTAACCTACTTCCCAATCCACCTGCCATCAATACAACTTTATTTGAAAAACTTACTGGCTTTAGAATGTCATCAATTTCTTCAATACCCACAAGTATACCATTCTCATCTACAATAGGAATGCAATACAGTTTTTTAGCTACTGCAATTTTTAAGATTTCTTCTTTACTATCATTTATACCACACACTGTCGGGTTTTGAAAAATTATAGACTCAATACTGTCATCAAGAGATAGGCCATTCAGAAGCCCTCTTCTTATATCACCATCACTGAGGCTTCCCAGTAAATAGTCCTCATTATTTAAAACTAGAGCAATCTTCATAGCTCCAGAATCGATAACCTGAAGGGCTTCTTTGATTGTCGAAGTAGGTGAAAGCTTGATTTTATCAATTGTTTTCATATAATCTCTTTTAATAACATAAAGCTTTCTGCATATTCACACCCAGCTGTAGCCCCACGTAGGGTTGCCAAAGCCTCTATGTTTCTTACGCTTCGAGGAAATGGATGTTTCCCTATTTCACTTTCAAAAACATTTACTATCTCTATTTTTTTATGCATAAACTTACTAATATCAACAAAAACATTGGGTATGAAGCTATCTTCTTTTGTGCTTGGTGCGAATTCTGTTTCACTTAATGTTTCTATCATATATATTTTTTTTACAAATGGGTATCTAAAAGACTTAGTACAACTATATGCTGCATCAAAAATATGCCTATGATCACTGTGCACATCACTTTTAAATGGTAAATAAATAATATTTGGTTTTACCTCATTAATAACTTTAGATATCTTTCCTATTAATTCGCTCATACTATATTCATCCACTTTCATCGTCGACAATTTAAGCCTATGAAGTGAATCGAAACCATAAAGCTTTTCAACTTTTCTGATCTCCCCTTCTCTTTTTTCAATTGACTCTTTTCTGAAACCATCAGATTCTTTGATATCGGTCGCTATGACCCAATGGATTTCATCACCATTGGCTTTGTGTTTGAACAGTGTGCCACCACACCCTAGCGTCTCATCATCTGGATGAACTGCAATCATTAAAATCTTATTCATAAATACTCACCAACCTTTGGCAACACCTTAAAGTCATGTTCCAAAATTTTTATGGCATTAGTATAGCATTTTACCACTATAGTGGAGATATCAGACTCTAGTACTTTTCCTGGTTCTAAATTTACTTGAGCGCAGACTACCTCTTCAACTTTCCATACACTAATATTTTCATCACCATATTCAATATGTGCTCCGACATAGGGTTTGCTCAATCCTCTAACTAAGTTATAAATAGCATCACTGCTCATCCGAAAATCAATGAGACCATCACGCATACCTCGTTTACGCCATACATTTGACTGAGTATGATCTTGTGGTATTCTCTGATAGGTACTTTTTTGCAGTTTTGGTACAAAGTCTTCTATTTGTTTCAAGGCAATAGCTATCACTTTTTCGTACACACTACTCGCATCATCTTCATAAAGAATCTCAAAATCCATTTGAGATAAGATATCACCATCATCCGCACCTTCTCTCATAAAGAAAAAAGTAGAGGCACTTTCTCTTAAGCCTAGAACTAATGCCCAAATCAAGGGGTGCCGTCCTCTATTCTGTGGTAATTTTGCTGGATGATAGCCAATTATTCCCATAGAAGGCATTTTTAAGAGTTCTTTTTTGATGAGTGAAGACCAGCCAAAACAAAAGATGATATCTGGATTTACAGCTCTGATCCATGCGATATTTTCTTTTGAATTAATATCATCAATATATTTGAAAGGGATTTCATTGCGTTTACAGAGTGGTACTAAATCTGCAAAGTCGCTATTGAAAGAGGAAACTTCTTTGGTGCATACCCCTACTATATCAGATTTTATATCTATTAATTTTTCTAAAGCTTGTAGTGAAAATTCAACGGTACCTATGAATAAAATCCTCATTATCATTTTACCTCTAAATTATAAAATGATTTTTTTACAATCCCATCAAGGTTTATAGCTTTAATAATATCCTTTATTTTTTTGCTTGCTCCGCCATCTCCATAAGGATTTTTAACCTTTGATAGCAATGGCTGAAACTCATCCGAATAAAGTCTGTCAAATGCTTTTTGTATAGATTTTGTATCCGAACCACAATTAATGACACTGTCCGCCATCATGCGACCTTTTTGTCTATCCCCGATATTGATCGTACCGATCCTGAAAGTAGGTGCTTCTGCTAATCCACTGGAACTATTTCCCACCATAGCATCTACATATTGTAAAGCACTTAAGTATCGTAATTGCCCCAATGATGTAAACGCAACGGATTTATCATTATTAGTTTTCACATATTCATCTATCATACTATTAATCACTCTACCATCAGTATCACTATTGGCTTTTGTAAAGATGATTGTCGTATCTTCTAATGTATCTATCACATTCAGCAAGACTTGAAACTGCTGCGATGCTGTTGATTGTTCTAATGTTACAGGATGAAAAGTGACCAAAATATTCTTTTTGTTCAGCTTGAAATCTATAGAGTCTTCAAATGCCTTTTTAGATAATAATTTTAATTTTTTGATATTGTCAATCCCTAATCCACCAACATTCCACACTCTATCTGGTTGTTCTCCTAGTTGGATAACTCTCTTTTGGTACTCACTGTTGGCAGTAAAATGCAAATGACTCATTTTGGTAATACTATGTCTTATTGATTCATCGATCAACCCTTCTGTTGCTTCTCCACCATGGAGATGAGCAATGGGAATACGGGCTATCATAGCGGAACTAACGGCTGAAAAAATCTCATATCTATCGCCTAAAACCACTAAAATATCAGGGCTTAGTTCATCATATGCTTCTGCAAAAGATATTTGAGCGAGTCCCATTGATTTTGAGATACCTATAGCAGTATCAGAAGACAGTAACATCTCTATTTTTTTATCAATCCGAAATTCTTTTTCTATCTCTTTGTACGTCAATCCGAACTCAGGACTAAGATGCATACCCGTAGCAATGATCTGGAGTTCTAAGTTCTTATCAGATTCAATTTCTTTCATGAGCCAGTATAAAAGTCCATATTCTGCACGCGTTCCCGTTACTATACATATCGTCCGTTTCATATCAACTCATCAGCTTCATAATTTTTAAGTGCAACTGTCCCAACAATCTCATCCCATCGCATAGGACTTATCCCCTTACCAGGCCTTTTGACTGTAATATTATCTTCAGTTAAGATGTCACCTTGTTTTATATCACAAGAAGCAACAATAGACTTTCTTATTATTTCCACATTGGGTATTTCGCTTTTACTCGGTTTTTTAATGCTTAAACCAAGAGCTAATTCTATATTTCGTATGGCATTGACCATAGCTATAAGCTCATCCGGTTCTAAAGATGCCTTATGGTCTGGACCTTCCATAGTCTTATCCAAAGTAAAATGTTTTTCTATGACAGTAGCCCCCATCGCCACTGCAGCCACATCAACTTCGATGCCTAATGTATGATCAGAATAACCATAAGCAATGTTAAATGCAGTACCAATTGTTTGCATTGCTTTAAGGTTAACATCTTCCATCGTTGTTGGGTACATTGTATTGGCATGTAACACAGTAATCAGATCTCTGTCTGTGCCTGCTGTAGTTAATACATCTAATGCATCTTCTATCTCACCAAGATCTGCCATTCCTGTGGAAAGAATAACTTCTTTATTTAAAGAGCCAATATGGCGAAGATAAGGAAGGTTAGTGATCTCGCCACTAGGTATTTTAAAGATCTTTAGCCCTAGTTCATTTAACATATCAATACTTTCATGATCAAAAGGAGTAGAAAGGAACATAATGCCTTTTTCTTCACAATAAGCCATGAGTTCTTTATGCGTATTTACGTCCAATTCTAGTTTTTTAATCATATCGAACTGAGATTCTTTGTTATCTGTAGTCTCTTTTTGGTAGGCTGCTTTTTGTGCACTTTTACTGACTAGATTCTCTGCTTTAAAAGTTTGGAACTTTACAGCATCTGCACCAGATTCAACCGCTACATTAATCAGCTTTTTAGCTAATTCTATTGAACCGTTATGATTGACACCAGCCTCCGCTATGATAAAAACATATTTCATAAATTCCCCTTAAAAATAGTTCCTGCTTTAATAAAATCATTTATACTTGTTTCTACATACTCTTTACTCACAGCATTACTACCAAAGAAAGAACCCCTTTTTACTACTACACCACCATTTATAACAGCAGAAGTAGAAATATGAGAAAAGTCTTCGATAGTTGCATCATGCTCTATTAATGCCTTTGAGTTAATTATGCAGTTTTCACCTATCGATGTATTTACATTGACTAAAACATCATGCATAATGATTGTACCTTTACCTATATCTGTATGCTTAGAAACATAAGCACGAGGAGAAATTATCGTTGCTATTTCCGCATTAAAAGTTTGCAACTTAACAAAAAGTTCTTCCCGTAAAGAAGATGACTTGATCTGTCCAACCGTAATCAGAAATGTATAACCTTCTCTTGCATACTTTTCCATATTATCATCTGACCCTATGATCTCATAACCCAATACTTTTTGACCTATTAATTCTTCTTTATCTAAAATACCTGTAATCTCATATTGACCCTCTTGCTCAATAACATCAATACAAGATTTACAGTGACCTCCTCCACCAACAAGAATTAACTTTTTAAGATTCGGCATTTAGTACCTCTCTATACTGTATTTTAATACTTGTCATTACAGTCTCACTCCACTTGGTATATTAACAACTCTCTCTTCTAGCCATAAGGCATTAGAAAGGTCGGTACATTGGCTGTTTTTAAACATTTCTAATCTATTCATTAAAGCCCAGACAGGACGTGTCATCACTCCACTATCATTTGTCTCTTTTAAAAAAAGATCTCTTTCTGCATTGTCTTTCAAAATAATCGCATTAAGCCAGTAATTTACTTTTGCATCTTGTGATTCAGTCACAAAATCAATATTTTTATCTGCAAAGAAATCTATATATCGGCTTGCCAATTCTCTTTTCTTTTTCAAGATGACATCAAGAGTTTCCATCTGAGCACAACCTAAGGCTGCATTGAGATTGGGGAGACGATAGTTGTAACCTATCTCATCATGTATATATTCATAAGGATGAGGGACTTTTGCAGTGGTAGTAAGGTGTTTAGCATGTTTAGCCAACGCTTCATCATCCGTTATTATCATACCCCCTCCACCAGTTGTAATCGTTTTGTTGCCATTAAAACTGAAAGCAGAAATCTTGCCGAAAGTGCCTGTATGTTTACCTTTATAATAGGAGCCTAGACTCTCTGCCGCATCTTCTACTAGAGCAATGTTGTACTCATCACAGATTGTAGCTATCTCATCAATCTTGCATGGATGACCAAAGGTATGCATCGGAACAACAGCGGTTATTTTTCTACCTGTTATTTTGTTATAACAAGCACCAGCTTTTTGAGTCGTCTCCTGTGCTAGAAAAGTTTTTAGACTTTTTGGACTTAGTCCCATCGTATCTCTATCTACATCAACAAAGACAGGTATTGCATTACAGTAAGAGATGGCATTACATGTCGCTATAAATGTTAGTGGTTGAGTTATGACTTCAGAGTTTTCATCAGTACCAACGAGTTTTAGTGCAATATGAAGTGCGGCAGTGCCATTGACCGTAGCGACGGCATATTTTGCACCAGTATACTCTGCTACCATTTGTTCAAATTGATCGACAAACTTTCCAACCGAAGAGACAAAAGTAGAGTCTATACACTCATTGAGGTATTTTTTCTCATTACCGAAAAAGACAGGTTCATGAAGAGGTAAAAACTCTTTAGTGTCATATGCCTCTTGTATAAATTGGACAGTTTTTTCAAACATATTCACATCTTCCCATCTAAGTATTTACCAGTCTCTTTATGCCCAAAGTCAGGAATCATTTTAAAGAAAAGCTCAACGATCTGTTCTTTTGACCATTCTCTTTTCTCTTTGAGTCCCGTAATAGTACTTTCAAAATTATTTAAAAGATCATCATTAAAGTTGGCTTCATTTTTAATGACACCGAGGTTTTCAAACCTATTCATATCCAAAGTTTCTGAATCTGTGAAAAATTCTTCAAAATCTTTTTCACCTGTTGTATCGCTCGAAGTAAATAGACAAGGCCATTTACCTTCTTGAGGAAGTGTTTTAGCAAGCTCTCTTGCCTCATCTTCATCCTTACAAAGATAAGGTTCGAAACCTTTTGCCTCTAGGTATTTAACAGCTATGTCTGCAAAAGAGATAAGATGTAGGTCTTCACTCAACTTTGGAAAGAAGATGTCTCTGTTTTCACCGAAAATACAGCTCATCAAACAGAGTTCACCACTCTCTTTAGGCGTTACAAAGTAACGTTTTATGTCATTAGGAGCAACTATAGGTTGCCTTTTTTCGATTCGTTGGTTAAAGCCATGCAGAAGAGAACCATCACTAAAAGCCACATTGGCAAATCTTGCCGTTGATATGTTTAGCTGTAGAGATTTTCTCATCAAAAACATCTCCATGATTCTTTTACTAGCTCCCATCATGTTAACCGGATTTGCTGCTTTGTCAGTTGAGACACAAAAGTATTTTTTCGTACCATTGTCTATGGACTGTTGCAGAGTCTTGTCTGTATTAAAAATATTAACATCGATCATACGCATCAGTGTAAATGGATCTTTTTCACTACGTACATGCTTAAGTGCTGAGAGATTTAAAACATAATCATACTTACCATCATTTTTTATAAAAGCATCGTATTCAATACTTCCGATATCTAAAGCAAAGGTTTGAAAATCTCCATCAATATAGCCGAATGAACTACGAATATCACGTACAAGTTCAACCATATTGTTTTCGCTAATATCCACAACATGAAGTTTGTTAGGATTACGCTTGAAGATCTCTTTTGTCACAGCCTGACCAATAGAACCTGCCCCACCAATGACTAAAAACGATGATAAAGAAACAATGCTTTTTAATTTATTATTATTGCTTGAAATATCTTCAGTAAATAATTCTTTGTTTCTACCGATGAGACTTAAAATAGAATTCATTTGTTTGTTACTCCACAAAAATCTAAATCAGTTTCAATATCTAAGTTCTTAAACTCTTTATGCGCCACCAAAAAAGTCACTACATCTGCTTCTTCTATAGCTTCACTGTAGTTAACTACTTCAAACTCTTTGTGTTCTGATATATTTGGTTCTACAGCTAACACATCAAGTCCATCTGCCAGAAGTCTTCTAGTAATGAAAAGTGCTGGTGATTCTCTAAGATCATCAATATCTGGTTTGAAAGCCAATCCCATACAAGCGACTTTTGCTTTTCTACCATTTTCATTTTCAAACTTTAGTGCAGCATTCTTTATCTTCTCTATGGCCCATTCTGTTTTATAGGTATTTACCTCTCTAGCTGTACGGATCATCTTCGCATCTTCCCCACCTGCATGGACAATGAACCAAGGATCAACTGCGATGCAGTGTCCACCTACACCAGCACCAGGCTGCAAGATGTTTACTCGTGGGTGACGATTAGCTAAAGCTATGAGTTCCCATACATCGATGGCAAACTTATCACAAAGGATGGAAAGTTCATTCGCAAAAGCAATGTTGGTATCTCTAAAAGAGTTTTCAGTCAACTTTGCCATTTCTGCCGTTTTTGCATCTGTAGATAACACTTCCCCACTCACAAAAGTTTTATAAAACTCTACTGTCACTGCTGTTGCCTCTGAGGTTGTACCTCCAACTATGCGATCATTTTCTACTAGTTCACGCATAATCTGCCCTGGTAACACTCTTTCAGGACAATGCGCGATGTATAGTTTAGTAGTATCTACTCCATTTTCTTTAAGTACTGACTCCATCATATCTGTTGTACCCACAGGAGATGTTGATTCTAAGATGACTATGTCCCCCCCTTTCACATAAGGAACTATGGCTTTTGTAGCAGAGACAATATAGTCTACATTAGGTACATACCCTTCGTGAAAAGGAGTCGGCACGGCAATGATGAAAACGTCAGCCTCAGCTGGTTTTAGGTCAGCTTTTAACTTACCGCTGTTGACTGCTGCTTTCACAAAAGTGTCAAGCTCAGGCTCTACAATGTGAATCTCCCCACGGTTGATGATATCAACCGTACTTTTTACGACATCAACACCATGTACTTCGTAACCACGATTGGCAAGTAGTGCTGCTGTTGGGAGTCCTATATACCCTAACCCTATGACACATATTTTTTTCATTAACTATTATCCTTCAAAAACTTTATCACTTTTTCACAAGCATACCCATCACCGTAAGGATTACTTGCTTTATTCATCTCTTCATATATTATACGATCATTGAGTAATTTTTGTGCTTCACTCACAATGAGCTGGGTATCAGTCCCTACCAACTTTACTGTTCCAGCATTTAGTGCTTCAGGACGCTCTGTTGTGTCACGCATAACAAGTACAGGTTTACCCAAAGATGGTGCTTCTTCCTGTACTCCCCCACTGTCTGTGATGATGAAGTATGACTTGTCCATCATGTAGATGAATTGTTCATATTGTAATGGTTCTATAAGATGGATATTGTCTACATCTAAAAGTAGTTCATTTACTGGCTTTTGTACATTTGGATTTAAGTGTACTGGGTAGACTATACTAATATCAGGGTTGGAAATCGCAATCTCCTTTAATGCTGTACAAATGTTAATGAAACCTTGTCCATGGTTTTCTCTTCTGTGACCGGTTACCAATATCATTTTTTGATCTTGAGATTGATCTGAAAAAGGTAAGTGGGTAAAAGGTAATTGATAACTTTTTGGTAAATATTCATTAATAGAATCAATGATCGAAATTTCTAACTCTTCACTCTTTTTTATCTTATCTAGTGCAAGAAACAGTGCATCTATAACAGTATTGCCTGTGATGGTGATACATTTTTCGTTTACATTTTCTTTTAATAAATTCTCTTTACTGGTTTGCGTAGGTGCGAAGTGATAGGCAGTGATCTGTGTAGTGAGTTGACGGTTCGCCTCTTCTGGCCATGGAGAGTAGATGTCACCCGTTCTAAGCCCCGCTTCTATATGTGCAACTTTAATCTGCTGATAAAATGCTGCCAATGATGCAGCAAATGTTGTTGATGTATCACCATGCACAAAAACTACATCTGGCTTGAAGTCATCCAATACATCTTTCATACCCAAAAGAATACTAGATGTAATAGTATAAAGATCTTGACCCGGTTTCATAACATCTAAATCATAGTCAGGAGTAATCTCAAAAAGATCCAATACCTGATCAAGCATCTCTCTGTGCTGAGCTGTCACACAAACTTTAGTCTTAAACGAATGAGGATGTTTTTGAAATTCTTTCACAAGTGGTGCCATCTTGATAGCCTCGGGTCTTGTTCCAAAAACAATAAGTATTTTTTTCATAAATTAAGTCTCCCGTCCCTGAAAAAATTTAAAAGTATTACAAAACCTAATTATCTTGTATGTCTCCGAAAATGTATGTGCTAAAAAAATATTATTGATTTTGTTACACAAAATATCCTCCCCGATATTTTTTACTCGTAGTTACTACTTTAAGATAGATCTAAAATATGCTATAAATAAAAATACTTAAGCATTGAGTCTTTACATACATTATAGCAAAACTGCGTCACATCTAGCGTCACATTATAAAATTTATTACTACATATATCATAAATATGCAAAAAGAGAAGTGGATAATTATCGGTATAATACCCAGGTTCCATCAGTGCATAATTTTGAGCAGCGTGTTTAGAACCATAAACCTAAATTAGCACTTTCTACAGTGTAATCTTAAGTTAAAACTTATAACTTACCCCTACAGTCACTGCACTTACATCTGCAGCATTTGCGTTCAGGTACGTTCCCTCCACATCGTTGGCTAATGATGTGTAATCTATAAATATAGAGAGTTCTTCTGTTGCAGCATAGGATGCTCCTAGACCCCATTGGAAACCACTTTCGTCTACGTCTACATTTGAATGTGCTGTGGCATTATCTAAACTTACTTTTCCAAACCCTAATAAACCATATACAGAGAGTTCTTCACTTAGTGCATACTGAGGTTTTAGAAAAATACTTAAGCTACTCATTTCAGAAACATCTTCTTGAGTAAATGTTGTTGAGTATCTACCCTCAATAGCAACATTTGTGTGTATATTGTATCCTGCTAGCAATGTCACATTTCCTAGTCTATCTTGTCCATCATTCTCACTAGTAAAACCTTGTGACGCACCTGATTCACGTGCTGAGACAGCACTAAGTGCAAGTCCTGCATAAAAATGACTACTTTGGTTATTGGTTGCGTTGTGGTCAATATAACCTGCGTCTGAAGTATTTGCATAGGTAAGAGTAGAAAAAATGAGTGTTGAAAAAATAGCTTTTTGCATAGGTGTAAACATGTTATATTCCTTTAATATATAATCTTTATAGTGGCTTGGCAATCTTTTGTTAAAAAGACCCATAGCTTTCTGTCCTTACTTCACAGTAAGTTTAGCTTTTGTATAAATGAATATGTCATTCAGAAATACCTATATCTTTTAGTGAGATATATACTACAATTGTATCTTATTCTAGAACATAAAAAGCTTAAAGCATACTATCTGTCATTCAACTGTTTTTCGATACAATCAAACAAGAAAAGTACAAAGAAGGTCATAAATCAATGTGTAAAACTTTAAAAATGTTAGAACTCCAACAAGAGCTCAATGATGCAACCAATGGTACCGGATGGGAAAATGGTATCACAAAAAATGGGAAACAAATTGACTGGAGACGGTGTACGTATTTGGAGTGTGCAGAACTTATAGAGTCTTACCCCTGGAAACATTGGAAAAATATAGATGCCCAACCAGATTATGCAAATATTAAAATAGAAGCTGTTGATATATGGCACTTTATTATGTCACAAGCATTGGAAGACTATACCGTGAAGAAATTAGGTACTATAGAAGATTTATCACAATCAATAAAATCTTTATCAAATTTTCATTACTTTAGAGAAGAGATACAACCTACAACAAAAAATAACTATGAACAAATAGAAGTGATAGAGAAGCTTATGAAGGTACTATTTTGTAAAGGAAGTACCGAAACACTTATGGAGGCATTTATAGATATTGCGATGCAGTCTGGGTTAAATCTAGAGAGCCTTTACAAACTCTACATAGGTAAAAATATACTCAATAAATTTAGACAAGATCATGGTTATAAAGATGGCTCATATATTAAAATATGGCAAGGGAAAGAAGACAATGTAGTGATGCAAACTATTTTGGAAAATAAATCAAACATTAGCCCAAATGACCTCTATAAAGCACTTAAATTACACTATCCTGCTTCATAAAAGGTTTTTTACACTTCAAGGTTTTTACCCTCTTTAATCTACCATTCGATGTAAATCACTTTGAATGACTTGATTACCCTGAATACTTACTTGTTTAGCAATACGTATATTTTTAGACTGTGTATACCCACACTCTACACCACATGCCACTGTACCTATGAGATAATAGTGTCCATTAGGTACACCATAAAAAGCAAACTCACCTTGGTTGTTTGAGGCAGTAAAACGTAAATAGTTATAAAGTCTTGAGTCAGCTTTCTCCATCTTATAACCACCAATATAACTCTGACTATACCACTGTTTTGAATACGATGTCACAGGGTTTAAATAGAGTCTAGTATTACTCCCTAGCACTCGTCTATTGTACGCATCATTGATATATATTTTACCTTTTACAGTACCCTTACCTGATTTAGATAATCTATTGTATTCGCCTAATGGAAAGGGCACTCTTTCCATTTTAACTTGAGGTGCTTCTTCTCTAATCATCGTATGCTGTTCTGTATCTATTTTCTGATCCAAATCTGAAATATCTATATCTTCTTTCATATTTGTCTCTTGTGCCCATGTATTGACAGGAAGTTTATTATTTTGATATCCACGTGGATCTTTAACTACCAATCTTTTTTGTACACAACCTGAAAAAAGAAAAAGAGAGATAAGGGTAAGAAAAAATATTTTTTTATTTGTAATCATGTTAGTTCCTCAATTATAAATGCTAAATTATACACAATTAACATTTTTTTCTCTTTACACTATTTTGTTCTCTATCAAGAAAACGATGTAAATGTCCTTTTGCTACTTTGTCACCTTCAAAAGCAGCTTGTTGATACCAAAAAGCTGCTTTTGAACAATCTTTTTTAACCATATTACCTTTTTGATATCGTTTGGCTAATTTATTTTGAGAGGCAACTTCACCTTCTTTTGCATGACGGTGCAAATTTTTCACTTTTCTTTTTTCACTTTTATAAAACCTTACAGTATTTCCCATAAACCATAAAGTAAAAAGAGATAAAAATAGTAATACATACAGTTCAAAATTTTCTAACTTCTCTAGTTCCTTGAGCCATTCCATGTGCAACCTCTAGTATTTGAACTCTTTTATATATCGAAATAATCACTTACCTAAACAAAATTCTCCAAACATTTTATCGAGTATCTCTTCATTGTCATAAGGTTTAGAAATAGACGAAATAGCCTTCACAGCCTCTTGTAAATGATATGAGAAAAATTCTAACTCTCCCCTCGAGAGTGGCTCTTTTGATGCTTCAATAGAATCTTTGGCAAGTGTCACTGCCTCAATTTGTCGTGAAGAGATAAGCATAAGCTCTTCATCTTGCCCAATTGTATCAAATAGACTCTCAAGTTTTACTGTGAGCTTAGCAAATGATCTTTTTGCACTCACTTCTAATATCTCATATTTTTGAAGATGATTTATGTCAAATTTTCGCTCTAAGTCTGATTTGTTTAATGCAATAATCATATGTTTATCATTTGACCTTTCTAACAAACGTATAATCTCTTGATCTTCCTCGCAAAAGGCTCTTGAAGCATCAAACAGAGCTATCACAACATCTGCATCGTCAATAGACTGTAAACTTCTCTCTATACCTATTTTTTCAATGGTATCACTAGAGTTACGTATACCTGCAGTGTCTACCATACGTATAAGATGTGATCCTATACGTACTTGTTCTTCAATAGTATCACGTGTCGTACCAGCTATATCACTTACAATAGCTCTATCATAACTTAAAAGGGCATTAAGCAATGAACTCTTACCGACATTTGGCTTACCTACAATGGCAACTTTAAATCCATCAATAAGCCCTTTACGTCTATGACTGGCCTCTACAATTTGTTCAATTTGTGTAGTTAAGCCATCTAATTGAGTATGTATACTATGCATAACATCATCAGGTATATCTTCTTCTGCATAGTCAATCATCACTTCTGAATATGCTAAAGATTTTAGTAGAGCATCCCTACTTTTATCTACAAAATCTTTTAGTTCACCTTTCATTTGCTTGGCAAGTATCTTTGCTGCATCAACAGACTTAGCTTCTATCAATTTTGAAATTGCCTCAGCTTCAGTAAGGTCAATTTTACCATTTAAAAATGCTCTTTTTGAAAACTCTCCAGGATTAGCAAGCCTGACACCATAAGAGACTATAGTATCTAGTATCTCCTGTGCCACAATCAAACCACCATGACATTGGAACTCAACAATATCTTCACCTGTAAATGAGTAAGGTCCTTTAAAATATAAAAGGATTGCTTGGTCAATCAAGGTGTCATTATAATTAAATAGAGAAGTAAGGTATGCATGTCTAGGAGTAATAGATGTACGATGAGATATTTTTTTTGCTACCTCTAAAGCAGCCTCTCCACTCACACGTATAATAGAGATAGAAGAAACGCCATGTGCAGTTGCAATAGCAGCAATAGATTTATTCATAACTATTGCTATTAAAGTCGTTAATTACAACAAATTTTTTACCCTCTTTCGATGATTTTACCGCGACATATTTATTGGGAAATCTTTCACGTAATTGTTCAAGTGCTATTTGTACTAAGATACCATCAAGGAAACGTGTTTTCCCCTTACCTTCAGTCTCTACAGTCTGAATGACTGGTTTAATATAATTTGAAATCATCTTTTGTTGTGTCGTTAAAAACTCTGCAATCTCCAATTTAATAAAGAGTTCATACTTAGAGTGTAACCAATTAAAAAGCATATAGGACAACGCATTATATCTATAGCCCTCTTTACCAATAAGGAGTGCAGCATCATTCCCATCAATAAATATAAGTGCTGTATTGTCACGTACATCTACTTCTATCACATCTATATCAAAACACGCTTTTTCAAATAAGTCTTTCAAACTGTTTTCAATAAGTTTTGCAAGTTCATTATAAACAATAGGCTCTTTATCTTCACTCTCTTCATTACTACTATTTATTTTATTTTTAGCGACTGATGTATTGAAAAAAGCATCTACTATTTGATCTTCTTTAATAGTAACTTCTCTCTCTTTTACACTATTTACTATTTCAGTGGCAACGTCTTCAATATCGTTTTCTATTGTTGACTTCTTACTACAAGAGGCAACAATAATTGCATTCTTTTTTAACAATCCAAGTATTCCCGAACTTGGATATTGCATCACTTCATACTCAAGGTCTGAAATAGAACATTCTAATTCTTTGGATGCTTGAATATAAGCTTCTTCAAGTGTAGATGCTTCAATCTTTTTCATTCTATATTCCTCTTCATTTATAAATCATATTTTAAAGTAACTAAAATCCTTCCCAAGTCTTAGTTACTCTTTTATTTCTTATTTGCGATAGCTATCTCTTTTTGCTTGGCATACATGTAATTAATAAAATATTGTTGAGCAATGGTAAACAAGTTATTGACTAACCAATAGAGTACCAGTCCAGCAGGGAAGTAAATAAAGAATACCGTCATAATAATTGGGAAAAATTTAAATATCTTTTCCTGTAGTGGGTCAGTAAAATTATTTGGCGTAATATGTTGTTGGAACCACATAGAGACACCCATTAAGACAGGTAGTACAAAATAAGGATCCATAATAGCCAAATCTTCTATCCATAGTATCCAAGGGGCACCTTGTAACTCTACCGCATTTAGTAGTACACGGTAAAGGGCAAAGAAGACAGGTATTTGAAGCAAGAGAGGTAAACAACCACCCATTGGGTTTGCACCGTGCTTTTTATACATTTCCATCATTTGTGCATTCATCTTTGCAGGGTCACCCTTATATTTCTCTTTAATATCTTTCATTTTAGGTGCTAAATCTTTTAGCTTCTGCATAGACATCATACCTTTATATGAAAGTGGGAACAATACAACTTTTACAAGTAAAGTAAAAATAATAATTGACCAACCCCAGTTTCCAACAAAAGAGTTTATCCATAAGAGTACTTTGAAAAAAGGCGTAGCCAAAAATGAGAACCATCCAAATTCAATAGCATCTGTTAACTCAGGATGAATTGCCTTCATAACTTCATGGTCTTTTGGACCAATATATGCATTTAAATCTATATTGTCTTGTGCTGTGATAAAAATAAGTGGGTCACCGTTGTTTTCTTTTAATATCGATACATTCATACCATTATTAAAGTCATAAAATAAAGATGCCACATATCTATCAAAAGATGAAGCAATTTTGGCCTGATTAAACTTTTCATACCCTTCAGCATCACCATCTTCTATTGCTGTGATGATATCATCAGCACCTTTAACAAGTGCACCACGAACCAACATGTAAATTGAGTCATCAGCAATAGGACGATGCCCTGGAGTCACAAAAAATTGTGCTGGAGATGATGTACTCACATTGACACTGTACTGTCCATTGTCATTAAATGTCATTTTCTTTGTTACAGTGAGTGTTGAGAGTTTTTGTGTAAATATTAATGTATCCCCTACACTCACATCTTGAGAACCATTGTATGTATACGGTGTATTAAATGCTTCATCATTAAGTGCTACATCAGAAAATCTTATCTCCAAAGGTTTAACTGCAGTGATATCTAACATCTTCAGTGTTTCACCATTTTCTAAATGATACTTTTTTTCTAAAAGTTCCATTTGGGCAATACGCCCAAAATTATCAATGCTAATATTAAAGTTTTTTGCTCTTAGGGTTACTAAAACGTTACCAATTTTTTGTACAGGTGCACTATGTTGAGTTGTTTGTGCTGCTATAGGTGCCTTACCATTTGCTGTAGCATCGACAGTTGGGGTTTCATGCGCTGTTGTTTGTCCCGACGTTGAAGTCTGATTCGTATTATTTTTTACTGGTGTTGCTGGAAAAAAATATGCATAGCCAATGAAAACGAAAAAAGAGAGTACCAATGCAAGTAGTAGTCTTTTATTTAAATCTTGTTGTTCCAAAATTATACCTTTGTTGTATATGTTGTTAGTATAGTACAGTTTAAGTTAATGCTGTACATTTTTTAAGTGCATGTAGATAAGATTTACGTGTTTGAAGGTAATCTTCACGTAAAAGTGATGGTTTAGCAACCAAAACATAAGATCCTGAAGATATGAGATCAATATTCTCAATAAAATGTGCTCTGAGTAAACGCTTTGCCCTATTTCTATGTACTGCATTTCCCATTTTCTTGGAGGCTACAAAACCCACTTTAAATGCTGTACCTTTTTTATAAAAAAGTACAAACTGGGCTGCATGCCAAGACTTGGAAGTCTTTTTGTAAACTTCTGAAAACTCCCTACTGGTTTGAATACGAGTAAAATGCTTTATAGAAGATATGATTTATCCTTCAATTAAGATACTGAAAGTCTCTTTCTACCTTTTGCTCTTCTTGCAGAGATAATTTTTCTACCATTTTTTGTTTTCATTCTTAGTCTAAATCCGTGTGTTCTTTTTCTTGGTGTGCTATGTGGTTGGTATGTTCTTTTCATTCCAAATCATCCTTGATATGTTTTTGCCTACATCTGGTTAGTGTGGCATGTTTGGACGCGATTTTATCTAATATCTTCTTAATACTTACTAAATAACATATCTGTTAAATAGATTACTCTCATTTTATTATCTTTTAAACTAAAAGCTATTTGTCAGAACTATTATTTCTAACGCAACGTACGAAACGTTCATAGGTCTTATAGTTAATATATTCATAACCACGCTTAAAATTCATCATCCAGGCAAACTCTTTATTATCACCTTCATCGGATGACCAATAATATCCTGAACCACCTATATGCTTAAATCTTCTTTTCATTGCGTTTTGATCTTCACTTAAATCAATGATGGTTTCTAACTCTTTAATGGTAGGCAGTTTCCAATCATCATAACCAGAGAGACGCAATTGACTACACAATGTCACAGCATCTTTCCAGTTTTTTTTGATGTATTTTGAGTTTCTATCATCTTGCCACATTAAATTTGTTTTACTGTCTACTTTCACATCTAATGCATTTAACAATAGTGTACTTAATAGACTTAAGAATATCATCTTCATTTTATACTCCTCCTATTAGTCTGTGTACTTAACAAATTATGCCACCACCAATTAATTTTTTGTCATCATAAAAGGCTGCAACCTGTCCCTTGGCTAATCCAAATACAGGCTCTTTTAATGTCACTTCAGCAGTATTATCATGGGTATCAATACGCACATGACAAGGTACTGCTTGCGTGCGGTATCGTACCTTTACTAGACAATCAAACTCTGTTAATGTATCAAAAAGATTGATTTGTTTCAATGTAAAAGCATTCTCTTCAAGTTTTTCTTTTGTGCCCACAACAATCTGGTTGGTTTCTGGTTTTATGTCTAACACAAAATGAGGATCATGTGCACCATCAACAAAAAAACCTCTACGCTTTCCAATAGTGTAATGCATATAGCCCTTATGCGTACCTATTACATTGCCTTCTTGGTCTATGGTTTCACCTGGCATGTCAATGTTCATATGTTTTGCTAACACTTCATCATAGGTATTTTCTACAAAACAAATCTCTGAACTCTCTTTTTGCGTTGCAAAGTCTTTTAAAACCTCAATATTTGCTGCATACGCTTTCACATCCTCTTTGACCCATGTACCCAAAGGAAACAATAACCTAGGTAAAACCTCTTTTTCTACTTCACATAAAAAGTAGCTTTGATCCTTATTTGGGTCTTGTGCCATATAGATGTAGTCACCATCACACTGAATGTAGTGTCCAGTAGCCACCAGTGTTGCACCTACTGAGTCAGCAAACTCAACCATTTTACCAAACTTAATGGTACGGTTACACATCACACAAGGGTTTGGGGTGAGACCTTGCTTGTAACTCTCAACAAAGTAGTCGTATACATTTTCTTTAAAGTCTGAAGCGATATCATGAAAATGTACTTTGATACCTAAATACTCTGCTACCCTTTGCACTTTTGTAAAATTCTCTTCATGGTAACCAGGCTTATGATGAAGCTTCATATACACTCCTTCTACCTCATAGCCCTCTTTTTGAAGTAACACTGCAGTGACAGTAGAATCAACGCCACCACTCATACCTAATAATACTTTACCTTTACTCATATGATTGCCCTTTATCCTGCATCTATATCTCCAATAAAACGTTCCAATAAATACTCCTTGTCTGCTACAAGTAAGTCATCAGGTACTTCTTGTCCTACGCTAAAGTAACTCATAGGGAGGTTATACAATAACATAAAATTTAACAAAGACCCTAAATGCTTTGTCTCATCAAATTTTGTAATGACCACAGAAGTTAAATTGAAAAAAGAAAAATTTTGGTAAATATCTTCCATATCTTCATACTTCACTGTCGCTGGCAATACAAGGCTTACTTCCATATCTCTTGCGCTATCATTTTTAACAAACTGTGTGGTTTGAACAAACTTCTCTGTATCATACGGAGACATACCTGTAGTATCTATCAATATAACATCATAATTGCTTAACTTTTCTAATGTCTCTTTAAAAGCATCAACATCTGAGACCACAATATGCTCTATTTGCATAATATCCGAATAGTGATTAAGTTGTTCAATAGCACCGACTTTAAAGGTATCTAAATTGACCAAAGCAACTTTATACTCTTGTTCTAGTAAATAGGCATACCTCGCAGCAATTTTAGCAATCGTTGTTGTTTTACCTACACCCG
Organism: uncultured Sulfurovum sp.; assembly: GCA_902727855.1. GTDB lineage: Bacteria > Campylobacterota > Campylobacteria > Campylobacterales > Sulfurovaceae > Sulfurovum. Next base: position 143,668 of record CACVAS010000147.1, read on the forward strand.
TACTTCCTACAAACATAATCATTTTAGGCTGAGTTAAATTTTCTTCTTTTACTTTTAATGCTACATCTATCTCTTCTAGTAAATAAGAGACCAAAAGTGTTTCGTTTTCTATCATATCTGTGCCAACGAGTGTTCTAAACATGCTCTCTAGCCAATGAGGGGAGATACCTTTTTTTATAAACAGTGCTTTCACTTTTGCAATGATTTTATGTTCATTTTGTATCTCTTGATGAATCTCATTTTTCATAGAGGTAAGTTGTGCTTGAAGTTCTTTAATCTGAGTACTCGTCTCTACATCATTTTCATTAATGATTTTTTTACCCAATGAAACTTGTGTATAAATTTCAGTAGAAACTTCAATAGTGATTTCTGAGCGTAATACACCATCATCGTATTTTATTTGTCGTGCAGAGATTAAAGAGATGCTTGTACCATACTTTTTTACTGCTAAATCATACGCTTGTGTAGGGTTTGAAGCAACAAATGTTTCTTGTATCATGCAACATTTCCTTTCATATATGATAGTGGTACTAAAACTGACAATCTCTCCATCCATCCATGATGGGGAAGTGTTAAACTTTCTGTCTGCATTGTTACATTCTCATAAAAGATAATATCAATATCTAAGGTTCGAGGTGCATCTTGAAAGGAACGCTTTCTTCCAAATTTCTTTTCTATATGTAGGAGATAACGTAACAACTTTTTAGGTGTTAATGGCGTTTTTATTAACAACAAAGCATTATAAAAATCCTTTTGCTTCACATATCCAAATGGAGGGTTAATGAGAATGGGAGAAGACTCTATAACCTCGACAAACTTTGAACGTTTTAGTAATACAAAAAGATGATTAAAACGACGTACTACATCACCTATATTCCCACCAATACCTAAAAGCACACTGTGTCCCTTACATGTAGAAATAGAAACACGAGGATATCTCGTAGTTTTAACTAAAGTGTGTCGTTCATCCAGTTTTTTAGCGAGCATTCCTATAATACAACTGCTTTTCCATCAATCATAGCTACCATATCTTCTATACGTATACCAAACTCATTGGGTATATAGATACCTGGTTCAATCGTATAAACCATACCATCTTCAATAATCGTATTGGACTTTTTAGAAATATACGGCATCTCATGAATATCTAAACCAACGCCATGTCCTGTAGAATGCACATAATACTCACCATAACCAGCCTTTTCAACGATGTCTCTAGTTAAAGCATCTACCTTCTTAGCTTTCATACCTGAACGCGCTTTAGCAATGGCATTGTCATGTGCCTTCAGCACAGTATCATACGCTTTTTGTATTTTTTTACGCTTATACTTTTGGTGTGTATCAAACATAAAATAATTGTCAGCTTGCACAGTGCGCGTTCTATCTGAACAGTAACGTTTGTATTTCAACCCTGCATCTACTAAGAGTAAATCATTCTTTTCTAACTTCGTAGCAGTAGGTGTTGCATGAGGCTTGGCTGCATTATGGTTTATGGCAACAATAGGGTCAAAACTCAATGTATACTTTCCAAAGTCACCTAAAATACCTTTAGCCACGTGGGTTAAAGTATATTCATCTTTACCAAAACCATTGGTACGAAACTCTTTTGCCAAATGTTTAAAAGCTTTTGCACCAAGTTTTGCTGCTTTAGCAACTATTTTAAGCTCTTCATCCGATTTAATGATGCGTTTTTTATGGGAGAAGTCAAGTTCTGGTTTAAAAGTAATCTTTACATTTTGACTTACTTTTTCAAACCCAGAAACGGACCACTCTTTAGGATCAAATACTATTTTTTTAATCTTGTTCTTTTTAAGTATTTTTTGAGCTCTACCGTACAAGTCACCATCAATCACTACTTCTGCGTCCATGACGTTTTCATCAGCATCAATGGTATAACGGCTGTCTGTAATAAAATAGGCTTCCAAACCTAAACGTATATAAAGGGCATTGTCACAACTATAGCCACACTCATAGTAGATAGCATTTTCATCTTTAAGCATATAGTTCATGTTTATCCTTTGCCCTTTTAGTACAAGTTTATGCTTGTGCTTTAGCTTGTTGCTCTTTCATCATTTTGACTTCATTTAAAATTTGTGTCATTCCAACCATTGCTAAATGATACCCAAATGGTCCCATACCTGAAATTTGTCCTGAACATACAGGTGCAGTGAGTGAAGTATGTCTAAACTCTTCTCTTTGATAAATGTTTGAAAGATGCACTTCAAGTGTTGGTATCTGCACTGCTGCTATAGCATCACGCAGAGCAATTGAAGTATGTGTGTAAGCCGCTGGATTAATAATAATACCATCTGCATCTCCCATACACTCTTGCACTCTATCTACCATTTCACCCTCTAGATTTGATTGAAAAAACTCTATATCAATACTATTTTGTTCTGCAAATGCTCTCATTTGTGCATGGATATCTTCTAATTTCATTGGACCATAAATATTTTGTTCTCTCACACCTAGCATATTTAAGTTTGGACCTTGGATAACAACTATTTTCATTCATTTACCTTATCTATATTTTTAGGTATCATTTTATCGTAATATATTAAAGACAACCCCTAAAAATGAGGCAAAATGAAAATAATAGAAGCAGACTTCATCTATACACCCAAAGGTTTTATAAAATCAAAAGCCATAGCATTTACGACACAAATAGAAGAGATAGACACCGTAGAAACATTAAAAGAGAAATATCCAGATGCACAAACCATACAAACTAAACCCAACTCCGTACTCTACCCTGGTTTCATCAATACCCATGTACACCTAGAGTTTTCTGCCAATAAAACATCGCTTAAATATGGCTCGTTCATGCCTTGGCTTGACTCAGTCATTGAACATAGAGAAGACCTTGTTGGGGCATGTAACAATGCCATCATGCAAGAGCAATGTAATGCAATGATACGGTCTGGCATCACTACATTTGGCGCCATTTCCAGTTTTGGGAATGAACTTGAAGTCTGTGAAAGAACACCTCAAAGAGTTGTTTTTTTCAATGAACTTATAGGCTCAAACGCACAGTATGCAGACATGCTCTACGGTGATTTTACTGAACGTGTCAATGCTTCCATGTCTTGTGAAGAGAGTTCACGCATTACGCCTGCGATTGCCATTCATTCACCCTATTCAGTACACCCTATTATTTTGCAAAGGGCTGTGAACTTGGCTAAACAACACACCCTCCCTTTGTCAGCTCACTTTTTAGAGTCACAAGCGGAAAAAGAGTGGCTAGAGTATGGTGAGGGAGAACTCAAAGGTTTTTTTAAAAAATATTTCAACACGACTACACCAGTTACAACTATACCTGAGTTTCTACACGCCTTTGACTCCTACCCTACCCATTTTACCCACGCGGTACAAATAGAGACAAGAGGGCTAGAAATTTTGGCTGCTAAAAATCATTCTATCGCACATTGTCCACGTTCAAACAGATACCTAGGGTGTGGAAGACTTCCTTTAGAAAAACTTCATGATTTAGGCATCAACTACTCTGTAGCCACCGATGGACTCAGCTCAAATGACTCCTTAAATATCTTCGATGAACTACGTGCTTCACTCATGTTACACCAAGAAATCCCTATAGACATTTTGGCAAACAAACTCATAGAGTCTGTCACCTCAAACGCAGCAGACATACTAGGTTTAAACATAGGACGCATTGAAAAAGAAAAATCTGCAGATTTTGCAGTACTCACGCTACCAGAGACACCCAAAAGAGAAGAAGAAATAGCCCTTTGGACTATTTTACATACTAAGGAAGTCTCATCTGTGTTGGTAGATGGGGAGGAAATTCTGTAAGAGATACAATAGTGAGTTAGATTATTGGTATCCTTGTCTGTATTAGCTATTTTTAAGAGCTTCGTTGACATACTGCCAACGTGGGGAATTGAACCAATTTATTGGGTCTAACTCTCTAATAGGTTCTAGCCAATGCACACCATCTTCCAATGCATCCTCTTGAAGAGAATACTTATTGTTTTCTAACTCTTCTTCAAATTGATCTACTAATTCTTGAATAGAGTTATTTAACTTAAGTGCAACATTCATATCATAATCTAATAAGATAACTTGACCATAGGTTCCATCTTCGGTTGGATCTAAATCAATACATAATAAGGAAGTTCCATTATCATCTCCAAATGGAATACGTTTGTTACTAAATGTATATTCACGTTTAATTCCTTTATCAGCATATTGAAGAGAGTCATTACTAGATGATTCAATCATCCCTAGTTTTGAAATGATCTTTTCAATAGAAGAAAATGAGAATCCATAAAACAAGTTTGCATATTCATTTTCTTTAAAACCATTGCTACTTAAATACAATGACTTAAATTCAGTAGGTAATTTAGATAAAGTCAAGCTTTCAAGTTCTGAGAATTTTAATATTTCAACAGGACTTTGAAAGGCCTTTTCAATAAGTGGAGCTTTCACTTGAAGCATTTCTTTTATTTTACTTAGCATATGTAATCCTTTTTATGACTAACTATTTATTAGAGGAGAAAATCTCCTACTATTGATCTCTTTTTTACTATTAATATATCAAAGAAATCTGACTATTTGAAAGATATTCGCATCTTTTTATTCTTATAAAAATTCAACAGTTGTAGCTGATGACCAATCTAAAATCTAAAGCTCTTGTGCAGCTTCTAAAAAGTCTTCAGCGATAACCGTTGGGTCTTCTAAGCCTATGGAGACGCGTATTAAGCCATCTGTGACACCTAAAAACTTACGTGTCTCTGCATCAAAGTCAGAGTAAATGGTACTTTGCATATGTAGTGCTAGGGTTCTGTTGTCTCCTATGTTTGCTGTTTGTGTGACAAGAATAAGTGCATTGAGTAGTTTAAAGGCATTCTCTTTTGTACCACAATCTAAAGTGAGTAGAGGTCCACAACCATCTGGGAAGTCAGAGAGGTAACGTGCATTATCAGGGCTAGACACTAAACATGGGTGGTTAACCGTTACCCCTTTAGGAAGTTTTTGCTCTAATTGATTGGCTATGGTCTCTACAGACTTATTGACTCTTTCTACACGTAAAGAGAGGGTTTCTAAGCCTATCATAGTCATAAATGAGCCAAAGGCATTGGCGGTCATACCATAGTCACGAATCGCTCTTTTTTTACAAATAGGTATAAACGCTTTTTTGCCCATTTTTTTAACAATTTTATGCACATCTGCATACTTCTCATGGAGTAGTTTATCATCTTGCGGGTCTACTTCTCTAAAGACAGCTATACCTCCAAGTGCAGCAGAGTGTCCAGACATATTTTTAGTACTTGAATGTACCACAATATCTGCACCCATTTCAAGTGGTCTTAAAAGTAGTGGCGTAGCCGTATTGTCTATCATCACGAGGGTATCATACTGATTACAAAGGTCTATAATGCCTTGCACATCTGGCAAAGTTAAAGAGGGGTTACCTACAGATTCAAAAAGAACCATTTTTACGCCACTTTTTAGCTTATTCTCTATATGTGTAAAATCATTGACTTCACAAAAACTATTGCTCACACCAAAACGTGAAAGGGTCTCATTGACGAGTGAATAGGTACCGCCAAAAAAACCACCTATACAAAGTATTTCATCGCCTGCAGATAAAAATGCAGTACATACCATGGAAATAGCACCCATGCCTGAAGAGGTTGCTATAGCACCAAAACCACCTTCTACTTTTGCTACTATGGACTCAAGTTTTGCATTGGTTGGGTTTCCTACCCTTGCATACAGTGGCTTATTGACCTGTGCAGAAAATATCCCTTCTGCTTGCTCGGCATCTTCATAACCAAACGCTGCTGAGGGTGTGATGGTCGGTGCTATGGGGCCTACTTTAGAGCCAACATTTTGCACAAGTAGTGTATTGAAGTGATTAAAGTCTGTCTTGTTGTTCATATGGTTTCCTAAATCGTATAGTTGAGTACTTTATTTGCTTGCAGTTGATAATTTTTAAGTTCAGATAAGGGTATGTTAAAAGCCTCTGTAATCTTATTTCTCACATCATCCCAAAATAATCTTAACCCCGGATCATCTGTTTTACACACATCTGAAAAACTGTCTGATTCGAGTATCAATATAATATCTTTTAATGTCACATCTTTTAAATCGCAAGAGAGTTTATAGCCACCGTAAGCACCTTTAATACTGGTTAAAAGACTTTTCTTTTTAAGTTCAAGCAGTATCTGTTCTAAAAAGTTTTGTGGTATGTTTGCATTGGCTGCAATCTCTTTAATTTTTAGAACATTACCATTTTGATGTTTACTTAGCTCTTGCATTGCTGCAACTGCATAGACTGTCTTATTTGAAATTCCTATCATCGCTCAAAAATCCTTTTGCTAACTCTATGGCGTAGTATATCTTACATCCTATACAAAAATCGAATAGTGTTTCAAACAGTGCACACACAAGTAAAATTGTAGCCAATGTCGTAGCTAACATACTAAGACCAGCACTCAGTAAAAGTACTAAAATAAAAGAGATAATAAGTCCCAAATAAAGCGCGAAACGCTTAGGTGATTCATCACAAAGCTTTGGGGCTACTCCCCAAGTAGATAAAATAAAATGTGCCACAAAATTAAATGGACTCAACTTTGCATAGCGTAACGTTCTTACGGCAAAATCGAACAAAAGTACTAAAGCAAAAGAGAGTGCATTTGTGTAAAGAAACAGCATGGTAAAGAGTGCTACTTGTAGTGATATAATTCTGACCATATTGGCATCTACTCTACGAGCAGAAATAGGACATGATGCAGCTAACATTTTACGAGACATAGTATATAGTTCCTTAATACTTTAGAAAATAGGTTAAAAAATTACCTTAAATTAAAGAAGATTCTAACTGAAAATATTTTTAATGTCAAGTAAATCTATAGATTTAAAAAGATTTAAATCTTTATGAGCTTAAGTGGGTTAATGTGCTTAGAGTTTTTTGTTGCTTGAAACATTAACTTACTAGCAACTTTACCTACAATGTACCCTTTTTTTATTTTAGAACCTACTTGAATGTTGGGTGCAATTTTTGACAGTCCAGCATACACTGTATGCATCTTACCACTATGTGCAACTACGACTACTTTCCCTAACATACTACTTTTACCAGCAAACACAACCTTACCATTTAAAATATTTTTGACTTTAGCATTAGATGATGGCGCCTTAAGTGTAATGGACTCATTGAAAATTTTAATTTTATAGATAGGATCTATATACGTACCAAATTTTTTAATGAGTTTTGCACCAGCCAAAGGTGAAATTGTCTTATTACCCTTATAGGCATATGTCTTTGATTTTTTATACGATGAGTGTACTTTCCTTACTTTAGGGCTTTTTTTATAGACTTTTGTTTGTGCTCTACGTGAAGCTTCTTTTGCCTTTTTTGCCGCTAGTCTGGCTGCTTTTTTAGCTTTATCTGTCTTGGCTCGTTTTACAGCTTCTTTTGCTTCTCTTGCCTTCTTTTTTGCTAAAGCTTTAAGTTTACGTACTTTACGTTTATGCTCTTTTTCTAAGCGAATGGCTTCTCTTTTTTCTTTAGCACGTTTACGTGACTTCTTCACCTCTTTTTTATGTAAAATATTGAGTTTTGCCAACGTATTTCTTAATGAACTCTGTTTATTAACCAAAGCATCTAATTTTTTTTCATACACTTCTTCATTTTTAGCAAGTTTTAAAAGTGTTTTCTCTTTTGCAAGTTTTTCCTGTGTATAGGCATCTCGTTTCTTTTCAATCACAGCAATAGACTTTTTAAGTTTTCTCTGTTCAAGTACTTTACTTTGCTTACTTTTTTCAAGTCCAGAGATGTCTTTTTTCAATACTTCTAACTCTTGAGCATTGTGCTTTTTATATGCCTTATAGACTTCATAAGAGATGATAGAGTTTTGTGTAGGTGTACCAATCTGCTCCATAGCCAATATCACAGAAAATTGTTTAGAGAGTAAAGAGACAAAAAGTTCTTGTTTTTTAGCTATCTCTGTACTTGTAAGCATAAGCACTTCTTCTGAAGCACCAAGTTCAGACTTTAAACCGTTATACTCTTTTTCGTACTTTGCATACTCTTCAGAAAGATGCTCTAAGTTAGCATCAATTTTTTCTATATCAACTTCTGCACTTTTGATTTGATTTGCAATTTTGTCTAGTTTTTTACTGGCTTTTTTCTTTGCACTGTTCGTAGCTGACAAATCTTGTTTAGAACTCTTTATTTTACTACTTGTACTTTCAGCATAGAGTACAGAAGTAAATACTAGAACCCAAACAATTAAAAATCTCACTCTTCTATCCCTTTCATTGTCAATACCACAAAGAATACAGCCACACTAACAATAAATAAAGAAGATGCCAATAAAATAGCAACATCTAACAGTTCAAAAAGCGCTGGTTGGTTTTGTACCAAAATATCTATGCCACTGTTAACTGCCCACTGATACTTAATAAAAAGGAACGAAAGCGTGGTAATAATAGTAGCAACAAAAGCATCTATCAAGGCTACTTTAAACAGTACCCCTGAACGCAACATGAGAGGTGCACCAAAAATCTCCATCACTTGCATACGCTCTTCATGTGCGTATTTCCATATTTCCATCTGTTTAATAATGAGGAAAAGGCTTATCATTGCCATGAATCCTATAAACATTTTTAAGATAAATTTAATGAAGGAAAACAGTCTATAAGACGAACTATAGCTACTTCCAAATGTCTCTACCTTTTGTATTTTTTCATCGGCTTCTAGATCATTCTTTATCTCTTCTAAAACGGAGGTATCTAAATATGCATCTAAACTAAGCGTGTAAAAGTATGGCAGTGAAGAGAGTATCTCTTTTGAAGAACTTTTACTCACACCTTTGGCTATTTTTGAGACTATGTTTTTACGCTCTATTTGTTCTGAGCTTTTGACATGTTTATTGAGTATTTGTAAACTTGAAAGCTCTACAGGCTCTTTACTTACAAGTAACATAGAATAGCCGTCTTTAAGTCCTTGCTCGTAAGAGTCCGTCGTACGGTCAAAAACCAAATAAAACTCAATTCCAAACAATATAGCTATCAAAGGCATGATAAACATTAAATGGTTTTTAATGAACTTCATAAATACCTCCATTTTCTATAATGAAATGTCTATAAGGCAAAGAAAAAACCGATGGTATCTTGTGTGTCACAACCAATACCGTTGTTTCAAGTTGTTCACATGCATTCTCCATCAAATCCCAAATAACATTTGATGAATAGTCATCAAGGTTACCCGTAGGCTCATCTGCTAAGATAACCACTGGGTTTTTAGATAAAGCACGTGCAACACCTACACGTTGTTGTTCCCCACCAGAGAGTTCCAGAGGATACCTGTCTGCATGGTCAGCTAACTTGACATGATTTAAGAGTCTTTGTGCTTGTGTATTTTGTACATCGACCGAATAACCAGCTATCATCAAAGGTAAAACAACATTTTTAGAAACTGTCCATTCATTGACAAGCTTATAGTCTTGAAATATAATACCCAAGTGTGTACGTAGCTCTTGTAGTTTTTTAGGAGTAGTATTCGCTAAATCAATACCACCAACCACAAGGTTTCCCTCAGATGCTTTGAGTTGACCATAAAGTGCTTTTAAAAGTGTTGATTTTCCTGAACCACTAGGTCCGGTTATAAAAACGAAGTCACCTTTTTTTATATTAAAACTTGCATCTTTAATAATCTCATGCTCACCATTATTATACGAAAGGCTCAGATGTGAAGCTGAAATAACATTAGACATTCAATAACTCCATTATTTTCTGGTGTGCTTTGTGGTTCACTTCTGTTTTAACAGGAGGTGACACAAAGTATCTACACGATGTTTTACTTATCATAATATATTTGTGTTCTGGTCTATCAAAAGAGCCAAAAGCACACTTTATCAGTAAGGTATCATCTTCTGTTTTAAAGACTCTTTCAAAGTGCACAAAATAGTCATCAAACACCAATGCTTTTTTTGATAATCTAGATTCAAGTCCATTTCTATATTTTACAATATTAAAATTAAAGTCCCATGCTCTATTTTTTTCTTTGGAGACTTCTTTAGAGCGTACATACACATCGTAAATGTCTTTTTCTTGACGTTTCCACCGTGCTTCATATTTAGAAGTAATTTCCAAGTCTTCATTTTTACGTACTTCAACCTCTGTTTTGGGTACAGAGAAAAACGTTTCTAACGCGTACCAAAAGTATTTATCTGAGTCGGTACGAAGTTCTAAGCGTCCTCTTGGACTAAGCACACGCATAGACTCATCTAAAAAGCTTTTACTTATCACCCTTCTAGCAGGCTTTTTGTCCCATGGAACAGGAAAGTGTACAAATATTTTTTCACAAATATTAGAAGGCAACATCTCTAAAAACAGCCTTGCATCATAGTTGACAACCCATACATTTTCTAAGTTTTGTAACTCTATTTGCTTGAGTACCTGTTGCGCAGAAGGTGTATGTATCTCCAACCCTATAAAGAGCGTATCTGGGTTTTGTTGTGCCTGATAGAGTAAATGTTTTCCAGAGCCAAAACCCACCTCAACAGAAATTTTCTTCTTTGTATAGATAATATGATCAAAATCTTCAATTTTTTTAAAGTACTTTGAGGAAAGTGGTGCTTTTGTATTTGATATGGCTATATTTGAACTTAAAATCTCTAAGTCCAGTTCAGTTGACACTTTTGACAATGCCTCTTTGAGTATATTGACTTTAAGCGGTCTGGTCACTTTGTCATATTTAAGTAGACATACTTTCTCATCTTCTTTTATTTGAAGTAAAAACTCTTCACCAAGATGTTCTATACCTATAATCTCATCTGAACTTGTAAGTGACTTTGCGTGAAATGTCATAAGTTCACTTTTTCCTAAACGTTGAGCGACTCTACTGGTATCAAACGATCCTATTTTTAAATGTGGCACTATCTATCCTAAAGTGAAATAGCCATAGTTTTACTAGGCTGCATCAAAGCATTGTCATAACGTTTAGCGATAATACGGTATTTATAGTGATTCCCAGAGTGGATAAAGGTATCGACATACTCAGCTGCTATATGTCCTTTAACCTCTCCTATGGCTTTCCATTGGCTGTTATTCATAGAACGCTCAACGATATATCTGTTCACACTTTGGTTCGCATGTGGACGCCACAAAAGCTTTACAACAGTAGGTGCAACTTGTATTACTTGCGCAAAACTTACCCCTGCTTCTGCTGTTCTTGTTTTTACATTTAAAAGTGCACCATGGTTAGACTCTTTTCCTAAACTAAATGTCGTAAAAGTATAAACGTACTCTGTATTTTGTTTAGCAGTGTTATCTACAAAGTGTGTGGCATACACACTGTCTACTGACCCTACCCTTTTAAAGCCTAGAGTACCTTGAGATGGGTACCCTCTATAGATGTTTACACCATGGATACGGCTATCTTCTAGTTTTTTCCATTCAAAACCTACAGAGGTTTGCATAGGCAGTGCACGTACCTGAGTGATGGTCTCTAACGTTCTGTCTTTTTCGTAAATGATGGCACCTTTTATAGTACCACATCCACTAAAGATGATTGAAGTTACTACCAAGAGTGAGAGGGTTAATTTTTTCATTGAGTATACCTTGATCAAAATATTTATACATATAGTCTGTCATGTCATTAAAAATTGGTGCTTTAAACTCCATCTTTTCACCACTGTGTGGGTGTGTCAAATAGAGCAAATATGCATGCAGAAAAACTCGTGGTATTTTATCTCTTTTGGTCTTAAAGCCATATAAATCATCACCTAGGATGTGCCTGCCTAAAGTGTTCAAATGTACACGTATTTGGTGCGTTCTTCCTGTAAAAAGTTTAGCTGCTATGAGTTCTGTACCATGTGCCGTGTCTAAGAGCTTCACAAAAGCAGTTTTTGCATCTCTACCATCTTGAGCCACATCCATTTTGAGTCTGTTTTTTGGGTTTCTACCTATGGGTTTATTGACCACTACACCATCTTTGAGTGGACAATCAATCAACGCTAGATAATAACGTCCCATACTCTTATCTTGTAGCTGTTCACTAAGCTTTTCATGGGTTTTGTTGTCTTTTGCCACTACCAAAGCTCCAGTAGTCTCTTTGTCTATGCGGTGTACTATACCATGACGCTCTTCACCACTAATGGTCGAAAGTGAAATACCTTTGTGTATAAGCCAGTCCACCAGCGTAGGTTCTTTCACCGAAGGCGCAGGATGCACCACAAGCCCAGAAGGTTTATTGACTACTAGCAAATACTCATCTTCATACAACACTTCCACATCAAAGTCTATGGGAGGTGCAACACGTTTTTCTGCCTCTTTAAACACATATGCTATCTCATCACCCTCCACTACTTTAAAACTTGTTTTTACAATAGTCCTACCATTCACAGACACCAACCCATCTTTAATGAGCTTTTCTACTTGGTTACGGCTGACCTCTAGTGTTTCTGCTAAGATTTTGTCTATGCGACCGGTGGTTGTGGTTGTGAATGTGTTCATATCTAGTTTCTCTTTTTATTTTGTGAATTATAGCTATATTTCATGTTAATCCTAGTTCTTCTGAAATATCTTTTATGAGTTTCGAGAGTGGACGTTTATGAAAATCTTCTTCTTGATTATAATTTGAAAAGAGATATCTATAGATTTCATCTTTAGCAAATCCAAAACCTTCTAACTCTTTAATATAACTCTCCGGATAATATACTTTTTTAATGAGCAGTTCCAATACTACGTCTTTGTGTTGTCTGTAAAGTTCTTCGAGTTTGAAAAGCTTTATATTGCCCTCATTTCCATTAATGTCAATCTCAAAATTAGCAAAGTTATATTTTTCATTTTCTATCGCAGTAAAATCTATACTATTAGGTATATATGTAAACCTATAACTTCCTTCTTTCATATCATAAGGATTTTCCAAATTTTCTTTTACTTTACTGCTTTTAGTATGATTACATATTTGACAGCTAGGAATTAGGTTATAAAAACTCATAGCTAAAAATGGATAAACAGATTTTGGGTAAAAATGATCTATTTCAGGACGTAATTTACCGTTTTTATTATTTACGGTAAAAGTATAGTTTCGGTTGCAGTAAGGGCAACTCTTCAACCCTAGTGTTTCTACAAAAGCGTATGCTCCATAAGTTGTTCTAGTACCCCAATTTTTATACTCTTGCTCAAAAATATTTTCTCTCAATATTTTGTATAGCTCATTCCAATCTTCTTTTTTTTGATTTGCCATTCCAATACTAGTGGGATATTTATCTTGAAAAAATGCTATATACAATTTTAATTGAAATGAATTTGCACTGAGTAAATTTTGAATTTCTTTTTCATTGTCCAAATGGTTTAAACAATTTACCGTTTCATCACTCAGACCTTCTCTCCCTATCGCTGCAATATTGACTTTAATTTTAGGTACTATTTTTAATATATGCTTGTCTAAAAGTGCTTGATTAAGTTTTATCTGAACCATTTTCAAGCCTTTCCAACTCTGCTTTTAACTCTGCAATTTTTTCTTCTTGAGTTTTTGGGAATTTTACTTCATACATTTTTTCTAGTTTACTTTTCAAAAATGGCTCACCGACAATTTCAATTATACTTTTACAAAATTCTTTATTCTTTTTTGATATACGTCCTTTTCTACTAAGTTGTTTTATGACTTCGTTTATTTTTTCTTTTGCAAACTCTCCCATAAGACCATCATCCATAAAAAAACTGTCACTTAATAACGTATGAATATTTTGTCCAAAGGTTTGTTTGTGTTTTATACCTTTATCCTGTACTCCATCATGAAGGAAAACAACATTTTTTTTAGGTATATCTGAAAGTAAAAATGGAGAATGTGAAGTTATAATTAAATGTATTTTGACAACAGAGTTTATTCTTTTTATCTTATTTAATAAACTCATCAATGCATTGAATAATTCTTTTTGCCATTTTGGGTGTAAGGATAAATCTACTTCATCTAAAAAAATAACCATATGTTTTAAATCATCATTTGGAGAATATAAAACTGTATAAGTAAAATTTACTAAAAAATTAAAAAACTGTTTTTCTCCTGTACTTAAAAAATTATATGTCAAATTACTTTGAGTATTTATATAATTTAACTTAAGTATATTCTGCTGATATAAATCTTGTATAAAATTATTTTTATTGATTTTGTTCAGTGTGCGCTTGATATTAGACTCATTAACTTGATAAATTAAACTAGTGAAATTCAATTCACCACTCTGGTTTTCTGAGATTAAATTATTATAAATTTCATACAATAACTTATAGTGCTTCAAAATTTTTAATTTGTCATAATAATATTCGTAAAATTCTTTCTCAATATAAGGTAAATGACTTGATATATTATCAGTAGAGACAAACTCTCTTATCTCTTCTAGCTCATGAGTACAAACTTTAAGCAATTCAATATAATTCTCCAATGTCATACGTTTGGAATCATTATTTATATTATTTTTTAACCTACTTATAAATCCGAATATCAACTCTTTTCTAATTCTTTCTTGAAAATCTGAAAATAAATTTGTAAATATACCCAATAACTCATCTAAAAAATATAAAGAAATATATTTAAAGAAATTTAATTTTTTAGTCTCAAAAATATAAGATTCTTTGTAATTACCATTAGCATCTTGACTTTCATAAATATCAGCTAAAGTTCTTTGGTTAAATATCGAATCTTCTAAATGTAAATCTACCAATTTAGATTGTAGATCTTCAAAATTCACATCAAATCTAAAACGATATGAAAAATCAACTACAATTTTAAAACCATCAAAGATGAACTTTTCATTAAAAAAATCAAATAAGTGACTGTCTTTTAATAAGCAATCAGTATATTTTTTGTATTGTTCAATATTTCTAATAGATTCTTCAGGGTTTTGGTAACTAATATATAAACCATTATAAAACTGATCATACTTACCAGATTTTAAAGAATTGTAATCATTATTTTGATCGCTAAAATCAGCTAATCCACTACTAAACATGCTTAAAATAAATAAATTTTTCGAAGTACTTTCGGTCTTAACTTTTATATTTATGTTATTTTTTATACTTTGTTTAGGGAGCAAGATATAATCATGCAAATGCTTATGTCCTATCATAGGATAAATTACATTATCTTCTTCATAAACTAAAACCAACTTTGTGTTTTTTAAAAAGTGACTTTTCAATTCAAATTTATACAGTGCTATTATTTCAAGTAAAGTGCTCTTCCCACTCCCATTCTTACCAACAATAGCCGTTACATTAATATTGTCACCAAAAAAGTTTTCTATGTAGTCTTCATTCTTATCTATAGTCAATTCATTACTATCTTCATTATACTTACAATTAAATCGAGGAGAAAAGTTAAACCCCTGTTTATGTATATTCTTATAATCTTCAACCCATAAATACACTAATTCCAAATTTTTCTCCCTAGAATATATTAGTTAGATTATAACGAGTTTTTAGAAGATGAAGAAATATCTAAAAACATGACAATTTGAAAGATTTTGATGAGTGGTTGGAAATGTTAATGTATCATTGTGATGCAGTTCGACTAGTTGTCTTCAAGACAACAGCGACAACTGTTGTTTGAAGTTTCACAGTTAATCATAACTGAGAAAGTAGGTGAATACAATGGATCTCATAATCCTCGTACTCGCTATTGTTTTGGCAATCTTACGATACCTTAACAAATAGTAAAACACTTAGAGGGAGCATATGCTATCTCTTCAAACACAATTCTAGCACAAAACATCATAAATGTAAATAGCTATATATCATCCCTATCCGAACGTTATGGGTCTAAAAATGTGTCATCGTGCATGTGTACTATTCAGGAAAAGTATCAAAAATTTTTTGCATTTTTATTTTTAATTCAGGTAGATTATCTTTCAAAATATCTTCAATCACTACAATATTTACACCTTCATAATCATGTGCTATAAAATTTCTTACATCATAGGCACCTTTAATCTCTCTATCAAGATTATATTTAGACATATCATCAAAATCTAACTTTTGAAGAGACTCCCCAATTTGAAGAAGAAACATAAGTATTGCTGCACGTCCTTCAAATTGATCATCTAATGCTTCATTCACTCCACTATGTCTCTTACATACTATTTCTATATTTTCTATCATTTCTAAAATAAATTCTATTTTTGCCAAGTTCTTACTAGACATTCACTAAATCTCTCAATATATATTTTTCACCTGTACGACTTAATGAATCTTTATCGACAAAGTCAATATTTTTTCCAAATTCTTTTGCCAAAAACTCTTTTGTTTCTTTTATTTTTGTAAATGCACCAAAGCCCCCATTTATTTTAGTAAACTTGCGAGGATCAGTTAGAGTATATAAAATATCAATATCACTTTGATTTTGATAGTCTCCTCTTGCATATGAACCAAATATTCCTACTATGGTGAAACCTTCATTTTTTAATATAGGTTTTAGTTCTAATAATTTATTAAGAATATAATTCTTTGTCATAAAAACCTCCATATATATTTTTAGTATATCAAAATAAATGGAATATTTAAATATCATCCCTATCCCAACGTTCTGGGTCTAAGAAGGTGTCATCGTGTATGTGTTTAAATGAGGCTTTAAACATCTTAAACATGTCTTTGTTGTCTGCTTCTAATTCTGCTAGCCATGCTTTGGTGCTAGCTCTAGCATGAGGCATTTTGACATCTTTTAGCATGGCTGGGCAGGCTTCGTCTCCTATGACTCTTAGGTTGTTGTCATCTGCGAAGTCACGTAGTTGACGTTCTCTTACTTGTATGAGTGGGCGTATGAGGTGAAAGCCTCTATTTGTTTTGTAGATGGGCGCTAGAGCTCTCATGCTTCCGTTGTAAAACATGTTCATAAAAAAGCTCTCTACCGTGTCGTCAAAGTGATGTCCTAAGGCTACTTTGTTAAAACCATGTTCTTCAGCGTAACTGTAAAGTGCCCCTCTTCTCATACGTGAAAAGTAGCTACAAAAAGAAGAGTTCTCACGTATGGCATCTTGAGAGACTTCAAAAATGTTGGTATCAAACACATGGTGTGTTATTTCGTACTCTTCACAGTGTTTCGTTAGAAACGCGTAGTGCTCATCTGGCATACCATACTTAATAGTACACGCTTCAAACTCAAATTTAAAGGGTGCGTGTCTTTGTACATGTTTGAGCGCATGTATGAGCGCTAAAGAGTCTTTACCACCACTTAGCCCTACAAGTACCTTGTCCCCCTCACCTACAAGCCTAAACTCTGCATTGGTCTTGCCTATGACTTTTAGCAGACGTTTACTCATAGGGATGGTCTTACCTTTTCTTCGTCTGTCTACATTATCCATACATCTTTCCTCATTAATCACACGATAGTGTGCCTTGTCATTCCGAACACCCTTACAAGCAGAGCGATTTGAGAGGAACGACGATTTTTTGTTTCGTTTTTTCTAAAAAAATGAAAAAAGAACAAAGCCACAATCCAAATCATTGGAAATAGCAACAAATTAAAGACCAATTATTCTATAGCATCTACCATTGATAAAATAAAATCAGCCGATATTTTTGCAGATGACTCTAAGAATTCATCGAAGTTAAAACTTGCATCCATGTCTGCACTGTCAGATATAGCGCGTAATATAAAAAATGGAACTTCTAAAGATGAACATACCACGGCAACAGAAGCCCCTTCCATCTCTAACGCAGAAGCTTCAAATGTTGAACCTATCCACTCTTTACGTTCAGGGTTTGCCACAAACTGATCACCCGTTGCAATGACACCTTCTTTAAGTACAAGCCCTTTAGATGCTGCTACTTTTTTAGCTACATTACGCAATATTACATCTGTGGGAATACACACTTCACCCTCTGGTACATACCCAAAAGGATGACCAAATGCTGTAATGTCTAAGTCGTGTTGACAAAGCCCATCTGCGATGATAAGATCACCAATGTTAAGCTCATCAGAAATAGCCCCAGCGACACCAGAGAAAAGTAACTTTTCACAACCAAACTTTTCTAAAAGTACAGTGGCTGTCAGTGTGGCAAACACCTTACCTATTTTGGAGTAAGCAACAACCACATCATGACCATTATACGTACCCTCATAGTAGGTATTTGCAGCATATACTGTACGTTTGACATCTTGTAACTTCTCAACAATAGGCTCTACCTCTTCAGGCATCGCCCCCATAATGGCTATCTTAGACATCTAGTTCCTTGATGGCTGCAATGGTAGCTTCCAATGAAGCCATATCACTCACATTAAAATGTGGTTTTTTTGTCGCTTTACGGTTAAGTCCTTTGAGCACATTACCATGTCCAAATTCTATGTAGCAGTCTACTTCATCGTCTATGTTTGCCATAGAGTGTTTGTAAAGTACAGGTTTTACAAGTTGTTGAGGCAGTAAATTGAGTGCTTCTGCTTTTGTACTGTAAGGCTTAGCAGTTACGTTTGAAATCACAGGTGCTATAAACTCATCTTTAAGCATCTCTTTGAGTTTTGCTTCTAATGGTGCAGATGCACTCTCTAGCAATGGACAGTGAGATGCCACAGACATGTCTAGAAGCATCGCTCTTTTTGCGCCAGCCTCTTTGAGCACAGGAACAAGTGCTTCAAGATCTGTTTTGATACCTGCTATAACTATCTGTCCTTCTGCATTGTAGTTGACTGCCCATACTTGTTTACCTGCAGCTCTTTGTGCTTCACACACTTCTTCTACGGCTTCATCTGAAAGTCCTAAACTTACAAGCATTCCCACTGCTTCTGTGGAACACGCCTTAGCCATGAGCTCCCCTCGAAGGTTTACAAGTGCCACAGCATCTAGTGCGTCTAGTGCTCCTGCAGCTACAAGTGCTGTAAACTCACCCAAAGAGTGCCCCATAGTCAAGACTGGTTTAATGTCAGTAGCATCTGTAAAAAGCTGATGTGCCATAGCACCTACCAACAAAATAGCTGGTTGCGTGTATTGGGTTTGACCTAAAAGAGGGGTTTCTTGAAAAAGTAATTCTGAAAAGTCTATCCCTGTTTTTGTACTCACATCAATAAGCATTTTTTTTGCTACTGCTGAATTGTCAAAAAAATCTTTTCCCATACCTACTGCTTGAGAACCTTGCCCTGGAAATAAAAATGCACATCTAATTGACATGAATATCCTTTTGTTTTTATAAATTTTTGTATTTTATCATATTTAGGATTATGTACAACGAAAAGCATACATTTTTAAGTCACTCTAGCAATTAATCGTACCAAGATATTGCCATGAATTAAAATAATTTTTTTCTCTTTAATAAAACTATAACACTCTTTTGTAAATTGACTTGTTGTTACAATATAGACTTCATCGACACCGTGTTCATGCATAAGCCCATACATTTCTCGTACCACTTTGACTGTTACTTTTGCATCTTCATACTTCTTACACTGTACAATGGCTGTTGTATTTTTTTTAAAAAGATGATGCTTTTCTATCCATATATCGATACCTCCATCTGCGCCTTTTTTTTCATTGCCTTTTACTTTCCAACCTAGGGCGACAAATAGTTCTATGGTTAAAAGCTCAAACTCAAACCAAGAAAGTCGTTTTATTTTTTTAAGTGTTTTACTGCGTTTAAGTAAGGTTCTATTTTTAAAATAACGATAGTACTTTACACTGTTATAAAGAAATAAAACTAAAAACAACAATAAGAGCAAGTAAGATTGCATGTGTGAAGTAGTAAGGTTTGTCATAGTGGGATTATAGTTAGAATTGTTCATGTCTAGGAGTAAATATGCCAAATTGTCATACTTTTATGAAAAAAGTTAGTTTTAATGACTACAAAAGTGTTTCGCTTTAGTTGTTGTTAGATTTGGTTTGAATGTTGGTATTGAACGAAAGAGCCAAATCTTATCAGTTTACTGTAGATTTGGCTAAACGGCGTGAGTGAAGAGAAAGAGCTTACTCACAGTAAGTGACTGAGCGAAACGAAGCCGTTTCGTCAAAGATGCCGTAAAATGGAAAGATTTAGTGACAACCACAACCTGTACCACATGAACCACCCTCTTCAGCTGGCCCACCTACAACACCAGATGAGATTTCATCAGCTGTTGCTTCTCTTGCAGAAAGTACACTAAGTGAGAACATTAAATCTTTACCCGCTAGTGGATGATTAAAGTCAACATTTACTTCTTTATCGTCAAATGATTTCACAATCACTTGCACAGTTTGACCATCTTCACCTTGTCCGTAAAGTGTCATACCTTCTACTAAGTCAACACCTTCAAATTGATCTTTTGGAAGTGTTTGCATTGCTTCTGGGTTTATATCACCATATGCTTCTCCAGCATTTACCATGATGTCTCCACTTTCACCTTCAGTCATACCAACCAGTGCCTTCTCTAAACCAGGAATAATTTGACCTTTCCCAATAATAAATTCAAGTGGCTGACCACCTTTGTTTGAGTCTACAACCTCTGTTGTTCCAGCTTCTTTAACTTCGTACTCGATTCCTACTACACAGTTTTCATTTGTAATTGTCATACTTTAAATTCCTATAAAATTGATTTTTGTTATTCTAGCTAAGCAAACTTTAGTAAGCCTTAGAGTACACAATGAAGTATAAAACTTTACGCACTAAGCCATACTAGCAATATTAAATCTAAGTAGTATATGTGTAAGTATTAAAGTTTTATAGAAAACTATTATATAATGGTTATTAATTTTCAATAAGGATGATTATTATCTTTTTTTTTCAAAATAAAACCATAGCCAGCATTCATATTTTTGTGATGACAATGATGTTTGGACTTATTGTTCTTTTTGTATCTATGGTTTTTTTTGGTGAGTACAATACTTTTGACGACGACGCTAAAATTATTCAAAAGAGACATATTAAAAACCAAAAAGAGACCATTGTTTTTGACACACAAAGAGTTTTAAAATTTATTGAATATATGTATAATAAAAGAAATATATCGCAAGATGAAGAAATTTTAAAAAGTCAAATACTTAATGCTATTGAACAACTCTATGCACGTCCTGATGGTACGGGGTATATTTTTATTTATGACTTTAATGGTGTGGTTCTCTCCGATCCTGTGCAAACAGAAAACATAGGCAAGAACCTTTACAACATTGAGGACAGTAATGGTGTCAAAGTCATTAAAGACCTTATCACCGTGTCGCGTCAAAAAGATGGTGGTTTTGTTGAATATGTTTGGTTAAAACCGACAACAGGTTCACTAAGCCCTAAAGTCTCTTATTCACAATCATTTAAACCTTGGGGCTGGATGATTGGTACAGGTGTCTATTTAGATGACATTGAAAAAAGTATTGCAAAACAAAGACGTGCACTGAAGACAAAACTCAATAAATATATGATTGATATCATATTCTTACTCAGTATTTTATTTACCTTTGGGATGATGGGGATCATCCTTGCAAATAATATTTTGAAAAGAGAAATAGACACATTTACCAACTTCTTTCAAAAAGCTTCAACATCCCACTTACTCATAGACAAAAAAGAGATAAGCTTACTAGAATTTAAAAATATGGTCTCTTATATTAATGATATGGTTGCAATGATACGTAAACGTGAAGAAACACTCACCGAACTCAATACCTCCTTAGAGACAAAAGTAGAAGCAAAAACAAAAGACCTTAATGAAAAAAATAAGTTACTTACAAAGGAGAAAAACTTTTCTAACTCTTTGGTCGAAGCTCAAGATAGCTTTATAAAACACTCTATACATGAGATTAATACACCCTTGTCTGTTATTATGACACATATAGATCTCTTTAAACTCAAAGAAGGTGACAATAGATACTTAAGTAAAATAGAAGCAGCGAGTAAGATTATTGCAAATATCTATGAGGATTTGAGCTATATGGTAAAAAAAGACCGTTTTGCCTATAAAAAAGAGATGGTGAATATGTCAAAATTTCTTTTAGAAAGAATAGACTTTTTCTATGAAATAGCTAAAGGTAACAAGCATGCAATAATCCCAAAAATTGAGCAAGAAATGTATGTCTACATGAGCCCAGAAAAGCTACAAAGAATTATAGACAATAATCTGTCCAACGCCATTAAATTTGCCAATAGAGGTACAAGTGTCGAGATATTATTAAGAGAAAAAAACAGTCAGATTGCATTAAGTTTTATAACCCAGTCTCCTAAAATACGTGACACAAAAGCAATTTTTGAAGCTTTTAATCGTGAAAATGATGTCAAGGGTGGGTTTGGTCTAGGCTTGGAAATTGTACATTCCATTTGTCAAAAAGAAAATATACACATAGATTTAACTTCAAATGATACACAAACAATTTTCACATATACTTTTAAAAAGGAGTCTTAATGCAAGTACTACTTCTAGAAGACGAACTCATGTTGCAAGGTGCTATTGCAGAATATTTAACAGATATAGGTTATGAGGTTGATGTATTTGACAATGGTTCAGATGTTTATGCTCATGTAAGTGAGCATCAATACGACCTCTTTATCTTTGACATTAATACTCCAGGTATGGATGGACTGACTTTACTTCAAAAATTACAAGAATCAAGAATCCATGTACCTACTATATTTATATCGGCAATTACAGAGATTGAACAAATCACGCAAGCTTACTCTCTAGGGTGTTATGACTATTTAAAAAAACCCTTTCATTTACAGGAATTAAAACTTCATATAGAACGACTCTTTAAAATAGCTGATGTTAGAGCAAAAAGACTTGTAAAACTTTCTAGAATGTACTGCTATGATTTAGAAAATAAATGCTTACTCTTTGATGGAGAGGAACAAGTACTTACACAAAAACAAGCACAAATTATGGAACTATTTTCAGCAAATAAAAAAAGAGTCATTGATTTTGAAATGCTAAGACATTATGTTTGGAATGATAATCCAGTAGACAATGCCATCATTAGAGCAGAGATTCATAGGGTAAGACAGGTTCTCCATGAAGACCTAATTGTTACAATTAAAGGGGTGGGATACCAACTGGTTAAATACTAATTGATAAAAATAGCTCAAAAAACTGTCACAAATCTACACAAAAAATATTTTCTATACTATAGTTTTTTGTCGATTCGTTAATGCTATGTTAATGCTACGTTAATGAATTACACTCTAAATGTTAAAATATATAAGGAGTAACTATGAAACAAATAGTAGTGCTATCAGTAGTAGCATCAACAATGATAATGGCAGGTGGGAATATCGCCCCAGTAGAGCCAGCTGTTGAACCAGCTGTAGAAGCTGCACCAGCAGTAGAGAAAGAGTCAACAGGAAAGGTTTCTGGACAACTTAGAGCATTTTATATTGACAGAACTTACTCAGGTTCTCTAGAAAATAACCGTAATTCACTTGCCGTAGGTGGTTGGTTAGGTTATGACAGTGCAGAGTTGAATGGTCTTAGCTTTGGTACAAAGTTTTATGCTGTTGAAGGTTTGAGAATTCATGATAAGTCTGAAGATGTGCTAGGTAGTGCTAGTTATGATCCATCACTATATGGTGATGGTTTTGCAGACTATGGATTTATAGGTGAGGCATACCTTACATATAAAGCAGGGAAAACTGACATCAAAGTAGGTCGTCAAAAACTTAACACACCACTAGCTGGTGCAGATGATGCAAGAATGCTTCCTAACCTTTTTGAAGCAGCAGTTTTACACAACAATGATATCGAAAATACTACACTGGCGTTAGCACATATTACAAAGCAAACAGTAGGAACATTTGGTAACGTTTATGGAGCTCCTAGTGCCCTATCATTACAAAGTGGTTATGGTTTAGGCTACAAAGAGGGTACGAATGGCAAATTTGCAGATGTAGGTGTTATTGCTCTGGGTAAAGGAAATGATACAGCCGGTGTAACAGCTGCAGCAGTTATTTACAAAGGTATTGAAGGCGTTAAACTTCAAGCATGGAATTATTATGCTCATGACATTTTAAATGCAGTATATCTTCAAGCTGACCTAGGTTGGAATTGTCTCATTTCAGACAGCATTAAAATGAAGGGTTCTGTTCAGTACATTAACCAAAGTGATATTGGTGATGCACTAGCTGGTGAAGTTGACAGTAATTACATAGCTGGTAAAATTGGTACATCTATTGGAAACTTAAGTGGTTATGTTGCCTACTCACAAACGGATTCAAGTGATGGTGCTATGAACGGTGGAATTATTACTCCATGGGGTGGCATGCCAGCATTTACACAAGGAATGGTTACAAGACATATGTTCTTTGCTGATACAGCAACAACAAAAGTTGCAGCCACCTATAATATGAAAGAAATGACAGGTCTGAACCTTAAAGCAACTGGTTACTATACATCATTTGATATTGGTTCAGAGAACACATATAAGCCAGGTACAGAGTGGACAGCAAAAGAAGCAGGTTTTGATATCAAGTATCAAGCGACTAAAGCTTTAAACTTAAGATTTAGAGGGAACTTCCCAACAGATTTTGCACCAGGTCTAGATTGGTCAGAATATAGACTAATTGCTAACTATACATTTTAATTAGGAGCGTAATGATGGATGCAGAAAAAGCACAGGCATATTGGAAAGAAAACATTAGAACTATACTAGCACTTTTAGTAGTATGGTTCGTGGTTTCTTTAGGAGCAGGAGTATTGTTTATCAATCAACTCAATGCTATTGAAATTAGTGGTGTTAAACTAGGATTCTGGTTTGCACAACAAGGTTCAATTTACGCATTTGTAATACTTATCTTTGTATATGTATTTAAAATGAAAAAAATTGACGAAAAATACGGCGTTAGCGAATAGGAGACGTAATGGAATTACAAAGTTTAATTTACCTATTTGTAGGTATTACATTTGCAATCTATATTGGTATTGCAATTTGGAGTAGAGCTGGTTCAACAAAAGACTTTTATGTTGCTGGTGGAGGGGTTCACCCTGTAGCAAATGGTATGGCGACAGCAGCAGACTGGATGTCAGCGGCATCGTTTATCTCACTTGCAGGTATCATTGCCTTTAAAGGTTCTGATGGTGGTGCTTACCTTATGGGTTGGACTGGTGGTTATGTACTACTAGCTATGCTTTTAGCACCTTACTTAAGAAAGTTTGGTAAATTTACAGTACCTGATTTTGTTGGTGACAGATACTACTCTGACATTGCAAGAACAGTTGCAGTTGTAGCAGTTATCTTCGTATCATTTACCTATGTTGCTGGTCAAATGCGTGGTGTTGGTATCGTATTTTCTAGATTCCTAGAAGTTGATGTAAACACTGGTGTTATGATTGGTATGGGTATTGTATTTATCTACTCTGTACTAGGTGGTATGAAAGGTATTACATATACACAAGTTGCTCAGTACGTTGTAATGATTTTTGCATTTACAGTTCCTGCAGTATTCCTTTCACTTCAAGTAACTGATACATTCCTACCACAGTTAGGACTATTTGCACAGACATCATTTGCATTCGATGATGGGGTCAGGGCCATACCTGAAGGTACATACTTAATGCATGCTCTTGATCAAGCTGTTAATGACCTTGGATTTAACAACTATACAGACCCAGGTTCAGTATTTAATATGTTTATGTTAACTATCGTGCTTATGGCTGGTACAGCTGGTCTTCCACACGTTATCGTTAGATTTTTTACAGTTCCAACTGTTCAGGATGCACGTATATCTGCTGGTTGGGCACTAGTATTTATTGCTATTATGTATACAACAATTGCATCAGTTGCAGCATTCTCAAGAGTAAACCTTGTTAAAAATGTACAAAATGTTGAATATAACCAATTTGTAAACGGTGGTATCGAAAGAGCTGACGGTACAATAAATAATGGTAACTGGTTCAAAACTTGGGAACAAGGTGGACTATTAGCTTGGAATGATAGAAATGGCGATGGTAAAATCCAATACGCTAATGGTGCAGCATTTGATGGACCTAAAGGTAAACCAGCATTTGATGGAAAAGAAAAAGGTGAACATGGTCAGAGATTGACTACGAACGCTAAAGGTGCTCCAACAGAAGCTGAACTTAAAGCGAACAATGGAATTGCAAACGAAATTTACGTTGATAGAGATATCATGGTACTTGCAAACCCTGAAATTGCTAACTTACCTAACTGGGTAATCGCACTTATGGCAGCCGGTGGACTTGCAGCAGCACTTTCAACAGCAGCAGGTCTATTACTTGTAATTTCTGCAGCAATCTCGCATGACTTATTTGGTCAAGTATTGATGAAAGATAAAACAACTGGAAGATCAACACTCACAGAGAAAAATGAGTTAAGATTGGCAAGAGGTGCCGCAGTCGTAGCCATACTGGTCGCTGGGTATCTAGGAATTAATCCTCCTGGTTTTGTTGCTCAAGTTGTTGCATTCGCGTTTGGACTTGCAGCTGCATCATTCTTCCCAGTCATTATTTTGGGTGTATTTGATAAGCGTATGAATAAAGAAGGTGCAATTGCTGGTATGCTAGTTGGTCTTACATTCACATTTGCATACATTGTTTACTTTGTATTCTTAGGTGGAGCAAAAGAAGATTACCTATTTGGTATAGCACCAACAGGTATTGGTACAATTGGTATGGCAATTCACTTTGTAGTTGCATATTTTGTATCACGTGCTACACCACCACCACCAGCTGAGATTCAGGAACTTGTAGAAAGTATCCGTCTCCCTTCAGGTGTAGGACAAGCTATAGACCATTAATTGGTACTTAGTCACTCCTTCTCCTTATGAGGAGGACTTGTCACATTTTACACTTACCCTTTATATTCTCAATTATTGGGTAGGTGTTATCTAACAATATTGGAGACAAAACATGAGCCTTCATGACCAAGAAAACTTTATAAAAGAAATCCATCCTTTTGACAAACTCACTACACATGAACTAGATACTGCTTTTAAAAATATGGATATTGCATATTATCAAAAAGATACCGTGCTCATCTCCCCTGACCATACAAGTGATTACTTTTTTATTATAATTAAAGGTGAAGTCAGTGAATACAACAATGATGAGTTGACCTTTGTTTATCATGAACAAGATGAGTTTGATGCAGACTCTCTTATATACAATAAAACCAGCAGTAAGTTTATTGTCAGTGAAGACCTTATCTGTTATGAGCTAAAAAAGAAAACTTTTTTAGAATTAATCAATACCAATAGTAAATTTAAAAACTTTTTTCTAAAAAATTTATCTTCAAGACTCCAAACATTGAAAAATAAAGAATATGGATCAGATATATCTTCTTTTATGTTTTCAAAAGTTGGAGATATCTATCTACATGAGCCATGTATTGTAGATAAAACATGTAATATAAGAAATGCTATAGAGAAATCCATTGCTAAAGGTACCTCTACTATCATAGTCGAAAATGGCACAGAGTATGGAGTTGTTACAGACTCTGTACTTAAAAAAGATGTTTTATTGGCACATCAAAATTTAGAATTACCTATTGTTGAAATTGCAAAATTCCCATTTGTATGTGTACAAAAAGATGACTTTTTATTTTCTGTACTTTTGACACTAGTAAAACACTCTATCAAAAGAGTTGGGGTTCTAGAAGATGGGAAGATTACAGGTTTACTCAAGCAAGCAGATATTTTAAGTTATTTTGCAAATCACTCACATATAGTTTCAGTTAAAATTGCAAAATCAGCCACTATTGAAGAACTCCGAGCTGCTAGTGATGATGTAAATAAAACGATTAAGTCACTTTATGACAAAAGTTTGAAAACAGGTTATATAGCTAAAATGGTTGCAGAATTAAATGCTAAAGTATATGAAAAACTTTTTAATATTGTACTGCCTGAAACATTACATGATAAGTGTGCCCTTTTAGTGATGGGAAGTGAAGGCAGAGATGAACAAATTATCAAAACCGATCAAGACAATGCTCTTGTGATTGAAGATGGGCAAGATCCATCTATCTATTATCCTTATATGCAAGAGTTTACTAAGCAACTTATTTCATTTGGTTTTCCTGAATGTGAAGGAAATATCATGGTTAGTAATCCTTATTGGTGTAAAACACAGTCCGAATTTATGAAACAAATTGATACATGGTTCTTAGGTACTGATATGGAACATTACATGGATCTAGCAATCTTTTTCGATGCTAAATGTGTTGCAGGAGATGTTAGTTTATTTGAACCACTTAAACATGAAATATTTAAACTTGTGAAAGAAAAAAATGTTTATATGGCTTACTTTGCAAATGCAACATTGAACTTTGAAACACCTATTACACTATTCTCTTCATTAAAGACTACTAAAGAAGGAATTGATATTAAAAAAGGCGGTATATTTGCGATTGTTCAGGGTGTTAGATCTCTTGCATTAGAAAATGGTGTGATGGAAAATTCAACAGTAGCAAGAATCAAAAAGTTACATAAACTTAATATATTAGAGAAAGATTTAGCGTCAGAACTTATAGAGGCATTAGGTTTATTATCTAGATTAAGATTACAAGGCCATATTTTGAAACTTAAAGAGGGAAAAGCAATTAATAATATGATTGATGTAAGTTCTTTTGGTAAAATTGAGAGAGATATGCTTAAAGACAGTTTTAGTATTGTAAATACATTTAAAAAATTTATTACACATCATTTTCACTTGGGTAATTTACACTAATGATAAATAAACTAAAATATAAATATCAAAAAGCTAAACTTAAAAATAAAGATTTCGACTTTTTATTTAATGAGTTAGATGACAATGAAGAGTATGTATCATTTGACTGTGAAACGACTGGTCTCAATCCAAAAAAAGATGAAATTCTTTCTATAGGTGCTGTTAAGCTGATTGATAATAAAATAGAGTTTAGTGAATCTTTTGAAAAGTTTTTATCCCCAATAAATCATATATCACAAGAGAGTATTAAAATACATCATATACGTCCTTGTGATATAGCTAATTGTATTGATTCTAAAATAGCCATTGAAGAGTTTCTGCACTTTATAGGTAACAGAACATTGATTGGTTATTACATTAAATTCGATATCGCGATGATTAATCGTTATGCAAAAAAACTGATTGGTACTACTATCCCTAACAAAAGTATAGAGTTATCTACTATGTATTATAAACGCTACCAAAAACAATCATCACATGAGTTTGTAGATCTAAAGTTTGACACTATTATGGAAAAGTTAGATTTACCAAAATTAGGACAGCATGATGCACTGAATGATGCTGTTATGTCTGCTATGATGTATCTAAAATTAAAACATATGGCAGAGTACAAAGGTGCCTATAGTTAATGAGTTAACATAGCTATAGTAATGCTATAAATAGTAACTATAATGATGTACTCCAACTGAAAGGGCATGAATGCAAATAAGAATCTATTATGAAGATACCGATGCAGGTGGCATTACCTATCATGCAAACTATATAAAATTTTGTGAACGTGCCAGGTCAGAATATCTATTAAAACAAGATATCATGCCTGGTGGTAGTGACTTTGGTTTTGTCGTACGACATATGGAAGTTGACTACTATGCTACATCTACCTTGGGTGATATACTTGAAGTTAAGAGTAAAATATTGCGTATGAAAAATTCATCACTACTTGTTTCACATAAAATCTATAAAGAGAAAACAAAAATATTTAGTATGAACCTCTCTTTAGTCTATGTGGAAAAAGGTACTCCCAAACGAATACCTGAGTATTTTAGAAAACTATTCTCAGAATGTACTTATAATGATTGTTAGTAACCTTCTATGCTATGTAAATGCTAGATTAATATGAGATAATAAAGAAAGTACCTAAACAGTGGTGCAATAACATATAGTTTAGTCTGATACACATAAGAAAAAGGAACAGAATGTCAAAAGAAATATACACCCCAAACCCAAACTTTGCGAAAGGTGCGGCCATTGATTCAATGGATGCCTACTGGAACCTACAAAATAAAGCGATAGAGGATTATGAAGGATTCTGGAAAGATTTT
>CACVAS010000148.1 GCA_902727855.1 uncultured Sulfurovum sp.
TAATCCTGAAACAGCTTTCATTTTAGAGCGTTTTGGTTTTGAAAAACCAATGTTAAAAACAAACTATGCAGGTGAAAATGTTTACCTTATTGACTTTATGGAAAGCTCACAAAGTCCAGAAGACATTGCTGAGGCAACCATTTTAGGTATTGTAGATCACCATAAATTAGGTGACCTTAAAACAGCTGGACCACTTGAAATGTGGGTACGTCCTGTTGGTTGTTCAAACACTATTGTAAAACAGATGTTTGACTACTTTGGTGTAGAGATTCCAAAAGATTTAGCTGGGATGATGATGTGTGCTATCTTATCTGACACCGTTATCTTCAAGTCACCAACTTGTACTAAAGAAGATACAAAAGCTGTTAAAGAGTTAGCAGAAATAGCTGGAATTGAAGATCCAAAAGCTTTAGGTATGGAGATGTTCATCGTAAAATCAGATGTACTTAACGACACAAAAGAAGCACTTGTTCTTAGAGATTTCAAAGACTTCAACATGGGTAGTGAAAAAATTGGTGTTGGACAATTAGAAGTCGTTGATTTATCTGTATTTGATAATATGAAAGAAGAGTTATTTGAAGCAATGCAAAAAATCAAAGATGAAGCTGGAAGACATACCGTACTTCTTCTTCTTACAGACATCATGCAAGAGGGTTCACAACTGTTAGTACTTTCAAATGACAACAGCAAAATAGAAACAGCGTTCAGCGTAAGCTTAGAAGACAATCAAGTATGGCTTCCAAAAGTAATGAGCCGTAAAAAGCAAGTTATTCCATTCCTTGAAGGTCAATTCTAATTCTTAACACCCCTTAGTGTTCCTTTGTTAAACAAGGAACACTTCGCTTATACTAAGCACTGTTTCTCTTTTCCCAAAATTTAAAATTTCAATATAAAGAAGGTCTGATTATGGCACAAAACCATCATTATATCATCGGTGATGTTCATGGTGAATATCCAATGCTATTAGCACTAATAGATAAACTTCCTAAAGATGCAAAACTCATTTTTGTAGGTGACCTTGTTAACCGAGGAAGACAAAGTCGTGAAGTCGTAGAGTTTGCACGCAACAATGCTCATGCCGTGATTAAAGGTAATCATGAAGGTTATCTGCTAGAACATGGTAAAAACATTTTAGAAGCACTTAAAAAAAGTGATGATGCTAATTTAAGCAACCTTTGGAACTATATTGGTGGGGTCCAAATGTTATGGTCGTATAAACTCTTAAGACGCAGTAAAGAGAATCCCTTTGGCATCATACGAAACCATGAAGGCATTGCAGCCCTTAAAAGTGATTTAGCGTGGATTAAAGCTTTACCACTCACGCTTGAATTGGGTGAATTAACAAACTACTCTCTACCGGTGGTCATTAGTCATGGAAGCATTGGGGACTATTGGCATTTAAAAGAGTCTCATCCAGACATGTTTGAGATGCATGTTTTAAGTAACAGAATTCCACCTTCTAAAGAAAGTCCCATCTTTAACATCTATGGACATGAAGTTGTACCAACAGTAGTTCAAGGAGAAACCTTCATTAGCCTTGACACAGGCTGTGGAAAATATCATGATGGAAAACTTAGTGCTTATTGTCTTGAGACAAAAGAGATTTTTGAGGTTTTTAAATAAGTAGATAGCTATACAATTTTAAAAGATGAAGTTGATTTTTACTTGCGTCGTTTAGGTCGTCTTCTTTTTTTTATTCTTATATTTGTATTATAAATTGTAACAAGTGTATCACCCATAATTACCAGGGTTACACCACCTTTGTCTCTAATTTTTAGAAGTGTCTTACGATAAATATTAAGTCTTGTAATGAGTAATTCATTTTTTAAATATTTGATTTTCTTATATTGTTTATCTAGTTTTTTTAAAAATTGATCACATCTTTTTTTATTTAAAATAATTTTATCTTTTTTTATAAAACCATGTATAAGAACAATATTAATTAACTCTTTATTCATACCACGTTGAGACATTTTTTGCATACTGTGTTTTGTTTTTATAATCACTTTTTAGCCTTGATTGATTTTAAATATATTAGCTAAGATTGTTTAATGGTTGGATAATGGATGAAAGAAAAGATATTATAAAAGAAAAGAATAAAGGAACTACAGAACCTATAAACCTTAGTCCATCAAAAGTACAATTTAAACAAAATAAGCAATCATAATACCCAGTGAAATACTTAAAGAAACAAGAAAGAAAAACAAAAAGTTATTAATTTTAAAATCATTATTTTTTACTTTCTCTCGTTTTACACTTAACCAACTATTAAATAACGCATGAGAACCTTCATACCCATTTAGAGCATGATAAGCATCATCATCAACTCTATGACATCCAGAACAAAGCGTAACCCCATTTGAAACACGATAAGCCAATCTAGGGTTAATACTTTTAGGAACAATATGATGCGCTTCTAACCTTTCATCCCCTCCTCCTTGATAACCACATGCGACACACGTATAATTGTTTTTTTTATAAACTTTTTTTGCCCATTTAGCAAGTTTAGTACTTCCTCTTGATGTTTTGATATATGCTTTGGGATTAAACCAATATTTTAATGCACTCATTT
>CACVAS010000149.1 GCA_902727855.1 uncultured Sulfurovum sp.
TGATGCTAAGTGAGACAAATTTGATACTTCAAGAGACATATTTGATTATAAAAGAGAAAAATCAATTTGCTTGTCTCACTAAAATTTATATAATGACTTTATTATATATTAACTTATCTTTTATGATAGCTAAAGAGGGGCTTGTAATCAAGTCTAATAATTTAATAAATATGCAAACTGATTTGAGTTTGATTCAGTTAAAAGTTTTTACTAAAATCATTATGAGTACAGTAAAAAATCCTAATGCTGAATTTTATAGATTTTCTATTAAAACTTTATTAGATGATTTTAATATAGCTAGTCCTCACTATACAGCTTTAAAAAAAGCTACAGAGTGAATGATAAAAGCAGTTGTATTAAAGAGTCCAGATAGGGAACAGCAATTAGCACTTTTTACAGAAGTAGATTATAAAAATTGAATGGTAGATATGTATTTACATCCAAAAGTAAAACCTTATATTTTAGATATTAAAGAGAGATACACTAAATATTTTTTTAAAAGTATTACAGGACTAAATAGTATCTATTCTATGAGACTCTATGAACTGCTAAAACAATATGAATTTAGAAAAAGTAAAAATTTTGAAATAGAGGAATTTAGATTTATTCTCAATATTTGAGATAAATATTCTAAATATACAGACTTTAAAAAAAGAGTATTGCTATCATCTCAAAAAGAGTTAAAAGAAAAAACAGATATATCTTTTGAATTTGAAGAAATAAGGGAAAGTAGAAAAGTAGTGAGATTAGATTTTAAAATTATCACTCAACATAAAAAATCTCTAGTAGTTTCAAACAGTTTAAACAGTAATAATACTTTAACAGAGCAACTAAAAACAAAAATATTTCTTTCTGATACTCAAATTAAAACTGTTTTAAAACAGTTTGAAACTGTTCAGATAGAAAGAAATATTGATTATGTTTTGGCTCAAAAAAATATCAAAAATTTAGCTTGATATTTTATGAAATCTTTAGAGCTAGATTATGGTCAAACTCTTTTTCTACAGGAAGAACAAAAAGCTAAAGAAAGGGAACTAAGCAATATAAAAATAAAACAACAAGAGAGCCAAGAGCAGTTAAATATAGAGCTAGAAAAGACTAAAAAGAAACAGTTGGAACAGTTTATAAACAGTAGGGAAACAGAAGTTTTAGAACTGCTACCAAGCTTTATAGAATATAACAAATTTTTACTTCAACAATCCAAGATAGACTTAGAAGATACAGAAGAACTTTTAAAAATTATCAAATGAGATAACAGGGAAGTAAAAGGTATAAGAAGTCTATTTATGGGGTTTATATCTAAAACTGTTTTAAATGATAAATAGAACAACAATTTTATTATTTTAAATTTACAAAAAATGACTAATTTAGATTACCTTTTAGAAAAGGTTGAAGAGAATAAAATACAAATTATTAATTTAATTAATGCTCAATACATTTTAAGATTTGCTCATAACTCTTGATATTTTGAAGAAAAAATTTTAGAGGATTTTATAGATAGGGAAGAAGTGAAATATCAATTAAAGTTAGTGGATAATGAGGGCTTAGAAATAATTAGAGAATTTTTTAAAGAACTATAATTTATAGATTAAGTCCAAAAAACATTTGACAAATCACTAAGAAATGATTAATATACTTGTGTAACCTATATTTTATAGGGAATACTATGGGTGACTTAATCTTGTTAGGTTAAGTAGTATATAGTGAGTGACTGAGCATTTTTGGGAAAGATTATGCAAGTGTCATAAAACAAAATTAAAAAAAAGCTTTTAAATAAGCTTTTTTTATTTTTTCTATTCTTTAAAATAAGATGAAATATAAAAGGTGTAAGTATCTTTAAGTTTATCTTTTTCTTCTCTTAAATGAACTATTATAGTAATTCCATTTGGTGTTATTCATATGATTTCATATTGTTTCTTATCATTTTTATAACTCTCTTCAGCATTTTTTATAAGCTCAATTCAACAAAAAAATGATTGTAGTCTATTAAGTTTGTACCTCTTTTTTTCTTCAATATTTACTTCTGTCCATTTTTGGATATAGATATTTTTTCTCTTCTTTCAAAAAGCTATAGAAGATACAAAGGGATGTTTTTTAATATACTTTTTTATCTTATTTTTTAAAAAATTTTTATTTTTAGATTGTTCAAGATTCTTTTTGAGTTTATGTATTTTCTTTATCATATTTCTCTAATTTAAAAATTATTTTGTTCAGTATATTGCTATATTTAAAAAAGCAAAAAAAGAATAGTCACTTTTCAAGGTTTTTGAAAAATTCACAAATTTCAATGTCTAATACTTTAGCTATTTTATGAAGTTGAGTAATATTGAAATGTCTTTTATTTTTATACACCTCTGCTGAACTAAATAAACTTGGTGATTTATTACCAATTTCTAAAGATAAAGAAAGTTGGGAAAACCCAGCTTTTTTTCTTAGCCTTGCAACATTAGAGCCTATTAATTTATATAATTCATCTGTACTTAAATTATTAAGAAAATTGTCCATTTTACACCCTCTTATAGTAGTGTGTAAGTTTAGTTATGTAAGAATTCTTTTACAAACTACA
>CACVAS010000150.1 GCA_902727855.1 uncultured Sulfurovum sp.
AACGCTCAACTGAAGTGATTGAGTCTACTTTTGATCAATCTGAAAAACTATGCGTTTGTGTTGCTTTTTCAGGTGATTCATTCTTATCGAATAAATCTCAGTTTACCAAGCTTCATCAATTAGGCGTAAAGTTTCCAAAAGAACGGTACATCTATAAAGAATGGGACGACGATGATGAGTGTTATCTAAATTACATGTTTTTCACGATTGAAAAATCAGAGTTGCGTAAGTTTCTATTTGGAAAAATGGCGAATGAATTAGGTATACAACCTTCTTATTGGTTTGATTTATATATTTATGATCCTGAGCTTGAAGTTTTGGCTCATCCATATGATGATCGTGGTATGGACTTGGCTGGTTCTAACAAGGTAGTGTTATCTCGGATTTATAAACAGTTTAATAATTGGCTTTTAAATTATGATCTTAGTTCGATGAATAAATGGTTTGATAATTTTTAAGAAGCGATGATGCTATTCATGAATTGGTCACTGGATTTTTTCTGCATTATAAAAGTATCTTGCTTTTATTAATCTAGCACTCATAATCTAGTGTGGACGTTATTATAACGTAATTTTTATGCTTGAATAGTATAAACACCACTGAACACGTCGTTAGATGAGAAAAAATTGACTTAGGTACTAATAATGTATGAAATTTCACTAAAAATAATCGATTCGGACTTAAGTCGTGAGCTATCTATGATTATGATAAAAAGACTTCAAAGAATTAGTTATCCCAAGAAAAAAATAACTATTGATAAAATTAGATCTGACATAAGAAAAGAGAAAATTTTTCTGATTGCTTCAAGTTCTTATTATTATGATGACTTTGACGACTTTGAAGGAGATCTATTATATTTTATTCAAATGATAAGTAAACATGTGTATAAGTATAAATCATATTGTTACATAGATGAAGAGTGGAAAGAAATATATGATATACATACTTATCTTGATTTGCAGAAAAAAATAATCAATGAAATAAGAAAATATCATTGCTGTATATATGATAAGGAATATAGAGTTCATGGTGAAATAAAAGAAATGAAACTTTTTAATGAAATAAAACTGAGAGATGATGAGAAATATAATATGAATACTATGTTGGCATTATTTCCTGATATAAACGCAGCTGATAATACTGAAAAAATCATATGTAAATTATCAGCTACATACCCAAATAGAGTAGCATTACTTTACGCTAATTTGGCGAGTGATATTAAATATTTTCTAAAAGCTGCTCTTCCGTAATTTTTACTTGTAGTGGTTAAATAATTTAGCACACTTTAAATCCACCACTTAGTAGCTGAAAATCAGGTTTGATAATTTGCTGTAGTCGGACTTTGGATCTTGGCAGTGGCCAAGTATATCGCCCATAGCACTCTAACAATTGCACTCAATGTGGAAATTCATTTCGTTCCACTTTTTTTGTGTCGTTAGCACTTTACACAAAATGCTTCACTACATAATTCCAGTTAGCGCGGTGTTAGCTGGAAGAAGGACAAACCCGACATGGATGACAAAGAACAAAAGTTGCTTCATGAATTGCTGGATAGAACTCATGTGTTGTCTTACCAAATACAAATGACATTAGGTGAGCATAAAGCACTATCAAAATATGAAGATATTAGGCTTTCTTATCAAAAAGTTGTAGATCAAATAGAGTCGTTGTATCAATTAATCGGCAGCAAAACTAAATAGTCTTTTTTTAAGTATTGTGTTTTGAGGATAAGTCATGAGAAAGAGCGGTTGGAATCCAACGAGAAGAAATAAAAATATAGGTATAAAAAAACAAGGCTTTTCACAAAACAATAAATTTGTTATTCCTGATAGGTATGAAAATGGTGAGTGGGTTAGTTTCAATGAGAACTTAATTGACCCTGTTATTGTTCCTCTGAATATTAATGGTTATGAGTTGATTTTAATTATTGAACCAGTATATGAAAGCTATATTTACTCTTGTACGCCCCAAGATATTATAAAGATAATGAACCTTTTTCCTGTTCAACACTTTGAAGAGACTGACTTAAAAATTCTTATAATGCGGCAGCCAAAAAGTAAGGATGAAATAGTTTCTCCTGTTTGGGGTCGCTTTAGCTATTACCAAAGTTTCGGTCAGTACGCTGGAACAGCCATTACCCTGGAAGCAATGAAGGTTGGGCTTGCCTTGAAATGGGGTAAAAAGCTCAGTGTTTTTTCAATGAAAGAGTTAGAAATGCTAAGGAATGATGGGCATCAAGTAGAAGCTTTTAAACGTTACTTTCTTATTCAAACAACACCGGAATCTATTAGAAATACACAATTATTCCGAACGATACCTCATGAGATGGGTCATGCTTATGACTATTACCTTAATAGCATGAAACCATCGATGGAAGCTTGGGATCGAGATGATGATGCGGAAGGGGAATATATTAGTGAGGCTTTCCATTCTAAACCTCAGTTAGATAAAGAAGAAGCAGCGAACCGTTATGCTAAGGAGTTCTATGAAAAATACTCAATTTCTGGTGAACTACCATTTGGTCAAATATATGATGAAAGCTCGATAAGAGATATGGGATTAGA
>CACVAS010000151.1 GCA_902727855.1 uncultured Sulfurovum sp.
TTTTGCCAATTTTCCTATGTCTGCATCAGCAAAGCCAAAAAGAGTAGAAAGTTTTTTATCATCCATTAGTCTTAAGTGTTCACGGTTAATATAGCGTAACTTGCTTATGTCAAACGTTAGAGATGTTGTTGAAATATTATTTAAGTCAAACCATTTAATGGCTTCAGGTAAAGTAAATATCTCTTTAGGTGCTTGAGGGTTGTCTAAAAGAATCAAATAGTTTAAAATTGCATCAGGCATAAAACCTTCTTCAAAAAGCCATTTAACAGAAAACGCTTCACTTTTTAAAATGCTAGGAATAGAGACATATTCTATGAAATCTTCATAGCCTAAAAGCTTTTTTATATACTTCTGCTTGGGTGTATTTAAAAGGTATTTTTCTTCTTGAATAATGAAATTAATATTAGACATCATGTCATCAGTGGCACAAGCAAAATCGTAACTGGGCATTCCATTGGTTTTTACAATAATAAATGCGTCAATATTTGAGACATTATTTTGAGGTTTTTTAAGACGAATCACAAACTTATCAGCAGAGGCTTTAAGGGCTGTATAGTCTTTTGCTTCTAAGTTTTCACAATTTGCTGTACATTCATTTGCTTCTAATATTTCATCAGTACAGGTACAGATAAAAGCTTTTTCTTCTTTTAAAAGACGCAGTGCGAGGGTTTGATATAAGTTTAAGTGTTCACTTTGATGAAAAACAGCGTTATGAATAAGTGCAAACTTTTCAAGAATCATCATGATCTCTGTGTCTTTACCCTCAAGGTTATGCTTGTTGTCAATGTCTTCAATACGCACTAAAAATTGATCATTTTTTTGTTGTGAAACTAAATAGTTTAAAATAGCAACTCGTAAGTTAGCTATGTGCATATCACCCGTAGGTGAAGTTGCAAATCGAAGCATTTGTTCTCCTAAATTTTATTAAACACATTATAGGGAATTTTCCTTGAAATAGCTATAAAGGAATTAAAACTAGCCGAAGTATCAAGAGATGTAAATTAATATCAATTATTAATTTAAAAAAATTAATATCAATCTATTTTAAATTTATTTTAATATAAAAAAACTAATATTTATATTAAAAATTAATTTTAATATAAAATGTTATATATATCTTTATATTTATTTTGATAAGCATATTTAATAAGGATTACTTAACAAGTCAAGGACTATACTTAGATAAATCTTAAGAAAGAATGGTATATATAA
Organism: uncultured Sulfurovum sp.; assembly: GCA_902727855.1. GTDB lineage: Bacteria > Campylobacterota > Campylobacteria > Campylobacterales > Sulfurovaceae > Sulfurovum. Next base: position 1,213 of record CACVAS010000151.1, read on the forward strand.
AAATTATGTCAAATACAATTATTGATAATAGAATTCAAAAATATAAAAATATTACTACCATAAATCCTTATATTGAAAGTTTTTATGAATATAGAAATCAAGAATTTAAAAAAGTAAAAAAACTAGTATATAACGATAAAAATTATACAATCTCTTATTTAAGCAATAAAGAGATGATTATCGCATCTTTGGATGTGGGGTATAATTTATCAGATGATGAATTAGAAGGTTATTTTTTTGATAAGGCTTATGAAGAATTAGGCTTAGATGAAGAAAAAGAATATGCAATTAACTATCAAAAAAGAGATGATGATGCAAACTCTTTTGTTTATAATGTTTTTATATCAGAGCCAGATAAGGTAAACAGTCATTTTACAACGGTAATAGAAGAGAGTAAGTACATAGACTTACTTATTCCAGCTCCTTTACTTTTTAAAACACTTTATAGAAATCAAGTACTTGAAAACAGAGATGCTCATTGTTATATTTATTTTACAATGAAAGATGCTTTTGTCACGATATATAAAGATGGTAACTTTATTTACTCTAAATCTTTAGAGTTTTCTTTAGAGCAAATTTATGAGAAGTATTGTGCCTTAATTGGTGAAAAAGTGGATAAAGTAGAATTTTTTGAAATCTTAAATTCAGAGGGTTTAAAAACAAGTAATACGAAATATCAACAAAATCTTATGAAAATATTTGGTGAGATTTTCTTACAAATAAATGACATTGTTATTTATGCGAAGAGGGCTTATCGTATTGATAGTATTCAAAAACTTTTTTTAGGTTCTGTAGACAGTCCTATTATTGGTCTTAGTGACTATGGTTATAATTATTTGGGAATTCCTACCTTTAATTTAGATTTTAATTTTGATATTAAAAATGATGAGTGGTATGTTGACCAATTACAATATTTGATGTTGAAATCTGGTTTGGATTATATTGAAGAGCCTGGTAAAACATTAAATATTTCTACTTATCCTAGAGCACCTATTTTTTCTAAAAGAGCCAGTGGTCAGTTTATTATCTCTTTTATTGTTACCTCACTTTTAGCCATAGGTCTGCCCTTGTTCTATCTAATTCCAGCCTATTCTTTAGAAGCCTATAATTTAAAACTCTCTTCAGATGACCAAGCACTCTCTCAAAAATCCTCTGAATATAAACAGATATTAGAAGAGAAGAAAAAAGTGATTACATTAAATAAGAATGAGTTAAAGAAATTAGAAATGATTTTTGAAAGTAAAGCTAAAACGCTAACTGCAATTTATAATAAAAAAGTTAACTATAATTTTAAGTCAAATTTTTTATATATTTTTTCGAAA
>CACVAS010000152.1 GCA_902727855.1 uncultured Sulfurovum sp.
TGTGCTAGATAGTGAAACTCTGTATAGGGTAATGTTTGACCTATTGTATAGTCATCATGTAACATTACAATTTTTTGTTCATGTACTCCTTCTGATATTTCATGTTTCCATGTATAAAGTTGACCATTTTTACTAGTCATATCATACGCCTTTGTTGCATCAGCATTCATATTCTCATAAGCTTTTTTTTCTGTATCGTAAAGATATTGAGTTGAAGTTGCATTGTCAAAAAAGACAAGTGTTTTGTCGGCTGGTAAATCAGCTGTTTCAGTTGCTGTGGTACCACTTCCTCCACATCCTACTAAAAGTAGAGTTGTAAGTGAAGCGATTGCTAGGTTTGTTAATTTCATTGTTATCCTTTTTGTAATATATTTATTAGCTTTTTTTTGGTTTTTATTTTATTTTTAAGGTAGGATAAACATGGAGGGGCATGTGCAAAAAAGCCTTTTAATGAAGTGATTTCAATAGAATTAAGGGGAAGAGCTGTTTCAATAAGATAGCCACAGAGTTCACACTTAAGATCTATGAGGTCATTAATAGGAGGTGAATCATTAAAAGCAGTAAGAATAGTACAAATTTGACAATCATCAAAATGTTGTTCTTCATCAGCATGGACATGAGTACCATTTAGAAAAGAACTGAACAAATAGAAAAGTATCAGTGTTTTGATAATAAACTTTTTAATGAGATTCCCTTTGAAATAAATCAGCGAATAATATAAAGATTATCTTTAAATGCAACTTAGTATCACTTTTTGAGTAAAAAGTCAAAAATTATTTTTAAGCTTGATTATTAGTTGTTTCTGATTATTTTAATTGACAATAGTCAATATCAAAAAGAGTTAATTGTAAGTGAGCATTATAAGATTTACCAGCGCAATCTGCTGGATAGCTCTCTTTTGTTTTTAATACATTAACGATATCTTTATAATCTGTTTTGTATTGTTTGGGAATACTCTTATACCCTTTATCATTGTTTGTGAAACTATCATTGCTTAATGCACTAATAATATATAGTAAGTCTTTTTTTGTAAGTAGGCTATTTAGGTTCCCTCCAACATAAGAATGCTTGTTGTGAGGTAATGTAAAAAAGAGTTTCTTACTTTTTTTTGCTAAGTTCCATGTACTTAAATTTATTCTTGGGTCAGTACCTGTTCCTTTAATACCATTCATTTGTATATGTGCGATGGTAGTATTTAAACCTTGAAAATCTTTTTTATTCATATTGAAACTAAACCAGCCATCTATGGAAACAATAAGACTGGCTTTAGAGGCATAACCTAAACTTTGAAAATGTTTCATGACATAAAAAGAGGTTCCTCCTCCTTGAGAATGCCCCATTACAGCTAACTTAGATAGGCTTAAACCATACTCTTGTGTAACATAGCCTATAGCTTTTTCAAATATATTGCTTGCATAAGTGCTGTCATAACTTTCTCCAGACTCTGCACCAATAACAAAGTAGCCTTTGGATGCAAGAAAGTGCATAAGTCCACTATAGTGAGTGATTTTTGGTGCTTCTCCACCTCCTTCTAAAAAAAAGACAACAGGCATATCAGGGCTGATGGCTTTGGGAGCATAGTATAAAATGTAATTGTCTTTTAATTCTTTGGTTGGATACTTTTCAACTTTGTGTTCACCCAGTTCAGCGTAATTGTTGACTGTTGTTTTATTATCAGTACATCCTAAAAATATAAGGAGTAGAAAGGTGAGTAAAAAGAGTTTGTTTTGTTGTATAAGTAGTCTGCTTAAAGTTGCCATTGAATTACTGCTTTATGGTTCTTTTTTAGGTAGGTATTTGTTTTAGAAAAAGGTTTTGAACCCCAAAATCCACGATAAGCTGAAAGAGGTGAGGGGTGAGGGTCTTTGATGATGAGGTGTTTTGCTTCATTAATAAACTTTGCTTTTTTCTGTGCGTATGCTCCCCATAATATAAAGACTACATTGCTGCACTCTGCGTTAACTACTTGTATGACTTTGTCTGTAAATGTTTCCCAGCCTTTGTTCTTATGGGCATTGGCTTTTCCTTCTTCTACGGTAAGAACAGCATTTAAAAGTAAAACACCTTGCTCTGCCCATGGCTGTAAGTTGGCTGTATGGATGTTGTTAATACTTAAATCTGATTTTAGTTCTTTATAGATGTTGACTAAGGACTTTGGTAAAGGCTTTATGGGGTCAAGTGCTGAAAAAGCAAGACCATGAGCATGACCTAGAGTAGGGTAAGGGTCTTGTCCTAAAATGAGAACTTTTACTTGTGTTAGTGGTGTAGAGTTGAGAGCGTTAAACCATAGTTCCTCTTTGGGTAGTATGTTTTTATTGGATGCTTTTTCTTTCATTAAGAATGCTTCCAGTTTTTGCATATATGCTTGATTGAACTCATCCTTTAGTGCTGGTTTCCAAGTCTTTTCTATTAGGTTATGATACATTTTAAAAGTATATCGTATAATCCTGCATGAAAAAATTACTCTTTTTATTTTTGGGGCTTTTAGTCCTTTTTAAAACCATTATCTTTGTTAATCA
>CACVAS010000153.1 GCA_902727855.1 uncultured Sulfurovum sp.
TGATTGTTATTTTCTTTTTTCAATATGCCATTATCAAAAAGTCTGTGCCTCATCTACCAAAGATTGTTGTTGGTATCATTATGGTTATTTTAGGACTTGATGCTTTTATAGTTGGTTTAGAAATGGGGCTTTTCCCTATAGGTGAAAGTATTGCCTACGCATTGACCTCAATGGGAAATAATGGGCTTATTTATCTCTTTGCTTTTCTAATAGGTTTTTCAACAACCATGGCAGAGCCAGCACTTTTAGCCATTGCCATTAAAGCACAAGAGATTTCTGAAGATAAGATAAAGCAGAACATACTTCGTTTTGTGGTAGCATTAGGGGTTGCCATCGGTATAGCATTGGGTTCTTACCGTTTAGTTTCGGGTGATCAAATTCATTATTATATTATTGTTGGTTATTCTATCGTTATTTTATTTACTTACTTCGCACCAAAGTATATCATCCCTATTGCTTATGATAGTGGTGGGGTGACCACTTCAACAGTGACTGTACCATTGGTTGCTGCTTTAGGTTTAGGACTAGCCGAAAACATTGAGGGAAGAAACCCTCTTATTGATGGTTTTGGACTGATTGCATTTGCATCACTCTTTCCTATGCTTACCGTTATGGGTTATGGTATTTATGCAGAATATAAGAAAAAACAATTAGAAAAGGAAAACATATGAAGTTTACAGCATTAGTCGCAATTATTGAAGACAAAGATGAAGAAGTAGCCATTGATGTTGCTAAAGAAGCTGGAGCAGGTGGGGTAACCATTATTCATGGTAAAAACATTGGATTAGAAGAGAAGAAAGTATTTTTTGGTTTGACTTTAGAAGAAAATGTTTCTGTTTTATTGTTTGTACTCCCTGCAAAATTGTCTATGAAGGTCATGAAAGCACTACGTGTTAAGTTTGACTTAGATAATGCAAAGAACGGAGGATTAGTATTTACTTTACCTTTAAGTCATGTTGCTGGATTAGACACTAATGAGTTACATAAATTTGAGAATGATATTAAGTCAATGCTGTAAATCAGCGTATTAAAAGATTATAAAAGGATATTTGATGTTAGTTGAAAATGTAATGACACCAACAAAAGAGATTATTAAGACATCTCCTATGTCAACTGTACGAGGTGCGCTAAAATTAATGAAAGAAAATAAAGTACGTTCCGTAATTGTTGATAAAAATGGTGCAAGTGGTGCTTATGGTTTATTGAGTTTTCGAAATATTTTAGAGAGTATTATAGCGCAAGATGGTGATATTGACTTACTTAATGTTTATGACATCGCAACCATGCCAGCTGTTTCTGTGTCTGCAAAATTAGATGTAAAATGTGCTGCAAAGATGATGGTAAATTCACATATGAAACGTTTACTTGTAATTGATAATAATGAGCTTATGGGTATTTTGACCATGTCAGATATTCTTGATGTACTAATGGACAGTGTTGAAGATTTTTAGTAGGAAAATATGAATATAATATTTGGACCTGTTAACTCTAGACGTTTTGGAAAGTCTTTGGGTATAGATTTAAGCCCTTCAAAAAAACAGTGTAACTTTGACTGTCTTTATTGTGAACTTGCACCTGCTAAAACCATGGATAGTTATGAAGATGTAGTCTCAATTCAAGAGATTATGCATGCCTTAAACAGTACATTGGGTGAACATCAAGATATTGATGCTTTAACAGTAACAGCCAATGGAGAGCCTACTTTGTATCCTCATTTATCTGAGCTTATGGATGAGATTAATGAAGTTAAGGGAAGCATTAAAACTTTAATACTTTCTAATGCTGCCAATATACATGAGCCAAAGATTCAAGAAGCATTACAAAAATTTGACACAGTAAAACTCTCTTTAGATTGTGCCACAGGACGTTGTTTAAAACGACTTGACAGAGCGCATACTGGAATTGATGTAGAAGAGATTAAAGCTGGAATGTTAAGCTTTAAAGAGAAGTTCTCAAAGCCTTTAATTATTGAAATTCTTATTGTCAAAGGGGTTAATGATGGAGATGATGAGATTAAAGCTTTAAATGAGTATTTATTGACTTTAAAACCTACACGTATTGATATTGGAACCATTGATAGACCTCCAGCTTATTATGTTGAACCATTGGCTTATGAAGATTTACGTGATATATCTCTAAAGTTTGACTCTAGTCTACCTGTATACATTGCTTCAAGAAAAACGGTAACTGGTGAACCTTCATCTTACTCAGACGATGACATTATCGAAACCATAAAAAAACGTCCTCTTACATTGGATGATGTTGAAGTACTTTTTGATGATGAGAGTAAAGAGAGATTAAAAAGGCTAGTAACTGAAAAAGTCATAGAGACAGAAAACTGTGCTGGCTATGACTTTTTTGTACATAATTAAGTTAGGGTATTTAACCTAGTCATCATTGTGAAGTTGTCCACTAAACTCAAAACCATACTTCATTTTGTTGGCTATCTCTTCTTGTACTTCATCTATTAGGTCGTCAGCTTCATCTTCAATTTGTGCTATAAGATTGTTTTGTT
>CACVAS010000154.1 GCA_902727855.1 uncultured Sulfurovum sp.
TTTGTACACAACAAAATTGTGGAGAGACCATGTACTTCAAAACAGCTCCTGCACATGATGAAGCTTTTACTTTTGTAGCAGGAGGTGATTCAAGAAGCATTCCTAAAGGTCGAATACGAGGAAATGTGCTTATTTCAAAAATTCGTCCACTTTTCATTGCCCATGGAGGTGACTACAGCAAGGATGGAAGCAAAGAAGAGTGGCAACGATGGCTAGACGAATGGCAACAAACCAAAAGCACCGATGGTCGCATGTACCCCTTAATTGTCACTCATGGAAATCATGAAAATCGTGATACCGAAATGCTAAACAAACTTTTTGATGTACCCAATGTTGATGTTTACTCAAAAATTAATTTTAGCTTTCTCTCACTCTACACTCTTAACACTGAGTTGGAACCAAGTGTGGGCTACTATGACATGGTAAGTAAAGAAAAATGGAACAAATATAAAAAGTGGGATGAACAAACAAAGTGGTTAAAAGAAACACTTGAAAAAGACAATAAAAAATGGAAAGTAGCCTCTTATCATCGTCCCTTGCGTCCCCATAAAAAAAGTAAAAAAGAAGGACGACTGCGTTATTTGGATTGGTCTCCTCTTTTTTATAAATATGGAATACAACTTGCCATAGAGTCTGATTCTCATTTAGTTAAATACACCAAACCCTTAAAACCTGATTTATTTGGAGAAGAAGGCTTTGTTGTAGACAACAATAAAGGAACAACATTCATTGGAGAAGGAAGTTGGGGTGCACCCACGCGTAAAAACAATGATGATAAATCATGGACACTCGCTAGTGATAGTTTTTGGCAATTTAAACTCATTACAGCCATGCCTGAAAAACTAGAGATTCGTACCGTAAAATTTGGAGATGAAAAGGAGAAGTATAATCCTCATGAAGTAAAAGAGTTGAGACAAGAAGAGCAAGATACTCAACCTACCATAATTCCTAAAAATCTTGATTTATGGGAAACTAAAGTAGGGAAAGTTTTAACTTTAAAAAGAAAGAATTTGCTTTAGCTATATTTTAGCATAAATTCTTAAGGGATATATCGAAGTTTTACATATTCAACTAGCTACCTACAAGAACATAAGCATCTCTTTTTGAATATCTTCTTTTTCAACAATGACCGTATGTTTAATTGCTTTGGCAAAAAGACCATCTATCATCTCAGGAGAGGTTACATTGGTATTGTTTTTAATCCACTCAATCGCTGCTGTATCTTCTGTGATGTTTATTTGACCTAAAGCCCTTGCCACCGTTGGTGAGAACTTTGTCCATTCAGCTGTAGAATAGATGATGCTCTTCAAGTCTTTAGGCGTGTCTTTTTCATAAGACTTCATACACGTTGCTGTATGAGGATCCATAATGTACCCTTCAGCTGCATATTTAGCAATATATGCTTCACACTGGTCATCTTCTGAATATGTAGCAGAGAAGTCTTTTTGAATCGCTACTTTTTCTTCTGCTGTCATTACAAACTTATTATCATTATTCAGTGCATCCATTAACTCTTTGGTACGCTCTGCCCCAAACTTATGAAACAAAATACGCTCAATATTAGAGCTTTTCAAAATATCCATCGCTGGAGATTCTGTTTTAATTAACTCACGTGAACTAAGATCATATTCACCTTTTTCAATCCAATCAGTCAAAATGTTATTTACGTTTGAAGAGATAAGAATTTTTTCCACAGGAAGCCCTGCTTCTTTAGCATAAAAACCACCCAATGCATTTCCAAAGTTTCCTGAAGGAACAATAAGATAAACATTTTCACCCATTTTAATCTCATTTTTTCTAACGAGTTCAAGGTATGAGTGAATATGATAAATGGTTTGAAAAATAATTCGTCCAAAGTTCACAGAGTTTGCAGCTGAAAGTTTAATGCCACGTGCTTCTAACTCTGCTTTAAAATCTTCAGAAGCCAATAATGCTTTTAAAGTATTTTGCGTGTCATCAAAATTTCCATGAACCCCAATAACCTTTAGATTCTTGGCAACTTCAGTTACCATCTGAAGACGTTGAACATCAGAAGTTCCACCATCTGGATAGAGACAAGCTACTTTGATGTTATCTTGGTTTTTAAACGTCTCTAGAGTAGCTGGACCTGTGTCACCAGAAGTGGCAGCCATTATGAGGTAGTTTTCATTTCTCTTTTGTGCTTCTTTTGCCAAAACATAACCAAAAGGCTGTAATGCCATGTCTTTAAATGCACGGGTTGGTCCATGATAAAGTTCAGCCACAAAACAGTCATCTTCTATTTTTGAAAGAGGCACAGGATTAGCAGGATCATCAAAAGCATCATAACGAGAAAGTGCTTCTTTGAGTGTCTCTTCATCTATGTCAATCTCAAAACTTTGAAGTACGGCTAAGGCCAGTGTTTTATAATGAGAATCAAGGTGAGTTGCTAGAAATTCTACATCAAAGACTGGTAAAAATTCAGGTACGTAAATACCACCAAAACTAGCACTTGGACTTAAAATAGCCTCTGAAA
>CACVAS010000155.1 GCA_902727855.1 uncultured Sulfurovum sp.
ATGAAATTGCCTTGTTGGAAGTTCGTAACTTGATTAAAAGTCAAAGTCTGCTGAAAGATGAAGCACGGGAATTGTTTTCTAAAAAACAATTGGATTTTGTTAGTCCCTTTTTGAGTCGATTGAAGTTGAGCCCAGAAGAGACTAAGCTGATTGAAGAGAGTCGAGCTGAAGTTGTTCGAGTTGAGAAAGAAGCGGTTAGGAAAAAGCGAGTGATTCAAATTTCTATCTCAATATTTATTTTTATTTTATTAATCTTACTTGGATTTTCTTGGATACAGATGATAAACGCAGAAAAGGCAACGGGAAACGCAGAAAAGGCAACGGAAAAAGCAGAAAAGGCAACGGAAAAAGCAGAAAAGGCAAAAAAGGAAGCTATTTACAGCCTTAATGAAGCTATATTCAAGGATATTAATAAGTTAAGGTTAGATCTTGAAATTTATAGAAAAATCAATTATGACAATGGTATTAAGAAAAAAACAGATGCCATGAATAAAAAAATAGGAGATCTCGAGCCTATATCTATTGATACTATAAAGATGGACGACCTCATTTCTAAATTAGGGGCTGATTCTTTATTTGAAGCTGCTATAGATACGTTGGATGCTAAATTAAAAAATGAATCTATAAACTAATCTCTATGAAAGTAATAATATTTAGTCTTAGTCTATTAATTCTTATATCTATAGAAATCAAGGCTCAAAGTTGTAAAAACCTTTGCCCTTCTTATCTTGAATTAATCAAACTGGTAGAAAAGAAAGGAGATGAAAACGCTCAAACAAAATTAAATTATTACCGAGCAGCTATTGTTGCTGCTAAAGATTGCAATTGCCCTGTTTTGGAAGGAAATGCTAATAAAAAAATTGATGAATTATTTAAAAAAATTGAGGCTGAAAAAGAAAAGGCACAAGCGCTATCTAGAACGATATTAAAACAAAAAAACAAAATTGACATTGCCTTAGGAGAGGCAGAAGAAGCAAATGAAAAAAATCTAAAAATTATCAATGCCATGGAGTTTTATGATGGGAAATATGCTTTGGCATTTAAAGATAATAACTATGGTTTTATAGATAAAGATGGGAATCCTAATCCTAACATTAGTTTTGAGTATAAAAAAGGAGAGCCTTTTGATAGAATAACAGGTTTTGCAGAAATGGAAGACAGGAAAAATATTAAATATTTAATAGACACTAGTGGTAATAAGTATCGATTGATTAATATTTCTGAAGGACTAAAATATAAAGATGGTAGAAAAATTAATTTATCTACAGATGATCTAAGGTATTTTGAAAATAAACTAGTAACAAATAAAAGTGAAAAAATAATATTTGATGAATTAAAACAAAAACTCGAAACTTTAAATCAAATTGAGGATAATATAAAGTTGGTAAATCAAGAACTAATTAATACTCTTAATAAGACGGAAGATAGATTAGCTTTAGATCTTTCAGAAATGAAAAAAAAAGATATATTGAATATTCTTAAAAATATCTTAAAGGAGAATTTAATTAAAGATAAAGTTGAACTATTATTTCTTAATAACACTTACGATTTGGATACATTACCTGATCTTATTTTAGAATTTAAAAATTTAAGAGAACTTGATCTTAGTTGGACAAATGCTTTTGCATTGCCACTGTCTTTGGGGCAGCTTGATAAACTAGTTAGATTAGATATATATGGATCACAGATAGGATCAATTCCTGAAACTATTGATAAGTTGAAAAATTTAAAAATATTAGTCCTTTCAGAATCGTTAGGGAGTGAAGGACTTCCTAATCCTAATAGGATCTTTGGTTTAAAAAATCTTGAATATTTAGATTTATCAGGTACAGAGCTAGAATCAATTCCAGAGACTATTGGGCAGCTAACAAAATTAAAAAGCCTATCTCTTCCAAATTCTTTAAAAATACTCCCTAATAGTATTGGGGGGCTAAAAAATCTTGAATATTTAGATTTATCAAGTACAGAGCTAGAATCAATTCCAGAAACTATTGGGCAGCTAACAAAATTAAAAAGCCTATCTCTTCCAAATTCTTTAAAAATACTCCCTAATAGTATTGGGGGGCTAAAAAATCTTGAAGGCTTATTTTTTGAAGATCGACGGTTTGAATATTCCCAACTAGAATCAATTCCAGAGACTATTGGGCAGCTAACAAAATTAAAAAGCCTATCTCTTCCAAATTCTTTAAAAATACTCCCTAATATTTTTTTATTAGAAAATCTTGAAGGCTTGTATATTCGCGACAATCCAGATATTCAAATTTATGATATAAATAAATTGAAAAAATTGAAGAATTTTTCTTATACATTGTACAAAGATAACCCGATTAACAAAGCAAAATTAAAGGCATTACAAAAAGAGCTTCCTAATTGCAATTTTGATATTACAAACGAACAAGGAATATCAATAAACCTATCAGAAAGCAATAATTAACAGATATGGTTTATGAATAAACCATAC
>CACVAS010000156.1 GCA_902727855.1 uncultured Sulfurovum sp.
TTTTTTTTAACGAAAATGTAGATACCAGAATAAGAAAAGAACCTCATAAAAAGCATGAGACTCATTCTTACAAAGAAGATAAGGAGGAGTATCATCCAAACAAGTTGGAGACAGATAAACGTACTGACAAGCAAAAGAAAACTGCCTTTGACGCAGGTATGAAAAAAGGTGCTGCTGTTGTCAATAATGAGAATCTAAGCAACCAAGCGATAAATTTGAGCTGAATCAGCTGGAGCTTAAATACAAACTTAAGGAGCTGGATGCGAAGTTGATTTCCGAAAAAGAGGATTTACAAACTTGGGTGCTTTCTGGTCAATTGGACGAGCATAAAGGTTCTAAGACGATAGAGCGGAAGCCTACGAAGGCGGAGAGTGAGGAGGATGAAGAGTATAAGGAGAAATTAAAAAAATTAGACTTAGCTAAAAAAGAGGCAATAACTGGCTTTAATAAAGAATTATACACTGTAGAAACATCTGTTCCATTTTTGAATCGCATTAAGAAAAAATATGATTTAAAGGAACTTTATGTACAACAGAAAGGTAGAGGTAAAGCAGAGTTGGTAGGGAAAATCAACCCTAAGTTTGAAGAAATGCTAGAAATAATTCGAGATGATTATACTAGTGGAGAAAGAGAACCATTAGATGAGTCGCAACAGGTATATAGTTTATTCAGAGCTATGAAACTAGCTGAGTTAGAAAGTATGAGAAAACAGGGAGAAATAACCGTTTTGTCACATGAAAAAAATAGAAAGAAAAAGAAAAAAAAGAAAGCAGTCAAAAAAGGAGATCCCAAAGGTCAGCCTTTTTTAGCAACAGACCCAGAATATTCAAAAAAATTGATGAAACGTAAATGGGAATTAGGTGAATCAGAAAATGATGAAGAAATTAAAAAACAGTATGAATATTTAGTTCAAATAGATTTTGTTCCAGGTACAGAAGAAGTGCTAAAAGATCCCGCTATAGCACACTTTGAAAGAGATGATGATGTTTCTAGAAGAGAATTCGAGCCTTTAGGGTTTAAAGCAAAAGAAGAAGGGAAAAGAGGTTTTATTCTTTTAAAGTTAGAACCTAAAGCAGAAAAAGGGAAAAGAGAGTCTGTCCTTAATTACGGAATAACTCCAGAAAGTTGGAATATTTCAGACCCTTTAAATATTACTAATAATCAAATCGCCAGAATAAAGGTAATTGCTAGAATTGTAGAATAAATATGAGTAACAATAAATTAAGAACAGTAATAGAAATTGTCAATAAATTGCGACAAGACTCTACAGAACCTTTAAGTCAAAGACAATCAAAATGTATAGAGGAGTTAGTATCCCTTCCCAATGAGTACACACAAGCTATAGGTAAACATGCTAAAGACTTATTAGAAAACCTTACAATACAAGATGAGGACTATAACGGTTATTATTTTCAGGTTCTTATATATACTTTGATAGATAGAGGTGAAAAAGAAATAGCTTTTTTATTATTGGTACAGGCTCTCTACAATACAAAAGCTAATGATAATAATAGATACGTGCAAATCTTAGAAGAAATAGATAATTCTAGTATCATTCCTGTATTTGTAGATATTTTACCCAAGTTAGAATCATTTGATGAGTATAGTGGTCATGCCCAAGAAAGAATTATAGAACATTTGATGCAAAAGGATATAAGAGATGCCTACTCAGAAGTAATAAAATGCCTTACAGACAAAGCAGACCGTGTTAGAGCTACAGTATTACAGTTTATAAAAAAGTATGATAAAAAAGAAGCTGCTCCTGCCATGATAGCAGTTTTAGAAAAAGAAGATGTTCAGTACAATATACTATTAATATTAGAACTATTCAGAAAATGGAAAGTTCAAGAAGCCTTGCCTCTTTTAATACAACATATAAAAGAAGATTGGGTATATGAAGACGAAGAATTACTTATTCCTTATCAGGAAACGATTAATATTTTAAACGAGACTGTTCATTAAACTGTGCCAATTAATTTGATTACAGCGACTATCGGCTTAGTAAAAAAAACACGTTATTCCAAAAGTGGAAAATTAACAGTTAGTTCTTTTACAAAATAACGATAAATAGCATTCATAAAAGCACAAGGTAACTCGTTAAATCTCTCTCTCTTTTTTTGCCACGTTAAGTAAATGGACAAAAATAATTAACCTTAAAAATTGACGTATATTTTGTCCATCTACTTAATTTTTTTTGACCCCACTTCTCTAAAACACCTATCAAAGTGTTGTGTAATTTGGTCAACTAAAAAAGCAAGCATAGTCAGTAAAGCAAAAGAAAACAACCTCTGTAGGTCCCTTAGAATCTGCAACCAAAGAGACCCCCAATCAAGCAGGTATTAGCAGCAAAGCGGTCACGCCACTTGGCAAAGCTCCAATTGGACCAGCACCGAAAGA
>CACVAS010000157.1 GCA_902727855.1 uncultured Sulfurovum sp.
AATGGCAACATTATCGATATTTTCAACAGCTTTAGCTGTACGAATTACCATAGGTAGACCAGCAACATCTGCTAGAACTTTATTGGGGAAACGAGAAGAGCCGATACGGGCTGGAATGATAATCATATATAATCCTAAGAAAAGTAATATAGAAGTTTATCTAAATAAGCTAACAAGTGTTTGTAGGTTATAATTAGTATATGCATAGGTTATAATTTATAGTAATGAATAAAATTAACTAAACGTAATATATTTTAAAGGAATAATAATTATGAAAAAAATAATTGTATTATCAGCAATTACTTCGTCAATGCTTTTGGCAACCAATGGAGACATTATGCTTCGCGATGGAGCTAAAGCATCAGGTATGGGTGGGGTAGGTATTGCTATTTCTCATGGTTCTGAATCTTTATATTCAAATCCAGCAATGATTAAGGATATTAAAAATTCTGAGTTTTCTGGGTATTTAACCATGTTTCAGCCTGATGTTAATGCGAAAACATCATTTGGTCAACCAACACAAGCATTTGGAAAATCTGCTGCAGATCAATCATTTATCCCTGGTTTTGCTTACGTGCATAGAAATAATGAAAATATTATATGGGGTATCTCATTAGCTGGTACAGCTGGGATGGGTACTGATTATAAAAATAACAATGGTACAGCAGGTGCATTTCAAATGGAAACAGATTTGGCTATTGCAAAACTTTCTGTTCCTATTGCCTATACAAAAAATGATTTTACCATTGCTGTAGCACCAGTGCTGCAATATTCAACATTACAGCTGAATTATCAATATCAAAATAGCCCAACAACTTTTGCTAACTCTGATAATAAAAAAGATTCTAGTGTAGGACTTGGGCTAACAGCAGGTTTGGCTTATGACCTTGGTAACTTAACATTGGGAGCAGAATATAAATCTGAAATTGAGACGACTTATAAAAATAATATTTCCAGTGCTATCGGACATTTTGGTATTACATCAATAAGTTCTGGAGATCAATTAGATCAGCCAGCAGAGTTTGGAGTTGGTGCTGCTTATAAAATGGATAATAGTATTGTTGCGATTGATTTGCGAAGAGTTAACTGGGGTGAAGTAGCTGGATATAAAGACTTTGGTTGGGAAAATCAAACCGTTGTAGCTGTTGGTTATGAATATGCAACACCAGAATGGGCAGTTAGAGCAGGGTATAACTATGGTAAATCTCCAATAACAGAACAAGATGGTTCCAATAGTAATGGAGCAAAAATAAACTTTTTCAATTTAGTTGGTTTTCCAGCGATGGTAGAAGAACATTATACCGTTGGTGGAGATTATACATTATCTGATAATTTAATGATGTCTCTGGCTTTTGTTTATACACCAGAAACAACAGAAAAGTTTGATATATCTGGAATGAATCCAGCTGCTCCTGCAGATAGTCTTTCTGCAGAAGTTAAACACTCACAATCAGCCATAACAGTAGGTGCAAGCTATAAGTTTTAACTTAATAGGTTTTATACTAAATAAAGCCTTAGGGTTAAGGCTTTAAAGAAGTTCTACTTTCTATCAAAAATATATTTTGGTTTAAATATAAATAATAGAATAGGTAAAAGTGTTAGTGATGTAAATACATCAATAACGACAGCTTCAGTAATATAGACTGAAAGACCCCAAGTGTTACCTAAGTCAGTTGCCATAAGTGGGATTAATGCTCCTATAAGTACAATAACTGAAATTAAAACAGATGACCCAGTTGTAGCCACAGTATTTTTGAGTGCATCAGACCAAATACCATGTTCTTGGTACTCATCACGAAGTTTGGAAATCATGTAAATACTGTAATCGACTCCTAATCCCATGGCAATACTTAGGGTTACTAAGTTTCCAAAGTGTAAGTTCCCACTCCAACTTGCTATGGAAGAGAAATACCCAGCTAGACCATATTGTGCAAATAGGGTGATTCCTAGTATGGTCATAAGGAAACCTGACATTAAGAAAGATCTAAAAATTAATGATGCCACGATGAAAATAGCTAAAGCAGTTCCTAAAGGATTCATAATCCAGTTGGCATAAGTAACTTCTCTTGTCGCTTCAGTAGCTCCTAAGAATCCACCAATTCCTGGTCGAACATAACTTTCACTGCTATCATCGGCTATGGCACCAACATCACCACTCTCATCAGCATTTCGGTATCCGAAGTTTACTTTTTTGAAGCCCACATCATTTTTATGTGCTTCAATATAATTTTGTAAGAAGAGAACAGCCTCATGTGTCTCTTTAGGGTGCATGGTGTTAATGAAACCTAAAATTACACCAGAGTTATAATCTTGTCCAACCATTGAGGTTAAATCTCCCGGAGAAGATGCCATATCAAGTAAACCATTATACGTTGAGATGA
>CACVAS010000158.1 GCA_902727855.1 uncultured Sulfurovum sp.
ATCATCGACTATCATAACTTCATATTTTGGTTTGGCATTGGTTACCTCACTCATTGGTTCGCAGACAGTTTAACAGTAAGTGGTGTTCCTTTAGGTCCTAACTCTAAACACCGTATTCATTTTTTCGGTGGTAAGTTTAGAACAGGTGACCCCATTGAGTATGTTATCTCTTTTGGGTTATTGTTGTTGGTATTGCTTATTGTAAAACCAGACTTGGAGAAGATAGAAGAGGAGTATAGCTATAACCCTTATTTTACTGAGTATGGGAAATTGTATGACAAGAGGATTATCGATGAGAAGGAGTATCATGATAAGAGGTTTAGGTTTTGATTTTTAATGTTATTTAGATGTAAATATAATATTTAAATAATATGTTTTTGATATATAAAAGGAATTGTGAGTGAAAAGTTTTTATATGGTTTTTATGCTCTTGTTGTTTGTTGCCTGTGGTAAAAATAATACGGTTGTTTTAGGTGTCAGTAGTGAGCCTATTGAAGATGAAATCAATACTCACCGAACAAAGGGTGTCATGTGTGCCAATGAACAATACAAGCCCACACATAAACTAGAAATTGTGGAGGTGGCTACTTCAATAAATAGAGATGAGTACACCTATGGTAAATATGATAGTGATGCTGTTTTTATAATAAATGAAGATGATAACCTTTCTAAGCTCTTTGATGACAGGTTAAATTGTGACTATTTATTTGGTGAGTTTACACAGGTTGTGAGTTATGATGAGCCTACTTTGTTTTTAGGTGGGGTTGTGGATGAGGAGCAGTAGGTGTACTAATTTAATATTCAATTGGTACAATTTTTTAAATTAATATATCTTCATCAATATGATGTATTCCCATCTAAAAACTATAGCTTTTAAATTCTAGTTTGACCAATTTTTAAGAATCTTGACTTATTCAAACAAAATATTATATTTTCATTTTTATAGGTTTAATTTAGCAAAACTATATTATATTATTCTAATATAATAATATAAGGAGTTAAAATGGAAGAAAATTGTCATAGGAATGCAACCAACGATATAGAAGTTGAAAAGGCAAAACAGTTTATCGATTCTAATAATAGTGTAATTGAAAGAGAAGCAGAGAGACTGGCATTACTATCAAGTAGTGTTAGATTAAAAATTGTCTTACTTCTTGCGAACTTTCAAAAACTATGTGTTTGTGATCTTAGTACAATACTGAAAGTCAAGCAATCGGCTATTTCTCAACATCTTCGTAAATTAAAAGATGGGGGTATACTGAATAAAAATAGAGAAGGCTTAACTATTTATTACTATATAGATATACAAAAAAGTCCCGATATTTTAGGTTTACTTAATACATTATTTAAGATGAAAGGCTAACAAATGGATGTTATTTTAACTTTTATAGAAAATTTTTGGAATTTATCTCTTATGATAGGACTCTATATATTTATTGGTCTTATCTTTGTTGGAATAGTACATCTTTATGTCTCCGAAGAGTGGATAAAACGACACTTGGGTGAAGATCATAAACATAGTGCAATAAAAGGTGCACTCTATGGTATTCCTCTTCCATTATGTTCATGTGGCGTTATACCTCTTGCAACAAGTTTAAGAAAGAAAGGAGCATCTAAAAAAGCTGTTACGAGTTTTTTTATCACTACTCCTATGACTGGAGTTGACTCAATTATAGCTACCTATGGTGTTTTTGGTCTTCCTATGGCAATTCTAAGGGTGGTGTCAAGTTTTATAAGTGGAGTTGTAGCAGGTAGTCTAGTAATGGAGACAAAAGATATTAACAATCTAGAAGACAAGCAATCATGCTGTAATACTGAATGCTGTTCAACCAATCAAATAAAAAAGCAAAGTCCATTTAAGAAAGCTTTAGACTACTCTTTAAACGAAGTATTTAGTGATTTGGCTAAACCAATGTTTTATGGGCTTATTCTAGCTACATTATTTATAATGATTGTTCCAGAGAACAGTGTTGATTTTTTAAATAAAAATATTTTTCTTTCATATATTTTAGTTTTTACAATTTCTTTACCTCTATATGTTTGTTCAATATCTGCCATCCCTATCGCTCTATCAATGTTATCAATAGGTGTCAGTCCAGGGGTGGCATTTATATTTTTAGCAGCAGCCCCTGCAACCAATATCATTACTATCGGTATTATAAAAAAGATATTAGGAAGTGATGTTTTAAAGGTATATTTAATTTCCATCATAACAGTAACCGTACTATTTGCTTTAATGATTGATTTTGTATTCCCAAAAGAGTGGTTTTTAGCAACACTTCAATTAACAAATAGCGAATCTATATCCCTACTTGATATTGGTTCTGCCAGTCTATTTTTATTTATAATGTTTTATTTTATAATAAAAAATAGTAA
>CACVAS010000159.1 GCA_902727855.1 uncultured Sulfurovum sp.
TATTGACATACTAAACCTCCTTTTCTAATTCATTGTCACGCAACTGTCCACACGCTGCCGAGATGTCAAGACCTTTTGACTCTCGAATGGTACAGTGTAAACCATGATGGGTTAAATACTCTTGAAACGCTTTCATGTCTTTCTCTTCTGGTCGCTTAAATTCTGTTCCACCATAAGGGTTAAAGTAAATAAGGTTTACTTTTGACTTGATTCCATTAAGCAGTGACAAGAGTTTCTTCGCTGCATCCATTGAGTCGTTAACATCTTTAATGACAAGGTACTCAAACATTACCCTCTTTCGGTCATTTACAGGGAAGTCTTTTACAGCATCAATGATTGACTGAATGTTATACGCTTTGTTAATTGGCATTAACTGTTCTCGTAACTCATCGTCAACAGCGTGTAAAGAGATGGCAAGGTTAACACCTAACCCTAGTTTACCCAACTTTGTAATCTTAGTTGATAAACCAGAAGTTGAAATGGTTTGTCTATGTGGAGCAATTGCCATTCCATCAGGATCAGCAAATACTCTTGAAGATTGTGCCACGGGAACTAAATTGTCAAGAGGTTCACCCATACCCATGTAAACAATATTCAATCTTCTGTTAGCGTCAATGTCATTGTCTTTTTTGATGTAACGAATCTGTTCCACAATCTCACCAGCTGTCAAATTCGCAATGAAACCAGACTTTGCTGTTAAACAAAAAGCACAACCAACTTTACAACCAACCTGACACGAGATACATACTGTATACTTCTCTTGTTGTTTTACTGAGCCATCTTCATTGAACTGTTTTTTCTTCATGAGAAGTAAAACAGCTTCAACGGTATTGCCATCATGAAGTTCAAACAAGTACTTAATGCTTCCATCTTTACTCTGCTCTTTTTTGGCAAGAGTTAAGGGTTCTATTCGGTATTGACTTGCCAACTCTTCTTGTAATGCTTTTGGCAAGTTCTTCATCTCTTGAAAAGAGTTTACATATTTATGATACAACCAAGAGTAAACTTGTTTCGCTCTAAAAGCAGGTTTAATTAATCCTGACAATTCTTCTCTTGTATAATCTTGAATACAAGGTTTTTCTTCTTTCACTCTTGCCATATTATGCTTCTCTCTTTTCTTTGTTTTGAACAGGGCTGTTAATGTACTTGGTTAAACGTAACATCGCTTCTTTATGATTGTCAAGGAAAGTTTGATGTGCTTTAGCATTACAATAATTTGTCACAATAAATGCACCAGCCACAGGAATGTTAAACTCCTTGGCTACTTTAAGTACAGCAAAGAACTCCATATTTTCAAATTGAATATTATTGGCTAAATAGTGTTTTGCCAATGTCGCATCGGTTGTAATATAATTGGATGAGTTAATAATTGTTTCACGTGAAACATCCTCTGCTGTTGAAACCACATTATCCAATGGCGTATAAGCTTTTGCATTAAAAAAACCATTTTCAATGTTCGAAGCTGTTTTAGATTCAACAATATCAAAAATATTATGCTTCCCATAAGAACCAGCTGTTCCCACAAAAAATATAAAAGGAGGAGGGTTAGAAACACATAACTTCGTTAAGTTAATGCTCATTTCGACCATCCCTATTCCCATCGGTTTTGCGAAATCAAATGTTTCACTTTGCCCTGCACATATAAACATCGTTAATCCTTTAAATTCTTACAGGGATTTTCTCATCACGTAAGTAATGTTTTAAATCCATAATGTCTATTTCTCTAAAGTGAAAAATAGACGCTGCCAAAGCTGCGTCTGCATTGCCTTTGGTAAATGCTTCTTTCATGTGTTCCATGGTTCCTGCTCCACCTGAAGCAATAATAGGAATATTCACCACATCAGCAATGCGTGCATTTAAATCATTTGCAAACCCTGCTTTAGTTCCATCTGAATCCATTGAGGTAATAAGCAGTTCACCAGCCCCTCGTTCATACGATTCTTTTGCCCACTCTATGGCATCTATGCCTGTGTCATTTCTTCCACCATGGGTAAAGATGTTCCATTTGTTGTCAGCTACTTTTTTGGCATCTATGGCAACAACAATACACTGTGAACCAAAACGCTTTGCACCTTCATTGATAAATTCTGGTCGTTTAATCGCAGCTGAGTTAATGCTCACTTTGTCACAACCCACGTTTAAAAGTTTGTAAATGTCATTCAGCTCACGAATACCACCACCCACGGTTAAAGGTATAAAAACTTCTTTCGCTACTTCTCTTACCACATCCACAATGGTCGCTCTGCCTTCATGGGTTGCACCAATGTCTAAAAAGGTAATCTCATCAGCACCTTCTATGTTATAACGTTTCGCCACTTCTACAGGATCACCAGCATCTCTTAACCCAACAAAGTTAACACCTTTTACTACGCG
>CACVAS010000160.1 GCA_902727855.1 uncultured Sulfurovum sp.
TCAGTACGTTTATCTGTCTCCAACTTGTTTGGATGATACTCCTCCTTATCTTCTTTGTAAGAATGAGTCTCATGCTTTTTATGAGGTTCTTTTCTTATTCTGGTATCTACATTTTCGTTAAAAAAAAGCATTCTAGTTCAGTTCTAGAATGCTTTGGTTTATTTTCTTATTTCTCTAGCTTTTTGGTTATAATAGTAAATTAATTGAGGTTTGAACCATTTAGCTCTAATGCGTATTTCTTCCTTTTGATGAGTTACTTTTATTTCATTGTCTTTCCATGTACTGATATATGTTTCAGCAGTTTTTAAGTCATTCTTTTCTTTAATTTGCTCAGAAATATAATTACTTATTCTATTCTTAAATGATTCTATTAATTCAAAATCTTTTTCTTTTAAATGATAAGATACATATTCTTTTGTATTTAAGATTGTCTCTTGAATACTTAAAGTAAAAGGCATTTCTCCTTCCTTCTTTATTATAGAAGGTATAACAATAGAAAGTAACTCAGAGAAAAAATGCTCAAAACTATTATACAAAATTTTATTTTTCTCAACAGAGTTATAAATCATTTCATCTACGTCTTCCAAAAAAAAATCTAAATTTTGTGTTAACTGCCTCCATTCTAATGACATGTCAGGTTTAAGTTTTTTTCTTATACTCAAAACTTTAGCTTTAACGTAAAAGAGAGTAGTTCTATACTCCAAAGGAATTTTATTGCGTAATATTTTAGAGTGTTCTATTCCTGAGGCTAAATATTCAGTAAATGTGAATCCTGTATTTATATACTTTCTAGATGAGTCCCCAAATTCATAAACAGTAGGGTCTTTTTCTTCTCCGAGAAGAAAGAAGGAATAATGATTAGGATGTATTGATTTATATGAAAACAAAAATGCATTATTAGGAATTATAGAATCTTTATCAAAAATGGTAAACTTATTATCTTTAGTAGTGTTGTATAACTTTTGCATTCTTGATGTTATTTGATGGTAACTGAACCCCATTCCTTGTAAGACCGAGCCAATTTTATGACCTCCAAAAGATAAAAAATCTATATATGTTTTTGGAAGATGTCTGTTGGTGTTTTTTAAGACCAAGCTATTTAAAAATTTTACCTCATCTTTTGTGCACCCTTCTATTTCTTCTTTTGCAATTAATAACTCAGTTCTTATTTTATGAATAATCGAATCTATTTTTTTCATAATTTATATTTAACTCCTGATTTTATTGTAATTTTAAGACTAGAGAATGTTGTACCAAGTGTGGTTTTTACACCCGCACAAAATTCACATGGAGTCATTTGAGAATATAAATGAACATTACCTTCAACTTTACTAAGTTCATTGTTAATTTCTAATGAAGCTAGTTCTTCTTTTTTTTCTTTTAAAGCATTTGACAATTCTTTAGGTAGAGTTGTATTGAATCTATCGTCTTTGTGTTCAACAGGAATCCTATCATTTTCTTGAATTGCTTTTTTGAGTTGTATTTGAATTTCTGTTTCTTCTTCTTTAGATAGTTGATCTGTGGAATTTTTTAATAATTCATTTTTGACACCCGTCTTTAAGTTTTTATCAAAATAACGGAAAGCTCTACGCTCTGCGTCTTGCATGCCGCGTTCGGTTATAGATCCATTTTCATTATTTGTTCTTTGTTGTTGTTCTCCTTCTCTGAATTGATCGTTTCCTTCTGTTGAGCCTGGTACTAGAATTAAAATATCTCGATATTTTTTTGCAATGCTTTTGGCTTGTTTAATTTTTTCTACTTCTTCGTCAGAAATTGAATTGAGCTTAATTTTATTAGTATTTGCAATAGCTTCTTTAGGGTGATTTCCACCACCACTTATAGAAACAAATTGGTTTGGATTTAGTATCACAATATCTTTATAAGTAAGGTTTTCATGATGTCCAAAGGCTATGTTCCTATTACCTAATGCTTCATGATCTTTGGAGTCATTATAAACTTGAGTGTTATTTTCTTTACTACTATTATGAATAACCATTAAATCTTCTGTGATATTTTTTATCCTATTTAGTATTTGTAATTTTTCTTCATATTCTACAAGTTTAAGTTTATCTCTACTTGTTAATGAGTTGCCAGAATCTAATGTTTGTTGAATTGTAAGAATAAAACTACTTAATCTTTTATCAAACTCATCATAACGTTCGTACATCCCTTCATCAATTAACCTACCAGCATCTTTTCTAGATAAAGAACTAAGGTAGTTTTTAGTAAATATTGTACTTTTTTGATTATTGATTTTGGTAATTAAACTTTCAGTACTTTCACTTTCATTATCTTCTAGCACAAAAGAAAATTCTTTATCTATTGTATTAGGAGCAATC
>CACVAS010000161.1 GCA_902727855.1 uncultured Sulfurovum sp.
TGGATTGATTATTCGGCTTATTTGAGCTGGGATAATATGATTCTTTATATCCAAAAAATATTTAATAATTATGGTAAACATTATAGGATAAACTTTTCTTAGTGTTTCATTCTTGTTGGGTACTTATACCTTTTTATTAAATTCATCCTTATTATAACGGTATAGAGTAAACCCTTGGTAACAATATTTCATTATTAGTCCAAATAGCTCTCAACAGCTCTAGCACGACTACTTGCATGTGATTTTAGTTCTGTAACAGCTTGTGAAAACTCACTACTTTTATTGTTACCTAAAAAGCTATATCCTGTTTGCTCAGTAATCGCGTAAGATTGAATTAACTCTGAATAAGTATCATAAAGTGCTTGCATCTTTGTCGTTTCAAAAGCATCCAAAATCACTTCTTCTACATAAGTATCATATTTTGCTTTGTAAGTTTCATCAGCATAAAGCTTTGCAATTAATGGCCATTCACTTGACGTTAGGTTTGAAAAGTCTAAGTTTAATGCTCCACCCAGTTTTCCATCTTGTAGAGCTTCATTATTGTCCCAAGGAATCCATGTCAGTTGTCCATTGTCTGGATCAGTATAAAGGTAATAATTGTGAATCATTCTTCCATACGTATCCCAGTTTTGAATAATGCCATTTACAGCAAGGTATTTTAAGAAAACATCCACATTAAAAACTGATTCAAGCTCTGTTCTCCATGAAGAAGCATCCGTACTTCTTGTTTCACTATGTAAAGCTGTAAACAATGATTCTATGTCTGACCAATCTTCATCATCTTCATTGGTTTTCTTTTCAAAGTCATCTTGATTAAACGTGCCTTCTACAAAGTTCGCACTACCATCTTCTGGTTTATAAAGGTTGCCATCATCACTTGAAAATTGTGTGTCTAGTACTTCACCATCTACTTCTTCTACTAAGGTATAAAGTCCAAAATACTCTGGTCCATCACCATGATCAACATATAAGGTATAAAACCCTGTATTCGATACAGCCATCCCTGCATCTTTAAATACATCAGCTGACACTTTTTCTCTCATGAAAGAAGCATCGTTATAGTTATTTTTTAAAGAGAATTTCTTGAAACCATAAAAACGTTGGTTTTTAATCTGAGGATAATCATCTTCATACTCATCAAAATCAAGTTTAAATGAAAGTTTTAAAATACCACTTTGCCATGCACTTTGTAAGCTAGAGTTCCCTTTAAAACGAATCCCTACTCTATACCACTGTGTACCATTATAATACACCTCGGCTGGTACAAATATTGGGTCTTCGTCTGTATCTAATAAACCTGATGAGCCTGAAGAACGTCCAAATGTACCATAAGTATCAGTCATATCATCCAACATACTCTGCCAACGCTCTGAAGTTACGACAAAATCTAACCTTTTAACTTCGGTATCACTAAAGACCTCTGCATAATTAGGGTCAACATTTTTACTATGTGTCTCATCAGTCCAATCAGTAGCTTCAAAATCAGTATCAGTAAGGCTTACGGTACTATCATCACTTGTGTCATTTGAGGTTGTTACACTTCCACAACCTATAAACAAAGCTGTACCCATTGCCAACAAAAGAACTATCGCTATTTTTTTCATCTTCTTCTCCTTAAGAGTTTTTAATGAAAAATTATACGAAGCTAAATCAAACAGTTGGTAATGAAAAGTAAATGCTTGGTAACAGTTTAACTTCTACACTCTATCCTAAAACGATTAACCCCATCAATCCAAGTATAGTTTAAAGTAAACCCATGTCGTTTAACAATATGATGGGTAATGTAAAGTCCAAGTCCTAAGCCTTTCGAGCTGTCTTCAAAAGCACGGTTAAAAGCCATTTCAAATGAACTGTTTTCCAATGCTTCTCCATTAGATTCAAAGACAATGGCATCTTCCTCGACTCTAATCTTAGTTCGACCAATACCATACTTCAGAGCATTGTCTATTAAGTTTTTAAAGGCTGTGGACATTAGTTCATAGTCAACATCTATCTCTAAGTTGGCATTAATCTCTAAATCGACGTCACTGCTTTCTATGAGTAGAATATCAAAAGAGTTATCTAAAATATCCACTACTCTAAAGCTATTTTTATTCACAACCAAAGCGTTAGAGGTCACCTGCTCTATCTTTGTAAACTCACCTAATAGATACTCAAAACGCGAAAAGATACGTTGTAAACGTTCTTGATTTTTAGCATCGTCCATCAAGTCTGTAATAAGTTTTCCTTTACTAATGGGCGTTTTGAGTTCATGCATAATGTTTCGTAAAAAGAGGTTTCTTGACTCTTGTAAGCTCTTTATTTTA
>CACVAS010000162.1 GCA_902727855.1 uncultured Sulfurovum sp.
GACGACTAAGCATTTCTCCGTTCCTAAACCCTTATTAGAGTAATTTATAGTTAAGGAATGGTCAATAAATAAGATGAACAAATTTGAAGCTGGATTTTTGTTTCAAATTTCGCTAAAGATGAGAAGTGTAGCGAGCTACACGCTCGATTCTTTAGTGAAGTTTGAGGCAAAAAGATTATTCAAATGTTCATCTTATTTTTTTACTGTTCCTAAGTGGACAAAAGATAATAGGGTATTACATTTATTATTACAATCATTCGGTGATTTTTTAATTTTCAAACAAAAACAACATGGCAAAAGAAACTACTCCCGTAAAATACTATAGCATTATCAATGCCTTCATTGTTGGCTTGGTCTGCGGTGCATTGGCCTTATTAGTCGGCTTCTTAGTGCATGAAGGAACGATAAAGCACGATTTTTCCATTCTGTTTCCTTATGCTGTCGTCGGAATTATGATTAGTCTACTCAATTTTAAACCCTTGTCTAAACTAGCCATTATCTTATTGCCGCCCGTCTATGCTCTAAGTGGTTTTGGAATCGTCTTGGGTCCTATCCTAATGTCTTATTTAGGCTGGGAGAAAAGTAGTGTCAGTGATGCGATGGCATTGGTGATTGAAAACGTGCCTTTCTTTATCGTCGCTTCTATTTTGTACAATTGGTACAGTTCTTTGGCTGGGAAAAAGAAATTTTTGGTCTATGCGGTCTTTGCTACGACAACGGTTGTGGTCAGTATGCTCATCTTTGGAGATAAATATCCTACCTGGATGATTCAAGGATGTTATTTAGGTTTTGGTGCATTTCTGTTTAGTTTATTGCATTTAAAGCAACCTATTTAAACTCTTATAAATACACCTACTTTTTCATTTACACTCTCGTCAAAACAAACATTAGCAAACTAGTTCATTTTTATACTAGGTTTTCTTTTATAAAAAAAGCAACTTTTTAAAGCTTTTTTTCGTTATATTATAACAATACGTTCGTTAGAATACTTTCGATAAACTCTAACACAACAGATAGCTGTACACTTTCACCCCCTCTCAAAAAACAAACTTAATTAGGAAAAAACGTATGAATACACAAACACAACCAATTGGCAAGGTTTTTACATTTATACAACAGGACAAAAAAGAAGAAAGCGTTGCTGTACAAAACAGTATTGATAAAATTATTGACATTATCAAATACCGTACATCTATTGGTCTTAATATTGAAGACATAAGTAATAGTTTATTGGATGATATTTTCCAATTAAGATTAGACATATTAGAATGGTCTTCCAAACAAGAAATTTCATTTCTTAATGAAATGAATCAAATAATTGTTGATGAAATCATTAAGAACACTCCACTCAAAAATTATGATGAGTTAAATAAAACTTATGTAGATTCTTTAGAAATATACTATAAAGTACTCTGCTCTATGCAGTTGTCACAAACAGGAAATTCATCGGAAAGAATATCTGAAGAAATAAGTACACTACTCAATGCTCATATAACATTTACCTCTTTAAAAAAAATACTCTGTATTGTCCCTCAAAATACAGGTAAACTATTTTCAAAATTCTTAGAAGAATCTCTTAAACTTGAAATAAGTTTTATTATTGCCGATTTAATAATTACTGAGGGCATCAAAAAACCTAAAAAACTATATATCAAAGAACTTGTCTCTTTTATGCTAAAAAGTATAAAAAGATATGGAGCTTATGCCATTACCTTAAAGTTGTGGACTCCTGAAAATGTTTATGAAAATCATTTAATTAATAAAACATCGATTCTAGCAACTACGATTGCTTTAGACAATAATTTAGGCAAAAAAATAGCTATTGATCATCTTCAAAAAATGTTATCTACATAGTCTATTATGCATAATCTAAAAATTTCAGATCGCTTCATGGCAGATATTGGTAAATTAAAAAAAGAATCACCTAAATTACCTACAAAAATATGGGAGCTTATTGCTAACATTATACAAACACCCTTTACAGGAAAAGGCAAACCTGAGCCACTAAAAGGTGATTTGCAGGGTTGGTGGTCTCGAAGAGTGGACCAAAAACATCGACTCATTTATAAATATGAAGAAGAAATAATATCCTTAGCATCTTGTTATGGTCACTATAACGACAAATAATCCCTTCTTTGCTAGTTATCTAAAAAGGTCAAACAACTTACGTTATTTGACCTTTTCTTATTTTTTTCTACAAAAGACAACTAGCTTATACGGTTTGTTCCATCACAGCCAATTTAGTTTTGTCTAGTTTAGAATTTGCATATTCTTC
>CACVAS010000163.1 GCA_902727855.1 uncultured Sulfurovum sp.
TGGCTTGGGAGGGGCAAGAAAAATAACGGAAAACAGTCGGTTTTCGTGAAAAGTGGGAAAAGAGCTAGTTCTGAGTTCTTTTGATATATATCAGGGTAGGAGAAAGCAGGGGCTTCGTAGTCCCATACTGACTAAAAAACCGCTCGTTTATTTTAACAGGCTTGATACTACTTGGTGGTTGGGTGTTGCTCAAAATAATCTGATACAATCCCAAGTTTTGCGGGAACTGGAAAAGTTATGCGTAATAAATTTCTAACATCATTATCCAATACACTTAGTATTCTCTAAAAGAGTTAAGGTATATAAACATGTCTATCAAGAATATCCTAGACACCTTGGATGAAGAAGTATCTATAATTCATAGCTCTGATTTTGATATAAATATTAAAAATACTACCTATATTTCCAACAATGATGACTCAAGTTTAACATTTGAAAATTTTGATAAGAAATATAAAAAAGTGAAAATAATTGAAACTTGTGTTCTTTACATAGATATTCGGAGTTCAACAAAGTTAAACCTCAAACACTACCCTGAAACTATGGCGAAACTATATTCATCATTTATCAGATCCATGTTAAAAGGTGCAGAGCATTTTAATGGAAAAGTTAAAAATATTGTTGGTGATAGAGTAATGGTGGTTTTTGATAGTGAAAATTGCTACACAGAAGCGGTTAACACAGCAATATTGATGAATACAATAAGCCAAAATATCATCAATAAGAGATTTAAAAATAATGTCTTCACATGTGGTATAGGTATTGATTTTGGAAAAATGATGATCACCAAGTGTGGCACTATCAAATATGGAAGTGAAAATTCTAGTTATAAATCACTTGTTTGGTTAGGTAGACCTGCAAATATAGCATCAAAACTAACTGATTCAGCAAATAAGCCTTCAACAAATACAACTACTCATGGTGTTAATGTGGGTATACATTATAAAAATATAGATGAATGGGTTTGGCAGTTCAATACACCTGAAGAGTTAAAAAATAATATAGTTTTCTCTTATACGTCCCCCAACATGAGGCATAAAGACGATAATTTTTCATCCTTTGTTGCAACAACTAAAAATACTCCAAATTATGATTCTACACCCCCAATCCTAATGACAGAAAAGGTATATAAAGGATTTAAGGCTGATAATCCACTAGCAGACTCTATTAAAAATAATTCTTGGAAAAAGAAAACAAGAAAAATAAAAAATTATACTGGAGCAGTATATGGTGGAGACGTAATATATGAATGGTAGATAATTAATTATTTTCTGAAACCACTTATTAAATTTATTTTCTCACAATTGATATAATTTAATAAAAAATATCCTAGAAATGGAGTAGACACACCTAATAGTATAGATTTAATTCCTAAGCTAAAGTAGTTAAATTTATGCAGCGTAATTCTAGAGTTTATTAT
Organism: uncultured Sulfurovum sp.; assembly: GCA_902727855.1. Taxonomy (GTDB): domain Bacteria; phylum Campylobacterota; class Campylobacteria; order Campylobacterales; family Sulfurovaceae; genus Sulfurovum. The sequence continues at coordinate 1,421 of CACVAS010000163.1, forward strand.
TATTTGTTCTGCGTACATTTCATGTATTTCATTAACTTCACTTTCCTTTGTTTTCGTTATTTTTGAAATCTTACTAATTAATGATTTTTTCCGATATTTTGCCAAGTGAGAAAATAAGAATAGGTTGTCTTTTTCTGAAATATCTTCAGAAGGTATTATTATTGAATAGTTAGTGATTGGAACGAAAGAGAAAATACCAACAATAAAGGAAAAAGCAAAAAATACAATGAGAGAGTAAAAGTACCATTCAAAAACTAAACTAATTTTATTGCTGGCTATTATTCTTATAGCTCCCCATATAAAGACTCCTGACAAAGTAATTAATACTGCATTTTTAGACTCAGCAAATTTTAGCCAGTTATTAACATTTTCAAAAATGTCTTCTAAAATATCCATAACTAATAGCCTGTAAAGGTTCAACATACTATATTTTGGTTTTTTAACCAAAATCAAGGGAAAAAATTACACTTAGAACCACCAGTAAACAGGATCTTGGTAAAGTGCTCACTATAGCTCAAAAATCAGCCTCCCTCTCTTAATAAATTTTAACAGTCGTTTTCATTGTCGCTTATGCGGCGGTGAAAACGTACTAAACAACTTATTTTAGTCGCTATGTGACTAAGAAATTCTATCTTGATCTTTAGTCAGTTTTCACGAAAAACCTTCGTTTTTCGTTACTTTTGCCAGACTATCCAGCCCTTCTACAGATTAACATTGCACAGTTCGCCCGAAATTTGCAATGTTTGTCAAGCTGACATGAGTGAACATCTGTAAATAGTCTGATGCACTTAAAAAGGAGAAAGCTTGTGCAAAATCAAGACGGGGAATCGGAGAGAAGTGCT
>CACVAS010000164.1 GCA_902727855.1 uncultured Sulfurovum sp.
CATAGCTTGTGTTTTTTGCAATTAAGCTATCAAAAAGAGGCAGATGCTAAGGCTGTTTTGGTCGAGTTTCGACAGTTTTCTGAATCGGTGGTGGCTTTTGAGGGCTTTGAGTTGGAGGAGGGGTTTGTGTCGTAATTTATACTTATCACAGAAAGAAGATAGAAATAAACAAATGTATATTTTGATGTACTTGGTAAAATAATTACTTTAGAGCATCATAAATGTTGAAACTGAATAGATACCAAAAAAGATACAATGAAGGTTAAGAGTTTTCATAAAATTATAGATGCAGAACTAGAAGAAGTTTTGACAAAATATAAAGGAGATGTAGAGTTGCATCGACATAAAAATGACGAACAAAACAAAGGCTACGCATTTTTGATTTGGTTCTTGGAATTTTATGGTCAAAAATCTCTTTATAAAAATTACATTACAGATGGAAAAGATGACAAGTCTTGCGATATTATCTTTTCAAACATAGATAGCCAAGGTCAAGAGATTTTTTACATCATACAGTCCAAATGGGTTCAGTATTCTGAGAAGAAAAAAGACAGTAGTTATCCTGTAATTAAGAAGGAGGAATTTAATGCTGCATTGACGGACTTTTCTACGATTTTATCGGGAACGAAACAAGAAGGACGTAATGAACGCTTTAATAAAAAGCATGAAGAATTAATTACGCATTTAGAGAAAAATGGAAAGGCAAAGTTTCTCTTTTTTACGCTAGGAGCATTTAATGATGAAGTAGAAGAAAATATAAAAGCCTTCAACAAAGATCATGCACCTAATATTACTTTAGAAGTAATAGATGCTTCTAAGTTAAAAAGAGATTATATTGAGTTTAAATTTAAGAAAATAAAAACGAGCAATCCTTTAGAATATCATTATGATCCCGAAGATGGCGAAATTGAAATTGATATTACTCGGTTTTCAACCAAAAGAGATTTTGTAGAATACGAAGGAAGAGAAAAAGGCTATATTTTCCTTTTGAAGCCTTACACGGTTTATAAGTTATTTGATAAATTTAAGTATAGCTTATTTTTTAAGAATGTAAGAAATCCTTTGCCAGAATCAAATTACAATAAAAATATTGTTGAAACGCTAAAGAAAAAACCAAATGCTTTTTGGTATTTTAACAATGGAATAACGGCAATTACCAAAGTAATACCAGACATTGGAGAACATGCCAAGTCAGTAAAATTAACTGGTTTGCAAGTTATTAATGGTGCACAAACGGTCTACTCTATTTATAAGACTTATGAAGAAGCTTCGGATTTGGAGCGTAAGATAATGGATTCGGATGTGCGTATAACATTACGTTTAATTCGCTCTAGTGATGAAGAGTTTAATTTAGATATTACTCGATTTACGAATTCGCAGAATCCTATGCATGAGCGAGATTTTGTGGCGAATGATCCGATTCAGAAACGGTTGCAGTTGGAGTCTTTTGATACTGATTTTTGGTATGAGACTCGGAGAGGGGAGTTTCATGAAGTAGGGAAATTAAAAAATAGCATTCTAGTAATTCCTAATGAAACATTTGTAGAAGCATATTTAGCATTTCATTTGCAAAGACCTCTAGATTCTATTATTAATAAGGATAAATTCTTTATTTCTCACAAACAAGATAAGGATGGTTTATATGAGCGAATTTTTAATGATGCAACTCAGTTTGAAGACATGCATGCGTCTTTTCTTATGTGGCGTTTGATTTTAAGTATAAGTGATGAAGATTTACCGAATTTACTAGAATTAGTATTAAATGTGTTTATATTTAGCTTAGCTTTTTCTAGAGTAATTTTAAGTCAATATTTACGACTTAAATATCCAGAAAGTAACAATCCAATTAATTTGAATAAATTTATAATTACTTCTTTTAGTGGAAAAAATGAAAGTTTTAAAACTATATATAAGTTGTTAGTTTTCTCTATAAATAAAATTTTCGTTTGTTGTGTTGGAAAAGAACAGCAATTCTCAGATGAAAAATTATTTAAATTTATAGAATCACAAGTCTCATATGATACGCTCAAGCAAGAGTTTGAAGAAAGTGATTTTACTATTGAAGATATTGACAATTATAAACCTAAGAATATCAACAGCTTATTTAAATAACTAAAAAAAAAACGCTAAAATCAAAGTTGATTTTAGCGTTTTTTGTATACTTTATAGAACTATAAATAGTAAGAATTTCAACCTAACGTCCAGGGAAATTAGGCATACTCATTCCGCCACCTTGTC
>CACVAS010000165.1 GCA_902727855.1 uncultured Sulfurovum sp.
AAAGTAACTGATTTATCCCGTGTCCCTTCGACAATAAGCTGTAAAAAGGAGTGTTGATCTTTAGGTCCGATTAATCCAATAGGGGTCACACCTACATGAAAAGCTGAATTTCGTTGTTTTTTTCCTAGACTCTCTCCCCAAAGTTGCACATACCACTCTGAAAAATAACGTAGAGTCTCAGAATAAGCAAAAACACAATTAATATTATAGGTTGTATGATACTTAGAGTAGAAAATAGCCTTATTCAAAAGGGACTCCTTCAAATAACCATCATTAAAAAAACTCTCTTTAACAGCATTTGCCCCTTTTAAAAGTCTTTTAATATCTACACCACATAAAAGTAATGGTAGTAACCCAACAACTGATAATACTGAAAATCGTCCTCCAACATTATCTGGTAAATAAAAGCATTTTGAACCTAACTCCTGAGCAAAGGCATCCAAAGAAGAGTCTTTATCCGTTACAAACGTATAGAAGGAGGATTCACTTTGTTTTGCATACAAATACTTAAAAATAGAAATAGTCTCAACTGTTGTACCTGACTTTGAAATAATTAAAAAATGCGATTTTTCAATATCAATTTGAGACAAAATATCCATAATGTTTAGAGGATCTGTACTCTCAAAAAAGAACAGCTTTCGCGTAGGTTGCTGAACAGGTTTTAAAAATGCATAAATTGCTCTCGCACCCAGTGAACTACCACCAATTCCTAAAACAACAATATTTTCAATTGATTCATCAAAAGTATCAGCATATTCTAAAAGTGTGTCAATATTTTGTTCAGGAAGGTTATAGTAGCCTATGCTTGAACGCTCTTTTTCTATGGCTGAAAAAAGCTTTTTTTTCTCATTCGTTTGCCGTTCACATACATTAAAATAAATTTTATTTTTCACAATCTATTTCCTAAAATGATTTTTGTGCTAACTCAATCAAAAGATTAACTTCTTTTTCATACCTTAAAACCAACGCTTCATCCACAGATTCAAAACGTGTAACAAGTACAGGCGTAGTATTACTAGCCCTAACTAAACCCCAACCTTTTTCAAAGTTAATTCTAACACCATCAACATCAATAATATTAACTATCTTTGGAAAATCAGCTGGTGGGTTTTCAAGTAACTCTTTAACTTTGTCAATCAGTAAGAACTTCTCTGCTTCAGTTGTTTCCACTTTAATCTCTTCGGTTGAAAATACCTGAGGTAAAGCATCAATCTCATCATCAAGATTAATTCCATCATGAATAAGTTCTAACATTCTAAGTGTTGCATAAATAGCATCATCATAACCATAGTAACGATGTTTAAAGAAAATATGTCCACTTACTTCACAGGCTAAATCTGCATTGGTTTCTTTCATTTTTACTTTTAAGTTAGAATGTCCTGTTTTGTACATAATGGCTGTAGCACCACGTCGTTCTAACTCATCATACATTACTTGTGAACATTTTACTTCACCGATAACCGTTGGGTTTTCCATCTTTATTGCGTAAAGCAATGCCATTTGGTCACCTTTAATATTATGTTTATGGGTAAGTACTGCAATTCTATCTGCATCACCATCGTAAGCAAAAGCAATATCTTTACCATTGGATAACGCTTCTTTTACATCGACTAAGTTTTTCTCTACGGATGGGTCTGGGTGATGATTTGGAAAAGTTCCATCTGGCTCTAAATATAAACCTTCATAATCAAATTGTAATTTATCAAAGATTGAAGAGATTACTGTGTCTACTACACCATTTCCTCCGTCAATGACCATTTTAGTTTTCATCCCTTTTAGGTGTGAAAAGTTTTCTACCATATAATCAATGTATTGATGCTTCGTATCTATTTCAATACGTTCTATATTATCTGGAATTTCTAAAGTACTATTCTCAATAATCTCATCACCCAAAGCATAAATATCATCGCCAAAAAATGGTGCTTGATCCAATGTCATTTTAAAGCCATTGTATTCTGAAGGATTATGTGATCCTGTTATCATAACTGATGCTACTACTGCTTCTTCAATGTTTACAGGATTAATATAATTTGAAAAATAATTTACAGGTGTCGCAACCATTCCCATATCAAGTACAGTACATCCAGAAAAATTCAAACCAGAAGCTAAGTAGTCTCTTAAAATAGGAGAATGTGTTCGTGCATCATAGCCAATACTCACAACACCCCCTAAAGCTTTGATCTTTTTTCCTAAAAAGTAACCAATGAGTTTAACACTCTGTTCATTGAGCTCTTTTTCAAAAATTCCTCTTATATCATACTCTCTAAAAATTGTTTTTGTCATGTTTTTCCCTAAATTAATTATTCATCCTATATTATACATATTTTTTAGTGAACTAACATAACAAAAATGATTAAAATAAGGGCTTTTATATTGTCTTGTTTTGATATTCAATGGCTTTTTCAATTCGGGATACTGTTTCATCTATTCCTAAAATAGCCATAATTTCATCTAAGCCTGAGCCTGTCATTGCACCTAAAAGACTTACGCGTAAGGGTTGTCCTATTTTTCCAAATCCAATCTCTTTAAGCTCAACAATTTGCTCAATTATGGCATGATATTCAGCTGGTGTTCGAGCCTCAGACTCCTTTAAAAGTTTAGTAAACTCAGCTAAAATTTCAGCTGCTTCTCCTTTAAATGCTTTTTTAGCATTCTTCTCATTATACTCTGTTGGTGCATTTAAAATAAGATTAATCTGATCTGCTAATTCAACTAACGTTTTTCCTCGTTCTTTAGTAGCATTTAAAATTAAGTCTCTTCTATCATCTTTTCGAATATCAACACCATACTCTACTAATAATTCAGCTAATTCATCATGAGGCTTATTTTTAATGTAATGTGCATTTAACCACAACAATTTATCAAGATTATAATTGGATGAACTCTTATTAATCTTGTTAGGATTAAAGAGTTCTATCATCTCATCAATCGAAAATATCTCTTGATCTCCATGACTCCAACCTAAACGTACTAAAAAGTTTAAAAGTGCTTCAGGTAAATATCCTAAAGTTTTATATTCCATAACATCGGTTGCACCATCACGTTTTGAAAGCTTTTTACCTTGTTCATTATTAATCATTGCCACATGATAAAAATTCGGTAATTTAAAGCCTAATGCCTGATACACCACAATCTGTTTAGGTGTATTATAAAGATGATCATCGCCTCGAATGACATCACTTAAGCCCATTAAAGCATCATCAATTGCCACAACAAAATTATAAGTAGGTACTCCACCAGCACGAGCGATAACAAAGTCATCCACTTCCGTAGTTGCAATACACACTTCACCTTTTACACCATCATTAAAAATAATGTTACCTTCTATTGGTGCTTTTATCCGAATAACGGGTTCAACGTTCTCTGGAGGCGTACCTGTAAAGTCACGATAGCGACCGTCATAACGTGTACGTTCACCTTTAGCCATCTGCTCTTCACGTAAGGCTGAAAGTTCTTCTTTTGACATATAACATTTATATGCTTTTCCTTCATCTAAGAGTTGTTCCACATATTTTGCATACAAATCAAAACGCTTAGATTGGAAAACTGCTTCTCCATCATATGCCATTCCCACCCAGTCAAATGCGTTTAGAATAGCTGTTACAGCCTCTTCCGAATTACGTGCTAAATCTGTATCTTCAATACGTAATAAAAACTGACCTTGATTTTTCTTAGCCCAAAGCCATGAGAAGAGTGAGGTTCTAAGCCCTCCAATATGGAGGTAACCTGTAGGGGATGGTGCAAAACGTGTTGTTGTCATGATAGAAGTAAGCCTTGTAAAATTAAATTATTAAATTATAGCAAAGTAAAAAATTTTAAAGGCTTAATCTGGTTTAATCCTCTAAAATAGGAAAGAAGATAATATAGGTTTTCAAGCATAACCATTGCTTATTTTCTATTTTTAGTGTATTATTTTAAAAAAATATAATATAGTTTGGGAGTTTATGTGATTATTTTAGGAGAAAAATATAGTTTTAGTGAGATTGAATATAATCGAATCAAAAAATACTTTAAAAAGATAACACATGTAAAATATAAAGAAAAATCTTCCCAAGAAATCCTTGATCAAATAGCATCTTCCTTAAAAGGAAATAAGAAGAGCTTAATCGTGCTTAATACACAGGCTATTCTTTCTCCTGAACTTATAACCTATTTAACTAAATTAGAAGTTCAAGGCACTACTTATATCACCGTTGAAAACTTTTTGGAAACTTATTTACAAAAATGTTTTATTTCTGAGGAGTTATCAATCAATACCTCTTTTTTAGAAGATATACATAACTATACTATTTTCCAATATATACAAAAAAGGCTTATTGACTACCTAGGCGTTTTATTATTACTAATTCCTACTTTAATTGCAATTGTTTATTCAAAATATAGAATTACAAAAGAATCTCCAGGAGATATTTTTTTTAAACAAACTCGTGTAGGACAAAAAGAAGAGGAGTTTAATTGCATCAAACTTCGTTCCATGCATCAAGATGCTGAGAAGTCTGGTGCACAATTTGCAAAAGATGATGATCCAAGAACCTTTCCTTGGGGAAAAATAATACGCTATAAAAAAATAGATGAATTAACACAAATTTGGAATGTATTAAAAGGTGATATGCATCTTGTCGGTCCACGACCAGAACGACGTATTTGGACTAATGAATTTGAAAAATCTATCCCTTATTATACCCAACGCCATCTAATTGCACCTGGGATTACAGGTTTAGCCCAAATCAAATATCAATATGGCTCAGGACAATTGGATGCAAAAGAGAAACTTATGTATGACTTATACTACATTAAAAATTGGAGTTTGGCATTGGAGATACAAGTTATTTGGAAAACCCTTCTATTTTTAGTCACCAAACAGAGAGAAGATTTATCAAACTTTTAATTTAAATGGTTTTAATATTACCCTAATGATTTTTCTAATTCGTGGTAATAAATACCCTTTTAAATTAATTTTATATCGATAAAGTCTATTAGAAAAATACTTCTCTTGCTCTTCCTTTAACTCTTCTAAAGTCTGCTCAACCTCACAAAATGTACCTGTTTTGGGTGAAATATACCTTGGAAATAAAATCAAGGTAGTAGCAATTAATTCATCTAAAGTCAAGGTTCGTGTTCGTCTCTCACATTTTCGATGATCAATGGTCAACCCCCATCCTGCATAAAAAGGCATACCATAAGTAAAAACAGCTTTTCCACGTAAAAGAGCATCAAAACCTGCACCGGAGGTAAGAGTATGTACCTCATCAGCTACAGCAATACAAGAGTCTATACTAATATTTTTCTGAATTTCATTAGCACACCTATCAGTTATCTCCTGTAAAATATCTCCTATTCTATTTCCTGAAAGTACATCAGGATGAGGCTTATAGATAATATAAGCCTTAGGATTATTTTTTTTAACCATCTCTAACAAATCGCTATTATTTAATCCATAAGCTCCAAACTTAACAGACATATCATCTTCAACCTGACCTGTAACCAAGATTACTTTTGAATATTTTTCTCTATCTATTCTTATTTCACTATGTCCTAAATGATTATATTTAGAAAATTTAGAAGATAATACTTCAGCTCTCACTTTTTTTGCTCTCTCTATAAGTTCATCTGAAAAGTCATGATTTTGAAATAGATATTCTAAGTCAGATGATTTTCTTGGATCAAAATATATACCTCGTGAATCAATACTTAGAGAATAAGGTTTTGAAAAACTTGAACCCAAAGCAACAGAACGTATAAAAGCATCTTCTATACGATAAATAGTTATATTATTTTCATCTGCATAAGCTTGAATATCTGGAAGTTCTATAACTCCATAAATAAAGATATTTGATACTTTATCTAAACCTCTTTCCATAGCTTCATTTAATGTTTTACAAATAATTTTTTTATTATCTGGTGCATAAAAAAAATCTTCTATTTGCATCATTCTCCATGGAGAAAAATTAAAAAAGTAGAGCTTATTTTGATTAGATGAATATTCTATTTCTTGCATCACATTACTCCCATATCATAAATTTGAACTACACCCATAAACATATCGTTGTCAATCACTAGTAATTCATTAATTTTACTTTCCAACATATAATTTTGAGCATCTATTGCCATCTCATTTGAATTAACACTTTTTGGTTTTTGTGTCATCATATCATTTGCTTTGAATTCAAACCTACTTATATCTGTACTTTGCAATGCTCTTCTTAAATCACCATCAGTAATAATACCTACTACCCTATTCTCCTCTTTAACAATACAAAGTCCTAATTTTCCTCTAGTCATCACTTCAATAATAGTTGAAAAATCAGAACTCTTCTCAACAATCGGTAAATTTTCTGTTTTCATAATATCTTTTACTTTGGTTAAAAGTTTTCTACCTAAACTACCTCCTGGATGGTACATCGCAAAATTCTCAGCTTTAAAGTTTTTCTCTACCATTAAAGCTGCAGCTATAGCATCTCCCATAGCAAGGGTAACAGTCGTCGAAGACATTGGTGCAAGGTTGAGTGGACATGCTTCTTTTTTTATGTTTATGTTTAAAAGATAATTAGAATTCTTTGCCAAAGTAGAGTGAATATCCCCCGTCATAGAAATAATAATAATTCCTCTGGATTGAATTAAAGATATTATCTTCAATATCTCATCACTCTCTCCTGAATTAGATATAGCAATAAGTACATCATCCGAACTTAACATCCCCAAATCTCCATGTACAGCCTCAGCAGGATGCATAAAAAAACTAGGTGTTCCAGTACTTGCCAATGTTGCAGCAATTTTTTTACCAATATGTCCTGACTTTCCCATACCTGTAATAACTACTCTGCCTTCTAATCTTTTCATCACTTGAATAGCTTCATCAAAACTATTAGTCAAATTATTTTTTAAATCATTTATAGCTTCTGCTTCTGCTGTAAAAACTTCCTTGGCAATTCTTATTGTATTTAACACTTTTGTCCTTATTTTAGGATGACTTTTATATCACTATTTTTTGAAAATAATTGCTATAATTAATCTAACTTTATAAATAAAGCTATCACGAAAAAATTCATATCTAAAAACTAAACTAATGAAATAAAACCTATTCTTTTGATTAAACAATAAATAATTTTTGAAATAGTTAATCAAGTCTTTTTCTTCTTTTTTGATATTAAATCTAAGCAAAAACTCATCTAAAACTAATTCTCTTGATATCTTATGATAGGGTAATGTAAAATCTAGTTTAATCATATTTTGAAATTTCTTTTTTTTATTTATATTTTTTATTGAATTTGAAACATTAGACTCATGAATTCTATAATCTACTAACCTTTCAGTTGAAGTTATCCTTTTTCCAAAGAACTCATTGACCAAAGCAATCCAATAATCATGAACAACTAAATCTTTTGGAAAAGGCAATATTTTTTCTTTTAATGCGTAGTTAAAAACTATTGTATTTCCCATTACTCCTGAACGTCCCAGCATAATATCTATAGACCTTTTTTTTGGAAAGGTATAAAATCTCATTTTAAAAAATGAATTATAAAGCTCTCTTTTATCATTATTTATGACCTTTAAATCACTATGAAAAAGTAAAGGAGTCTTGTGATTTTCTCTCTCTAAAGCATTAAATGATTTTAAAAGTTTATCTTTATGCCAAATATCATCTTGGTCGGACAATGCTATGTATTCTGTTGTTGAACCTGAAATTAATTTTTCAAAGTTTTTAACAACACCCAGCTGATTTTTATTTTGAAAAAGTTCTATTTTATCTGTATATTTATGTTTAAATTCTTTTAAAGTTATCCACGTAGTATCATCAGAATTATCATCTCTAATTGTTATTTTAAAATCTGTAAAAGATTGATTTAAAATAGAATTTAACTGTTCTCGGATATAAAGTTCACCATTATATGTAGCTATCAAAATAGTTATTTTAGGACTATTCATAATTTTATTGTATATCCCATGGAATTATTTTTATAATCTGTTATAGCTTGTCCTACCATTTTTAATATTTCTATTTTATTTTTATTATAAATAAACTGTTTTAAAAAAAATTTAAATAAATACTTATCTCTTGTTTTAAAAAAAATTAAATTATTATCTTTATGCTTATCTCTTATATACAAATAATTTCTAAGCATATAATACAATCTTTGAGGTCTATATAAATTTACATTAACACACTTATGCTTTTCTCCCAAAGTATGGTGCACATAAATATTATAATTTTGAATTATATCATATCTATTTTCTTTTAAAGATAAACAGAAGTCATGATCTACTTCATCTATAAATAACTTTTCATCAAACATTCCACTATCAATACTTTTTTTTACATTGATAATATTTGCTGAAGTCATTACAAACTCTTTTTGTTTATTAATAAATTCATATTCAACCAAAAATTTTTTGTTATGTAAAGGAGAAAAAATAGCCAGGTCATCATCTACTCTATTATAAAAATAATCTATAAACGTTTGGACTTTAGTATCTGAGAAACTAGTATCTTGATCCATTGTTAATAACCATGAATAATTATTTTCTTCAGCATAAAGAAGTGCTAAATTTAATGCTTTTGCAATACCTATATTATTTAAAGAAGAAAGCAAGACAACTGATGAAAACTCTTTTTGTAAGTCAAAAATAAGGGGTGACAACTCTTCTGAGTTATCCACTATCAATAATTCTTTTACATACGGTAAATAACTCTTTATATTAAAATAAACATCTTCATTAGGATTAAAAAGAGTAACAACAGCAACCTCTACTATTTTTTTCTTTTTATTCACTATATATATCTTTCTATTTCTTATATTTACTTAAATACCACTCAACCGTTTTTAAAATTCCTGATTCAAAATTTTCATCAGCTTTCCAACCAAGTTTATCTTCTAGTTTTGTGGCATCAATTGCATAACGTCTATCATGTCCTGCTCTATCTGTCACAAAAGTAATTAAATCTTTATAACTCTTTTCTTTAGGTACTGCTTTATCTAGTATAGCACAAATAGTATCTACTATTTGTAAATTTGTACGTTCATTTCGTCCACCAACATTATAAACGTTTCCTTCTTTACCATTATGATAGACCAAATCTATACCTTTACAATGGTCAAGTACATAAAGCCAATCACGAATGTTTTTTCCATCTCCATAAATAGGAATATCTTCTCCTGCCAATGCTTTACGCATAACCGTTGGAATAAGCTTTTCATCATGTTGCTTCGGTCCATAATTATTAGAACAATTTGTAATAACGGTATTCATTCCATAGGTCTCTTGATAAGACCGTACAATCATATCACTTGAAGCTTTTGAGGCACTATAAGGTGAGTTAGGCGCATAAGGTGTCTCTTCAGTAAATAAATCAACCTCATTTAATGTACCATATACTTCATCCGTACTAATATGGTGAAACCTACAATCTTTATATGCTTCTTTATAAGTAAATGGTTTCTCCATCCAATACTTCTGTGCCACATCAAGTAACGTAAACGTTCCATTCACATTGGTTTCTATAAATATACCAGGGTTTTTAATGGAATTGTCCACATGTGACTCTGCAGCAAAATGAATAACACCTTGAATGTCATATTGTGTAAAAATAAATTCTACCAATTCACGATTACAAATATTACCTTTTATAAATTTATAACGTGAATGATTTGCAACCTCTTTTAAATTATTTAAATCACCTGCATAAGTTAATAAATCTAAATTAATAAGTCTATATTCTTCATATTTATCTAAAAAATAAGGTACAAAATTAGACCCTATAAAACCTGCACACCCTGTTACTAATATATTTTTTTTATCACTCATTACTTTCTCTCTCCCATAACTTTTAAACATTCATCTACACTATCTTTCCAAAAAGGAATTTGTAAGTCAAACTCTTTTTTTATTTTTGATTTATTCAATAATGAATAGTGAGGGCGCTTAGCAGGTGTAGGATACTCTTTCGTCTCAATAGGATTAATAGTACACTCTATTTTAGCCATTCGCATAATCTCTTTGGCAAAATCGTACCAAGAAAGTACTCCTTCATTGGAATAATTATAAACCTCTACCTGTTCATTGTCTATTTTTGGTAAAATATCCAAAATAGCTTTTGCTAAATCTTTAGCATAAGTGGGTGTTCCTACTTGATCAAATATAACACCTAGAGCATCTCTCTCTTTTCCAAGTTTTAACATCGTTTTTACAAAATTAACACCAAAACTTGAATAAACCCATGAGGTTCTTATGATAATAGAATTTTTAGGATTAATTTCTAACATAATCTTTTCACCATCAAGTTTTGTTTGTCCATAAACTCCATTTGGATTTGTACTGTCTGTTTCAAGATATGGTTTAAAATTACATCCATCAAAGACATAATCTGTTGAAATATGAATCAGTTGAATATTCTTCTCTTTTGATGTTTCAGCTAAATATTTAACAGCTCGATGATTAACCTTATCAGCTAACTCTTTTTCCTCTTCAGCTTTATCTACAGTAGTATAAGCAGCACAATTAATAATAATAGAAACATCATTCAGCTCAATAAAGTTATTAATACTCTTTTGATTGACAATATCCAACTCTTCTTTATCTGTAAAAAAGAAATTATACGCATAATTATTAGAAAGAACTTCTATCTCTGAACCTAATTGTCCTTTACTTCCCGTGACTAAAACATTAGGCATAGTAATTTGTTCCATACTCAAAAACATCTTCTGTTTCAGCTAATTTAGGTTGAGTTTTATCTTTATCCGACAAATTTAACACTTCTCTATTTAAAATCCAATCAATCCCTAAAGCTCCATCATCAAAAGCAATCCCTCTATCACACTCTAGGCTATAGTAATTATCAACTTTATAAGCAAATATCGTATCGTCTTCTAAGACAACAAACGCATGAGCAAAGCCTCTTGGAACTAAAAGTTGTTTTTTATTTTCAGCAGAAAGCTCTACTGCTACATGTTGACCAAAAGTAGGACTTCCCTTTCGAATGTCAACGGCAACATCCAAAACACATCCTTTTATTACTCGAACCAATTTGGTTTGAGCATGAGGGGCCAACTGATAGTGTAAGCCTCGTAAAACACCTTTAGAGCTTTTAGACTCATTATCCTGACAAAAATCAATTTTATACCCTAAAAACTCTTCTAATTTATCTTCTCTAAAAGTCTCAACAAAATACCCTCGCTCATCTCCATGAACCTTTGGTTCAATTATGACAACATCTTCTATGTTTGTTCCTTGAAAATTCATCTAAGCACCTCTTTTGCCTCATTCGCTCTACGAATTAAATATTGTCCATATTGATTCTTTTTTAATGATTCTGCTAACTCTAAAAGTTTCTCCTTTGTAATATAACCCATTTCATAAGCTATCTCTTCTAAACAAGCAACTTTTAAACTCTGTCTATTTTC
>CACVAS010000166.1 GCA_902727855.1 uncultured Sulfurovum sp.
TAATAAATTCATTGTCGATAGAGATGTAAATGGAGCAAGAGGAATCTTGCTCAAGCAATTAAGTAAGGTAGCTTAGACCTTAATCATGACCTTAATCTTTTTTGATTTTGGCGATTTTAACTAAGAGTATTAATGAGCGAATTTCACCTAAAAATAATCAACAAACGGTTGTAAAAAGATTCTATATATTCTTAGTAGTTTTTGGATTATTAACCATTTTACCTCATCTAGAATGGAGTCCCCTCTCTGGATTTTGGGCACTTTCTTTTATTTCATTTTTCATTTTTATATCTTCGTTGGTTATTATGTGGATGTTTCGTAGTCGTTCAGAAAAGTTACAGACACTTATTTCGGGTGAAAACCTTTTGGCTGAGTGGACGTTGACAGAAGAACAAAAAGAACGTTATATCAATTATTTTTATGAGCAAGAAAAAGGAAAAAACATGGGTATTCTCTTTTCCATTTCTTTTGTTGCTAGTATTGTTTTTGGTCTTTTTATCCTTTTTATTGAGGAAGGAAAACTTGCTATGATGGGTGTTCTTTTAACACTTATTCTTTTTCTCTCTTTTTTTGCATTGGTGATGCCACTCTATTATCGTTACAGCAATAGAAAAGAAGATGGACATATACTTATTGGAGGGAAATATGCCTATATTAATGGATATTTTCATAATTGGGATTTTATGCTTTCTGGTTTGTCGCGTATCACAATAATCAAAGAGCCTTTTTATGGCATCAATCTTGTCTATTACTATACTGATAAGACTTTTAGGCATAGTGAAGAGATTTTTATCCCTGCTAATGAAGATATAGATTTAGAAATTTTGATAAGCTCTATGAAAGAACTCAATAAATTAAAATCAGCTCCTAAGAAGCTTCAATGATTTTAAAATTAAAAGTTTTTCTAACTTAGTTTCCAATTGAGGTTTAATCATCAAGGCAGTAGAAAAAACACCAGCTTCTACAACAGAAGAAGCCACAACGGTTGCTGAAAGAATTTCATCTTGTAAATTAGAGCTAGAGATAATATGAGAGAAGCTTTTTTCTTCTATCTTATGGCTTCGTTCATAGGAGGCTGACGTAGTTAGTGCTTGGTTACTAAGTTTTATGGAAGTTAAATATTCTGAGGGATTTAAAGGGTTTTTAATACCAATACTAAATCTTTGCTTATTTGGTTTTAATCCTAAAGCATAAATATCCCCAGCAAAGTTAACTAAAGCAGTCGTTATTTTTTCTTTTTTTAAAATCTTTACAGCTTGGTCAACAGCAAACTCTTTGACAAACCCACCAAAGTCAATAAGCGTATGAGGATTATTAAAAGTGAGTCTATTTTTTTTAATTTTGAAATGTTCTACGCCCAAAAAAGGTTTTAGTCGTTGAGATGCTTCTTCTATTTGCTTTAGCGTTTCAAGTTTTCTACTTTGGGTGAGTGTTCCCATGGTAATGTCAAATACTCCATTGGTTTTTTTATAAAAAAGTTTAGCCCTTGTGAGTAAGTCTTTGGTTTGGGTATCTAGAACATCTGTTTTTCTCTGATTGAGTTCTGAGAGGTAAGAGTCGGGGTTATAAAAATTATATTTATTCTCTAACCTTTTTGCCATTATCATGATTTTTTTGGCAATGGCACGTGCTTTATGCTCGTCGTTACAATAGAGTTGAAGTTCACAAGGTGAGGTCATCACTGTGAACTTGTAGATATTGAGTTTAGTATCGATACTTTAATCCTGTGGTAAAGAAAGTTGCGTCAAGCCCTGTTGATTGGCTGTAAAATTGTGCACCTAGATTATAGCTGAGTTTATCGGTAATTTTATAGTCCACAGAAGCTTTGTAGGTCAAGGCATCAAATGAACTCAATCGTTCATCACTAGAAGCATAGGTTTGGCTTGTAAAAAAATCTTTGGAAGCATTGTAAAAATCAGCTTCACTTTGAGTGTAGTAACGAAGACCAGCCCCTAAGGTGATGTCTTTATTAAGTTCATAGTAAAGGTCATTGTCAAGGGTATGTGAATCAATGTTCCAATCATCTGTATAGAAACGGTAGTTTGCTTTGTAGACCAAATCATCGGTAATGAGGGTGTTGTATTTTAAATTGACTCCATAAGCCAAACGTTTATCGGGTCGTTTATCGTTATCGAGCCTTTTGTTTGTGCTGTAGTCTCTTATGACAGTTGTGTGAGGGTTATTTAAGTAGCCATCGTCGATGATGGTAAAAAGTTCTGCTTTTAGAGCTGAACTGTCTGATAAAATTTGTGAAATACCAGCTTGAACATTGATACTCGTTCCTGTCTCTTTTTGAGAAGCTCCTGAACCTGTATCATCATAATCGTAAGACAAAATTTCATTATAAGTGTAAGCAACACCTACATTGATGGAACGGTTGTGAGAAGCATCAGTATAGTGTAAGTACTCAACAGAAGCACTTTTTGAATCAAAGTCGGTTTCTCTTGAATAGTCAATGCCTGTGTAAAGTTCATCTCGGTTATCGAGTCTGGTTGTGAGCATAATGGAACCAGCCGTTCGGGACTCATCAAAACTTTCATTGTCATAAACATAGTCACCCGAATTGTCACGAGAACTAGCACCCGAACCAGAGTCAGGTTGCCAAACAGGAGAAGCACCTGAGACAGCATCGTTGACCACGTCTATTTTAAGGTTATAATCAGTCCCAATATCATAAGAAACACTTAGCGAAGGGGCTGATACCGAGACACGATTGTCATTTTCATCATATTGTAAATATTCAACAGCTACATAGTTTTCTGCATACAAAGCATTTGAAGTAATAATGGCAACAGCTGTTACTTTAGATAAGGTAATTAGTTTTTTTAATTGCATCCACAACCTCCACCAGCCACACCAGAACCACCACGCGTGGCTTCTTTAGAAAAATAGACATGAGACTCAAACTTGGTAACTTCAGGATGTAGCCCAGCAAAACTCATTATCTCACGAGCATGATTCTCTTTTTCCCAAGGTTTAACCTCTTTTATCATGGAACAGCCCATGAGTAAGAATGTCCCTCCTAATAGTAAGAGTTGTCGTGTCATTTTAACTCCTCAATATCTTTTTTTATAACAACGTCCAGAGAATCTACAGCCCCAACAATACTTTTTAAAATAACGCCATTTTTAACATAGTAAAGCGTTGGAAACCCAATAGGGTCGAAAGCCTCAATCAATTTTTTATCTTGGTCATAGACTATGGGAAAAGGTAACTCTAATTCTTTTACAAATGCTTTTCCTTTTTCTTCTTTTTTATCTACATTGATGGCGATGATACTTGTAATATTTTCATCATAAACTTTTGAAATAAGTGGCAATTCTTTTTTACAAGATTTACACCATGAAGCAAAGAAGTCAATGACATAGAGTTGATTCTCTTTAAGCTTTAAAGTGTTTTGAATTTCTTGTGGAACTTTATCTCCAATTTCCAGAGCAATTAGCGAAAAAGAAGAAAGGAAGAGGGTTAGTAATAATTTTTTGAACAAAATAGTACTCCTTATATTAATATCCTTTCATTATAAGAAAACTTTATGAGGTTTTTATGAAGAAATCTCATCAGCTTCATTTTAAAGAATTTCTCTATACTTTTGAAATGAAAACTTTTAAAGTAATGTTTGTTTTTTTTATTCTTTTGAAGCAACTCATGGCAAATGAGCCCTCTCCTTATGGTTATGAGATTCCCAATACCCCCATAAATATAGGAGGTTACATCGATGCTATTTATGATGATGTAGCTTCTGAAAAATTTGTTTTTGATGATGTGGCATTGTTACTCTCTGCACGTTACAATCGTTTTGATTTTTTATCGGAAATGGAAATTTCAGAGCTTTCTTTAGATGGAAAAAGTAAAGGCTCTTCGGACATACGTATAAACGTTGAACGTTTTCAACTTACTTATGCACTGTCTGATACAGAGAACCTAATAGCAGGTCGTTTTAACTCTGACATTGGCTATTGGAATCAAGCACCCATTAATATTTTACAGGCAACCACGACAAAACCTCATATTTTTGAGTCTATTTTTCCTGAGCATACAACAGGGTTAATGTATCAAAATACCATAAGTGATGAAGATTCATTTTCATTAACCGTGCAACATTCTGAAGATATTGGGCAAAAAGATAAAAGTTTAATTGTTGATAGGCATTTTGCCATGGCGTACTATAAAGTGTACGAAGATTTTTCTTTGCGTTTTGCAACAGGATTTTATCGAGATAAAGATTTTCATAATGAAGCCTACTATTTAGGGTTTGGTTCGGAGTATGAGATGGATGACTTTACGTTACAAGCTGAGTTTTATACGCAAAGTTATGATGATGAACAGCAAAGTTACAATGCTTATCTTCAGTCTGTTTGGAACTTTTCTCCAAAGCATGATGTTGTGCTACGTTTGGAACAATATAATGAGCAAGGAGTGGATGATACTATTGTTCTTGTAGGTTATGTTTATCGACCAACGGTAAACACAGCATTAAAAACGGAGTACATACAGCATTCGAATCATCTACCTTTAAATCGTTTTGTCTCTTCTTTCTCGGTACTTTTTTAATGTTTAAAATTTTAATGACCTTGTCTTTGTTTATTAGTTTCCTTATTCCTCAAGAGCTTTTGGTGGTAGCTGATACTAATTTTCCAGTACAAAGTTTGACAAAAGAGAAAATAAAAGCAATCTTTTTAGATAAAAAACGTTTTATAAATAGTCAACAAATTTTGGTGATGAACTACGAATATAATCATCCTCTTCGGAGTTGCTTTGAAGAAAATATTTTAGAAAAGACACCCAGAGCACTACAAAAGTATTGGCGACGAGCTTACTACAAAGGAAAGCGACCTCCTAAAGTACTAAAATCTGTAGCGATGTTGTTTTCATTTTTTGAGACAGTACAGCCTTCTATTGGCTATATGGATGCTAATTTAAGTAATGACAGAAATGTCACTATACTTTATAGCGTAAGATGTGATACTAAATGATCAATAATCTATGGAGAAATCGTGCTGATGCGTATAAAACGGTTGTTTTTATGCTTTTCTTTATTTTGCTCATTCAATTGGGAACATTGCTCTATATTTGGAAATTCGAATCAAAGGTATTATTTAATCAAGAGTATGCAGATTTAAAATATGAACTTGATCAAGAAGCTCAGAATTTGGAAAATAGTTTAAATACCTTAGAAAAAGAATTAAAGTTTTTAAGTACCTTAGAAATTATGGATGATGTTTTAGCTAAAGATGTGGACAAGCGTATTAATGTCTTACTTGAAAAAAGAGCCAATGATTTAGGAAGAGGTATTGTGCTAGTAGCCATGAAATCTGGGGAGATGATTGCTTCCTCTAGACAAAACTATTATAAAAAAGATTTTTTGATGATGGAAGTACCTATTATTGCTTCTTTTAAGAAGAAGCAAAAGATTGGGGTTCTTCAATTGCTTTATCCCTTTAAAAATCTTGAAAACTTAAGCATTGTGAATCCTCATAAGAAATTGTGGTTAAGTTCTTTTGTGCATAAAAAAGAAATTTTACCAAAGCATCTTGACAACATTATTGTTTCAAGAAAATTAGGGTCAATGTTGAAAGGAGATGAACTTTTTTTATCATATGAAAAAAAATATGCATTTAAAAGTTTAAAAGAGACCGAAAGAATTTTACTTTTCTCTTTCATCGTTTCGGTACTTTTACTTATTTTTGTGGTTGGAATACTTTCTAAAAAACAAGTTGAGGTTCTAGAACATACTCAAGAAGTTTTAGCATTAAAGCGAACATTTTTGTCAACCATGTCGCATGAACTACGTACACCTTTAGGGTCAATTTTAAATTTGACGCAACACTTAATGGTAAGTCCTAAAATAACGGACAGTGATGTAGAGATGTTAATCCGTATTGAACATGCATCAGAACACCTATTGGGAATGATTAATAATCTTTTACAACTCTCGAAACTTGAATCAAATTCCATGCTGGTACGAAAAGAGAAGCTTAATATTGTCACTATCATTAACGAGATGATAGAGATTGTTGAACCTTTAATTGATGAAAAAAATTTAGGATTAAACAAAGAATTTAAGGTAGAAAATTTAGTAATACTAACAGACATAAATCTTTTCAAACAAGTGGTTATGAATCTACTTTCTAACGCGATTAAGTTTACGGAACAAGGTAACATAAGTATTCGGCTTACAGAAGAGAATAAATTTTACATCTTAAGTATTATTGACACAGGGATAGGCATAGAGAAAGAGAAACAAGCTTCTTTATTTTCAGAGTTTTATCAAGCACATAGAGAGGAGCGTCATAACATTAAACACAGTACAGGTTTAGGTTTGGCACTTTCAAGTAAAGTGAGCAACCTTATCAAGGGTAAAATAGAGATTCGGAGTGAAGGTGAAGGAAAAGGTGTTAACGCAATTTTTACTTTTACCTCTCTTTAATTCTAAATCCTATCCCTCGAACCGTTTCAATAAGTGAAGAAGCTGAAGCCAACTTTTTACGTAAATTTTTAATATGTACATCGACAAGGTTACTGTTTTTTAAACTGTCAAAATCGGGGTTAATGTGTTCGTTTAATTGGTAACGGGTTAAAATTACTTTTTGGTTAAGCAGTAAAAACTCTAAAAGGGAAAATTCTTTTTTAGTAAGGGTAATAGTTTGATTGTCAACCAAAACTTTATGACTGGCTAAATTTACTTTTAAGTTTTCTATCTCAATGTCAGATTTTTTGTAAGCACTTTCTCTTCGAAGTAATGCCCTTATCCGTGCTAAAAGTTCGACGTTGGAGAACGGTTTTGCTAAATAATCATCTGCACCATTGTCTAGTGCTTCTACTTTATCGTTGATATCTTGCTTTGAAGAGAGAAGAAGTACGGGTGTAGAGAGATGTTCTTTGCGTAAGGTAGCTAAAAATTCAACGCCTGAACCATCAGGTAAGAGCCAATCTAAAATGATGAGGTCATAGTTAATTTTATCTAAGGCTTTAGAGGCTTTATTGAGGGTATCAGCTGTGTGGCTTATAAAATCTGCTTCATTAAGGAGTTTTTCTAAACCAAAGAGTATTTCTTGGTTATCGTCTATTATTAGAATGTGCATGAAAAATTGTAACTTAAAATTTAGGAAAGATGCTTAGCATTTCAATTCTATTTAAGACAGAGAAGAAAGTATCACATGTAGAGCTTTTTTATTTTTAATAGCTCGTTAATTTCTGATTGGATTTACCTAATTTATTTCTATAAAAATACAAAAATTAAATTAAATTAAAGAAATAAATAGATATGGTTCTTTCAAATTATGTATTTATTATAATTACGATAATTAGTATCAAAAATAAGAGAGAAGAAATGAAAAAGTTAACAACAACATTAAGTTTAGTATCGATATTTTCCTTAGGAATACATGCATCAAGTACTTTAGAAGATAGGATTAAAGCACTGGAGTCAAAAAATGAGGTATTAACAGAAGAGATACTTGCTTCACAATCAGGGGGATTTACTTTAGTAGATACAGAGAAATCATTTAATGGTTTAGGACCTGCAGCTTCAAAAATTTATTTCTCAGAGAGTCCATTTTCAATTGGTGGCTATGGTGAAATGTTTTATGCTAATCCAGATAATGGAGATGATTTTGCAGATATTTATAGATTTATTACTTATATTGGGTACAAATTTAACGATTGGGTTATTTTAAATACTGAAATTGAGTATGAACATGGTGATACTTCAGCCGGAGGAAAAGCTGTGGTTGAATTTTTCCATTTAGATTTTTTACTTTCAGACAAACTAAATTTAAGAGTAGGGAATTTATTAGTTCCTATGGGTATTACGAATATTAGACATGAGCCAACATTGTTTAACACAATACAAAGAGCAGAGATTGAAAGACAACTTATTCCCTCTACTTGGCATGAAAATGGAGTACTTGCTTATGGTAGATTTGATGATGTAGGTATTGAGTATACAGCTGGTGTGGTGAATGCATTAAATGTAGACAATAATGATGCTAAAAATAATGATGAAGGTAGTGCTGATGGTTGGATTCGATCGGGAAGAATTGGTTCTAATAAAAATGGTTCATTCTCACCAGCCTTTGTTGGTCGAATAGACTACACGGGTATTAATGGGTTAGTTGTAGGAGCTTCTGCCTATCATGGGAATGGTTCAAACCTTAAAAATCCTGTAGCAGGAGTAGCTACAGATGATTTAACAAATACAATGTTCGATATTCATGGACGCTATGAAAATGGACGATTTAAAGCTTATGGGCTGTATACTCAAACCAACCTTGATAGCCCAGTATCATTTGGTGTTAATGCTGTTGAAGAAGCAAATGGTTACTATGGAAATGTCGCTTATGACATTGGTTCATTGGTTGGTATTAACTACCAATTACCTGTATTTGCACAATATGAAAATTACAATCCTGTAGCAAAAACTAGAAGTGGTGGGGCAGATGAATCTAAGTATGCAAGAGAGACTACTACTGTAGGTGTAAATTTTTGGCCAGCAGACCAAGTGGTAGTGAAGCTTGATTATGAAATGGATACAATAGGTAAAGGGACAACGACAGAACAAGAAATCAATTCGGTTCAATTTGGTTTTGGATTTATATTTTAATGATTGGAGTAAACATTATGCATAAGATTTTTATAACATTACTCTTTGGGATTTTTTTATCTCAAAGTGCTATGGCAAAAACATTTCCAACGGTTAAGGAGGTTATTGAGTCTTCTTTCCCAAAAGATACAATCATGACAAAACACAATCTTGTATTGACAAAAAAGCAATTTAACGAAATACAACAAAAAGCAAAAGCAAAAGTAGATACAAAAATATATCGTTATTATGAGTTGACAAATGCAGAAGAGACTGTAGGTTTTGCTTTACTTATGTTCCGAAAAGTTCGGACTAAAAAAACCACGGTTATATATGGCTTTGATATGAATGATACGCTTAAATTTACAGAAATTTTAGCTTTTGGTGAAGCACCAGAATGGCTACCATCTTCTACTTGGATGTCTCAATTGCAAAATAAAACGCCAAAAGATGCTTTACGTATAGGAGAAGATCTTCCAACCATTTCAGGTGCAACACTCTCTGCACGTTGTTTAAGTGAAGCCACACGAATAGCAAGAGCCATTTATGAGATTGGGTTAAAATAGTATTATGAAATTTTTAGTTACAAAAGAATTAGGACAGAATAAGCTTTTACGTTTACAGGTTTTATGGCTTACAGTTGCTTTGGTATTTTTTTTAGTTACGGATTTAATAGTACATCATTTTAAAATGGGATTAACACCTACTTTAGCACTTGAATATATTTTGGGTAATGAAGAAGCATTTGTAGAACCTATTTTATTGTCTGTATTACTAGAAGGAATTCATATGGATCTTTTTTTTTCGATGATTACACTTACACTCCTTGTGATTATTTTTATACGAGTGAACAATAATCAAAAGACAAAATTTATACATTTTACTTTTCTTTCTGCTATTTTTACACCAATATCTCTCTTGTTAGCTTACTTTTATGCTGAAATATTTATTATGTTTTGGATAGGATTTTTTATGTTTTGGCATCTTTGTGCTTTTTATTTTGCAATAATTATTTTGAGGAAGCTTTAATGTTCGCCTATAGACTTGTACTTAGATATTTTTTTCTCATGACGATTTTAGTACTAATTTCAGGACTTTGGATGTTTGGTATAAATACTTCATTAACGATAGAAGGAACGCTTAGTTATTACGCACCAAAATCTTTTTATGGGTTACTTGAAACAGTGAGTCCACATCTTTTTTCAATGGCTGTCCTTGTTTTCATATTGACACACTTTTTTGCCATTGTTTCTGGGGTAAAGCAGGAAAACTTTCATCTTTTTTCTCTCTATTTCTTTGTGTTGATGCTTCTTTTTAATATTTCTGCTTTTCTCATTACTGAAGCAGGAATATTTTTTAGCATTTTAAAAGTAGCAACTACTTTGCTCTTTACTCTTTTTTCTTTTTTTGCTATTTACAAACTTTACAAGCTTAATTGATTAAATGTAAATTTTTTAGGTTCTTTGTAGTTTTCCATTGAACTGTTACAAACTTTTTCAAGTTTCCATATTTTATCTCTGCATTACTATTAACCAAAACAAAACCTATCTCAGGATGGGTTTTTAAAAATTCTAAAGCCTTATTTTTTGGCATCACTGAAATGGCTGTAGCATAAGCATCTATTTGGGTATTGTTTGCTTCTGTTAAGAGTGAAACAGAAACAAAGGCTGTTCCTTGTTTTATGGTTTTAGGATTTATGAGATGATGATGTTTGGGACTTTTGATAAAGCGTCTGTATGTCCCTGAAGTAGAGATAGAGAGGTGAGGTATTTTACTTGTGAGTGTTGCAAAAGTCTGTTCAGAATAGGGAGACTGAAGTTCAAGACTACAAATATCTAGACAACGAATATCACCTGAAAGGGCAATTGTACCATGTGAAATATTTTGTTCTTTATAGTATTGGGCTACTTTGTCTACAGCAAACCCTTTTCCAATTCCTCCTAAGTCTAGGGTAATGTTTTTCTCTAAAGTTATAAGATTTTTTTTAATATGAATATTTTTTATCTTCGTATTGGCAAGGGCTAATTCATTTTTGGTTGGAATTTTTTCTTCCTCTTCTCCAAAAGCATAAAGCTTTTTTGTTACAGAACCAATTGCAATGTTGAAATAGGCATTGGATAATTTATAAAAGAGTAGGCTTTTTTGAATACATTCAAGTAAAAAACGATCAGATATTACAGATTTATTTAGATTAAGTTGATAAAGTAGGGATTGTTTATCATAGGATGAAAGGGATTTCTCTATTTTTTTTAAGAGTGTAAATCCTTTTTGTATCTCTTTTTCATTTTTTTTATCTAAGGTAATCGAGACAAAAGTACCCATAATAAGTTGTTCTCTTTGTATGTCTGTGGCATTTAATGATGTTTGTGTAAGTAGTATAAGTAGTAATGGTAGGTATTTCATAATAATAGTTTATCTAAAATTATTAAAATTTTTATTTTAATGATAAGTATTATCAATTTTATAAAAATAGAAGAAAATAAACAGTATAATTCAAAAATAAATGATAATCGTTATTATTTATTTACCTGCCTAAGAGGAAAATCGAATGAATCAAAAAATAATAAGTTTAGTATGCTTCTTAACAGTAAGTGTAGAAGCTTCTGGATTAAATGACATTGCTGTAGATGGATATTTTAGAAGTACTTATCACGTACATGATCTTAAAAATGATAAAACTTATAGAGATGATGGTATTGGTGGAAAGCTTCACTTTAAAACAGCTTCGTATGAAGGGCTTTCACTAGGAGCAAGT
>CACVAS010000167.1 GCA_902727855.1 uncultured Sulfurovum sp.
GGTCAAATGAAACGAACATAACCATAGCTAAAGGTTATATGTTTCTTCTTAGTGACTATCATGAATTAAGCTTTGATAGTAGGTATATTGGAGTAGTTGAAATAAATAAAACGATAAGTTTAATGAAACCCTCCTACTTATTCTAAAGTAACTCTAAAAATTTTTCAAGCTTCTTTACTTGCCTATCATTTAATGGTTCTTCAATAGAAAGAACCAGCCCTTTATCACTCTTTTCTACTTTATATTTTAATGATTGATGAACCAAAGCAGTATTCTTTTTCTGTTCCTTTAGAAAGATTTTAATATCTTTAATTGAGCAATGACCAGAAGATAGAGCAATAATAAAACTTTTTATTTTCTGTTCATCAGAAATTTTATTCAATTCAAGAGCTGCTGTATAAGAAACATCTCCTTTTTTAAGAGCATCAAGAATAAGCTCTTTAAACGCAAACATTTTTAAACGATTAATTAAAGTAGCAACGGAAATATTACCTAGCTTCTGAGTAATGGCTTCCATTTTCTCACGTTGATCTTCACTCTTTCCTGGATGAGAAGAGATAGTTTTACTATCAACATTCCTAAAATGATAAAGAAGTTTTTTAATGTCTTCAAAAGAAAGTTTAAATGCTAGACCAATATATTCCATGATACCCACAGTCTGATCAAAAACATTAAGGTTTTCACGTTGGATATTTTCAGACAACATAATCAACATCGCATCTTCATCAGAAATATCTTTCAAAACAATAGCAGGAATCTCTTTCCAGCCTAATTCCTTAACAGCTTCAATACGCCTAAAACCAATAATTCGTTCAAATTTATTATCAATCTTTCGAACAACAATTGGTTGTAATAGCATTTTCGTTGCTTGTATATTTCGAGCTAAAGAAGAAATTTCTTCTTTACTAAATGATTTTCTATCATGAACCTTAGGTTGCAAAATATCTTTTATAGCTATTTTCTGAATAAGCTCTTTCTTTTCTTTAATATCACTAGAAGTTACAACCGTCAGTCCTCCAGCTTCATTTTTTAATGAGTTTGCACGTACCAATTTTTTCTTATTATTTTTTTTATTTTCCATACTGTTTCTCTTTATTTAATTACATTTTTAACAATTTCTTCTAAAGTAGTTAATAATTTCTCTCTCTTATCTTTTTTCATACTAGACTCAGAGCTATAAAGCGTAAGATATTTATAAACTGATAAGTTATAACTTGATGCATCAGGGAAAGCTACTTTCTCTGGTACTGCTTCTGAAATCATTGTTTCAGCTTCTGAAATGGTTGGACACATCTCTTCGATAAATGGTAAAGTATCTTCTTTAATAATTTTTAAATACTCTTTACTTACTTTTGTTGCTTTATTATATCGTGATGGAATAACTACCATTTTCTCAATAGCATGATCAAAGGTAGATAAAGTTTCTTCTGTATTTTTAAAAAACCCATGTAATCCTTCTTGCTCATCTTTTGCTGTAACTACAGGAATAACAATAATATTAGAAGCTAATATAGTATTTATGGTCATCGTATCAAACTTTGGATTATTATCAATAATAATAACATCATAAACTTCTAAAAGTTTATTCTTTTTTATAAACTTTCTAAGCATTAAATCTTTACCTATTATATTCCCCTGACCAATAATCCCTAATTCTCTATTACTAGGAATCAAATGTAAAGTTTCATCTTCCTCTCCTACATTGATTACATTTACAGTTTCTTGATTAAAAACATTACATATATTCGCATCGTTCACACCTTCAAAAAGCTCAGGATTAAATCCAAAACCTTTTGTAAGTGATGCTTGAGGATCAAAATCTATTAAAAGAACTTTCTTTTCTTGAGCTACTGCGATATCAGCAAAATAACGACATGTTGCTGTTTTGGCAACTCCACCTTTTTGATTGGCTACACTAATAATTTTTGACATAAACAAACCCTTTAAAAAACTAATAACGTATGCGTTATTAGTTGGAATTTTTAATTATATTTAACAGTCACTAATTTATTACTTAATTAATGGTTTATATTTTTATTAATTAATAACGTATGCGTTATTAATTTAAGAAGAGCTTCTTTCCAAAACTTCAACCTTACCAAGCAACTGATTATAAAGAGAATTAACTCCTATCAATTCCGAAGAAAGTTTTTCAATTTTAACTTGATAACTTTCCTCTTTAACAGAGAATTGATCTGAAGACTTT
>CACVAS010000168.1 GCA_902727855.1 uncultured Sulfurovum sp.
TTCAGATCTCTATACATTTGAACCTAAAAAGAGTAAAAAATAAGAACATAATAGTCGTGTTGCTTGAGGTTACATTTCGTTAATTTTTTTTACGAAAAACTGCCTAATTTAACTCCGCGGTTGACAATCACTCTTAGTTTATCAGATGTCCAATCATCCATATGGTCTTTATAGGCTTCGAGCATACACTCTTTTTCAAAGTTGCATTGTTCTAATTTGTCTATGGTAGTGTCTACAGATTGTAAAGCCTCTGCAGGGATACCACCTTTATCGACATATTGATATGCTAAAGAATTAGCTTCAAATTTAAATACATCCTTGATAGAGTCTGCTATATCTTCTTTTGAGTTTACTTCACTTGCTATTGGGTAAGTAGGTGTAAATATGTAAAACCATGCAATAAACAAAGGGATTCCTATAGTCATAATTTTACGTAAGAGTTTATCTAGTGGGGTGTTGAACATTCTTTTTCCTTAATTACTTAATTTGAGTAATTCTATACTATATGAGCTAAAGTATTGTTTAACATATTGAATAAAATTACTCAATATGTAAAGGCTCCATCATGCAGGTCAGAGATAAGATTAACTATATGATAGAAGAGAAAAATATGTCAAAAACAGACTTTGCAGAAAAACTTTTAGCTTTAGAGCCAAAATTAAACTCCACCGGCAAATTACCTAGTCTATCAACTGTATATGGGTATTTGAATGGCAGAAGAGAAATTAAGATAGAACTTATTCCCTATATTGCTGAAGTGTTAGATATTAAAGAGCAAGAATTATTTGAGTTTGATATAGAATATGCAACAGAATTTAACTATGTAATGTCAAAAGAGGTTAGAGAGATCATATCTCTTTTACAGTTTGTCCCAGCTGCAAAGATAATAGAGTTAAAGGACAACCTAACTAAATTTAAAGAACTAGCTTCGGAAGATTTAGTTTAACGATTAGAATATTCAATTTAGATGTGTACCTAAATGTGTACTTTGTCGTATTTAAAAGTTCATAATAATAAAATATAATTTGATGAGTTGACGCTGTAGTCGAATGGTGCGGATGAGAGGACTCGAACCTCCACGCCGTAAAGCACCAGATCCTAAGTCTGGCGTGTATACCAATTTCACCACATCCGCATGTGATTGTTTTCTAAACAATACTAAGTGGTACACCCATTAGGATTCGAACCTAAGACCCTCGCCTTAGAAGGGCGATGCTCTATCCAGCTGAGCTATGAGTGCACAAAAAATAATAATTAAATAACATTTCTAAGTATATCAATGGTACGCCTGAGAGGACTCGAACCTCTAACCCTCAGATCCGAAGTCTGATGCTCTATCCAATTGAGCCACAAGCGCTTCAACTTATAGAGTGGTTACCTGATTAATTACTAATTATGGGGTAGGCGACGGGACTCGAACCCGCGACAACCAGTACCACAAACTGGCGCTCTACCAACTGAACTACGCCTACCATATATAGGACATTTTTTGAGCAAAGCTCTAAAAAATACCAATCCCAAGTAATTTTACTTAATTATTATAATGTTAAATATCTAAATGGTCGGAGTGAAAGGACTCGAACCTTCGACCCCCTGGTCCCAAACCAGGTGCGCTACCAGACTGCGCTACACTCCGTTACTTTAAAACCTATTCTAGTTAAAAAGGAACGCAATTATAGTCAAAAAGGTATCTAAAGTCAATAGAAATTGTGAAAAAAAATAATTCTTTCTAATTTTCCTCTACTTTAGAGGTCATTTAGGGGTTAATGTGTATAATAAATTCATTCACATTTTGGAGTGTCATACATGGATAGTTTATTTGAATCAATCAATGCAATACTAGGGTCTGTTTTCTTCTTTGATGTCTTTTTTGGCATGGCTGAAGGCGCTACCATGCCCTTTATTGTTGCATGGCTTATCGTAGGAGGGGTTTTTCTTACTTTACGTTTTGGATTTATTAATGTTCGTATGTTTTCACACTCTTACAAGATTATTACGGGTAAGTACAAAACAGCTGATGATGTAGGAGAGATTACACCCTTTCAGTCCTTAACTACAGCCCTTTCAGCAACTGTTGGGCTAGGAAATATAGCTGGTGTTGCTATTGCCATCTCCATAGGTGGGCCAGGGGCTACATTTTGGATGATACTCGCTGGTTTTTTTGGAATGACACTGAAGTTTACAGAAGTGACACTCGCACAAATATATAGAGAGAAACGACCCGATGGACGCATCATGGGCGGAGCAATGCAATATCTATCTAAAGGTTTAGCCCAGAAAGGCCACGCCCAACTAGGAAAAATATTGGCTATTTTATTTGCCATATTGGCCATTGGGGGTTCCTTGGGTGCAGGAAATGCTTTTCAAACATCTCAGGCTATGGGTGTACTCTCTGAACGTATTCCATTTTTCAACGCCTACCCTATTGTCTTTGGTCTACTTATGGCAACAGTTGTTGGTTTTGTCATCATTGGTGGCATTAAACGTATCGCCCAGACTGCTGAAAAGATTGTCCCGGCGATGGTTTTTATTTATCTCCTTGCGTCTATATGGATACTCGCAGTGAACGCCGCAGAAGTACCACATGCTATATCGGTTATTTTTCATGAAGCTTTTGCACCTACAGCAGCCGCTGGTGGTATGATAGGTGTCTTGGTACAAGGGTTTAAAAGAGCTGCCTTTTCTTCTGAAGCAGGGATTGGCTCAGCTGCTATTGTCCACTCTACTGCTGCGGTGAAATACCCTGTAAGACAAGGTATGGTTGCTTTGTATGAGCCATTTATAGATACCATTGTTATTTGTACCATGACTGCCTTGGTGATTGTCACTACAGGTGTTTATGATCCTGCTGGAGAGTTTGCTAACCTTGTGGCAACCAAACAAGGTGCTGCTCTTACGGCAGCAGCTTATGGTACAGTCATCTCATGGTTCCCTATTATCTTGTCATTTTCTATAGTGCTTTTTGCATTTTCTACAATGATTTCATGGTCATATTATGGAGAGCGTTCTTGGACATATCTTTTTGGAGAAAAATATACATTAGTCTATAAACTTATCTTTGTTTCTTTTACTGTCGTCGCATCTGTAACAAGTGCTTCTGCTTTATTGGATTTTTCAGACTTGCTCATTTTAGCTATGGCATTGCCTAACCTTATAGGACTCTATATTTTACAAGGAGATGTCAAAGATAACTTAAAAATGTATCTTTCAAAATGGAAAAGTGGAGAGTTAGATAGAGAGTGTATCGATAAAGGGGTATGTAAACAATGATTCATCAAGTAATTTAAATACTAAACCCTTAGTCGGTTTAGTTTGCTATAGATTTGGCTCAATGGTGTGAATGTAGTGAAGGAGCATACATTCTAGTATGTGACAAAGCACAATGAAGCCATTTTGTCAAAGGTATAGTTCTGGCACTAAATGCCGATACCCCTGTCGCTAAAGCGTAAATGGGGTAAAAATAAACTAGACTAAGTCAACGCCTTTTTCACCTTTGGCTAATGCACCAATAACATAGCCATCAGTGTTGGCAAGTACCGCATCAACATCTTCAGGTTCAACACACCATACCATACCTACACCCATGTTAAAGGCTCTATACATTTCATCTTCTGCTACATACTGAGACATAAACTCAAAGATAGGTAATACTCTTATGCTCTCTTTGTTTACAATGGCTCTCATACCTTCAGGAAGGACACGTGGAAGGTTTTCTACGATTCCCCCACCCGTAATGTGGGCTAAGGCCTTTACGTACTGCTTATTGGCTTTGTACTCTTTAACGTAAATACGTGTTGGTTCCAGTAGTGTTTCCACTAAAGGCTTACCATCAAACTCAGTGTCAAGTGCCATGCCTAGTTTCTCAAACATAAGTTTTCTCACAAGAGAATAGCCATTTGAATGTACTCCAGAACTTGGCATTGCAATGAGCACCTGCCCTTCTTTGACATTTGCCACAGTATCCATTTCTGATCGTTCTGCTATACCAACTGCAAAACCAGCTAAATCAAAATCATCATCTGAGTACATCCCTGGCATTTCAGCTGTTTCACCACCTACAAGTGCACACTCAGAACGTCTACAACCTTCTGCTATACCTGCTACAACATCTTTAGCATTTTCTGGCAATAACTTACCTGTTGCGTAATAGTCAAGGAAAAACATAGGCGTACCGTTATTACAAATGAGGTCATTGACACACATTGCTACTAAGTCTATACCAACGGTATCGAGCTTACCACTCTCAATGGCTATACGTAGTTTTGTACCCACACCATCTGTTGCAGACAAAATAACTGGTTCTTTGTATCCTGTTGGTAGTGCATACGCACCTGCAAATGAACCTATACCACCTATCACATTTTTATCAAATGTTGATTTTACATCACTTTTTATCGCATCTACAAATGCATTACCTGCATCAATATCTACACCCGCATCTTTATATGATATATCTGACATTAATTTGTACCTTTATTATCTATATCTTCACATGAAGGAAATATTTTTTTAAGTATCATGAGTCCTGGGCACCATCCTGTAAGTCCAGCAATGGCAAGCATCACCATCATACCAAACTGCAAAAGAAAGGCTATTTGAAGCATATAGGTTTCACCACCCATACCCATACCTGCTAAACCTAGCACAAAACCCAATATACTTGCTTGTATTAAACGTTGTATCTTTTCAGCACACATTTAAAAATCCTTTGTGAGAAATTGTGCGTATTATAGCTAAAATTAGCTGTTGAATTATGAGTTAAGTTTACGCCCCAACTTTTATTTGATAGAGCGTATTCTGGCAAAGCCAGATCTACTACTCTTCAGCAGAGAGCTCATACAACTTGTCGTATTTAAGAGTTAAGTTTACGCCCCAACTTCTCTTCTACTGCACCAACTTTGTTTTTAAGTCTTCCAACTGGACCTTCTCGCCAGTCTATTTTAATAGAACTGTACACACGTCCACAGTCTTTTTGAAGTTCCTCATAGGCTTCATTTATCACTGCTAAAACCTCTGCAACTGTTTCACCTTCTATGATGGTGCCCATGGGAGTAAGTTGGTACCCTAGTCCACTTTTATCGACAATGTCTAAAACTCTTGCTACAAAAGCACTTTTACTTTGGGTTGCCTCGGTTGGGAACATACTAAATTCTACTAATGCTGACATGTTAATTCCTTTGATAATTTTCAAGTATAATACCTTATGAATAATGAAACTATGATAATCATCGGGGCAGGGGCAGCTGGGCTGATGTCTGCTATTGTGAATGCTAAAGCTGGTAAGTCTGTCACTTTGTTAGAACAAAACAGTAAGATAGGTAAAAAAATCCTAGTTTCTGGTAATGGTAAATGTAACATAGACAATAAATATATTCAATTAAACCGTTTTCATTCACAAAACCCACAGTTTGTTGAAGAGGTACTCAAAGGGTATGACTTTGAAGTGATAGAAAAGTTTTTCACATCACTAGGAATGGAACTTGTGGAAGGAAAAGAGGGAAAAATGTTTCCTATGTCACTGCAAGCATCTTCAGTGGTTGAACTTTTGGAATATGAGGCAAAAAGAGTAGGGGTACAGATAGTGTGTGACTGTGCAGTGACAAGCATAGATAAAAAGGGTGACACTTTTAACGTAGAAACCTCACAAGGCACAAAAACATCTTCACAACTTGTTCTTGCCTCTGGCTCACCTGCCGCTCCACACTTAGGGGGCTCCAACTCTGGGTATGCTTTTGCTACCAAAATGGGGCACTCACTCATCCCAAGACATCCAAGCCTTGTACAACTTTGCTCTGATGAAGAGTGGGTCAAATCCTGTGCAGGTGTGAAAGTAGCAGGCCTTGCTAAACTCTATGCCAATGGCGAGTACATTACAGAAAAAAAAGGTGACCTTCTCTTTACCAACTACGGCATAAGTGGCCTAGCCATACTTGACCTAAGCCGCGAGGTAAGCATCAGACTTGCCAACTTTGACTACTGTGAACTAAGCCTTGACCTTATGCCCCATATCAGTAAAGAAAAGCTCACTAACTTACTGCAAAGTAGGGTACAAAAAGAGAGTGAAAAACCCATAGAACTATGGTTACAAGGTGTCATGCATAAAAAACTCATAGGCATCATACTAGAACAGTCAAAGAGTAGGGTAGAAGCAGAAAGAGAGCTCAACCGTAAAGAGATAAACAAACTCGTTCACGCCATAAAAAACCTCAAACTAAGCATAAGTGATACCAAGGGCTTCAAAGGTGCAGAAGTATCTACAGGAGGCATAGACACAGCAGAAGTAAACCCACACACCATGGAGTCAAAACGCGTACCCAACCTCTACTTCGCAGGAGAGATACTCGATGTCGACGGAGACAGAGGAGGGTTTAATTTTCACTTTGCTTGGGTCACAGGATTACGTACAGCTCTAGGCTAGTGGTTACCTCGTGTAAAGTCATCATCTTCACCTAGAGTGATTTTTTCACAATGTTTTGTCGCAGAGAAAGCAAAAATAAACAATAGCTTATCCCAAATTTTTAATAAAAGTTTCATACTAAAATCCTTTATAAACTATAATCATATTCTTATATAAATAATCTTTTAGTTTGCTGTAACATTTTATTAATGTTGGGAAATAAAATATAAAAGTTTAAATAGTCTTTTAATTTACTGTAGATTTGAGGGTTGTTGAGAGGAAGTATACGGTCAGTATATGACCGAACAAACTTCCTCGAAGGTACTGTGAAGAAAAAGAATTATTTAGCGTTCTTTTTATCTCTTGCCGCTCTTTTTCTTTCATTGGCATCTAACGATTTTTTACGAATTCTTACTGAGTCTGGTGTGATCTCAATAAGTTCATCTTCTTCTATCCACTCCATAGCTGACTCTAGTGTAATCTCTCTAGGTGTCACAAGTTTAATAGCGTCATCTGCTCCAGATGTTCTCATGTTTGTAAGAGCTTTACCTTTAAGTGGGTTCACATCAAGGTCACCTGGTCTTGCAGACTCACCTATCACCATACCTGCATACACTTTGTCTTGTGGGTTAATAAACATAATACCACGTGACTGAAGGTTGAAAATAGAGAAGGCTACTGCTTCACCATTGTCCATAGATACAAGTGCACCTGGTGTACGACTCTGCACTGTTCCTGAGTATGCTCTGTACTCTAAGTAAGAGTGGTTCATAATACCTTCACCTTTGGTGTCCGTTAAGAATTCATTTCTAAACCCAATAAGCCCACGTGCAGGGATTTCAAACTCAAGTCTAATGGTACCATCTGGCATTGGTGTAAGAGAAGTCATGTTTGCTTTTCTTTTTCCTAGTTTTTCTATGGCAACACCTTGGAACTCTTCTGGAACATCTACGACTAGGTGCTCAAATGGCTCCATTTTTACACCATTTTCTTCTTTAGTCACAACTTCAGGACGTGCAAGCATAAACTCAAAACCTTCACGTCTCATGTTTTCTGCCAAAATACCAATTTGAAGTTCACCACGACCAGAAACCTTGAAAGATGCATCTCCCATAGGCTCCATACGCATAGCAATATTTGTCTCCATCTCTTTTTCAAGACGCTCTTTAATTTTGTTAGACGTAACATGTTTACCTTCTTGCCCAGCAAGTGGTCCATTGTTTACAGACATAATGACTGAAAGCGTAGGCTCTTCAACGTGCATAGGGTCAAGTGCTACTGGGTTTACAGGGTCACATACAGAGTCACCTACATCAATGTCGTTAAACCCTGCAATCGCTACAATATCGCCCGCTTCAGCTTCTTGTATTTCTACTCTTTCAAGTCCTTTAAACCCAATAAGTTTAGAAACACGTGACTTAGACTTTGTACCACAAGCTTTTACAAGTAAATACTCATCACCTTTTTTTACTTTACCATTAAAGATACGTGTAATACCAATACGTCCTACAAAGTTGTCAGAGTCTAGTGTAAATACCTGTGCTTGAGTATCTGCATCTGCTGAACCTTGTGGGTAAGGTACTTTGTCCAAAATAGCTTCAAAGAGTGGTGTCATATCTTTGTTTTCATCTTCCATTTCCCACTTCGCATAACCATCACGCGCAGCAGCATAAAGTACTGGGAATTCAAGCTGCTCTTCGTTTGCTTCAAGTGCGACAAGTAGATCAAATACCTCATCCATCACTCTGTCTGGGTCTGAACCGTCTTTATCTATCTTGTTAATCACTACAACGGGGATAAGCCCAAAACCGATTGCTTTTTTCAAAACAAATTTTGTTTGAGGCATCACACCTTCTTGTGCATCAACAAGAAGAAGTACACCATCTACCATTTTAAGTACACGTTCAACTTCACCACCAAAGTCGGCGTGACCTGGAGTATCGATAATGTTGATTTTATGATCACCATAGGTAATCGCTGTATTTTTAGAAAGAATGGTAATCCCTCTCTCTTTTTCAATAGCATCACTATCCATCGCTCTCTCTTCCACCTCTTGGTGTGCTTCAAATGTACCAGATTGTTGAAGAAGTTCATCTACCAGTGTTGTTTTACCGTGGTCAACGTGCGCGATTACGGCAATGTTTTTAATTTTTTGCATGATATTTCCTGAGATTAAGGGTGCACCCTTATAAAATTTCGCGAATTATAGCGAAAAGTTACTATAGTATAGATTTTATAAACTTAGACCATAAATTTCATGATAGGTTTTCATCGCATAACGGTCAGTCATAGCGGCTATGTAGTCAGCTATGACACGTTCTTCTTTTCGTAGTTCAAAAAGCTCTTGTTGGTGTGAGGGGAGCAGGTCTTTGTCTTCACGAAATGCTTTATAAAGTCCTTTGATACACTGTTTTCCTGCATACATTTTACGTGCTATTTTTTCATGTCTATAGAGTTTTTTAAGTAACAGTTTTTTAAGTACTTTTAGTTGTGTGGCTGTCTGCTTTGAAAACCCTACTGGTAACGTCTCTTTTGCATCTAAAGTCACACATATAGGTCTGTTTGTACGGTGCAGTTTCGCACCTTCATTGGAGTTGGCTATAAAGTCTTCTACTAAAAGTTTAATCAGTCCTGCGACAAAACGATGACGGTAGAGCTTGTCATCTCTTTTGATACCCTCTTGTTGTACCATTTCATCTACCCGTAAACACAAGGTGTCTTTTAGTAAATCATCAAAGGTAATAAGCCCATACTTGATGCCATCATCAATGTCATGTGAAGTGTAGGCAATCTCATCTGCATGATCTACGACCATAGCCTCAAGGCTTGGATGTTTGTCTAGGTTAAAAGATGCATCTATCTCATTTAAAAAAGGTTTTTTGTATGGGTAAGAGTGCTTAAGTACACCCTCTAGTGTGGCAAAAGTAAGATTGAGTCCATCAAAGTTTTTATAGCGTTTTTCTAACTTAGTGAGCACCCTAAAAGATTGAAAATTATGTTCAAAACCTAAAGGTCTGCCATCTTCTTTTAATAATTTGTCTAGTTCCTCTCCTCCAACATGACCAAAGGGTGTATGTCCTAAATCATGAGATAGAGCTATGACTTCTGCTAGAGTTTCATTGAGTTCGAGCATACGTGAGAGTGTACGTGCTATTTGACTGACTTCAAGTGAATGCGTAAGGCGTGTACGAAAGTAGTCACCCTCATGGTTAAGAAACACTTGTGTTTTGTACTCTAAACGCCTAAAAGAAGAACAGTGTAGCACCCTGTCTCTATCTCTAGCGTAAGGGTCTCGAAAATCTTCTTCAAAAGTAAAAAATCGCGCATTAGGTTTCATAAACAAGTCCTTGAATATTGCTCTAAATATAGTTTGATATAATTATCCCAAAATATACATTAGAAATTTGGAATTATAGCAAATTAAAAGGCTGTGTGATGGAAAAAACAGAAAAGTACCATATAGAATACGAGAAACCAAAAGTCACACTTCTCCAAGACTCTGGTTTAGGTGTTGCAGAAATAGCTGCTAGAACCTGTTATGACTCTTTTGAAAACTCTGAAAATGATTGTGTTAAAAATGCCATGCAAGAGATGGATACAAATGCTATTAATGGCATTGACGACTCTGAACTTCTCTCTTCTTTGGCGTGGGTACATCATCATCACTCTATTATAGAACATGCTACACTCTCTTTTTTAGTACAAGGGACCAGTCGAGGTGTACTACAAGAACATGCACGCCATAGACTCCAAGCTATCTCTGTACGTTCTACGCGTTACACCATGTCATCAGTCATTAACGCTTTTACTGCGTCACTTGAAAGTAAAGATGGCTTTGCTTTTTTCTTTTCTAAAGTACTCCCTTTAAATCTTTTTGTCATCACAGACAAAGCGTATTTAGAGATAGAAGTGCGTGCTATCTACGAGAAGTTTCGTTTTCAATATGGTCGAAATGATGACTACATTAACGATGCTGTAGCCAAATCTTCCATACCCTTTGTAGAAACATTTAAAGACGATGCTGAAGGACTCTTTGAAGCACTAGAGGCGGGAAAGAAAAAACGAAATGTAGGGGATGGGTTTAAACACATTGTCTCAGACAACTGGAAAGTTGACATGGTGGTCACATTTAATATACGTTCTTTAAAAAACTACTTTGATCTGCGTGACTCAGGTGCAGCATGGTTTCAAATACAATGGCTGGCTGAAAAGATGAAGGAAGTCACACCAAAAAAATATTTGAAACTTATTGATAAAAAATATAAAGATGGTTAAATCATTTGAAACTACATACTCTATTAGATCATTATAATTAGGAAACAACTTTTGCGAAAATTTAAAATTTTATTCATTCTACTTTTAATCCATACAGGTCTTACTGCCCAAATGCTTACTGTAGGAAATATATCTCAACACATTGTCACTTCTACACAAAAGTTTGTTAAAGGTAAAAACAAACCTATCGTTGCTTCTATCTATGCAGAAAGCTACTACCGACCACTATGGATAGGAAACCATCAAAAAGCAAAAATGTCACAGCTGCTTAATGCCATTAAAAATCCTTTTTTTAATTATAAAAATAAATCTTTTGATCAAAAGTCTATAGGAAAACTCCTTTTTGAACTTGATAACAACGAAATAAGCCCAGCACAAAAAGCGCGTGTTTATGGTCGTCTTGATGTCATACTTACCAACTCTTTTGTACGTTTAGTACGCTTCATTGTGCAAGGTGATGTAGATTGGAACTTGGTACAAACGAAACTTAAAGCATTAGAGTATAGCGATAAAATAAAAGCCCACTGGGATATGTCTGTTAAGAAAATGCCAGGAAGTGGGCACTTAGCTACTACAATAAAAGATGGAAATATCTATAGCTATCTTAAAAGTCTTATACCTATGGAAAAACGCTATACACAACTCATTGGTATACTTAAAAAATATCTTCGTATGCCAAAATTTCCTGCTATTGCCTACAGTCACAAAACCCTTCAAGTAGGGGATAGTGATAAACGCATAGAACAAATAAAAAGACAACTACAAATCTTAGGTGATTACCCTAGACATAGTAAAATAAATTCAAAATTTACACATACTTTACAAAATGCTGTACTGCGATACCAAAAACGTCATCTATTGGCTCTTACAGGAAAAATTGACAAAACAGTGATCTATTATCTCAATAAATCGCTTAATCACAATATACAAGCTATTATCACCAATCTAGACAAAACAAAACTTTATCCCAAATATTTTGAACCAGAACATATTGAAGTAAACATTCCTGATTTTAATTTAAGATATTATCAAAATGGCACAAAACTTTTAAAGATGGGTTTGATTGTAGGTCGTATTGACAGACCTACACCCATTTTTAGTGACAAGGTACAATATATGGTTTTCAATCCAACATGGACCATACCAGATAGTCTTATCAAACGAGATCTCATCCATGTCTTAAGAGAAAATCCTATGTATCTAGTAGAAAATAATATTCATGTATTTTCAGGCAATAAAAAAATAGATATCTCACAAGATATGCTTGACCCTTATGAATATAGTAAAAAACGTGTACCTTACCGTTTTGTACAATATCCTGGAGAGAACAATGCATTGGGGCGAGTAAAATTTATGTTTCCAAATAGGCATGCAGTCTATCTACATGACACAGACAATAAATCTTTATTTTCACGTCGATACAAAGTCTATAGTTCTGGGTGTGTACGGGTAAAAAAACCTTTTACCCTTGCACGAACACTGCTTAAACATAGTAGCCGTCACTACAGCTATGAACACCTTGCCTCTGTCATAGAAACCAATAAGCCTACTACAGTGAAACTTAATAAGTTTATTCCTGTACATATGCTCTACTTTACTGTTTATGTTGAAGATAATATGGCATACTTTAAACATGATATCTATTTGTATGATAAAATTATTGAAGAGTCCTCAGAGGGTCACACAAAAGCTACTTTTAGCGTACCTAAACAACGTCTAATCACCATAAAAAAGAAAGATGATAAACCACTTTCAAACTAAAAAAGCTTATAACTAAAAAAACATATATAGGAAAGTATTGGTTTAAATTTTGTTTTTTCTCATCTTTACACGTTGCAAGTGTGTAAGTGCTATTGCCATAGCATCTGTGATGTCTAATGGCTTAATCTCTTTTTGAATACCAAACAGACGTTTTACCATGAAAGCCACCTGTTCTTTTGTGGCCTTTCCGTTCCCCGTGACTGCTTTTTTTACTTGAAGGGCAGTATACTCATGAAAATACCCTATCTCTTGAAGTACTTTTAAACACAACGCTCCTCTAAACTGAGCAAGCTTTATGACTGACTTTGGATTGAAAGCAAAAAAGATATCTTCTATAGCCACTTCATCAACTTTATGTGTCTTTAAAATGAGGTCAATACCCTCAACAAGCTCAACCATCTGGGGTTGCAGCTCTTTTTCTTTCATTTTAAGCAAACCTGCTTCAACAAGTGAAAAGTTTAACCCATCCCAATGTATGATGCAATAGCCTAAATTACGGCTTCCGGGGTCAATTCCTAAAATATTCATTCACACCTTTGTTCACATAGTGAATAAACTATTCAACTTCTGTTTTCTAACGCTATTTTAGCTTATTTTGGCTAAAATACAAAAAGTTATTCACATTAAGAATTAAAACTATCTCAATATGTGAAAATATATAAATAGTGTAGGAAATATAGTCATGCATATAGGTCAAAAGGTACTTTTTGAATTAAAAAAAGAGATTTCTGAAATTGAATATGATCGATATATTAAAAAACTTGTTTATGACACAAAACGTTCAAGATCAAATATTGTCTATTTCACTGCACCCAATATGATTATTGCAAAATGGGTAAAAACCAAATACCAAGAAAAACTTATACATCTTTTTGAACTTAAAAATGAAATAAGACCTGAAATTAAAATAAGTGTTGGTTTAAACAATAAACAAAATATCACAACAACCGTAGCGAAACATACATCAGATAAAAATATTTCAAAGAGCACATATTTAAACCCTTCACTTACATTTGAAAGTTTTATTATAGGAAGTTCCAATCAATTTGCTTACACTACAGCCAAGTCTGTAGCGGAGAAACCAGGAAAACAATATAATCCACTGTTTATCTATGGTGGAGTGGGTTTAGGTAAGACACACCTTCTACAAGCCATTGGTAATTACCATATAGACTTAGGTAAAACCGTTATCTACACCACACTTGAACAATTTATGAACTCTTTTACGTCACATTTACGTTCACAAACTATGGATAGATTTAGAGATAAGTTTAGAGAATGTGACTTACTACTCATTGATGATATACAATTTTTAAGTAGAAAAGAGCAAACCCAAGAAGAGTTTTTTCATACATTCAATGAACTCTATAATGCCAATAAACAAATTGTCATAACAGCTGATCGTGCTCCTAATAAAATTGCTGGTTTGGTAGATAGACTTAAAACACGTTTTGAGTGGGGACTCATGGCCGATATACAACCTCCAGGGCTTGAAACGAAAATAGCTATTATTCAAAAAAAATGTGAACTTGATGGTATACGTTTAAACAATGAAATAGTCAATTTTATTGCCACACATATGGGAGATAATATACGAGAAATAGAAGGTACTATTATTAAATTAAACGCTCTTTCAAGTATGCTTAATCAAGAAATCACATTAGATTTTGCACAAAATGCTATTAAAGACCAAATTAAAGAGAAAAAAGAGAATATTACCATTGAAGATATTATCAAAATAATCTCTAAAGAACTTAATATTAAACCATCAGATATTACTTCTAAAAAACGTACTAAAAATATTGTAAATGCAAGAAGAATTGCTATCTATTTAGCCAGAAATCTAACACCAAATTCTATGCCACAAATTGCTGTCTTTTTTGGTATGAAAGACCATACAGCCATTTCTCATGCAATGAAAAAGATACATGAAATCATAGAAAATGATGAAAATTTTAAAGTTTTACTAGATGAACTTTCAAATAAGATACATACAGATAGTCAAAAATAAAATAATCCCAAATTTACACTAAAAATTGAACTATAATAACTTAAATAAAAAAAGATATAATTTTATTAGTGAAAAGATGTGAATATTGTATAATCATAAATATTCTCTCAAACAACGGTAAGAACGGTTTTTAAGTAGTTATTCACATAATCATTTAATGCTACTACTATCTACTAATATTATTAAAAAGTAAGGGAAAAGCATGAAAATAAAAGCAAGTAAACAAATTATTGAATCTATATTAATAAATTTACAACCTTTTTTAGAAAAAAAAGATGCAAGCCAAATAACATCTCACGTATTATTTAAAACTCAAAATGATAAATGTATTATCAAAGCAACCGACTCAGAAATTGGACTTAAGATTGTTACAAATAATATAGACATTGAGATTGAAGGAGCTTTCACTGCTAACGGTAAAAAAATTCTTGATATTATTAGAATATTAAAAGATGATGTTATTACCTTAGAAGTTATTGATAATATACTTATTATTAAACAAAAAAATTCTAAATTTAAATTACCTACATTTGACACAACTGCTTATCCAGATTTTCCAAGCATTGAAGAAAAACCTAAAATTTCATTAGATTCACTAACTCTCATTCAAAACCTTAAAAAAATATCTCCAGCAATTGATACAAATAATCCTAAATTTGAACTCAATGGAGCTTTAATTAACATAAAAAGTGATTCGACCGATTTAGTAGGTACTGATACAAGAAGATTAGCTATAGCAACGATAGCTAATACTCATAATGAAGAACTCTCATTAATTGTGCCTAAAAAAGCTATTTTAGAAATACAAAAATTATTTTTAGATGAAATAAATATTCATTTTGATAAAACAAATCTCATTATTTCTAATGAAAATTATTTTTTCTATTCACGTTTAATCAATGGAAAATTTCCAGATTATCAACGTATTATTCCAACCTCAGTAAAACACTCATTAACTTTACCAAAAAAAGAGATGATAGATGCAATAAAAATGATTACTACCATTTCACAAGAAATAAAAATGAGATTACTAGAAAATAGTATTATTTTTGAATCTTTATCTTCAGACAATGTTGAAGCAAAAACTGAAATTGAAATCAATACTGGTTTTACAGAAAAATTTGAACTCTCTTTTAACAGTAAATATTTATTAGATTTTATTGCACAAACAAATAAAAATGAATTTACTATAGAATTTAATGAACCCTCTTTACCTTTCATCGTAAAAGACGATAACTTTGTTACTATCATCATGCCAATTATGGCATAAAGGAAAATAATTGATCTCTAAAAATGCAACAAAATATATTTTTGTTACTGGTGGTGTGCTCTCTTCTTTAGGAAAAGGAATCACCGCAGCAAGTATTGGAACGCTTCTTAAACATACAGGGCAACGTGTAGCCGTACTTAAATTGGACCCATATATCAACGTTGATCCTGGTACTATGTCACCTTTAGAACATGGTGAAGTGTTTGTCACTAAAGATGGTGCAGAAACAGATTTAGATTTAGGTCATTATGAAAGATTTTTAGATACATCTCTTACTCAAAATAATAACTTTACCACAGGACTTGTCTATAAAACGGTTATAGAAAATGAACGTAAGGGTAAATATCTTGGAAAAACAATTCAAGTTGTACCTCATATTGTTAATGAGATTAAAGAACGTGTTTATAAAGCTGGAGAAGGCAGAGATATTTTAATTGTTGAATTAGGTGGAACCACAGGTGATATAGAAGGATTGCCTTTTCTAGAAACGATTAGACAAATAAAGCACGAACTCCCTCGTAATAGAGTTATGAACATACATGTCACACTTTTACCCTACATAAAAGCTGCTGGTGAACTTAAAACTAAACCAACACAACACTCTATTCAAGAACTTAGACGTATAGGTATTTCACCTCATATGCTTGTATTACGTGCAGAAGTACCTGTAAGTACAGAAATAAAACATAAAATTGCATACTCATGTGATGTAGATAATGAATCTGTAATTGTTGCTGAAGATGCTGCTACGATTTACAAAGTGCCACTTAACTTTTTGGCTCAAGATGTTTTAACACCTATATGTAAACAATTAGATTTGGAAAACTGTACGCCAAAAATGGATGAGTGGTCCCATCTTGTTAGTAGAATTATTATGCCTGAAAATGAAATAAAAATTGCCTTTGTTGGTAAATATTTAGATTTAAAAGAATCTTATAAATCTCTTACAGAAGCATTGATCCATAGTGGTGCACACTTAGATACTAAAGTAAATATTAAATGGGTTGATTCTGAAAAAGTAGATGACGATGGTGCTGAAAAATACTTAAATGATTGTGATGGTATTCTTGTGGCAGGTGGTTTTGGGTCACGTGGTGTTGAAGGAAAAATAAAAGCTATTGAATATGC
This sequence comes from uncultured Sulfurovum sp., assembly GCA_902727855.1. Lineage (GTDB taxonomy): Bacteria > Campylobacterota > Campylobacteria > Campylobacterales > Sulfurovaceae > Sulfurovum. The sequence goes on from CACVAS010000168.1 coordinate 16,843, forward strand.
TAGAGTACAGAAAATACCATTTCTAGGTATTTGTCTAGGAATGCAACTCTCTATGATTGAATTTGCTAGAAATGTGCTTGGTATTGAAGATGCAAACTCAGTTGAGTTTGATGAAAATACTGCAAACCCTATTGTCTATCTTATAGATGAGTTCATAGACACAGCAGGTGCAAAACAAGTAAGAACAACGACTTCTGCTATGGGTGGAACATTGAGACTTGGTGAGTATGAATGTATAACAAAAGAGGGTTCTAAACTTAGAGAAGCTTATGATAGTGCTATGATTTATGAAAGACATAGACACCGTTATGAAGCCAATCCAAAATATAGAGAAGCGCTTGAAAGTAATGGTATGAGAGTTACTGGTGAATCACATGGTTTAATAGATGCTATGGAAGTGACTGATCATCCTTGGTTTTTAGGTGTACAGTTCCATCCAGAGTTTACTTCTAGATTACAAAATCCAAATCCTGCTATAGTGGCATTTGTAAATGCATCACTTTCTCATAGAAAAACAGAAGTATAATGTATAAAAAATTAACGCTTCATGCGTTAGAGTCACTTTTAAAATCACGTTTTAAAGAGGGTTTTCTCTCTTTAAAAGATCTTCCTCATCCTTCTTCTTTTAAAGACATGGATAAAGCAACAGAACGTATTGTTCAAGCGATTAATAAAAAAGAAAAAATAACCATCATAGGTGATTATGATGTAGATGGTGTCACTTCCACAACACTTATGAAACTTTTTTTTGAAGAGATTGACTACCCCATACAGTGGATAATTCCTAACAGGTTTAAAGATGGATATGGACTCTCAGAAAATATAATACCTCGTATTGTTGGTACAGATTTAGCTATTACTGTGGACAATGGTATCTCTGCTGTGTATGCTGCAAAGCTATGTAAAGATGAGGGCATAGAACTGATTATTACGGACCACCATTTACTTGCACCTGATGTGCCAGAGTGTTATGCAATTATAGATCAAAAACAGGAAGCCTGTACCTTTCCCTATTCAGATGTTTGTGGTGCACAAATAGCGTGGTATCTTATAGCATCACTTAAAAATGCATTAGAGATTAAAATCAATATGATTGCCTATATGGAACTTGTAGCCATTGCTATTATCGCAGATATGATGCCTCTGCAACATATTAACAGAGCCATGGTAGAAGCGGGTATTAAAGCACTCAATAAAAGTACAAAACCTGCGATAAAAGCGTTTTTAGAACTGCGTCAAAAAGAGGGTATTAACGCAGAAGATATAGGGTTTCAACTGGCACCGTTACTCAATGCAGCAGGACGCATGGAAGATGCTTCGTACGCGGTAGATTTTTTAGCATCTACAAATATTTATGATGCGAGAGTAAGACTAGAAAGACTCAAGACATTTAATGATAATAGAAAATCTACAGAGCAAGAGATTACACAAAAAGCATTGACACAAGTGAATAACAATGATGAAGTCATCATAGTACATGGAAAAGAGTGGCATGAGGGTGTAGTAGGCATAGTCGCTGCGCGTGTGGCGCGTCTACATGAGAAACCTTGTATCGTACTCTCTCACAATGCAGAGGGTACATTAAAAGGCAGTGGTAGAAGTTTTGGTTCATGTGATTTGTTTAGCATTACAGATAGCTGTAGAATCCACTTAGAGAAGTTTGGGGGACACCAAGCAGCCATTGGGCTTAGTATGAATGAAAGTAGCTTAGAATCTTTTAAAATGCAAATGAATGAAAACTTTTTAAAAGGACAGTTTTTAAAAGAAACGCATGATCAAGATATTGTTGGTGAATTGCTTTTTCTAGATATCTCTTTTGAGCTTACTAAATTAGTGAAACAGTTTGAACCTTACGGACAAGGAAACCCCACACCAAAGTACATCAGTAAAAATGTAGAAATACTCCAAGCAGACAGTATGGGAAAAGAGGGCGAACACTTACGCTTCTCTTTTGCACAAAATGGCATAGTCATGGCTGGTGTACAGTTTAAAACACGTGAGGTCTATGAAGTAGGTTCAACAGTAGATGTCATCTATACAGTGAATGAAAATCACTTTAGAGGCAATGTGACTTTACAGTTGATGGTAGAGAAGATAATAGCATAAAAAGTTACAAACAGATATGTGGTTTTAAAAAGTGAAGAAAGTATTATAACCCAAAAATAAATTATAATATCTCTCCTAATTTTTAATAAAAAAGATCTATTGAGCTCCATACTTTAGAGAATCAATCTCTTCTTTAAATTGTTCTACAGAAAAGGTAACAAAATTAGCTATTTCTTGGGCTGATTGATTATAGTGATGTTCATGAAGATGGATTTTGCGTTCTAGGCTAGCATCTTCTGCATACTTCACTACTATAAAGGGTAATTCACCTTCTTTAACTTCAGTACTTGTTGTTATAACTTCAGGGATAAAATATTCAATGTCAACATCTGGATCAACCATCACATTGTCTACAAGCTCCACCATAGATTCTAGTTTTTCTTTTAAATCAGCTTTCATAATGTTTCCTTTAGAGTTTTGTTTAACAGTGCAAAAGTACTGTCATAAAAACATTATATTATAATTTTTAATAAGTTAGATGTGTAAATATGACAATTTATATATTAATTCTGTTTTCTTGCTATATACTCAACAGTTGGGGTATCTACGGATTTTATATGGGATTCTATCCATTCAGGTGATTTTCGGACAAAACGAACAATTTTATTTAAATCACCATTTTCATTCCAAATTTTTGTAGCATATGTCATGTCTGCTAGAAACATATCATGCGCTAATTTGTGCATGTCATAAGATGGAAAATTATATGCTAGCATAATTTCTTCTTCATAAGCAAAATGTTTTTTCACATTTTGTATATACTGTTGAAGTTTTTGCTCTAATTCATTTAAATCACCATCTCCTTGTACACAAAGGGTTGCAAGTTGATCTATCTGAGTGACCAATATTAGCTCATCTTCATGCATTGTTTTCATCTCTGCAAGACTCATAGACTCTATTTTTTCTGTTTTTGTATCGATTAAACCCATAAATTTCCTTTTATATTTAAAATATTATAATAAATTTTTTGTTTCACTGGTATAGATTATTTGTCACTTAGTAGCGTAGTTTAAAAGTTTTAGTACATTATTTACTATATCTGTATCCAAGCAAAAAGCTTGGATGCAAGAAGAAAGATTAGATAGGTAAAACCCTAATTTTATCACTAATTTTCTCTTTTAAGACATTCTCAATAGCAAAAAGTGTACCTGTGTCTGCAGAGGCACAACCGTTACATGCACCAAGGTATCTGATGTAAATATCGAAGTTTTCACCATTTTCTTTGATGTCTAGTATTTCCATATCTCCACCGTCCATGACTAGCATTTGACGGATGTTATCATCTATGACTTTTTCAGTGGCTTTGAGTTTTTGGACAATAGTCATCGTAGCAAAATCTACAGATGCTGTAGCGTCTGCACCTAGTGTAGAACCTGCTAGCATTCTCTCTTTTTCAGCATTTTCAAGTAAGTCTACTAAGTAGACATCTTTCTCTTCATGTCCACCAGGGCGTATACATGATTTACAAAAGGCACCCGCTTTGGTGTAATCAGCTATCTGTTCAACGGTTGTAAGGTTGTTAAGTTTAATGACTTCTTGAAGTGTAGAAAGTGTTACACGTGCACACTCACAAACGATGACCTCTTCTTCAAAACTTTCCATATCTACATTGAGGTACTGACCAGCTGCTTTTTTGATGACATCATATGCCATGACTGAACAGTGCATTTTTTGTGGTGGAACAGAAGGTGTTTCTGGGTTGTCACGCATAGCGAACTCAACATCAATATTGGTAATTTTGACTGCTTCTTGTACAGTTTTGTCTTTACAAAGTTCAGCCATTACATCAGATGAAGCTATGGCAGTACCACAACCAAAAGATTTAAATTTTGACTCTTTGATAATGTCAGTCTCAGGGTCTACTGCCCAGTAAAGACGTACAGCATCTCCACAACTCTCAGCTCCAAAATCTGCAATGATGAGTTTTGTACCCATTGCATCTGCTTCTTCTTGTTTAATGTCACCCATATTTTTTGGGTTATTCATCAGGTCTGTGACTTTATCGCTGTACTCATCCCAGATGGTACCACCTACTAAACTATCTATACCCATGTTATTTCCTTTGTTAGTGTTCGATGTTATCGAACCTACGGTTATTACATAAACCGCAATGTAGGGTCGATATAATCGACCAGTTTCTTAATGCCCTTGACTTAAGCCACTCACGTGACCTTCTGGTGCGTATGCAAATGAAGACGAAATTTCTCTAAGTCTAGCCACTGCTTTTTTTACCACTGTTAAAGTATGGTCTATCTCTTCTTGTGTGGTGTAACGGCTGAGTGAAAAACGAATAGCTGTATGTGCTAAGTCGTCTGCTGCTCCTATGGCTTCCATCACAGAGTTTGCTTCTAAATCTTCAGAGGCACAAGCACTTCCTGTACTCGCACCAATACCTTCACGGTTTAAGTCCCACAACATAGACTCACCTTCTATACCTCTAAAAGAGATAAGAATGGTATTTGGCGTTCTTTTGGCTCTAGGAGTCACAACGAAAGTGTCATCAATTTTGAGAAGTTCTTCTTCAAAGTTGTCTCTCATCTCTCTAATTTCTGTCATTTCAAACTTTAAAGCGCTTACTGCTGCTTCCATAGCCATACCCATACCAACAATGCCTGGTACATTGAGTGTACCAGAGCGGTAACCACCCATTTGTGCACCACCATGAAGTAGAGGCATAAGCTCTTTGCCTTTTTTTACATAGAGTGCCCCTACACCTTTTGGTCCATGAAACTTGTGTGCCGAAAAGGTAAGATAGTCTACATTAAATGACTGTATGTCTACAGGCAGTTTACCTATGGCTTGTACTGCGTCAGTATGAAAGAGTACACCATGCTCTTCACAAATATCACCTATCTCTTCTACAGGAAAGATAGCACCAGTTTCATTGTTTGCCCACATGACTGAGACTAAAGCTGTTTTGTCTGTGATGTTGTCTCTTACAGACTGTGCATCAACAATACCTTCATGGTTGATAGGCAAATACGTTACTTTACATCCCATATCTTCTATCCACTTTGCTGTGGCAATGATGGAAGGGTGTTCTACTTCAGAAACCATGATATGGTTTTTTCTACCAGTTAGTATGTACTCAAAATAGATAGACTTTAATACCCAGTTATTACTCTCCGTTGCACATGAGGTGATGACAACTGAGTCATCTCTGTTGGCATTAATTCCAGCATAGATTTTTTCCATTGCTGACTTTATGCCAGGGTGTGTTTGGGATGCAAATGCATGAAGTGAATTTGGATTACCATACTTTTGTACAAAGTAAGGCTCCATTGCTTCATAAACATGTGGATCAACAGCAGTCGTTGCGTTATTATCTAAATAAACAGTCATATATTTCCTTATGAAAATGAGTCTTATTTTTAATTAAGACATATTTTGTCCTAATTGATTTTTTGCATATTACGATGTTATTCTTAATATAACATAAATTATGGACTAATACAGGTCATTGATATAATGTAATTTTTCTCGTTCAACAGCTCCAGCTGTTAAACGCCTATCGGTATAAAAGTTACAAAATAAAGCTTATATAACCAAAAAAATACTACACTAAATAATGGGAAAAAGTAGATACAAAGTAGTTGAACCAACACATCCTCATTTTATGACATGTACAATACTACATTGGTTACCACTATTCACAAATAAGGAAAGTGTACAAATTATTATTGACTCTTTAAAACACTTACAAAAGAGTGATAACCTCAAGCTATTCTCTTATGTCATTTTAGAAAATCATTTGCATCTCATAGCACAAAGCAATGACATAGGTAAAAGTATGCAGAAGTTCAAATCATATACTGCTTATGAACTGTTAAAATTACTACAGAAAAATAATGCACAGACACTATTAAAACAACTCTCTTTCCATAAAAAAGCACATAGAACAGAAAGTACCTACCAGATATGGGAAGAAGGCTTTCATCCTAAGTTGATACATTCAGATGCTATGATGAAAGAAAAGATAGAATACATACATCACAACCCCGTAAAACGTGGATATATAGAAAAAGCTGTACATTGGCGATATAGTTCTGCTAGAGACTATATGGGGATAGATGGATTATTGGAAGTAGAGAGGTTTTGGTGATGAATAAGTCCGATAGAAGTTCAACAGCTGGAGCTGTTGAACGAGTGAATACACTTACAATATATGAAAAATATAATTTTTTTAAAACACACATAGGAATGTTTATTGCAGAACCAACATATATCGAAACTGTAGCTTTATTAAAAGGTATGAATTATGCATCAAATAATAATTTTTTAGGTAATTTTAATAAATGGGTAAATTATAAATTTAATATAAATACCCCATTTGAATGGTCAGTATTAATTAAATATATATATACAGGAGAAATTAATAGTATTTTTAATTTAGAAGTACAATATATAAATAAGAATACTTCTGATATTCTTTTTTTATTTGACTTAATAGATGAATTTTTAGAGTCTTCTTTTTCACAGTCCAAAATGTCATGTCCCACCATCTCAGACCATAACCCCATCAAAAAATGACTAATTTTTTTTACTCGTTCAACAGCTCCAGCTGTTGAACGCCTATCGGTATAAAAGTTACAAAATAAAGCTTATATAACCAAAAAAATACTACACTAAATAATGGGAAAAAGTAGATACAAAGTAGTTGAACCAACACAGAATGGGATGAGTCTTTACGTGATGAAGTTGAGCTCGTTGCAGATGGCGAAAAGATAGATAAAATTACCCAACGTTTCGGTGGCAATCCAGACGACTGGAAGAAAGTGAAAGCAGAAGATGAATATGGGAATGATTGGCACTGGTATGAAAAAAAGGGTAGTGATAGAGCCTATGGTAAAAAAATTAAAGATAGTCCAACTACCCCAGATCCACGTTGGGAGGATTGGTAGATGATAGTACAACTTAAACAAAGTGTACCCGATACTTTACAAAAAGAATACACTAAACAACTTTTACATTTAAAAAAAAATAAACAGTATGTAGTTTTGGGGGTTTCTCTGGATAAGTTTAGAGTGGTAAATGAAGGAGGTAATCCTACTCTTTTCTTGCGTGTATTGTTTGATATAGTAGATGACTGTATTGATAATGATTGGGTTATAAAAACAGGTAAGTACAATGAAAAGTATCCTGATGAATTTGATACAGGCATATATATGTCTCCAAAAGAATTTAAGACTCCAGGCTTTTATTTTCAATATTTATTTGACTATGACCCGAAAACAGTAAATATTTTTTTAGAGTATATTACAAAACATAACATCATCTCAGTCGCTGACTTAGCATATGCACCTAAGTTTCGTAAAGAGTACTATAAAATACTTTTAAAAAAAATAGATGATTATTGTCCTGTCTGTCTTCCCCCACCGTTCTAATAGGTTTGTCCATTAAAAAACCATCATTTTTTTCAAAATTTTCTGGCTCCCACGTTGCACGTGGTAGCCCAATTCCTCAATAAATTACAAACAACCTAGAGAATATCTATTCCCACGAACATCGTGGGAACAAGTTTGACTATCTATCGCAGGTATCAAAGAAACCCTAAAAATGTGAAGGTGCAGGGGTGTTGATGAGGTTGTAAAATTCAGACCTTGTACGTTCATCACTTTTAAAAAGCCCTCTTAGTGCAGATGAGACGGTAGTGGAGTTTACTTTCTCTACGCCCCTCATCTCCATGCACATATGACGTGCATGTAAAACAACTGCCACACCTTTAGGGTTGATGCTCTCTGTGATGGCGTCTGCTATTTGCTCGGTCATCTGTTCTTGTATTTGTAAACGGCGAGCAAAGACATTGACAATACGTGGTATTTTGGAGAGTCCTACTACTTTACCATCTGGTATATAGGCTACATGAGCACGCCCAATAATAGGCAACATATGATGCTCACACATAGAGTAAAACTCAATGTCACGTACTAAAACCATTTCGTCATTTGACGTGCTAAAAAGTGCTTGTGAGAGTATCTCTTTTGGGTCTTGTTGATAGCCTTCTGTTAGAAACTCAAAGGCTTTTGCTACACGTGAAGGGGTTTTAAGTAACCCTTCTCTTTTTGGGTCTTCACCAATGAGTTCTAGTACTTTTGTTACAGCTTTTTCAAATTCATCATTTTTTGCCATGGTGTTTCTCTCTTCATTTGATATGGCGGTTGGTCAATGTTGAAGGGATGTACTTCAATACACAATCAACCTACAAGTATCACATTGTATCTAAATACAATTTAACTATCTTCTCATCTACTTTGGAGATGGCAAGTTTTCGTATGTTCTCAATGGTAAAATAGTGGTCTTTCTCTTTTTCTAATGCATCATACACATACACTTTACATACGAGTTTAAAATGTGTATAGGCATGGGTGACTTCACCTATATACTCAGAAGCACATAGTGGTACCTCTACATCTTCAAAGCCCCACAAACCATGTAAGAATTTCCCTTTTCTTTGGGTAAGTGAAAGTCTATCGTTGTAGAGATGAAGCATAATATGTTGTTCTCTTGTAGGCACCATACGCTTTTTCTTTGTGGGGTATAGGGTAGGCTCTTCCTTTCCTTTACAAATATCACTTAATGGACAGATGGTGCAGTGAGGATTTTTAGGTGTACAAAGAGAAGAGCCTATGTCCATCATGGCTTGGTTGTAGTCAAAAGGGTTTATGTTGTCTACTAATTTGTAGGCAATGTTCCAAAGTTCTTTGTCTGTAGGTGTTTTGAGTGTATGTAAACGACAAAGTATACGTTTGACATTGGCTTCCATGATAGGCACTGGTTTTTTGTAAGCAAACGTGGCTACAGCATGTGCAGTGTTTTTCCCAATACCTGGAAGTTTAATGAGCTCTTCCAGCTCAGAGGGCAAGGTAGGGGCAACACCTCGTATTTGCCCTTCTTGTGTTAGAATCTCCGCTGTCTTATGTAAATTTTTAGCACGGTTATAATACCCAAGACCCTCCCACATCTTTAGTACAGCATCCAGTGGTGCTTCTGCTAAATCTTGAAGTGTAGGAAACTTTTTTAAAAAAGGAAAATAAAATCGTTCCAGTACAGTTTTGACTTGTGTTTGTTGAAGCATGACCTCACTTACATAGATGTGGTAAGGGTTGTCAGTTGTACGCCAAGGAAGGTCTAGTCTTCCATGGGTTTTATACCAGGTTAAAATTTTTATCTGTGTAGGGGTCTGCATATTTGAAAGTATAGCCTATTTTAAACTTTTTTAAGAGAAGAAAGTCTTAGCGAGATTTCAACTTTTTTTAGTTAAAATCACGGATTATATATTAAAAGGATTGTAATGAACGTTACAGTAAATAAAATAGATGCAGCAAATATAGTTGTGTCTGGTAGCATAGATAATGCACTACTAGAAGAGAAAGTGAATAAGCTTGCAGTAAAAGCAGGAAAAGAGATCAAAGTCGATGGTTTTAGAAAAGGTAAAGTACCTGCTCATGTGGTAAAGCAGATGCATGGTGAAAAACTTCTTCAAGATGCTGAACAAGAAGCACTCTCTACATTGATGGATGAGGGTATCAAAGAAGCAGGTATCAATGCACAAGATTTAATTGGTCAGCCAACATTTCTTAAATATGACAAAAAAGAAGATACTATAGATGTTGAGATAGAGCTTTCTTCTAGACCTGTCATTGAGTTAAAAGATTATATGGAAGTGGTACCTTCTTTTGAAAAACCTAAAGCAGATGAAAAAGATGTTGAAGCAAAACTAAATGAAATTGCTTCACAACAAGTCTCTTACACAAAAATTGCAAGAAAAAGAATGGTAAGAAATGGTGACATGACACTTATTGACTTTGAAGGTTTTGTAGATGGTGTAGCTTTTGATGGTGGAAAAGCTGAAAAGTTCAACCTTGAAATTGGTTCTGGTTCATTCATCCCAGGTTTTGAAGAACAAATCATTGGTATGAAGTATGAAGAGCAGAAAGATGTTGTTGTGACATTTCCAGAAGAGTACCAAGCAAAAGAGTTAGCTGGTAAAGAGGCTACATTTAAAGTGACACTTCATGAAATACAAGAGAAAAAAGAGACTGAACTTACAGACGAAATAGCACAAAAAGTACTTCAAGATGAGAAAGCAACCCTAGAGACACTTAAAGAAAAAGTAGAAGCACAAGTGACATCTGAAGCTGTTTCTAAACTTTATAACGATGAACTTAAGCCTCAAATGGTTGAAGCATTGGTAAATAAATTTGATTTTGCACTTCCAAACAACATTGTTGAGCAAGAAGTAGATGCAAAAATTAATGCACTTGCACAAAAAATGGAAGAAGAAGAACTAGCATCATACAAAGAAAACATAGATAAAGTGGATGAACTACGTAACTCTGTGCGAGATGAAGCTAAAGACTCTGTAAAAGCAACATTTATTGTTGACGCACTTGCTAAAGAGGAAAATGTAACAGTTGAAGACCAAGAAGTTTCTTCTGCACTTTACTATGAAGCAATGATGTCACAGCAAGACCCACAAGAGGTTATTAAGTATTATGAAGATAACAATCTTCTTCCAGCAGTTAAAATGGGAATGATAGAAGATAAGCTCTTTGGTAAGATGCTAGGATTAGAAAAATAAGGTGTACGGTGCATTTTATGCACCGTATTCATTAACTATTTTAATGTATATTCAAGCAGATTAAAAATCTATTTAACTATATTTTAATAAAGGCAAATCATGAGCTATATTCCATACGTTGTAGAACAAACTGGTAGAGGAGAAAGATCTTACGATATCTATTCTCGTCTACTCAAAGATCGTATTATCATGCTAAGTGGTGAAGTCAATGACCAGGTAGCATCTACAGTTGTTGCACAACTTCTTTTTCTTGAGGCACAAGACCCAGATAAAGATATCTATTTTTACATCAACTCTCCAGGTGGTGTTGTGACTGCAGGACTTTCTATGTTTGACACGATGAACTACATTAAGCCGGATATTGTGACTATATGTATGGGACAAGCAGCATCAATGGGTGCATTTTTACTCTCATCTGGTACACCTGGAAAACGTTATGCACTACCAAATGCACGTATTATGATTCACCAACCTTCTGGCGGTGCACAAGGGCAGTCTACAGACATTCAAATACAAGCAGAAGAGATTCAAAGACTTAAAGATTCTCTCAATGAGATTATGGCAAAAAATTGTGGTAAAAAAGCAAAACAGTTGGAAAAAGATACTGAACGTGATAACTTTATGTCTTCTGAAGAAGCGGTTAAGTATGGTCTCATCGATAAAGTATTAGAAAAAAGTTTTGCTGAGTAAGTGTAGGTGAGAGTATGGTTAGAGAAGTAGTTGTATATCCAGATAAGAGGCTAAAGCTTATCTCTTCTGAGGTAGTCTCTTTTGATGAAAAGTTACATACCCTTTTAGATGATATGTATGACACCATGCGTGAGAAGAATGGTGTTGGTTTGGCAGCCATACAAGTAGGTGTCGATATAAGAGCACTTATTATTAATATTCCTGTAGAGGATGCAGAAGAGGGTGTTGACCAGCCTAAAGAGAATACTTTAGAGATGATAAACCCAGTCATTATAGAAGCAGATGGCAATGAAAAGTTTCAAGAGGGTTGTCTCTCTATACCCGGTGTGTATGAAGATGTTGAACGTGCAAAACATGTAAAAGTAAACTACTTTGACAGAGATGGTCATGCGCATACAGTAGAAGATGAAGACTTTTTAGCCATAGCCATTCAGCATGAAATGGATCACTTAGAGGGGAAAGTATTTATTGAAAAACTCTCTTACATGAAGCGTAAGAAGTTTGAAAAAGAGTGGAAAAAAAGAACTAAATAGTTAAAAAAATGACAATTTGACATCTTTTTAACACTTTGTTAAAAACTATGTCACACTAGCACTATGAATGCAAAAATAGATAGTGGTACTCCACCTCAAAAAAGAACTCCTCAAACAAAAATCAAACAAAAAGCCAAAAAAGAAAGCATAGTCAATAGACTTTCTTGTGCAACACTCGAAGGTGTCAATGCCAAGGTGATAGAAGTAGAAGCTACTTTTACCAAAGGGCTACCTGGGTTTGCAGTAGTCGGACTAGCCTCTACAGATATACAAGAAGCAAAGGAGAGAGTAAAGTCTGCTCTGCTTACCAATGAATTCGTCTTCCCTCCACTCAAAATTACTATAGGATTAAGCCCATCAGAAATAAAGAAAAATGGTAGTCAATTTGATTTATCTTTGGGATTACTGATTGCACTAAATAAAAAAAGTTTTGAAGAAGAGGGATTGTTTGTTTTTGGAGAATTAGGGTTAGATGGTAGGGTCAAAAGCTCATCTATGATTTTCCCATTGGTTCTCTCACTTAAAGAACAAGGACTTATACAAAGAGCCATAGTACCAAAAGAAGCTATAGGATACTTGAGTCATATCTCTGGTGTAGACTTCATTGCAGTTGAGACACTGGGTGAAGCCATCCATCTACTTAGTAAAGGTGAGTTTGCTACCAATGTTAAAAAGTTTGACTACGATGCAAACTCTTTTACTTTGGAAAAAACAGCCTACTATTATAAAGAGAAATATGAGAGTGACTTTTCAGATGTAAAAGGGCAAATGGTTGCCAAACGAGCTGCACTTATAGCCGCCGCTGGTATGCATAATTTCTTTATGGAGGGTAACCCAGGTTGTGGTAAAAGTATGATAGCAAAACGCATTAAAGACATACTACCACCTATGCAAGAAGAGGAGTTACTCTCTATAGCTAAACATCAATTTTTAGATGGACAAGTGCCAAGTTTTGATGCCGTAAGACCTATGCGATCCCCACACCATACAGCAACTTCTGCTTCTATCTTTGGGGGTGGGTCTGGACAAGCAAAAATCGGAGAAGTAGCACTGGCATCAAAAGGCATATTATTTTTTGATGAAATACCACACTTCTCTAAAAATATACTAGAAGCACTACGTGAACCTTTGCAAGATAAAAAAGTACATATAGCCCGTGTCAATGCTAAGATAGAATATGAGGCAGACATTATGTTTGTTGCCGCCCAAAATCCTTGCCCTTGTGGTAACCTACTTTCTAAAGTACAGTCATGTCGTTGTACAGAAGTGGAGATAAAACGCTACCAGAACAAACTCTCTGACCCCTTTTTAGACCGTATAGATCTCTTTGTTGTCATGCAAGAAGTACGCAGTGAAGATAAAGCTGATGTGAACTCTAAATCGATGCACCAAGAAGTGATAGAAGCTTTTAAGATGCAGAAAAAAAGAGGACAAGTACGTCTCAATGGTAAATTAAGTGAAGATGAAATAGAAAGCTTTTGTTGTTTACAGAGTGATGCTTTAGTACTTTTAGAAGGTGCTATTAGAAAATTCGGACTTTCACATAGAAGTATTGCTTCCATAAAAAAGATAGGAAGAACCATTGCTGATTTAAATAAACATACTTACATAGAAAAAAGAGACATATTAGAAGCGTTGAGTTATAGGAGGAGAAAATAAATATTATTTTAATATTTACCCTCAATTAACCTAAGCCTTTTACAATAATCTCAAAATAGTCATGAGATTACAAAAGGATATTTATGAAAAAAATACTCATCATTACTTTACTCGGATTTGCAATGTTACAAGCCTTTATACTGGGAGGCAATAACGAGATAAAATATGCGCATGCGCCAAGTAACCCAAAGCATACGCTACCTACCAGTAGCAATGAAATACTCTCATTTCATCAAGTCTTAAAAGATTCTATTGATGCTGTTGTGAACATCTCTATACGTATTTACTCTAAACAACGTTACATTGTACGTGACCCATTCTTTGGTTACGAGTATTATCAGCATGTGCCTCAAGAGAGACTCAAGCGTGCTTTAGGCTCAGGCGTCATCCTCTCTAAAGATGGTTACATTGTCACCAACAATCATGTCATTGCAGGTGCAGATGAAATTACCGTTTCTATTAATGGTCATACTAAAGAGTACCCCGCTAAACTCATTGGCTCTGATAAGGGTTCAGATTTGGCAGTCATTAAGATAGAAGCTGAGGGGCTAAAACCTATTAGCCTTTCTAAAGATGAAGATGTCCATGTAGGTGATGTTGTCTTTGCCATAGGAAATCCTTTTGGTGTGGGGGAAACAGTGACACAAGGTATTGTCTCTGCACTAAACAAGCAAGGTATGGGTATTAACCAATATGAAAATTTTATACAAACAGATGCGTCCATCAATCCTGGTAACTCTGGAGGGGCATTGGTAGATAGCCGTGGTGCACTCATTGGCATTAATGCAGCTATCCTTTCACGTAGTGGAGGTAACCATGGTGTGGGTTTTAGTATACCTGTAGATATGGTACAAAACATTGTTACTAAGCTTGTTAAGAATGGTAAAGTAGACCGTGGCTATTTAGGTGTAAGCATTGCGCCTATCACCACAAAAAATGAAGCCTATTTTGTACAAAAAGAAGGTGCTATTATCACACAAATACAACGTGGCAGTGCAGCAGACATAGCAAATTTACAGCCAGGTGATCTCATCTATGAGGTAGAGGGTAAAAAAGTCAGCTCACCCACACAACTACAACAAATCATTGCCAATATTTCTCCAAATACGCAAATAGATGTAACCTTAGAACGAGAGAAAAAAGAGGTAAAAACTACGATGAAACTTCATAGGAGAATGGAATAGTGAATGCTATTTCCATCTTCATTTATATGTTACAACAAACCCACCAAGAACGAGCCATATAAACATACCTGATTTTGTGTATCAATATTTTGAGGTACAAAAATATCATTAAGTAAATAATAAGAAAAATTTTATAAAAAGACAAGCATGAAATGTTATACTTAAATTATAATAGTTATAAGAAGGAAACATATGTTTGAGAATTTAAGTAAGAAATTGTTCGCTACTTTGTTAATACTTTCGGTGTCTATGGTACATGTATCTGCAGAGGATGATAACAACCTTAGTGATACACAATTACATGCAGTGATGGGAATTATCACCAACCTTATACTGAATAGCCCTAATGCTAAAGAAATCGCATTGATAAAAATAGAGGCATATGCTTCTAGTGGTGGTAGCAGTGCAACACCCACAATTGGGGACTATCAAAATGCTAATGTTGTAGGTGTAGATACTCAGAAATTATCTGCAATGAATGAAGCTGTGGCATCTGCACTTCCTACTCAAGTAGATACACAGGTAGAATTACAAGCGATTGTAGATGGGCTCATTGTACATAATGGTACAACTTATGGTACAGTTATTTCACCCTATACAGGGATAGTGTGGCTAGATAGAAACTTGGGTGCAGAGAGAAGATGTACAACATTTGATGACGCACAGTGTTATGGGGACTACTATCAATGGGGTAGAAATTTTGATGGGCATGAAGACTTAGTCAGCGGAACTACTGATATACAAGCTATAGATGTTAATGATGTAGGGCATGAAGATTTTATCACCGCTGACAATACATACGATTATGACTGGGGAAATACAGCTGATAGTTCTGGGGTCATAAGAGTGTCACACTGGTCAACAACAGATGGATCTTCTGTGTGTCCTGCAGATTTTAGGGTTCCAACTCTTGATGAATTTAAAGCAGAATTATTTGATTCAGGTTCAGCAAATATACAAAACAGAGATAATGCCTATGATAGCTTTCTGAAATTACCATCGGCTGGTTTGAGAAACAGGTATGATGGTAGCATGACAGAACAGGGTGAAGTGGGTCTTGTGTGGACTATATCTTTAGAACATACAGGTGCCTATGCACCATATTGGAAATCTAGTAATGTAGGATGGATTGACTACTATAGAAGTCGTGCCAATGGGAAAACGGTACGCTGCTTGAAAGATTACCCAGATACAACACCACCAATATTTACCTCTGATGACAACACCACTGTGGCAGAAAATCAAACATCAGCAATCACGCTCATCGCTACAGATGCAAATGTAATTATCTATAGCATTTTTGGAGGAGAAAGTGATAGTTTTGATCTCAATGCTACTACAGGGGTAGTGACTTTTAAAGTTGCCCCTGATTTTGAGACTTTAGCTATCTATACCTTTACTGCAAAAGCTACAGATGCTTCGGGTAATGAAGTTACACAAGGTATAACCATAGAGATTGAAGATGTTGATGAGTTTATAGTCTATAACGGCACTACATATGGTACAGTAATTTCTCCTTTCACAGGTAAGGAATGGTTAGATAGAAATTTGGGAGCAGAGAGAGTATGTATGAGCTTTGATGACGCACAGTGTTATGGTGACTACTACCAATGGGGCAGAAATCATGATGGACATCAGGAGCGTAACTCAACGACTACAAGTACACAAGCTGCAGATATAAATAATGCTGGATTGAATTATGTAATAAATTCAATAGACTGGGCATCGGTAGACAGTGATGGGAGTCAAAGAATGGTAAACTGGAGTGCAACCAATGGTGCATCTGTTTGTCCAACGGGATATAGAGTTCCTACTCTAACAGAAATACTTTATGAAACAACATTGGCAAGTACACCTGTTAATGGGCATTTAGATGCTTTTGATAATTTTCTAAAATTACCCTCAGCAGGTTACAGAAGAGATAATGGTGCTATGAGGAATGAAGGGTCAGCAGGTTACTTATGGTCTTCAACAAATGAACTTCCACCATCTTATGCCTCCCCAGGACATTCAGACTATTTATACTTTACGGGAGGTGTTGCAGACTATGCTTATCTTGGTCGTACGTATGGATTTTCTGTTCGTTGCGTAAAGGATTAGTAGTACTTGTGTATGGTGTAGTTATATTAACTTAATGCGGTACTAGATATGAAGGTATAGTTTGAGAAGTGGTGTAGCTATGAAAAAAAGTGTAGGGTATTGGCACCCTACATACAAATCAACTTTGTTACAACAAACCCACCAAGAACTAGCCATATAAACATACCTGAAGCAGTATAGACTGGCGCTAAACCTAAGCCCTTAAACTTAGAAAATACAGTTCCCATACCAAGTGCAGTCATTGCCATAGTCAGTAAAAATGTATCTATCTCATTGATAATATTTACAATGTCTTGTGGTACGAGTTGTAAAGAGTTGAATCCTGCTACCAGAATGAAGTAAACGGCAAACCATGGGATAACAAGTTTGGTCTTTTCACTTCTACTGTTACCGTCTTTCTTGGCAGTCCATGCAAGGTAAAAGCCTAACAGTATGAGCATAGGGGCTATCATGATGACTCTTGTCATTTTAACGATGACCGCAGCATTTGCCATCTCCTCTGAGGCATTGGGTACAGAGGCTGGTACCGCTACTACTTGCGCTACTTCGTGTATAGTTCCTCCTACGTAGATACCAAAAGTACGAGGATCCATGTACAAAAATCCTGAGGCATCTTTAATAAGTGTTTCGTAGAGTATAGGATAAAGAAACATTGAAATAGTACCAAAGAGTACAACCATGGAGACAGCTATGGCTGTTTTGTACTCTTCTGCTTTTAAGACAGGTTCTGTCGCAAGTACAGCAGCAGCACCACAAACTGATGCACCAGAAGCGGTGAGTATAGAAGTATCTTTTTCCATGCCAAAGACTTTAAATCCTAACCATGAGCCAAATATGAGTGTTGAGGTAAGCATAACAAGAGAGACTAAAAATCCATCTACCCCTACCTCAGCTATTTGTTGAAAAGTAATCCTAAACCCATAAAAGACAATGGCAAAACGTAAAATTTTTTTAGCTGAAAAGGTAATACCTTTTTGCCATGGTGCAGGGGTTTTATTGTGTAGGGTATTTGCATAAAAAATACCTATGACTATACCTATAACAAGAGGAGAAAGCCCTAGTGTTATAATGGGTTGTAAGCTTGAAATAAACGTGGCTGCAGCGGCAAATATAGCAACAAATAATACACCCATAAGGGTGCCTTTATAGTTTTCTTTAGAAAAAGCCAAAAGAGTCCTTTAGATTGATGTCTTATTGATAGAGTTTTTACGTTACTATTTTACGCAAGAATCTATAATGTTCAAAAAATTTGATTAACTTTTTGAAATTATACTATATCCTTGATAGAATATGCTTTACTAAAACAGCATAAAGTATTATAGAAAAGAGTAAATATGAAATTAACATTAAGACAAATGGATATCTTCCTTAATGTCGTGAGTTCGGGTCATTTGACAAACGTTGCAAAACAGATGAAGTTGAGTCAATCAGCGGTATCTATGTCCATTAAGGAGTTAGAAAATATATTGGGTCGTCCTGTTTTTGACAGGATTAACAAGAAGTTGGTCCTCAATGAAGTGGGGCGTGCTTTTCATAAAGAAATAAGCCCAATATTTAAAAAGCTTTCAGATATTGAGTATGAGTTTAAAAACTCTGAAAACAAAGGGATGATACGCGTAGGGGCAAGTACTACGATTGTCGACTACTTGATGCCCTCTATTATTTGTTCTTACATGAGTTCTTACCCCGATGTGAAGATAACGCTTAAAGAGGGGAATACACAAGAAATTGTAAAAATGATACAAGAAGGGAGTATTGATATAGGATTTGTGGAAGGATTTGTTTCAGGTTCAGATATTGTCAAAGAAAAAGTAGGCGTTGATGAACTTGTGGTGGTCACAGAAAATGAGTCACTCACAAAGAGTCAAGCTGAAAATATAGGCTATTTTAAAGATATGCGCTGGGTACTTAGAGAAGAAGGTTCTGGAACAAGAGAAGTTTTTTTAGACTACATTAAAGAGGATGTTGATGATTTAAATATTTTCTTAGAATTAGGCCATACGGAGTCAATTAAGAGTATTTTAAAAAACCGTGAATGTTTGACATGTCTTTCAAAGATTTCTGTAGAAAAAGAGATACATGAGAAAAAACTTTTTGAAGTAGCTGTGAAAAATTTTCATTGTCAAAGAGACTTTTTGATGATCCATCATAAAGATAAATATCATAGTACACTCTTTGAAAAGTTTACTTTTTTCTCTAAAAAGTTTATGTCTCAGATGTTAGATAGTAGCCATACTACATGTCTAAGATAGGGTAAAAGTTTTAATCTAAGATAGCTTTGTATTGTTCTGGTGTATTGATATTACTAAAGGGCAATGTGTCATCAAAATATACCAGTTTTATATTTGATGCATGTAAAAGGGCATGGAGCTTATGGTTATCTTCTTCTAAATGTTGTTTTGCTTTTTTTAAAACATGAGAAGTATAGATACCACAAAGTGGTTCAAGTCCATGGGGACTGTGTGCAATAATAGCATCATAAGGTGTATGGACCTTATCTAGTGCAAGCTTTTTCAAGTAGAGCTTATCTACCACCTCTTTATCCACCAATGGTGCATCGACACTAAGTATAAATACAGTATTGCTTTGAAGTGTCTCAAAAACTGAGACAATACCAACTAGAGGTGAACTTTGTTTATAGATATCTTCAATAACATTACAAGCAAAGTTAAATTTATGCCCTTTACTACTAAGGTAGACAGATTGAAAAAGAGCAGTAAGCTTATGGTGCTGAAATTCACTGAGTGTGGGGTAGGTTTTAAAAGGGAGAAGAGCCTTGTCTTTACCCATACGAGAACTTTTTCCACCGGCAAATATAATAGCAGGAATAGGGTACTTCATAGTATGGTATTTCTGCGTTTCTGATGAATAAGTAGTGCTATGAAAGCCAAAAGAGTGATACCTGCTTCTACAAGAAATAGGTACTCTCCATAAATTTGTCCAGAAAGAAGTGCACCTAAAGAACCGCCCAGCCCAAAGGCAATCCCCAAAAAGAACTGTTGAGCAAGTTTTTTTTGGCTGTAGAGCGAAAATACATAGGTAATGGCTGCAGTATGATAGAGTGCAAAACTGATGGCATGGAAAGACTGAGAGATAAAAGTCATGGTAAGAGATTCTGGGTACAAGTAAAGAAGTAGCCATCTGAGTGCTGTTGCAAGTGTAGCAAATTGTAGTATATTGAGTAGATTTCTTTGGAGCAAGGGACCTTGGTAGTAAAGCATAATGATTTCACAAATAACCCCAAAACTCCACATCCATGAAGTCATCTCCAAAGAGACTCCATATGACAATGCATAAATAGTAAAAAAGTTATAAAACCCACCAAAACCTAGTTGCATTAAAAATATTGAAAGCCAAAAAGCCCAATATTTTGAGAGTGAAAATGCACTATCCTTATGTATGGCATCATGTTCAACTTTGTCGTATTGAATAAGCAGTGCTCCAAAAATAAGCGTAAAAAATGCTAGTCCACTGAGATAATAGAGGGATTCATAAGGTAAGGTAAGTACTTTCCCTAACCACAAAGCAATAATAATAAAACCTAGTGATCCCCATAGACGTACCTTCCCATAATACTCTTTAGAGAGGGTACTTAATGCAATCGTTTCTACATAAGGGAGTGATATCCCCATAGCAGCACCAAAGAGTACATTGGCAAATAGGAAGAACCAAAAATCTGTAGCTGTACCCAAGAAGAGCAGGGCACCTATAAAAGTAAACAGTAAAGAGAGTAGATATATGTTGGGTGTTAAGGGTACAAAATCACGAAAGAGAAAGGGAAGTAAAAACCTCATAAAAGGTGCTGCTGCAAAGATAGCACCTATATCAAAGGCACTATATCCTAGGTCTGTGAGCGTTTTTGGTAAAAAAATAACATAGACACCCACAATCGCAAAGTAAAAGAAGTAGTATCCACCTAGGAGTATAGAAAAGAGGGAAAGAATAGAACTATTTTTTGGCATTAATTTTGTAAGTAATGGCTGTATTGCTTAGTAGGTCATGCAGTGTTTTGGCATCTTTCCTAAAAAACATCATAAGCCACCCAAAAACAGTAAAGAATGATAAAACAGCACTAGTATTTCTAAATAATAGCAAGAAAAAAGAGGGACGTTTTCCTGTGTGCTCATCAATCACTTCTATGTTGTAAGCCCGGTAACCCGGCGTTTGTGATGTCTTTAACATAAAGAGTGTCTGTACAAGGATTAAAGGAACAAAAATATATGCCCAACCTAACAGTTTATTGTCTGAAAATCCTTCTCTCCCACCCATTATAAAGTAAATAACAACATAGAGTACAGGCATAAGAAGCATGAAGCTATCGGTCAGGAATGCTTTTATTTTGGTGGATGCATGTGCGTAGGGTCGAGTTGTTTTAGGAGGATGTTCTTTTTTAGAAGTATGCTTTGCTTGTTTTACCTCTCTAAAACGTTGTTTACCCATTTAATTTAACCCTTGCGTCATCGTAAAAATAGGAAGCATCATGGCTGCAATAATAACCCCTACAAAGCCACCAATGAGAAGCATCATAAAAGGGTTGAGTAGACTAAGAAGAATTTTGAGTTTGTCATCATTCTCTTCTGCATAGAGGTTTGCGGTATTACTAAGTACCTCAGAAACTTCACTAGACTCTTCTCCCAGGGCTAATGTCTGCATGAAGTTACGCTTGAGCTTTACCCCTTTTACAAGCAACAAGGAGTTGGAGAGCTTATTCCCTTCTACTACTTTGTCAGCAGCTTTGTTAAATAGGTCTTGTAACCCATAGTTGGCAAATGTTGCCTTTGCAAGTTGTACGGCTTGTGCGTACGCAACACCAGAGCCCAACATGAGTGATAAAATGTAAGAGAATCTTCCTAGTTCATGGTTTTGTATGAGCTCTCCAATAAGTGGCACTTTAAATAACCATGCATCTATGACTTTACGAAACCCATCGAACTTGGCATAACTAATTTTAAATAAAATCACTAAAACGATAAAGGTGATGAGAATGGTGAGGTAGTTAGCAATTAAAAAATCACTTGCACCTACAACAAATTGTGTAATATCTGGAAGTGCCTGATCGGTGTCTTCAAATATTTGTGTAATTTCTGGTACCACAGAGACAAGTAAAAACCCAATAATTAAAATCGCAACGACAAAAATAACCGAAGGATAAATCATTGCACCTTTGACTTGTTTTTTTACTTTGTTTTGTGCGGAGAAAAAGTTAGCCATATTGGTGAGTACCTCAACCATTTGACCACTTTGGCCTGCAACATTTAAACTTTGAAGGTAGAAGTCTGGTAGTCCGTAGACTTTTTGTGTATTGAGTGCATGGTAGAGCGATTTACCTTCATCTATCATTGTTTTCAAAGAGTTTAAAAATGAAACGTAGCGTTTCTCTCCCTCATGTTGGTTTTCAAGTAGTCTAATAGCGGTCAAGATAGTCATACCAGAGTTGAGATAAGAAGAGAGTTCTTTAGAAAAAGTAGCTAACAATTCACCTGGCATCGCTCGCTTAGACAAGCCATCAAGTGAGAACTCTTTGGTGGGCGTAAGCCCCTCATGGTATATACCTTGTGTTTTGAGTTTTTGTGCTGCTTCCTCTTTAGTATTGGCATTGATTGTGCCTTTTACTTTTTTACCTGATGTATTAAAACCTTTATACTTGAAGAGCATATGCAAAATATCCTTGTAGTGAGTTCTTGTGAGTGTCCTATAGAGCGATACTCGAAATATTAAAAGACTATTATAACTTTTTTAGCTGTATCTTGCTATAGTTTCACATGAAACAATTTGTTGGGCTTTATCTGTTTTTCTTATTAGTATTTTACATAGTATTTTATGCACATACCAGCATTGTGTCCATAGGGTTAAATGAGGCACAAACAAACTTAACCCTTTTCTTTCTAGACATCTTCTTGTCCCCTGGGCAATTACAAGGGCAGGACATTATTATCAGTCCTGTGTATAAAATCATTATCAATCAGGCATGTAATGGGATGATTCCTATACTCTTTTTATTTGCATCTATTGCTGCCTATCCTGCACCTATGTTAGCAAAACTTTTTTGGATGTTCGTTGGGTATATTATTTTTGTTATTGTCAATGTCGTACGCATACTTTTTGTAGTTGCAATGACTGAACAAGGAGAAGGGCAAGTAGAATTCTATTGGTCACATGATATTGTAGGCAATACACTACTGATGATAACAGGACTAGCACTCTTTGTTGCTTTTATTAAGACATCATCAAAAAGATTAGATTAAAATGAAATCACTTTAAAATGCCAGTAGGCTGCAGAGTGTGAATCTTTAAGTTTGACTTCATTGACCAATGCGGTAACCCCAGGTTTGTTTGGCGGAGGGATGATTTTAATCTCATCAGGGATATATATTTCTCTATTGGTTTTCTTAAGCGTTTGACGGCTTTTGTCTTCTTCAATTTTCAGATGACGTTCAAGTAGTTCATAAGCACTTTTATTGTCTTTGTGATGTCTTAAAACATTGGTACTTAAAAACAGTGAGTCTTGTAAAGAGTTTTTATTACGTTCAGAGAGATAGATAATATGTTCTTTATTGTCTGAATGAATACGTAGCGTAAAGAGTATTGCTCCAGAGAGAATTACCACGGAGATCAAAATTTCTATGAGTGTAAACCCGGCACGTAACTTTTTTGAAGGTTTTGTGTTAAACATTTAGTAGTATCCTCCTGCATCAGAGACCGTTTTTACATCTTTTAGCCAGTAGGTTTTTGCATCTGAAACAGAATCAAATTGTTTAGCTTTACCAAAAAAAGAAGGTAAGAAATAAGCAGCCTCTTCGTTTTTAAGTATGAGTTGTGTAGAACTTCCATTGTCATAGAAATCAATGACAAGACAGACTTTTTCATCTTTATAGCGTTCATACTCCATTTCACGTAAAGACTCTCTTTCATCTAAGGTATATACGGTGATATCAGTAAGGTCTATAGGACTACTGTAGGGCTTAAAAGGTGAGGAGATACCTTGTCTAAGGTAGCATTTTTTACATTTATTGGTACACATGAAGGTGGCATGCCCATTAAAGAGTTTTGATTTGACAATACTCTCTTTAAGGTTTAAAGGGGTGAGTGGTTTTGGTTTAGATTTGCCTATAGAGATACTGGAAAATCCCAAAAAGTAAATTAAACCGACAATCATGATAACGATAAGGAGTTCAACCAGTGAAAACGCTTTTCGTAATGGATTGCCTTTTAGTGTTGACATACAGTTATTTGTTACAGTCACTAAGTAAGATGTCTTTATCCCACTCTTCTCCACCATCTCTTCTATCCGCGGCATAAGAGATAATCTCTAAGTCCGAACCTTTTTTGATGTAAACAAAAGGTTTTTTCCACGCATCTTTTGGTATCTTTTTCAAATATGGTTTGACTGGGTATCCTGGGTACTTATCTGAGTCTGGGTTTGACATAAGTGCTTGAAAGCCTTCTTCTGTGTCAGGGTACATTCCATTGTCAAGTGCAAACATATCAAAACGTTTTTTTAAGTCATTCATTTTAAGACACATCGTGTTTCTTGTGGCTTTTTTTTGAGAGTCCATAAGTCCTGGAGCAACAACTGCCATGAGTCCTCCCAGTATAACAATAACGATTAAAAGTTCTATCAGTGAGAAACCTGATCTTAGTGTATTTGTGTGGGTCATTTGCATCCTTTAGTTTGCTTTGGTATAATATTTCGATTTAAATTTACAAAATTTTACTTTAATAGAGCTTTTAAATGGATAAAACACAACCTCTTTGCACGAATGCTAGACACCGTCAAGGGTTTGCGTTAATGATTACACTTTCTGTGCTTGCCATACTCATTGCCTTAACGATTGTACTTTTGGGGTACTTTAAAGAGGTACAAAAAGATGCAAAAAATACGACTGCACTGATTCAGGCTAATGTATTTTATGCAGATATCCTTACGGCCTTTAATGCCATAGGTAATAAGCAGACGCTTTTAAGTAAACTCTATACCTACCCACCTTCTATGAGAAGTCCAGATGGTAAATTCTCACTGAGTGTACGTTGTCTTCCCCTCTCTAGTGGGGTAAATGTCAATTGGCTTGCATTTGGTCGTGTACCAGATATGAAAGAGCAATATGCTGTGGCGCAAGAGTTGTTTGAGATGATAGATCAAGAGCACAACTTAGAAGATGCTGACTTATTATTGGAAATGCTTCTTAAAGAGATTGGCGGAGATAAGAAATTTGTCCAAAGAGAATACAGTAGACTTAGGCAAAAAAACGGTATTATTTCATATGAACAATTTTCTGGCATCGTAAGTCGTTACCAGATTGAATCTAATGATAAAAAAGTTGGACGTGTACCTTGGCATAAATATTTTACATTTTCAAGTGAAGCTACGCGTATTGATGTGAAGTACTCATCACCAGAGCTTATCTCGTATTTGTTTGAGATTGACCTCTCAACTGTTAAAGAGTGGTACTACGACCCAAAAAGACCAAGTTTAAAATATTTTGTGTCTGATAACGGTGGGAACTATACGACTAGACAAAATATCTTAACTGGAAATAAATTATTAGAAGAGACAGTCTGTAAAGTTTCTTTTTTAAGTGCAGGTAAAAGTTATAGATTTAAGTTCCAATATATTAAAGGAGAGGCAAAACGTTTTGAATTTTATGAGAAGAAATAGAGAGTTACTTCTTGTTCATACAGCTATGAACAGAGTCATACTCGATAATCCTGTGAATGTTATGGTAACACCACAGTTTTATACATTAAAAAAAGAACCATTACCTGTTAAATATGCCTACCAAGCTAAAAAAATAGCGCCATCTCTCTTTGAAGGTTTACTAGAAGAGGGGGAGCATGAATATAGTGTTTTCCAAGAAAATGATATGTGGGTTTTTGTGGCATACAATATGGAGAAAATTTTAGATTTTTTAGCTTCCAAGGGTGTAGAGAGTGATAATGTAGGGAAACTTTATTTTGCACAGCAAGCTTTAGACTCTTTTACAAGACCTATGTCTTTAAATGAAAGTGAAGCATTGGTTGTCATGGATGAGGTGCTAGTGGTGGTACCGACTATGGTATTAGGAGAAGATGAGTTTCCCACATCTTACTTCGACAATCAGTTTACACCTAAGCAGGGGGTAACAGTTAAGAGTAACAAGAACCCAACTGAATCTATGGTGGGAGATCAGCAATCATGGCTACTTGCTGGTGTATTTGTTCTATTTGCTGGTATGTTCTTTGTGGAAGCGTCACGTTACCAAGGAGGAGATGCGTCTGCAAATGAAGAGCTTGAAACACTTTATGAAGCATACCCTGAATTAGCGAGCTCATATACTAGAGATGATATTAGTCAAAAATATAGAACGATTGATGTGAATGAGCGTAAAAAAAGAGAAGCTATTAAATCTATTGGATCTATGATTTTCAAAGGATCTACGCTTACCTCACTTACTGTAAATGAAAAAGGTTTTACTGCATTGTTTGAGTATAGTAATAATGACACCTCATCACGTCTAAAGGTCTTAGCTAAGAAAAAAAACTTTAAAGTCAGTGAAGCTAAGAATAGTACTTTACGTATGGAAGGTACGCTATGAATTTGAAGCAATATCAAAATGAGATTATCGTTATCATCGCATTTATCCTTATGTTAGGAACATTTTCATACAAGCATTACTACGTTAGTGCCCAAGTAAAAGAGGCAGAAAAAACAGCACTGACACTTTCAGAATTAAAAGAAGTTGTAGGACTTAAAAAAATTTGGGGTAATAAAAACATTACCAAAAAAGTCACAGCTCTAGAAAAAATGATTGTGGCTTCAAAAGTGAAATGGAATAAAAAAGGTAAAAAAGTTACAGCTACCTATACAGGATTAAGCGATAGTGAACTGAATAAACTTACGACAAAGATGCTTAATATCCCTATTGAAATCACACTGTTAGATATACAGAAAAACGAATCACTTTATAATGTGGAGTTCAAATGCAAGTGGTAAAAAATATATTGATAATGCTCATTATTGGTTGGCTTGCGCTATTGTTATTTATGCCAAAACAAGAACTCTATTATAAGCTTGAGAGTGAACTCGAGACTCAAGAGGTGAAAATAAATGAAGGAAGTATTGAAGAAGGGTTGTTTTCTTTAACTATTAGAGAAGCAGATGTCTACGCAAAGGGGATTAAATTAGCAACAGCGAATAAAATAGATATTTTTAGTTTACTTTTTTACACTAAAATAGAAGTTGACTTTTTAGAAATAGATGCTTCTTTAAAGACTATGGCACCAACAACAATAGATAGTATAGTCGCAACGCATGCTGTTTGGAACCCATTGGGCATTGACATAGAGACAGAAGGTCCTTTTGGCAGTGCAGTTGGTACCATGGATGTGGTTGATAACTATATACGTTTAGACTTTAATGCAAGTCAAGCTAACGCGCCATTTAAAGATAAGTTAAACGAAGATGAGGAAGGATGGTATTATGAAACGTCTCTTTAGTCCTCAAGGGTTTAAAAATATATTAGCTATCTTTGTACTACTATTGTTGGTGAAAACGCTATGGTTCGTTGTAGAGATACTTTTTTTACCAACAAGTGGCGTAACGCAAGGACTAAAAAGTGATGCCAAGTCACTCTATTACAGGGTAAAATTAACGCCCAATAAAATAGCTGCACCTAGAGTAGAAAAACCAAAAGTTGTACTTAAAAATGATGGAGACATGAAAGACATTAAGCTCTTGGCTCTTTATAATGACTCAAAAGTGACCATCGTTACAGTCATGTATAAAAAGAAAACAAAGGTGCTTTCACGCGGTGATAATATTAATGGGTTTGTACTAGAGAATGGGGGTATAGACTTTGCAAATTTTAGTAAAAATGCAAAAATATATAAAGTCTCTTTGTATAGCCCAAAAGGTAAAAGTAAAAGCTCTATTTCACAAGTAGAGTCTACACCTAGAGAGCCTAAACCAAAGCAGAGTGTTGAGAAACCAAAAAATGAATTGGGTGATGTACGTGATGCAGGTGATCATAAAATCATAGACCGTTCTTTGTTAGATCATTATGCTAAGAACATGAAAGAGATTTATAAAGATATTGGTATTGGTGAAGTGAAAAATGATGACAATGGTTTAGAAGGCTTTAGGATTACATTTGTACGAAAGAGTTCGCCTTTTGCAAAACTAGGTGTCGAAAGAAATGATGTTATTAAGTCTATAAACGGACAAGCTATAA
The DNA here is from genome assembly GCA_902727855.1 of uncultured Sulfurovum sp. Classification (GTDB taxonomy): domain Bacteria; phylum Campylobacterota; class Campylobacteria; order Campylobacterales; family Sulfurovaceae; genus Sulfurovum. Next base: position 44,903 of record CACVAS010000168.1, read on the forward strand.
CTAGCTATAATGCAGCATTTGGTGTATATAAAAATATTAAAAATGTAGAGAATTTAACATTGGTTGTTAAAAGAGGCAATGAAGAAATGGAGTTAGAATATGAAATTGAGTAAAATAGTATTAAGCACATTAATGGTTCTAACCATTGGGTTATATGCAGAAGATGAAAAAGTAGATGTCAATTTTCGTGATTTGGCGATTAAAGATTTTGTAGAGATGGTCTCTAAAATTACGCAAACAAACATTTTAGTTGAGAGTGAAATTAAAGGCAAGATTAACTTTGTTTCAACAACGCCAATCAAAAAATCTTCTTTATTGCCATTGGCTAACTCTATCTTAGGTGGGAAAGGTTTAGCCCTTGTAGATTTAGGTGATTACTATAAAGTGGTAAAGGCTTCGAAGGCTGCGGGTGAAGGTCTTGAAGTAAGTTCAAGTATTGATGGTGATACAATGAAAACGGTCATGTTCCCTCTTAGAAACTCAAATGCAGCAGTGGTACGTGCCAAAATAAAACCACTCCTTCACAAAAATGCAAAAGTCATCTCTTTTAAAGAGAATAATGTTTTAGCTATTACGGCAAACCCTAGAACCTTACGTGCTATTTCTAAAGTGATTAATGTTGTAGAGAAGATTGGAGAAAAGAAAACAAGTATTGTCATTTTGAAAAACTCATCTGTCAAAGATGTTTTTAAAAATGCACAAAATATGGCAAAAAAACTTTTTCCTCAAACGATTGCTAGTGAAAAAGTAGATATTTTTAAAGATGAAGCAACTAACTCTATTATATTGGTAGGTAAAGCAGAAAACAATAATCGAATGATAGGGTACATTAAGCAACTTGACTTAAAAGGTGAAGACTTAACACAAAAAATGTATGTGATTCCACTTAAAAACTCTAATGTTGAAGAGATGGAAAAGATACTTTCAAAACTTGTAGCACAAATGAATTCTGTGAAGGTCAAAACCAGTAAAAAAGGTGCAAAAGCAGCAGCCTCCAGTAAAGCGATGGTCGTTTCTGATTTAGAGAGAAACTCACTCATCATTTTGGCTACGGGTGAACAGATAAGAAATATACGTGATACGATTAAGAAAATAGATGTGCCACAAGCACAAGTCTATGTGAAAGCACGTATTATAGAAATTAATACAAACTTAGCAGAACAAATAGGTATGCGTTATGGGTTTGAAGGGGGTCAAATCACTTCTCAAGGGCTCTTCTCAGCTGCTGCAAACCTAGGGGCATCGTCTTTGATGATTTCTCCTACATTAACAAGTTTCTTAAACAATCAATCTTCAACAGTGACAGAGAGTGGAGCTGTTATTACTTCTAATACACGTTCATTCGAGTTTGATAGTGGAATTAAAGAGGTTTTTGCATTGGGTGCAAAACTTGATTTACTTAAGCAAGATGGTGCTGCACATGTACTCTCTGAACCATCAGTATTATGTACAAACAATAAAGAAGCAACCCTTCAGGTAGGACAAACACAGTCTATCTTAACGCAGGCACAGCAATCTACAGCAGGACAAGGAAATATAGTTAACAATTACTCAAGAGAAGATATAGGGATTACACTTAAGGTAACGCCTAGACTCTCTAGTCATAATAAGGTGACACTACAAGTAGAAGCAGAAATTGAAGATATCTTACCAGGATCAAATGCCGCTGCGGACAGACCAACAACCACAAAGCGAAAAGTCAATACAAATGCCATTGTTAATAATGGGGAAACTATTATTTTAGGCGGATTGATGAAAAGTTCTGGGGGTGTAAGCTCAACAAAAGTGCCAATATTAGGTGAGATACCAGTCTTAGGTGAACTTTTCAAATCTGATGCTGATATGGATACACAAGTGAATGTAGTTATTTATTTAACACCGTATATTGTAAGAAAAAGTGGCGATTTACAACGTTTACGTACGGCGTTAGATGAGTTAGAAGGTATACAAACAAGATATAACTCTTTTGTGAGAAGGGGTCTTGAACAGCGTGCAGAATATGAGGCTGATGATACTGAACCAACGGGTGATGCATCCAATAGAATACGGCATAACTCACGTTACAATAATCTGTACAATACAGATAGTATTTCAGGGAGTTAGGAATGCATTTTCCTCGTCTCCAAGATGTTAACCTTGAACCCTTATGGGAAGAATGGTTAAATCATAAGTTGGCCATTAAGCATGCGCTACTATTCTCTGAATTAGACGGTATCAAAACAGCCATCGTCACAGATGATACTTTGAGTGAAGCACTTAACCATTACTCAAGACTATCTCTAGATTACCCTATTAACATACTTGATGCAGATAGCTTTGAACGCTTAAATAATAAGTTTTTAGAAATTCAAACAGGTTCTGACTTTGAAGAGATGGCAACTAGTACATCTGATGAGCTTATAGAAGTTGAGTCAGACCTATTGGAGTTTATAAGAAATTCACAAGACCTCCTCTCTAGTGAAGAGTCTGCTCCTATTATTAAATTGGTAAACTCTCTCTTTTTTCAAGCATTAAAAAAAGGTGTGAGTGATATACATATTGAGACAAATGAATATAAAGGTGAAGTACGTTTTCGTATGGATGGAGCCCTTAAAAAACATCTTGACTTAGATAAGAGTATCACTTCTTTGGTGATTAGTCGTATCAAAGTTATATCAAACCTAGATATTTCAGAAAAACGTATTCCTCAAGATGGACGTACGCAGTTGAGTATATCAGGTAAAAATATTGATGTGAGGGTTTCTATACTCCCTACCTATCACGGAGAAAGAGTGGTGATGCGTATACTCGCTCAAAGTGAGCATATTCCTACACTAGAGTCACTAGGCTTTAGAGATAATGTAACTAAGTCACTCTATAAGTTAATGCAACACGCGCATGGTATGATACTGGTTACCGGTCCTACAGGTTCAGGTAAATCAACGACACTGCATGCTTGTTTACAGCACGTAGCAACACCAGATAAAAACATTATTACTGTAGAAGATCCAGTAGAGTACAATGCAGACAATATTTCTCAAATACAAGTAAATACAAAAGTTGGGCTTACTTTTTCAGCTGGACTTCGTTCCATACTAAGACAAGATCCAGATATTATAATGATTGGTGAGATGAGAGACCAGGAGACGGCAGAGATAGGTTTACGTTCTGCACTAACGGGTCACTTACTACTCTCAACTTTGCACACAAATGATGCGACTTCCGCACTTTCTCGTCTTATGGATATGGGTATTGAAAACTTTTTAATTTCTTCTACATTGCTAGGAGTATTGGCACAAAGACTTGCAAGAAAACTTTGTGTAGAGTGTAAACGAGCAGACTACCTCTCTCCTGCTCATGCTCATGAAGCACAGGTTCCTGAAGATAGAATATTTTATCATGCCGAAGGCTGCATACACTGTGATTTTACAGGGTATAAAGGAAGGCAAGCCATTGGAGAAATTTTTGTTGTAGATGATGCTGTAAAAGAGATGATGAAAGATGGATTTAATGACTTTGAAGTAAGAGAAGCAATGAAAAAAAGAGGTATGAAAACCATCTCAGATGAACTACGTGACATGATGCTAGAAGGTACAACTTCTTATGAAGAAGCAGTACGTGTTGGGCTAATGGACGGCTAATGTATGTCAAATCGTAAAGCATTTACTCTTATTGAAGTTTTAATCTCTGTTGCTTTACTAGGTATTATTTTACCCCCACTCTTTTCTGTGGTAGAGATGATGCGTACATCAAATGATCATCTTCTCACATCTTTAGAAAAAACAAAACAAGTAACCAAAGCTACCAAAGTACTTTTTTTAGACATTTTAGGTTCAGACGGAAATATTGAGATAACAAAAGATGAGTTTGCACGCTTATGTATTGAAGACACTTCAAACTCACTTTACAACCTCTCTGGCTCAAAAGTTTGCTGGGTTGTCCTCAAAGAAAATAATATTCTTGCAAGAATAGAAGGACATAGTTTTACTATGCCTTTAAAATCAGAAGATAGAGTTGAAGTTGATACCGTTGCCTCAGACATTGAACTGTTTGATGCGTACCATGAAAAAGATAAGGTGGTCATAACTATCAAAGAAGTTGGAAAAGAGCCTATCTCTTTTTTAGTTCAAGGTATTAGACTTCCTTTATCGGCAGTGACAAGTAAAACACAACAAGTTAATAATGCTAATAATGTATCAAGTCAGCAAAGAGAGCCAGCACAAAATGCTCAACCCAATACAGTACAAAATCTGCGTGATTCTAGTGGTAATCCTATTTATGGATATGATGGGAAACCACGTAAAAAAGAGATAAAAAAAGTAAAGAATAAAAAAACAAGCAATACTAGTACGAGTAATACCAATGCAACAGGGAATACAAGCTCAGTTAGATAATCAAGGAAGACAAATGAAATCACTTTATGAGAAACTAGGACTTTTCTATTTAGGAAAAGACTTAGATAAAGACTCTATGAAAACGATCCAAGCACTTACCCTACTTAAAAATAAAAACTTCACCACACATGCAGCTATTATAGGTATGACAGGTTCTGGTAAAACAGGGTTAGGGGTTGGTATTATAGAGGAAGCTGCTATAGACAACATACCCTCTATACTTATAGATCCTAAGGGAGACATGGGTAACCTATGTTTAGTAGATGCTACATTTACAGCTAAAAACTTTGAACCATGGGTAGAAGATGAAGCACAATCAAAAGAGGCTGATGTAGTTGACTATGCTCACAAAATAGCCAACGTATGGAAAGAAGGTATAGAGAGCTGGGGGCAAGATAAAGAACGTGTGTTGAAACTGCAAGGTGTACAAAAGACAATCTATACACCAGGTTCCTCTTCAGGTGTTGCTATTAATGTGATGTCTTCATTAGAAACGCCACCTTCAGAAGTGATGGAAGAGAGTGATACCTTTACATCATACCTTAAGAGTACAACAGTGTCTCTACTCTCTTTAGTAGGTGTAGTCGCTGACCCACTTGAGTCTAAAGAGTATATCTTATTGGCACAAATTATTACTAAATCGTGGTTATCAAATGAAGATTTAACAATAGAGAGTCTCATAGGAAAAATTATTAAACCAAATTTCTCTAAAATAGGTGTACTACCATTGGAGGATTTTTATTCGCAAGAGGCACGGTTTAAATTGGCTACTAAGTTTAATGCATTGCTCGCTAGCCCAAGCTTTTCATTATGGTTAAAAGGTGATGATTTAGATATTCAAAAGCTTCTCTATGATGAAAATGGTAAAGCTAAAATAGCTATTTTTTCTATTTCACATCTCAATGATGATGAACGTATGTTTTTTGTCACCCTCTTGCTTAATAAATATATTGCATGGATGCGTAGACAAAGTGGAACTTCAGCATTAAAAACACTTTTGTATATGGATGAAATTTATGGTTTTTTTCCTCCTACTAAAAATCCACCAAGTAAAGATCCAATGATGTTACTTCTTAAACAAGCAAGGGCATTTGGTGTGGGTGTAGTACTTAGTACACAAAACCCAGTAGATTTGGACTATAAAGGGCTCTCTAACATTGGAACGTGGTTCATAGGTAGGCTACAGACCACCCAAGACATAGAACGTGTCATAGATGGTTTAGATGGCAAGGTAGGAGCAAGTTACAGTAAAAGTGAAATTAAAAACCTTTTAGCCAATTTGAAAAAAAGAACATTTTTTCTAAAGTCAGCACACTTAGATGATATACGTCTATTTTCTACGCGTTGGGTCATGTCTTATCTTAAGGGACCATTGAAGCGTGACGAAATTGCATCTTTAATGAAAGAACAAAAAGAAGCCCAAAACTTAGAAGTACAGAGTGTAGACAACATACTTCATAAAGTAGATATGTCAGAGAGTTTTCAGCAAATAGATACGAGTATAGAACAATATTTTGAATTTGACCCAAGTGAAAAAAATGAATTTGTTGCGACACTAGGTGCTTTAGCTAAAGTACATTTCTATAATCAGCGTAAGGGTATAGATGAAGAGAAAGAGCTCATTCTCTCTTTACCTATTTCCAGCACTCAAAGAAGTATAGACTGGCAAGAAGCAATCCAAGAGGATGAGAGTTTTGAAAATTATACACATAGTGCACCAAGTAAAGCCAAGTTCCAGTCTCTACCCAAAGTAGTGTTAGAAGACAAAGGACTAAAACGTGCAGTTAAAGAACTCAAAGAGACTCTTTATCAAGAGCAACACTTACCACTTTTGCGTTGTAAATCTTTAAAATTAGAGTCTCAAGTGGGAGAATCAGAGTCAGATTTTAAAGTCAGAATACAAGATAGTTTAGATGATAAAAAAGAACAAGAGATAGAAAAACTCCAAGCACGTTTTGATAAAAAAGAAAAAACACTCTTAACTAGACTAAACCGTGCAAAAGAACGTGTAGAAAAAGAAGAAGCAGACTCCACATCATCTATGATAGAAACAGGTATAGCAGTACTTGGAGCACTTTTTGGACGTACAACACCCACAAAAATAGGACGTGCCTTTAAGAAAGGCTCTAGCATCTTAAAAGAGCGTGGAGAAATGTCTAGAGCTGAAGAACGTTTAAGTGCCATAGAAGAGGATATGGAGTCATTAGAATACGCATTAGAAGACACTATTGACAGTCTCAATGAGAAGTATAGTATCGATAACTGGGAAGTAGAAGCATTTAAAATCAAACCACGCAAAACAGATATAGATGTTGAGCATTGTGCAGTGGTTTGGAGAGTGTAGTCTCCAAACCACTGCAAACCAAAAGACCATTCCTCTAAAATTCTTAACCGTTACCAAACCACCCAAAACCATAAATTAAGTTTACTTTAAGCTAAAATTTGAGAGAGAGAGATGTATTTGTTATAATTAATCTAAAATATTACAAAAGGAAATGTATGTTATTTAGTTTAAAAAGAAAAATCATCACTTTTTTAGTTTTAGTACTAATCTATACAATAGGGGCTAGTGCAGTAACACCTACAGCAACACCAACACCAACACCTACTCCAAATCCTGGTGGATTAGCAGATGCACAGCTCCATGCCGTGATGGGCATCATCACCAACTTTATACTCAGTGGTGAAAACCCCAAAACCGTAGCCTTCAACAAAATAAGAGCCTATGCTTCTAGTAATGGCAACACGAGTACACCTAGTATAGCAGACTATATCAAAGCCCAAATAGTAGGAGTAGATAGCAGAACACTTACTGCACTCAATGACACCATAGCGCTTATGGCTACTATAGAAGTAGACACTACAGCCAAAATACAACAAATACTAGACACTATACTCTCCACCCCTCCAGTGCTTACCCTTGTGGGTGATGCAAACCTCACACTAGAAGTCAACACACCTTACACAGAGCTAGGTGCCACAGCCATAGACGCACTAGATGGAAACCTCACATCTAGCATTGTCATCACAGGAAGTGTAGACATACAGACTTTAGGGAAACAAACACTCACCTACAGTGTCACAGATACAGACAATAACACTGCCACAGTAGAAAGAAACATCACCGTAGTAGACACCACTCCACCCACTTTCACCTCAGAGGACAACACCACCGTAGCAGAAAACCAAACAGATGCCATCACCCTGCAAGCCACAGATTCGAGTGCCATTGCCTACAGCATCAGCGGAGGAGATAGCACAGACTTTGATGTCAATGCCACTACTGGTGTAGTCACCTTTAAAGTCGCACCAGACTTTGAGACAAAAGATATGTATACCTTTACAGCCACTGCTACAGATGCGTATGGGAATGAGGGTACGCAAGAGGTGACCATAGAGATAGACGATGTCGATGAGGGTATCGTCCATAACGGCAGTACCTACGGCACAGTCATCTCCCCTCACACAGGCAAAGAGTGGTTAGACAGAAACCTTGGAGCCAACAGGGTATGTACTAGTTTTTATGACACTGAGTGTTATGGAGACTACTACCAATGGGGTAGGAACTTCGATGGACACCAAGAGAGTAACTCTACTACTACAGCCACACAAGCCACAGATGTGAATGCTACAGGAAGTAATTTTATAACATCATCAAGTATATACAGTTACGATTGGGCAAAAACAGCAGACAGCACTGGAAGCTTAAGAGAAGCAAACTGGTCAGGAACAGATGGCTCTTCAGTCTGTCCTGTAGGCTTTAGAGTACCAACCCTCACTGAATTAAACGAAGAATTGTTTGATGCAGGGTCTACCCAAGTACAAAATAGAGATGATGCCTTCAATAGTTTCCTTGCTTTGCCATCTGCTGGTTTCCGCATTAACGGCTCAGGTTTCTTGAACGTTCAGGGTTCGTGGGGTTACCTGTGGACTAGTTCAGTAAGTGGTTCTAACTCGTCCTACGTCTTCTTTGGCAGTGGTGCAGGCACGATTAACAACAGTCGTGCCTACGGCTTCGCGGTGCGGTGTCTGAGGGATTAGTGCTTAAACCTTGAGAGCTTCAGCTCTCTCGAAATTTTTTTTGGGTGGTTGGATGGGTTTAGACCCCGTAGGTTTGACGATGTCAAACGCTATGTATGACTTAATTTCCAATTTTTTGATTACAATGTTGCATTGCCATGTAAAATATATTGGGCTTTGATGTGTGACACGGTCACACCTGCGGTATATGATACACAAAAATTTTACAAATCTAAACAAAGAACATAAATATACTATAGGTGAGAAAGTAAAAGAAAGGGCGCTTGATGTTCTTGTAGGCATTTATAGAGCAAACAAGGCTACCAACAAGGTTGTGGCACTAGAACGAGTACTCGATGATGTGCAATACATCCGACTATCACTGAGACTTTTACGAGACCTAAAGGTGTTGAATGAGAAAAAATATGTAGAGCTTTTAGTATTATGTGACGATGTAAGGGTACAGTTTGAGAAGTGGAGTGCGTACGAGAATAGAATGCGTAAGCTAAGACAAAAGTCTTAACTTTTACTCCCAGGCTTTATAGCTTCAGTTTTGCCCTCTTTACACAGTGGGCAATCTTCTGGGGCATACATCTCAAAGGTAAAGTCTGCAAGTGCGAAGAGAGGAACATTAGCTGGCAGGGCACATTGTTCCTTTGCTGTACTGTTCCCATCTACACGTTTACAAAACCCTCGGTTAGCTAAAGAGGCAAACGCAACTACCTCTCCACCAAGTTCCTCAATAGCTTTCGCAGCTTTAAGTGCAGAACCACCTGTTGTAACTATATCTTCGCAAATGATGATTTTTTCACCCTTTTTTATGCTAAAGCCACGGCGTAATTCCATACCACCATCTTTTTTTTCAACAAAAATAGAACGCACATCTAAAGATCGTGCCAATTCATAGCCTGTAAGTACACCACCTAGTGCAGGGGCGCAGACAGTGTCTACTTCTATACCAGCATCTTTTATCATAGTAGCTAAGGCATCAGTAAGTAAAGATGCTTTTTTTGGGTATTCCATCACTTTTGCACTTTGTAGGTAGCGACTAGAGTGGTTACCACTTGCTAAAAGAAAATGACCATCTAGTAGTGCATTAGCATCTTTATAGACTTGCTCTATATTCATCTATTATACCTTAAGGATATCAGCTTCTTTTGTTTTAAAAGCTTCTTCTATTTTGGCAATATGTTCATCAGTAAGTTTTTGTACATTATCTTGTGCTTTTTTAGATTCGTCTTCACTGATATCTTTCTCTTTTTCAAGCTTTTTTACCTTATCATTGGAATCTTTTCTAACGTTCCTGACAGAAACTTTAGCATGCTCAACCATACCTTTGGCTTGTTTTACGATTTCTTGTCTTTGCTCAGATGTCATTGGAGGGAAGAAAAGTTTGATAAAGTCACCATCATTATTTGGATTCACACCAATATTTGCTTCTTGGATAGCTTTTTCAATATCACCAAGAAGATTTTTTTCCCAAGGTGTAATACTAATCGTTGTTGCGTCAGTGGCAATAACATTTCCAACTTGATTGAGTGCTGTAAGAGTACCATAATAATCCACTTTAATATTATCTACAATACCGGTAGTTACTTTACCTGTTCTTAGTGTTGAAAAGTCTCTTTTAAGCGCATCAATGCTTTTAGTCATATTTTCGCTGGTTTCATTCAAAATCTCATCTATCATAATATTCTCCTAACATTTAGTAAGCAGATTTTACCCTTTTTTACCTTGTTGGGTATTGAGTATGTCATACAAATGAATAAGATGATGTTTAGATAAAAGAGAATAATAGAAAATTTATGTATGTCATAGTTACTAAGAGATAGAACTCTCTTAGCGGGGTGAGACTATTTAGACTAGTTACTATCTGGAACAGTTGGTGCAAGTGGTGCAGCACTCTTTGAGGAAGGAATAATATTATCAGTCACAGATGCACTATTTTCTGATGTATAAAAGTATCCTAATGCCAGTGTATTAACAATAAATACAAAGGCTAGAAAAAAAGTAAGTTTTGAAAGAAATCCAGTTGGACCTTTTGATCCAAATACAGACTCATTGCTCCCGCTATATGCGCCTAGTCCAATACTTGAGCTTTTTTGAAGTAGCACAGCAATGGTGATAGCTATTGCAAGTACAATTTGTACGATTAAAAGTGTTGATGTCATGGTTGCCTCTTGTTTGTTTTATGAGTACCTCAATTTAAAATTGGGTATAATTTCGGCGATTATACCCAAATAAATTTGAAACAGTGATGAAGAGGAAGAATATAGTGCAAATAGTAGAAAGTAATCAATCAAAGGTCTCGAGAGAATTCTCTAGGTTTGCACATTTATATAATACTTATAATATCATACAATCTGATGTTGCCAAAACACTTGTAGAATCTCTAGAAAAAAAGTCATATAGAACAATCATAGATTTAGGATGTGGAAGTGGAAAAGTACATGAAAATATCGTCAACCTCGATATATCTTTTGATAGTTTTGTAGCAGTGGATATTTCTGATAAAATGTTAAAAATACATTCCTCTGAAGATAGAGTTCAAAAAGTAGTTGCAGATTTTAACAATAGTAAAGAAATAGAAAACTTGTACAACAAAGTAGAAGATACATTACTTATTTCCGCTTCTGCATTACAATGGGCCGACGATTTAAATAGTGTATTTACCTCACTATCTAAAATAGCAAATCAATCATATTTTGCTATTTTTACATCAAATACATTTAAAACATTGCATAGTACTGCAAATATAAAATCTCCAATCCATACTCCAGAGGCATTAAAAAAGGCTATTGCAAAACTATATACTTCCAATATGTATACGAAAGAGTATAGATTAGAATTTAAATCTGTAAAAGAGATGTTTCAGTATATTAAAAAAAGTGGAGTAAGTGGTGGTAATAAGCAATTAGGTTATAAGCAGTTAAAGCATTTGATGGAGAATTATCCATTAAAGTATTTAGAGTTTGAAGTTTTATTTGTGGAGAATGCTTCACCTAAATCTAGATAGGTAAAGCATAAATAATTTATTCATCACTGCCAAATATACCTAGAAGTTGAAGAATTGCTGTAAACATATTTAGAAAGTCTAAATAGAGTGACACTGCCGCATCAACTGGTGAAGAATATGCCCCATTTGCAATATTTTGAGTATCATAAATAGTGAACATACCAAATAAAATCAAAATCCCTGCAGTAATAATCACATGCATCATCGGACTCTGAAGTAAAAACATGTTAATCAGTGAAGCAATAATAACAACAATCAAGACAATAAAAAGAGGTTTACCCCAGCTTGAAAAGTCTGTTTTAGCATTAATTGCAAAAAGACTAAGTGCCCCAAATAGGACAGATGTCATTAAGAAAGCATTTCCTATCACTGCTCCATTACCTGCACCTATGAGTGAAGCTAAAAGAGGCACAAGTGAGACACCAGTTAAAAATGTGAATAAAAAAAGCATTGCTAGATTAAGTCCAGGTTTTCCTCTTGACATACTGAGTCCAAAGAAAAGTATCAGAAGTTCTGCACCAAATATAAACCACTTATATTGCATAACCGTTTCAGCATAAGGCATTGTCAAGTAAGCACCAAGTGCAGCAGCAATCATACTTGCCCCAAGTAATTGGTATGTTTGTTTCATGAAACTGACGGATGCTCCTTCTTGAACATAGCCTGCATCATTAGATGTATAGTCTCTATCATATAAAGCCATAGTATTTCCTTTTATAGTGTTAATTTTTTGTAGTATAGTAGAGTGAGATTAATCTAAGGTTAATACAGTAGCTTACTCATTTATGCGTTTTTTTTGTAGTGTCATATATTCTCTTTTCGCTATATTTGCATGGTGAATGTTCTCATTTATAATTTGTTTGGCCATTTCCTCTTTAGCAGAAGGAATAATAGGTTCTTTGGTACAACTATTTAAGAGAAAAAATAATAGGGGTAATAAAAAATATTTTTTCATAAATATCCTTAGGTATGAATCAGAAATAATAGCAAATTATAGATAAATCACTGTTGATATAATTATTTAAGCAATAAGTAAAATTACATATATGATGTAAGTAAAAAAAGAATTTCGCTAAATTTGGACATTTTTGCGATAAATCCTTGACAAGGAATAACTTCGGTGCTATAATACGCGTCCAACAACACATGGATGGTTAGCGAGTTGCTAGCAAGAGTGTTATTG
>CACVAS010000169.1 GCA_902727855.1 uncultured Sulfurovum sp.
ATTCGGGTGGTGACTAATGATGGCGGGCCATTAGATTGGCAACATGCCTTTTTCCGGTTTGTGACAGCGTTGTTTTCATGGGCGTTTTTTGCGGTGGGGTTCTTGATTGCTATTTTTGATGCGGAGAAATTGGGGTGGCATGATCGGTTTTCGCGGACGAGATTGGTTCGGGTTTAGTAATACTTTTAATGGTAGAGGTCTCTGTACACGACCAAAAACTCTGACCGACCATAAGTGATTGATTTTTTCTTGACTACAACATGATGCGACAACGGAAGATCCATCGATTACAGAGTTTCAATAAAAATTGTCGTGTACAGAGGTTAGAGATTTAAAAATATGCATTCTTTCTTTCTAGATTTAAATAAAGGGCCTTATCCAGGAATTGCAATATTTTTAACTTTAATAGTAGTCCTTGTCGAAGTCTATAAGAAATCACATGGAAGTGATGATATAAAAAAACATAAACAAGCACTTGAATCATCAATAAGTTTCTTATCGACAATAAAAATATCAAAGCTACCAATATACTCAGCAAACATAACACTCTCCTTTTTCAATCTGATATTCTTAAAACCAAGAAAATATACACTTTTTGAAAAAACACTATGGAACTATAGAATAGTGTTATTTTTTTGCATCATCGTAGCTTTATTCAACTCTATATTCACATTAGCTTGGAGTAGCAGTATAAACACTGCATTCATGCTGAACTTCCCTTCGTTGATTGTTGCTCTCGATGTAGTCAAACTCACTTTTCTTAAAAAATACATAATGACCACTTCATATATTAAAAAAGATTTTAAAAAATATAATGATATGAAAGAAAGAAATGATTTTGAAATGATCACCATCTCATCCTATGTCCACATAGTGGGACTCGTGATTTTTGGAGTTTTTTTACACTTTATCAGTGGAGATACAGGAAAATAAGCATTATCAGTACAACACTCCATTTCATCTATCTATTTGAATATCTATTATTGTGCATATTTTCCTTGGCTATATCAAGAATATTGCTTTACGAGGCAAGTAGAGCAAAATCATTATTTATTTTTCTAGCAGCATTTATTTTTTTCTCTATCTGGCTATCTGTATCATTTGTTATTTCTGAGAATCTTTCAGGAAAAATAGTTTTTAATTTATGTACACAAATGACAAAAGAACTAAATTTGATAAACAATAATAATATTAATAGCAATAGCAATCTCGAACATCAAGCACATTGGCTAAGCCTTTTTATTATACCTTTAATGTTACCACTAATTATTTATATGACAGTATTTATCGTTGGGATAATATCAAAAATATTGTTAGTACCAGCCCAGAACATAATTATTAAATTTTTATATATCATAATAAAATATGATAGATACCTTTATTTCATATCAGGGTTGATTTTATTTTCAGCGATCAAAGTTAATTCAATCATTACTTCTCCCGCCTTAGACCCTATTACTTAATAATAAATGGCACGCGAGCAACCACATGAATGGCGACACCAACCCAGCCACACAGGAACAAACCCCCTACCTGCTGGATATACAAACCGATTTAGTCGATGTGGGTCATACGCGGGTTTTTATGCCACTGGAAATTTGCGGAATTTGATAGAAACCTACCCTTCAGATAATTGAAATGCCACCACGCAGTCAATTTAACCTCATAGCAAAGACATCTGCTGCTCATTTTCAATGAATAGCCCTTCATATTTTTTTTCAACGCCCAGTAGTTCAGCAATTTTCCTCAAATTAATCCGGCTTAATAAAGCTACCGTTATAGGTCTTTTGTTATCCAAAAAAACAATTGAGCTTATAAAATCCTGACAAACATCCGACAATAGTAAGGAAAGCACGAAGTCTGCTTCTTTCTCAGAATCGAAGCCCAACATATAGCATGTATCATCAACTACAATTGGCTTTCCTTCATGACACCCAATTTTTGAAAACCTCGTATTTTTATAAAGTCCGGATATGACAACCTTCCAGGGCTTAAATGTATACTCTCCCACACCAAAAATAGAAAATCTTGGGGAGTTTCGGTAGATTGAGCTTTTTCGGGAATCTAGTTTTTCGCCATGGTCACAAAGATACGTCCAAGTACTTTTTGATAGCGTTTCTATTTGCTTAGTAGCTTCACCCACCTTTTTTTGTGTTACCAACATTTTTTTCTTAGGATAATCAATTTT
>CACVAS010000170.1 GCA_902727855.1 uncultured Sulfurovum sp.
CGCATGCCAACCAAAGACAAATAGTCTCCCTTGCAGGACTTGATCCAGTGATGAGGGAATCAGGAACTTCAATTAAAGGGCAAACACGTATATCTAAAGCAGGTAACAGACTTTATCGAGGTACACTCTTTATGGCTGCTATGGCTTCGACCAAACACAATGCCAAAATGAAAGTATTTTATGAAAGACTTAAAGTCAATGGCAAACATACAACACAGGCACAAACTGCAGTGATAAGAAAGCTTATCGTTGTGGCTCATTCTTTGTATAAAAGTGGAGAAATTTACGATAAAGAACTTTACAAGATAACCACAGGGATACAATCAGAATAAGTACTTAAACTCTTTTAGTAAAAACTGGTACTATTGTTATGTTCTTTAGGGTTTTTTAAGGTGGTAACTGACCCTTATCTCCTAGTAAGAAACGACTTAGAGGGAAAGTGGATGATGAATGAGGATTACGTAGGGTGTGATTGCTATCACACCACATAAGAAAATATAGATAAATCCACACTTTCTCCGTAAGGAATATATATGATAGAGGGAAAGTATAGCTATCAATGATAAGTTTTAATAAAATGTAGTTAGAATATATAAACTAATTTGGGGAAATTAATTGAAAATCACACATTTTACAACAACGTTACTGATAATAGGTTCTTTATGGTAATAGAACTGGAAAAAGGGCATCGTCCTCTCATGTTAGGCTTGAAACTTCGACAGAAGCACATAGCTGATGTGTTTCAAAACACGATTGAGATGTATGATTCACTGGAAAATATCTCAGGAAGGGTAGGGTTTGGTCATATTGAGGCCTTGAAGTTGGCTTTTGATGAGGGAAATGAGTAAATGGCTAAAATTCAATTAGCATTTAACCTTCATAATATAGGTCCACATTTTAATTTAAATTCTTTAGAAAACACATCTTCTCTCAAAACAGCTATCTATGCTAATAATGGAAGTGGAAAAACATTCTTAAGTCGTATGTTTAGGTTATCAGAAGTCAGTGTTGATAATAAAATCAATAAAGTTAATAAGTTGATTAGTTTTACTAAAAACAATGGAAGCTTTGAATTCAAAATTATACATAACGAGGGTATTAAGAGTATAGAGTTGCAACTTACTAAGGGTAATACACCAAGCATAAAGAATAATACGGGTTTTATCTTTCATACATTTAATAGTGATTACGTTAGAGAGAATATAGAAGCTTTAGAATATAGACCTGATGGTGAGATAAAAGGATATATTTTAGGTAAAGCACATATAGATTTGACAAAAGAAAAAGAAGCTTTAAATAATAAGAAAGAAATTTATGAAGTAAATAAAAAAAGGTTAGAAAAAAGAGTAAAAAAACAAAAAGAAGAATTAGATGTAAAAGAACTTGTAATTCGAAAAAATGTTACAGAATATATTAATTTTTCTTTTGAAAATATAATTAATCAGTCTGACCTTGGATATCCTGAAGAGAAAAGCTTTCAAGAATTAAAAAAAGAAAATGTAACTTTAAATACTTTACCAGATGATTATCCAGATATTCAATCTATTAACTTTTCAGTAAATGATGAAATTTTTGATTTATTAAGTAGCTTACTAATGACAAGTTATACAAAAAGTAAATTTTCTGATGCATTCAAATCGAAGGTTAAATCTAAACAAAACTTTATTGAACTTGGTTTAGGTTCAATTCAAGAAAAAGATGACTCTTGCCCATTTTGCGAACAAACTTTTGGTGATGATGCTATAGCTCTTATTGATACATATATAAAGTATCTAAATGATGAGGAGGGTAAAGTTGTAAAAGACATTAATGATCTATCTATATCAATTAAGAATTTAGAAAAGGAAATTAAAAAAAATTATGATACATATTTAATTATTAAATCTAAATATGACGAGTTGATAAAATACATTCCCTCCATCAATAATGAATTTGAAGTTTTATTAGAACCTAAAGTTTTAAAAGATGTTTTTTGTGATATTTCCGATAAATTAATAGAAAAGAAAGAAGACATTACAATAGCATTAGATTGTAAAGGAGAACTAGGAACAATTAATGATTACATAAACTTAATTGAAAAGAATATTAAGTTGAATAATAAGTATATCAGTGATATTAATTTGAAAAAAAATAATTTAAATAAGGAAAAATTATCAATTAAAAAAAGGTTATGTATTGCAAAATATCAAGAAACTCTTGAGTTAGAACAAGAATCAATTGATGAACTCAATAAACAAAATATAGATATTGAAGTTTTGGAAAATGAAATTAATATTGAAGAAAGTAAAGTAAAGATTAGCAAAAGAGAAAAAATTGTAGAAACATTTAAAAGTTATTTGAATATCTTTTTTAATGGTAAATATGATTTTGATGAAGAAAGTTTTGCTTTAAAGATGAATACTCACAATTTAATTGATAATGCTTCTGATGTATTGAGTGAGGGTGAAAAAAGTATTGTGGCATTTTGTTTTTATCTTGCGGAGACACATAAGAAAGTTGATAGAGAGGATGATTATAAAAAATTATTTTTTGTGATAGATGATCCAATATCGAGTTTAGATTTTCACTATGTATATTCAGTAGCTCAAATTATTAAACGATTAAATCATAGTTTTGAACTAGGCGAGAGAGTTAAATTTTTAGTTTTGACACATAATGTTGAATTTATGAGTATATTAATTAGAAATAAAATAGTTGATGGTCGTTTTGTTATTGAGAAGCAAAAAATTCAGAAATTACAAAAAGAATTAATAATGCCATATGAAGAACACTTACGTGATGTGTATAATGTTTCAAAGGGATTAGTTAAACCGAATCATACAACTGCAAATTCAATTAGACATATCTTGGAAACAATAAATAAATTTGAAAAACCTAATTTAATATTTGTTGATTATTGTCAGCAAATAGGTGGATTAATAGATGAGAATGAATTCCTATATGCATTAATTCATGATAACTCTCATGGTAACTATAGAGAAAATAGACCTTATTCTGAAGATATGATTACAGTTGGTTGTAAAAAAGTAATTGAAATAATTGAAAGTAAATTTGATGGTCAAATTGAAGTTATGAAAAAGTATTAGTATTAGAATAAAAAATTAGTGCAAATAGGGAATGTAATCGTAAGGAAAATAGTCTATCCCCTTTAATTAATAATTTATCACTCGTTCCATCTCTCCTGAGATGGAATGCATATCCAGATCAAAGTAATAAATAAAACTCAAGATAGACAAAGCTATCTAAAGTCGCTGTGTGTTCCACCTCAGGAGAAGAGGAACAAAAAGTGAGTGCTACAAATCATAGCGATGTAAAGAAGATGTTCGCAAAACGGTGGTGAAGGCATGTAAGTATTTGTGTGAGATGAGCATAAAAAAGTTAAGGGAAGTCTGACTGTTTACTTTAAAAACATTTTCTGCTAAAATGATGTTTGAAGAGAGAGCGTAAGCTCCCTCAGAATGGTTAGTGACTATTTAGATATCGCAAGATAGCTAGAATAATCGCCAGAATGAAAATGATTAAATCCATATCATCCACCACCTTTCGCAGTCAAGACTTGACTACGATGTCCAAACAGCAGTTGCCTCTGTTGTTTGACACAACATAATCAGACTGCATTAAAATATTACCCCAATCTTTTCAAAATAGTTAAAAACATGACAAATTGACAACTATTTTTCTCGTTACCACGTTGCACGTTATAATGTATACGAGAGTTTAGACTTCTAGATAGTCCCAAGTCTCTCAAACATATCTGGGTACTTATCTGTCAAGGCAAGTAAAGTAGAAGCCTGCTCATTGGGTCGGCTTGTGCCTAGTTCCCATTTTTCTAGTGTACGTGGTGAGATGTGTAGAAAATTTGCGAAGAGGGCACGGCTCATGTTGTACTTTTCTCTGATAGCGCGTATCTCATCTGCTGTGAGTAGTTTCCGTTCTTTAGTAGTAACAGAGGTGGTTTTGAGTGTGAGCTTACCTTGTTCATGTGCTTTGGCATCTTCAAGACCTGTCTTTAACTCTTCAAATAGATTTCTCTTAGACATTTTTTAACTCCTCTACGATACCTTTAAGTATCTTCTTTTCTTGTGCTGTTAGGTCACTTACTTCATTTTTAACATACAAAGTCAAAAGATGGATGTGGTTTTTCAAATAACTTTGATTCTATAAATATCATTTTATTGTACCCATATTAGGTATAGTATGTCAAGCTGCATTGTTAACCCTTGAGAGTGTTTTAAAAAGTATAGTTAAAAAAGATGATGAGAGTTAAAAACATGACAAATTGACATAGATTTTTCACTTTCTAATTCAATCTAGAAATATAATGCAACATTTTTGCAACACCGTTACATTATAATTAAGTGAACGTAAATTAAAAGGATTGACAATGGAACTTAGAAGTGCAACTAAAAGAGAACAAGATAAAGCGTATGAAAAAGGTAAAAAAAGAAGAGAAGAAAATGAAAAGAACCCTAGTAATAATAAGGGTCCAAAAGATGATGGATATGAAGACATGACTCCCGGTCAAAAAGAAGAATATAAAAAAGGTTACCGTGGAGAATAATACATTGTGCATAACTTCATAGAGCTGAAGTAATAACGTACTTTTTACGGTGTTTACATAAGTTAGATGTAGTTATGCCTATGAGTTGGAACTAGTGGTTAGTGTATTAAAAAGTTGAGTAAAGTAGAACTGTTTACTTTATTTTTCTAAATAGTTAAAAACGTTACATATTGACATAGGTTTTTTACTCGCAGTAATTTTGAAAATAATCATTAAATAATAAAAATTATCCTTTACTTAAGGTTAGATGTATTACTATTGAAGTGTACATAAAATAAAAGGAAACATAATGAGTAAAGTAACAAAAAAACTAAAACAACTTCAAGCTGATGCGCATGCACTGTTTATAAAGATACATAACTACCATTGGAATGTAAAGGGTATGGACTTTGCACCAGTACACTTGAAGACTGAAGAGATCTATAATAACATGGCGCTACTCTACGATGACACTGCAGAAAGAGTCATCCAGCTAGGTGAGAAACCTTACCTTACTATGACAGACTTGGCAAAAGCTACGAAAATAAAAGAAGAAGAGGGTGATTCTTTTAAGTCCAAAGAGATTGTTAAAAACATCATCGAGGACTTTGAGTACCTTCATAAGTCATTTTCAGAGCTTAGTGATGCAGCAGATGATGCAAATGACAAAGCCACAGCAGCGTTTGCAGATGACAACGTAGCCGTACTTGAAAAAGAACTATGGATGTTAGGTTCTATGCTTAAGTAAGCATGCATACTTTTGTTCTCACTCTTGGTGAGAGCAAAAGAACTTCGCTTCCCCCCATACTTTCTACTATTTACAGTGAATCTTTATATCTCAATAAAGAGAACAAAAAAAATGAAATAATTTTAAAAACATATCCGAAATTGTCTATAAATGATGCAGTGAACTTATATATATTATTTGAATTTTTGATAGTATTTTAAATAAAAAAGAAGAAAATATGGAAAATAATATTTCAGAGATTACCACATATATTCAAGCAGCTGTTGCACCAGTATTTCTCATAGCAGGTGTTGCGGGTCTTTTGAATGTATTTACAAGTAGATTTGTGAGGGTTGTAGATAAACTCAATGCCATTGACAATAGAATAGCGTTAGAAACCAAAGCAGACCCTAAGTTCGTCATATCTCAAAAGTCAAAAGATAGAAGATTGTCTTTACTGAAAAGACTTAAAAATATTAACTTGTCTATTTTCTTAGGTACTTTGACAGTGTATATGGTGGCAATGGTTATTTTAACCATCTTTGCAAGTGAGTTGTTTGGGTTTAATGGTCAGGTGGCGATATCATCTCTTTTTATAGTTTCCATGATCTCGTTGAGTTCATCACTGTTTTTGTTTTTAATTGAAATACACGCTACAGTCCATTTCATAAGGACAAAACGCCGATCAACTTATGATAGTATTGAATGACATAAAACTAACGACGGTTTGTTTGGAAATTTACATGGGTTATTAAAGAATGTAAGATAAAATAGTCTCTTAATGTCTCTCTTTTTTAAAGATATGATGTTTTACTTTTAATTGTATAGAGATACATTCTTGTAGTGTATGTGCACTATGCTAGGAGAACTTAATATATGAAACCATTTTACACCTCATTCTTGCTTCTGTCTTCTTTTATAGTTTCTACACAGTGTGTATATGCTAAGGGTGCTGCGAAGGTCATAGTGTCTCACGTTGAAAATAAAATTTTTAAAGACAAGGTAGAAGCACTGGGAACCTTAGGTGCTAACGAGAGTGTGGACTTAAGGTCAACCGTTACTGAACGCATAGAAGCGATTTATTTTGATGATGCACAGCGTATTAAAAAAGGTAGGCTACTGCTTGAGATGAAGATAGACGAAGAACTTGCAGCACTGGAAGAAGAAAATGCTATTTTGGAAGAGGCTAAAAGACAAGTCAAAAGGTATACACCTCTTATAGCAAATGGTGCTGTTGCAAAAACAAACCTTGACCAAGCAAAACTAGAAGTTTCTACAGCTAAAGCGCGGATAAATGCTATAAATGCTCAAATTGAGGAACGACGTATTGTCGCACCATTTGATGGTACGATAGGACTTCGTAACATCAGTGTGGGTGCTATGCTTAGTACAGATACGCTCATTACTACTATACTAGATGAGAGTGTGATGAAACTTGACTTCTCACTCCCGTCACTTTTTCTCTCTTTTCTTAAACCTGGTGTTAACATCAAAGCAACCACAGATGCATTTTCGAAAAAAGTCTTTCATGGCAAAATAGCACAAGTAGACAATGCAATAGACCCCGTTACACGTACCCTACGTGTAAGAGCACTTATAGATAATGCCGAGCATACGCTTAAATCTGGACTGTTAATGCACATTGTTTTAGAAAAGAATGTGCGTGAAGCACTTGTCATTCCTGAAGAAGCACTTATCCCAAATGCTCAAAAGCATTTTGTGTTAGTGGTGGTTGAAGCTGACAAAGGAAAAACAGTAGAAAAACGTTTGGTTAAGATTGGTGTGAGGCAAGAAGGTAACGTAGAGGTGTTGTCTGGTCTTGTAGCTGGAGACTTCGTTGTGATACATGGTGGGATGAAAGCTAAACCAGGCAAACCCATCATGATACAAGCGGTAAAAAAAGGGGATGAAGCACTTACAGAATTGATACAAAAGAAAAACAAATGATACTCTCTGATATCGCTGTAAAACGTCCCGTTTTTGCTTCTGTCATCTCACTGCTTTTTATTGCGTTTGGGCTTGTCTCTTTTGACCGCTTGTCACTTCGTGAATACCCAGATATTGACCCACCTGTAGTGACAGTTGAAGTTAGCTACCCAGGTGCACCTGCAAACATTGTAGAGACACGCATTACTGAGTTGGTTGAAAAGCGGATTGCTGGTATTGAGGGCATAGACTTTGTTGAGTCCTCTTCCAAGGACGGAGAGTCCAAAGTAACCATAGAGTTTTCTATCAATAGAGATATTGATGCAGCTGCGAATGATGTACGTGATAGGATTTCGGGTATTCAAGATAATTTACCGGTAGAGGCAGATCCTCCAGAAGTACAAAAAGTAGACAGTAATGATGATGTCATTATTTGGCAAAACCTTGCGAGTGCTAAGATGAGTGTACCTGAATTGACTGACTATGCAAGGCGTTATCTTGTAGACCAATACTCTACCCTTGGTGGTGTGGCTAGAGTCAGGGTAGGTGGCGGGCTTAGCTATGCGATGCGTATTTGGCTTGACCGTAAAAAACTGGCTGCAAGGGGGCTAAGTGTCTCAGACGTTGAGTCAGCACTGAGGGCTGAAAATATAGAACTCCCTGCTGGAAGTCTAGAGTCGCAGACGCGTCTCTTTCAAGCACGTATAGATAGAAATTTCAAAAAGCCAGACGATTTTAAAAAGCTTGTGTTAAAAGAAGGCTCAGATGGGTACCTTGTGCGTCTTAAAGATGTTGCGCGTGTAGAGCTTGGTGTTGAAGAAGACCGTACTTTTTTTCGTGGTAACGGTATTGCTATGGTAGGTATTGGTACTATTAAGCAATCTACTGCCAATGCCATAGAAGTAGCAAGAAATGTGAAGGCTCTTACAGCAAAACTAAACAAGTCATTGCCTGAGGGGATGTCTATTGAGCAGAGTTATGACAGTTCTATCTTCATTGAAGCTTCCATCAAAGAAGTCTATATGACACTGCTTATTGCTATGGCTTGTGTGATCTTAGTGATTTACCTTTTTTTAGGTAGCATGAGAGCGACTTTAGTTCCTGCTGTTGCTGTACCTGTGTCTATTGTGGCAACGTTTATGCTCATTTATGCTTTTGGTTTTTCTATCAACCTTTTGACATTGCTTGCATTAGTACTTGCCATTGGGCTAGTTGTAGATGATGCTATTGTGATGCTTGAGAATATTGTACGTCGTATGAAAGAGTATGGTGAGAGTCCACTCGTTGCATCGTACCGTGGGGCTAGAGAAGTGGGTTTTGCAGTGGTTGCAACAACGCTTGTACTTATAGCAGTCTTTGTGCCTATTACCTTTTTAGAGGGCGATATTGGTAGACTTTTTACGGAGTTTGCACTCACAATTTCTGCGGCAGTTGCTTTTTCTTCACTTGTTGCGCTTACACTTTCACCTGTGATTGCTTCTAAGTTTCTTACTGTACAGACTTCAAAACCAAATATACTCATACGTATGATGGATAGTTTTATAAAGTTTTTGCGTTATATCTACATACAAATACTGAACTTTATGCTTAAAGTGCCACTACTTATGATTGTGTTGTTTTTGGCTTTATTGTGGTTGACTGCTTGGGTCTATCCACAGGTAAAACAAGAGTTTATACCTAAAGAAGATAGAGGCGCTTTTTTTGTCATGGTAAATGGTCCGGAAGGGGCAACACACAAATACATGGAAGAGTATATGAGTGAGGTTGAAAAGCGTTTAATGGCGTATGTTGAAGAGAATGAAGTCAGTCGACTTTTAGTGCGAACACCTCGTGGTTTTGGGACATTGGCTAACTTTAATGACGGGATAGCTATTGTACTACTAAAAGATTGGGCAGAGCGTAGACCTGCTGTAAAAATTATGGCGGAGATTCGTCAAAAACTCTCAGATTTACCAGGTGTTCGTGTCTTTACTGTGATGAGACAAGGCTTGGGAGGTCGGGCACAAAAACCTATACAATTTGTATTGGGTGGGTCAACCTATGAGGAGCTTGCCAAGTGGAGAGACATACTCTTTGACAAAATTTCTGAAAATAACCCTGGACTTGTAGGTCTTGACAGTAGCTATAAAGAGACACGGCCACAAATTGATTTTGAAATCAATTATGACAGAGCAGCTCAACTTGGCGTGTCTATCAGCGAAATAGGGACAACACTTGAGACAATGATGGGTGGACGAAGGGTAACTACCTTTTTAGACAGAGGGGAAGAGTATGATGTGATTGTAGAAGGAGAAAGGGCACTGCAACGCTCTTTTGACCAAGTAAAAAACATTTATGTACGCTCTGCTCGTACAGGAGCTATGATACCTCTATCTAACCTTGTGAGTATTAAAGAGTATGGTGCAGCTAAGACACTGACACGGTATAACCGTATACGGGCTATTACGTTGGAAGCCAATCTTAAAGAAGAGTATAGTCTAGATGAAGCATTGACCTATCTTAATGACATGGTAAAAAAACATCTACCTGAAACAGCTATTGTTGACTACAAAGGACAAAGCCGTGATTTTATGCAGTCAGGTTCGTCTATACTGTTTGTATTTGTCTTGGGACTTTTGGTTGTGTTCTTAGTCCTTGCGGCACAGTTTGAAAGCTACATACACCCTTTTGTCATTATGTTAACAGTACCACTTGCGATGGGAGGAGGGTTATTTGGGCTTTATTATACAGGCAGTTCACTCAATATTTATTCTCAGATTGCACTGATTATACTTGTAGGGCTGTCAGCAAAAAATGGCATTTTAATTGTTGAGTTTGCCAATCAACTGCGTGATAAGGGCATTGAGTTTTCACAAGCTTTGATACAAGCAGCACAAATACGCTTTCGTCCTATTTTAATGACCGGTGTGACAACTATTGCAGGGGCTATTCCACTGGTAATATCAAGTGGTGCAGGTTCTGAAACACGTTATGTCATAGGGATTGTTATTTTGTATGGTGTCTCTGCAGCGACCATTTTTACTCTCTTTATAGTACCTGTAGCTTACAGTCTACTCGCACGTCACACAAAGTCACCAGGTGCAGTGGCAGATAAACTTCTTAAAGAAGAGGCAGAGGATGAAGAGAGAATCATGAAACAAAGACAAAAAGATAATATATAAAGAGTATATAGATAACTTTTATTGTAACTACATACTTTTTATAACAAAACTCAAGGCCCCTTTAGGGTCAACTAAATGGTGTATTTTACTGTAGGGGAGCATGAACTCTATATTGCCAGATGCATAGGGTTGGACTTCATACTGGTTGTAGAAAAAGTAGAGACCTTTTTTTGTGATGGCAAAATTGTCTGCTAGTAAGAAGATGTTGTCAAACCAGTTATCATCTGTGAGTGATTGCGTAGGTTTGAGCCCTCGGAGTTGTTTATAATGTTCTTCTGCAATCTGGTGTAGCGTTATGTTATAGTCTTTTAGAAAGAGGTCTGGTAGAGTGAGTTTTTCTTTAGTGATGATGTCGTAGTTGTCTAGTTCTAGATTGTAAAAGCCATGTGCACCACCGGTGTATCCACTAGAAGCGTCAGAGAGGGTGTAGGTATGAGGTGTTTTACTAAAGAGCTTTATGTCACGTTCGTTGTACCATTGACCAGCTATATCTTCATCTAGGTCTTGTATATTTTTGAGTGTGTTTTTTTTGAGATTTGTTGCAAAGTATTTGTCTACAATAGGTGCAATGTGTTCTTTGACACTACTTAAAAAGTCTGGTAATTGTGCATCTTCATAGTCTAGGTAAGTAAGCTCTTTTTTTTGACACAATATGTTTGTACCTTTAGTACTCTTACAGTACTTATTTGAGTGTGTAATATGTGCTAGGTTTAAGCCTTTTGTATTTATAAATGTCTCTTCTGCTTGAACGAAGAGTCCAAGTAGTAGTGTGAGTAGTAATAATCTGCTGTATATGCCCATGTTTTCTCCAAGAAGTGTTGCAAAAATTATAGCAAGTTTAAAATGTTTCAGGGGTTATTTAGCAGATCCTTATGGGATATTTAATCCAAATATAAATCTAAACCTAATATACTCACGTCAATTGAAGTAATAGGAACTATGATGAGAAATGTAAAGTTATTGGGGCTGCTTCTGAGTGCCTTATTATTGTCTGCTTGTACAGGCGAAAAGCAAAATACGAGAACACTGATGCAAGAAAGAGAGATTTTTTTGATTAGTGGGAGTTACCCTAAAGATGTCTGCTTGAGTCAGAAGTTTAAGGATACTCTACAACAAGAATTTGGTCTAACGAATATTATCTTGAACGCTTCAGAGAACTCTGTGAATTGTGCCTATTTTAGTCGGACATCAACTTCATGTGTGAAGTTTTCTTTTACAGAAGAGTACCCAAAAGCATGTGTCATCGCAGCCGATAGAGATGCAACAACAAAACATGGACAAATCAACGGTAAAGCGATAGCTGACCTTATGATAGGACTGTTGAACAAGTAACAATGAACAAAAGACAATGTAGATACGGTAGATTTAACGTATGAATGTAAATCTTGTTTGTCCTCATTGTTTAAAAGTACATAGCCTTGAGAAACAAATGTCATACACAGCTGAACATTGTCAATCGTGTGAAGCGTCACTGCTAGATACTAAACCACTCAATGCCAATTTAGCCATAGTGGAATACTTCATTAAGACTTCAGACTTACCTGTGGTGGTAGACTTCTGGGCACCTTGGTGTGGACCATGTATAAGTATGGCACCACATTTTGAAACAACAGCACGTACCTTGTCCCTACAGGCACAATTTTTAAAAGTAAATAACGATGATGCCCAAGGTCAAGACTCTAATATTGTCATTACGAACATACCCGCAGTACTTGTGTTTAAAAATGGAAAAGAGATAGATAGATTTACAGGGTTACGTAGTAGTAAACAAATCATAAAATGGCTTGAAAAGCATATATGATGGTTAAACATTAAACATAGGTAAAGTGTTTTAAATGTGGCAATGTTTTTGCTGAGCCTATGAGGTTTTCATAGTTCATAGGATTTCCCTCCATACATACCCATACTAAAGAAGGAATCTTTTCTATGGCTTGTGCATCGGTCAATTTGTTATGTGCCAGGTCTAAAAAGACAAGCTGTGTTTGTTCTATGAGAGGTTCTATACTTCTAATGCGGTTGTGATTTGCCTCTATTTTTTTAAGATAAGAGAGTTTAGAGATGACACTCAAGTCAGAAATAGTATTGTTTTTTATAAAGAGATGTTTGAGCTTTGGAAAGTATTGAAGGACAGATATATCTTCGATGTTGTTATCGGCAAAGGCAAGTTTATGTAAGTTTGTCAGTGGTGCCAATATGTCTATGTTTGAAATGTTATTACGTGAGAGCGTGAGTGCCCCTATCCATGTAAGCTCTGCAATGCTTTTTGGTATGGAATCAAGTTCAAGGTCACTGAGACTGAGGTAGGGTATTTTGTCAGCTTTACACTGTGCTATTTTTTCTTCTGCTATTTGTTGCTTAGTCATGGCTACGATTCCTTAGGATTATATTTAGACTTGGTATCACAGCTGAGAGTTAGGATGAACAACTCACATGTGATATGCCAGCAATGTCAAAAAACTCATTGGGCTTGAGCCTATAGTATTTCTCTTCAATCTCTTTGGACTGCTCATCATAAGGCTTTGTCATCACTTCTTGTAACTCTTTGATGAGAGTATAGTCTCCATGAGTTGCTTGTTTATACGCAGGTACGAGGTGCCACTCACGTAGGGTATACTTTGGATTGACACGTTTCATCTTCTTAGAGAGACTCTCGCGTGATGCTGGTGTTGTAGCATTGATGTCTACGGGGTTAGTTGTTTGAATGAGTGATTGCCATTTATCTAGCCACAAAGACCACTTTTGCATGGTTTTTTCATTGTAGAATGTGTCATCGTAAAAGCTTTCTATAAGTGGAGCAATCTCTTCAGGTAGGTTAGAGAGTTCACGAAAGAAGATAGTATAGTCTATGGGCGTTTCTACCATCAGCATGACAAGTTCATTATAGAGTGTGGCATCAAAGGTATCAAGTCCAAGCTTAGATGCCCACATTTGGTTTATCTGTGTTTGCATGATTTTTGTAAAACTATTTCGTATCTCTTCAAGTGTACGTAAAGCGTCTTTGTTTGTCTTAAGCAGCGGTGATAATGCTAGACAAAATACCCCAAAATTACGTTCGGCTGCTTGTGGTTGATTGAGAAATGAGAAATGCACTCCACCACCTGTCCATGGCTGATACTTTGGGTCAAACATATCTATAAATCCAAATGGTCCATAGTCAAGTGTAAAACCTCCAGCAGGGCAGTTGTCACTGTTGAAGTTTCCTTGGCAGTACCCCACACATATCCAGTTTGCTACAAGTGTGGTGAGTCGAGAGCTGAATGCTTTAGCAAGGTTGAGCACTTTGTCTTGGGTCGATAGCGTGGGGTCAATGACATCATTGTACTCACGATCTATGAGGTGTAAGACTATTTTTTCAAGTTCTTCCATGGCTTTTGGGTGCTCATTTTTACGGGCACGACGACCAAATAGTTCTACTTGACCCACTCTTATAAATGAAGGTGCCACACGTGTGCTGATAGCCACGGCTTCATCTATCATGACTTCTGGGTCTTTTGAGTAGGAGCCTTGGTTAAACCATGGACGTTGAACTGTTTCTGTTTTTGAAGTGTACAGGGACAAAGAGCGTGACGTGGGTATGTCAAGTGCATGCATATGTTCTTGTGCCAAAAACTCTCTTACACTTGAACGTAAAACTGCGCGTCCATCTGCTCCACGGCAGTAGGGTGTTCGTCCACCACCTTTTAGTTGCATTTCCCATCGCTTGCCATTCATAACACTTTCAAAAATTGACATGGCGCGCCCATCACCATAGCCGTTTCCTGTGTTAAAAGGGCACTGTTGGTAGTACTCACTACCGTAGATAGAAAGTGCATACCCCGTGGCCCAACCAACACGACGCATAGGTTTTGGTAGAGTGGAAAGGTCTCCAGTGAACATACGTATGAAATCAGGTGATTTGGCTAGGCTATCGGCAAAGCCTAGTTCATGAAAGAAGGTTTTACTATGCGCAATGTATTGTGGGTTTTCAATAGGTGTAGGGTTTACCGGGACATAATGCCCTGAAAAGACTTGTCTTGGTGCATGGTCAACACCATCTTTAGTAGCGTCAGGATCACTGTTAAGTGTGTCTATAAATGAGTAGTCTGCTAATCGTGCTAGGTCTTCAAGTTTTTCTATACTTTGAGAGGGTTTTTTTTTCGCGTTCATCTATGGGTCCTTATATACATGTAAAACGACAAGTTTACTGTTTCAATTTTCTTCATAATACATAAATTACTTTAATTAAACCCTTCAAAATATATTTCAGTTGATTGATACCCTATTTATATGATTCTTGACAACCTATCAGCTATGATAGTGGCAGGTACAGCATAGTTTGCCTCACCATACGAACCACTGAAATGTAAACCTGCAGCACCACTGCCGTTAAGATTTAATACGACAGAACCAGAGTTCCCACCTAATGTGGTACAGTCATGAGTAAGATAGGTCAAACCATTATAGGTTTCCTCATTCATTAAGACACCAGGGGCAAGCCGTTTAACATCATAAACATCTCCATAAATGGTAGACATTAAAGTCTGATCTGGAATCCTACTGTCACGTGCAGGGTAGCCAATGGTGACAACATCGTCATGTTTAGTAGACGTAGAAGAGAGTATAATAGGTTGTACATCACTAACTGCATGTTTTACGCGAAAAAAGGCAATATCATAACCATCTTTATCTTCAATATACAATGGCTCAATTAATTGATATTCATCTTGTTCTGGGATACGAAACTCTTCTGCAAAATCAATTCTTGCTAGTATACTACGGCCTTTGAAATTGCGTTTGAATACAAATTGTTCTTTCTCTTTTGTAGCAAACTCTTCTGCAACATGCCGATTGGTTACAACAATATCTTCTGATACAAGCCATGCAGTACCAACCCAAGAATGTTTTGGGTGCTCACGTAACTCTACACGTCCAACTGCACGTAGACTATTTTCAATGACCTCTTTTCCATTTTGTAGACGTTGTCGTAAAACGTCACTTTGAGGTAACTCAAATGTATCATTTTGAATGTATAGAACAGGTCGTCCAAACCTACGTACTATGGTTTCAACTTCCAAGTCAGGCATTTGTGTATGTTCTCGTACACCTTTGATGATGGACTTAACCTGAGAATTTGTTTTCATAGGGGAAAAATGACTGGTTAATTTATTTTTCTGTAAAAGAAAATTGATTTCATCGTATAGTTCATCGTCAGACAATATATTGTTAAAGTTCATACTTTACTCCTTTGATTACGTGTTAAGTTTTATTATTTTCCTAAAAATCGAAGTGCATTGGTGGAAAACAATGGTTCACTTAGCCCTTCAAAATGATTAAAATAATCAATGAGTGCCTTATCTTTTTCCCTAGTTAACTTATAATTTAGCAATATCATAATGAAATCTGTTCCGAACATGAGACGGTCTTTTAAGAAGCTATGTTGCAGCATAAGGTTATTTATATCTTCGGCAACGTCTCCATCTATGTGAAAAGATAAGTCTGTGTATAGGTTGTCATATTTTTTAATTAACTTGATAATCTTTGCGGTCCAATTTTCTTTTTCTGCTTTTTGTTTATCTCTACCTATATATTTTGCAAATTGTTCTTCTCCACCAAAATGTGCTAGGTTGATACGCAAGTTTTTATATCTTTTATCTTCTAAAATTTGAATCCAGTTATCTGGGTCAGCAAAGTAGATACATTTTTCATGGGCACACTTAGATAAGTTGTACCCCTGTGCAGGAATGACCTCTATCGTCTTTCTATGACCATGTTTATCGAGTCGTTCAGTTTTCATCTCTTTCTCTTTATGTATAGTGTGAAAACCACCTGGTGAGCAATGCGCAGTGATAGGCACATTGTATTTTAAACATAAATCATAGATAGGATAAAGGTCAGGATGGGTAGGAAGATACCCTTGTGGTGGGTATAGTTTTACACCGGCAAAAGCACCATTTTTCAAATTTTCTTCTAGTAAATGTGCAACACCTACACGTCGTGGATCTACAGCAAAAAATGGAAAAAGTGTTTCTGGATGTTTACTTTTTAACTCGTTTATCTCTTTTAGTTGTTTACGAAAACCTCTTGTTAACTGCACCCGTTCATTTTCGTTACTCCCAATACGCTCTTCCTTGGCTGTTTGTTCAAACTCCATGATGACATCATCGAGTGCTTGTTCTGTATCATGTAGACCAGTGTCTATACCTTCAGGCTGCATTTTTGAGTAGCTTTGCTTTTCTCTAATTACACTGAGTACTTCTTTTTTTAGCTCTTTTGCAAAAGAGCTAAACATTTCTTGTTCATCTTGAGCTATCTCTATAGGTGTATATTGATGATCTGGAAGTTCATTTATACCTTTGGTTTTGTCTAGGTAGTCACCTTTATCTGCAACAAAATAGATATCCATCATCAACGGTGAAGTGATGAGGGGTAGGGAGTGGTTCTTGTTCAACTTACTCTGTTTGAAAGCGTTTTGCTCGTGTTGATAGTTTGCTTCTGCACTCGCCCCAAGTGTTGAGAAAAAAGAGGCAACATATTCAGTGATTGCTTTTAATTCAGAAGGCAGTGAAATAAATTCAAACCTCATTTTCTTTTCATCACGATTATATGGATAATTACCGTTAACTTTACGCCAACTAATTTCGAGTAACTCTCTAAAAGCGAATTTACCATTAAAATAATGACAGTGAATGTCTACAAAATTTTTCTTCATAATTGTTCTCCTTATATTATTAATTATATACCTATTAGCCACAAAAGTCAAAAAATGAATATGAAAAATACTACAAAGTAATTTGATATAATAGAGTATATAGGGGTCATATAAATGAAAAGGAGATACCTTATGAAAGTAGAACTACATCAAGCATTAACACGTATAGCATTAAAAAAATATGAAGAAAAAAAATCTATCACATTATCTAGCGATTTGAAAAATCAGATTATCTATGGAAGTAAAGCAGAAGATAACTGGTGGGAACCTTCTCGTTTGTGGAATTGGCATTTTTTTTATCAAAATGATGCTATAGAAAAAGAGACAAATATATTGAAAATGCATAGGACATCGGATAGTATTTTTGATAAAAGAGTGAAACAGATGCAAGATAACAAATATAACAGTAAAAAATATGGGGAATGTTTAGGCCGTGTACTGCATCATATACAAGATATGCATACCCCTTCACATGTTGTTCCTATCTATCATGTTGGGGATGATTATTTTGAGGCATTTATGGTAGATGCATTGGGAGATGGTAAGTTAGATCCTATTATACCTTTAGAAACATGGGAGTCATTTTATACACTTAAAAGTCAGTATAGTCTTGCTGCAAAAAACACCTTTATGTTTATCAAAAATAGAACATTAGAAGTGAGCTATGACAAAAAAAATGTAACATTGAACTTGAGTTTATTTTGGAGAGATTATACTACACATGAAGATCCAAAACGCTCAGGTTTTGGTACATTCTCAGAAGCACAAAAAGTATTTAAAAAATCAAAAGCACATCAGTATGAAACAAATTTTATATATGAGGGAAAGTCATATGATATTACATTAGAAGAGATGTATAAAATTTGTAATGAGATAAGTGGTAGAGCCATTAAAGAAACGATACGGACACTCGATTATATTCGTCTATAGAACATTTTTCATGATATTTTTAATGTAAATATATTTAATATAAAATAGTATACAATGCGGTTTTAAAAAATAGAAGGATATTTACATGTATCAAAACATTAAAACATTGATTGAGAGTGCGTATTTTCAAAATTTTATTATTGGGTTGATTATACTTAATGGTATCACTATGGGACTAGAGACGTCAAAAAATATTAGTCAGACGTATGGTGGACTTATAGAATTGTTTGATGTTTTTGTCATCACCGTTTTTACCATAGAGATACTTTTGAGAATATTTGTACATAGGGTTTCATTTTTTAAAGACAGTTGGAGTATATTTGACTTTATTATTGTCGCGATCTCTTTAGTGCCAGCTGGTGCAGGGTTTGATATATTGAGGGTGTTAAGAGTATTGAGACTCTTCAGGCTTATTACTGTAGTACCACAAATGCGCAAGATTGTGTCAGCTTTACTTGGTGTGATACCTGGGATGCTCTCAATTGCTGCTTTAATGGGACTGTTCTTTTATGTGTTTTCTATTATGGCGGTCAATCTTTATGGAGAGGCTTTCCCTCAGTGGTTTGGCACTTTGGGTGAGTCCTTTTACACGCTCTTTCAAGTGATGACTTTAGAGTCATGGTCTATGGGGATTGTGCGTCCTATTATGGAAGCTTATCCTAATGCTTGGGCATTTTTTATACCATTTGTTTTTATTGCTACTTTTGTGATGATAAACCTCATTGTTGCTATTGTTGTAGATGCAATGGCAGCCATCAACAAAGAGGAAGAAGAGAAAATTATGGAACAAGCAAGACTCAATGAGGTACAGTTAGAAAGAGAAATAGCATCTTTAAGAAGTGATGTCAAAGAGTTAAAAGAGATACTGCTTAGCCAGCGTAATTAACAGATATAAGCTATAATCAATTAACGTAAGAACCTAAGGAAGAGACAGATGAACAAAGAAGATTTTAACGAAGGTCTTTTAGGCTTTTTAGATGCATCACCCACACCCTTTCATGCGACATACAATATGTCTATGATGCTTGAAAATGCAGGGTTTATTTGCCTTGATGAAACCAATACATGGAAGTTGGAAGAGGGTAAGAAGTACTATGTGACACGTAATGACTCATCGGTTATAGCTTTTACCTACCCTAAAACTTCCAACTACACGATGATAGGGTGTCATACTGACTCACCGAACTTAAAACTCAAACCAAACCCTGTGATAAAAGAACATGGTGTTGTGAAGTTTGGTGTGGAACCTTATGGAGGAGTACTTTTAAACCCGTGGTTTGATAGAGACCTGTCACTAGCTGGGAAAGTCTCTTACCTCAATGCAAAAGATGAGATAAAAGAGACGCTCATAGATGTACGTAAACCTATAGCAATCATCCCTTCACTGGCTATTCATTTAGACAGTAAAGCAAATGAAGAGAGAAGTGTGAATAAACAAACAGATATTTCACCAATATTGACCAGCAATGAAGACTTTGAATTTGAAGCGTTTTTACGTTGGCAGTTAGAACAAAATGAGATAAGAGATGTAAAAGAGATTTATGCATCTGAGTTAAGTCTGTATACTACACAAAAAGCTTCTTTTGTAGGGCTTAGAGATGACTTTATAGCCTCTGCTAGACTTGACAATCTTTTGTCTTGCTATGTAGGGTTACTTGCTATATGTTCTGTAGATGGAGACACACCTATGCTTTTAGTGGCAAGTGATCATGAAGAGGTAGGAAGTGCTTCTAGTTCAGGGGCGGCTGGAAGTTTCCTGGAAAACACACTTAAACGTATGTATCCAGATTATGATGATTATATGAAGATGATACGTACTTCCATGATGATAAGTGCAGACAATGCCCATGCAGTGCACCCAAACTATGCAGATAAACATGATAAAAATCATAGTCCCTACATAAACAAAGGTTCAGTCATTAAAGTCAATGCTAACCAGAGATATGCTTCTAATACAACCAGTATTTCACGTTTTATGAATGTGGCAAAAAGTCTAGGAGAGCCTTACCAACAGTTTGTGACACGTTCAGACATGGGTTGTGGTTCTACCATCGGACCTATTACTGCTACAAGACTAGGTTTGGAAACGCTTGATGTTGGGTTACCCACTTATGCGATGCACTCCATACGAGAATTGGCAGGCACAGAGGATGCCTATAGTTTGTATAAAATTTTTATTGGCTGGAAATAGGTTATAATGACGTATTAATAATAGGGGTACTTTTAATAAAGTGCCCATAAGGCTTAACTTATGTCAAATCAGAGTTCTAACTATCCCTCACTTTTAGCGCAATTTCGTTCATTTTGTTACCAAAACAAAGCCACTGACTTTGAAAAAGCAATAGAGTATTTTTCTGTGTTTGGTGGTATGGGGTGGGATGTTGATATGTCTGTGCCACTTGAAAAACATATAGAGAAGAAAGTACTTAAAAACTACCGTTACATACATGGTGACCTTACTAAAGTTACACACTCTAAACCAATATATCATGCGATGCTGACAGCCATAGCTACAGGGGATAGACGAGAGTACTCTGCGTTTAAAAAAGTTAATGTAGGACGAGAAGAGGGTGAAGAGGTCATAGACTTTTTAGTCAAAGATGGTTTTTTAGTTTTTGATAAGTCTGTAGAGAAACCTGTAGATGAGAAAGATGGTATTTCAGACAAACTTCTTTTTATTACACCATTTATGCGTTTTTGGTTTGCTATGATTTCACCAACCTATAAGAGCATTAAAGAGGGTGACTATGTGGAGTTTAACAAACGTTGGGAAGGGATGAAACACGAATTTTCAACATTGATATATAGACAATTGGTATTGGAGTTGGTACGTTTTAGTTTTGAAGAAGAGTTTGAGGGTGACCCCATAATAAGCATTGGTGCTTACTACGATAAAAATGTAGAGATAGACATACTAGCAAAACGTAACTCTGGAGCTATGCTTGCTGGTACATGTAAGCTGAGTAAGCAAAAAGCAAAAAAATCTGAACTTAGTAAACTAAAAGAGATGGCTAGTAAAGCAGAGCTAGAGGTAGAACAATTTGTGCTTTTTTCTAAAAACAAGTTTTCTACCGAACTTAAAAATGAAAAGGGTAAGGGGTTAAGACTATTTTCCCTACGAAACCTTTCTAAACTGATGGATAACCTCAGTGAAGATGATTTATTGGAATATACTAACAAAAAATATTAGAAGTGACATTCATGTTATAATAACAGTCATTAAATTTTAAGAGCGCCTCTAAAGGATATCAATGAAACATTATTGGATCATTATTTTATTGTGTATCACTCTTAGCAGCTTAAAGGCTGAAAACAATACTACATTAGAGAAGATGACACTTTATACACCAGAGTTAGAAAAAAAACATCAAAGTACTTATGATAGATTTAAAAAGTTTTTTTCTAAATATGATAATACACTGATGGAAGATTTAGCCATCTATGTTGTTGACATGTTTGTTCCCGATGAGATGATAAGAAGTACTAAAGATGTATTTGATAATAGAAAAGATAAATCTTTTAAAGGCCATGTAGAGCATGTACCTCAAGTATTGAGCAATGATGTATCTAATGTTTTTTTATCTACCTTTTACTATTATATGCAAGATATCTCAAAAATCACTGACAAGGTGTGGAGTAATCAGGTATGTACACCGAGTTCATTTCAATATAAAATTTCCCTTGAACCAAAAGAACCTCTACTTACATTGAAAATTGACGATGAACATGCAAGAGGGGTCACAGAAAATGGGATTGTTCTTCCTGTTAACGAGAATTTTCCACATGCTTTTTACCCTTATGCAGCAGAACCAAATGGCTGTAGTGCAGAGGGTTTTCAAGATCTCTATGATCAATCGAACCTTGTGTCTGATGATGATGAATGGTTAAGTGAAGCATGTAATGAGCATGATAGATGTTACTTCACATTAGGAAAAACGTCGCAAGAGTGTAATTCAGAGTTTATTGTAAATACGATAGATGCTTGTACGCAAATAAGCAGTATTCATACCATTGTATCTATGGGTACAAAGAATGCTTTCTGTAATGTAAAAGCTTTAAGTATAGCAACAGGTGCAAATTCTTGTGCTGAAGAATATTTTTCTCACTCTCAAAGAGAACAAAAAGCCTATATGCAATGGGTGAGAAAATATGAGCATACCTATAGAAATGCTATAATGAAGGATAGAAACTAAATAAGGAGTATGAAATGGAATCATTATTAGTTTTAGAATCATTTTTTGGTTGGTGTGCGGTTATTAATGTTGGGTTATTACTTTTAACACTATTCATTATTGTTGTGTTTAGAGATGCTATATCGCATTTGCATGCCCAAATTTTTAAAATACCTAAAGAGGAAGTGGTACGTGCTTATTATCACTATATTGCACTCTATAAAATCATCGTTATTGTATTTAATGTTGTGCCTTATTTTGTATTGAAATATTTTATATAATAATGTAAAGGAGTTAATGATGAGTGAGCGTATTGAAACACTATTGAACGAACTAGAGAGTATTAAGATGAAGCTCAAAGAGGAAATAGAGGAGCAAGAGCGCCATATCTCTTATGAAGTTCATAATGGTTGTGTAAAGTTTCAGAATGATGTGATTGAAAAACAAAAGAAAAATATGAAACATCTGTTTTCTTGGTTCAAAGACATACCTCTATTACATCTTTTAAGTTCACCTCTTGTGTATGCTATGGTCATACCAGCACTCTTTTTAGATTTGATGTTGTATATCTATCAGAAAGTCGTGTTTGCTATCTATAAATTTAAGCCAATTAAACGAAGTGACTATATTGTATTTGATCGTCAATACCTTGCTTATCTTAACCCTATAGAAAAAATAAATTGTTTGTATTGCTCATATTTTAATGGATTAATGCAGTATGCTTCAGCTATAGCTGGAAGATCAGAGCTATATTTTTGTCCTATTAAGCATGCAAAAAAAATGGCTTATGCACATAAACATTATTATGAATTTTTTGCCTATGGTGATGAGGTAGATTATCAGGAGAGATTAGAAACACTTAGAAAGCATTCAAAGGATAATGATGCTGATAAGAAGCGCTAAGGTACAGTTTTTATTTTGGGTTTCGTTCTTTTCTATCATAATTTATTTATTTATCATAACTATAGGTATGCAGACTTTTGTGTACTCTGATGAAAAGCCTATAGATATACCAGAAAATACGATACTTCTTCTTTTTTTTATGTATGGATTACTAGGAGTGTTATTACTCGCAGGTACCATTATCTCAACAATGATTAACAATAGACACTATATGAGGTTCTTTTCTATTGCAATGATGGTAGGACTAGCCACATTGCTTTTGACTAAGGGAGTGTTTGGTTAACGTATTTTTAACACTAATCTATTACACTACATTAAAATTTTTATAAGAAAGAAGAATAAATGAAAGTAGTATATATAGGTATTAGTATCATACTCATGATGAGTCACGTCAGTGCAGAAATGGAAGAGCATCATGATCATGTAGGATTTACCAAAATAGAACTAAATTATGAAAATTTAAATTTTAAAAACTCAAAAAAGAAATATGATGCAAAACGCCATGGTGTGAAATTAGATTTTCAAAATGATAAACAACATATGCAAGTCTATGTAGAACATACAGATACCAATACAAAACCTATTGTACCTAAAGATCTATTGGTTAATAAATATAGTTTTAAATATGAGTATGTTCTAGATAAAAAAAATATCTTCATGTTGTCCTACATACGAATCTCTGATAATATTATGGATGAAGTAAATGATGGAGATATTTATGGGTTTGGGTATAAATATAAGGTATTAGACTTAAAACAGTATATAAGTAATTATAATCATTTTAAAGTGTATCAAAGTGATATAAAATTAGGTATGAAAAAAAGATTTTATGATTTTAATATGATGGGGGCTGTTGTAGGTAAATATATACATCTACATCATAAAAATAGTAACCCATTTTCACGAAAAGCAAAGAGTGATTATTTTACATTAGGATTAAAATCACATATTGATTATGGGAAATGGCACTTAAGTATGGGTACTTACATAGGAGAACGTGCTTTTTCAGTGATGAATCAAGGTATGAAAGTACAACATCATGCTATGGAATTTGATAAAAGTATGATGTTTGGAATAAGCAGAGATTTTGATAAATTTCTTCTGCAAGCTCGTTATGTTAAACACTACGCTATAGAGATACCACTAGAAAATAAAAATGTAGAACTGGATGTGTTTTCTATATTGTTACATTATACATTTTAAGAAAATATTTTAGATGATTTCAACTAAATTAAAAAATAGAAATATTAGATACAATGTCGCCCATAACTAGGAGTTTTGATGCGATTAATTTTTATTTTTTTATTTTTTATGGTCTTTATTGATGCTAAAGATTATACACAACACAGTCGTGTACAAGCATTTATTGAAAATATATCTCAAGAATATAAGATTGATAAGGGATATTTACAGAAACTCTTTTCAAATGTAAAAGTTTATAAAACACCTTTGAAAATATATGCTTTAAAATCTAAAAATAATACAACTAAAGTAAAAAGCGCTAAAAAGAAAAAGCGTACTTTTCGACATGGTAGTTGGGACAGATATAGTAGATTAAAAATTAATCCTTCACGTGTAAAACAAGGTGTTCAGTTTATACAAAAACATCAAAAAACGTTTAACGATGTAGAAAAAACATATGGTGTGCCTAAAGAGTATGTAGCTGCAATCATTGGTATTGAAACAGTTTATGGTGGTGATGTTGGAAGCTATTTGGTTTTTGATAATTTAGTCACTTTAGCATTTGAAAAGAATAGAAGAAATGCTTTTTTTAAAAAAGAGTTAAAAAAGTTTTTACTACTTTCTCAAAAAGAAAAATTTAACCCTAGAAATGTAAAGGGCTCTTACGCTGGTGCAATAGGTTTAGGACAGTTTATGCCTAGTAATTATGAAGCGTATGGTGTAGATCAAAATAAAGATGGGCGAATTACGTTGCAAAAAGCAGAGGATGCTATTGCCTCTGTTGCCAATTATATTAAAAAGAATGGCTGGCGCACAGGAGAATATGTTGCAACCAGAGTAAGTTACGAAGGCAAACGGTTTAGAAGATTAAAAACAGGCTATAGAACACTCTACAATCGTAAAAACTTGAAAGGTATCACGCCAAAAAAACCATGGGCTTATGATGGTAAAGTAAGACTCATAAAACTAGATAAAAAAGAGTATGATGAACTTTGGTATGGCGCAAAAAACTTTTTTGTTATTACACGCTATAACCATAGTTCTTACTACGCTATGTCAGTGCATCAACTAGCACAAAAAATAAAAAAGAAGTTAGATGAAAATTAACATTATCATCATAAATAAAAAGGGTAAAGATAACCTTTATGCTGGGCTTGTTGAACACTATAAAAAAATTGCTAAGCCATTTGCACAAGTCGAAGTGATAGAGGTTTTTAACAAAGATATCCATAAAGCGCATGATATTTCATCTGATTTTGCACAAAAATCATATACTACAGCTCTAGATAAGTATATGAAACAAGGTGTAAATATTGCGTTAGACCCATCATCTAAAGAGGTAGATAGTCATGACTTTGCAAATTTACTTAAGGATAGGACGCAAGTAAACTTCTTTATTGGCGGTGCATACGGCTTTGAGAGCAATTTTTTGCATAAATGTAATAATGCAATATCATTTGGTAAAATAACGCTTTCACATAAATTAGTGAAAGTAGTGTTATTAGAACAAGTCTTTAGGGGTTTGAGTATTAATAACAATCACCCATATCATAAGTAGGAAGATAGATAATGTTAACAGAAGTAGAATTAGAATCGTTTAAAGACAATTTATTAGATAGACGTGTGCAGATAGAAAAAAACCTTAGAGGAACATCACTTGAATTAGATGGGATGAGAGATCTTGAACTCAATGATGAAGGTGATTATGCAGCTGCAGCTGCAGAAACAGTTGTAGATAGTGCGATATTAGTGCAACAACGTAAAGAATTAAACGAGATTGAACTTGCTTTAGATAAAATAAAGCATGGTACATATGGTACATGTGAAATGTGTGAAGAGTTAATATCTAAAGCACGTTTAGAGGTAAAGAATTTTGCCAGATACTGTATTACATGCCGTGAAATTAATGAAAAAGAGACAAAATAAGGAGTTATTTCTATGAGAATGGGACTTTATACATTAGGTGCACTTAGTTTTATTTTAATAATAGGGGCATTTGTTTACACTTTGGAGTTAGGTGCGTACCGTCTTGAGGTATTAAATATTTCGTTACCTATAACGATTTGGGTAGTGCTTCCACTTATCTTTTTATACCTATTAACAGTTGGACATATGTTTTTTTATGGTGTAAGAAACTATTTTAAGATTAAAAAATGGGAAAAAGATACAGATAACTTAGAGGATGCACTCTATTGGTCATTGGTTAATGAACCAAAAGCACAAAAATATGCAATGGCACCACTCAAAGATACGGCTATTCTTTTAAGTAAAGCATCATTAGATGTGTCAGACAACATTGAAACTCTACGTCCAAGACTTGCTAAAGTAGTGAATGTACTCCAAAAGATTAAAAAAGGTGAGTATGTTGACCTTAAAGAAGAAAAGTTAGCCAAAGTATTTAACGTAGGTAACCCTATATTAGTTCAAAATAGATTAAACCGTTTATCTTCAGATGATAAGTTTGTTGAAGAGGTGATGAAGTCAACAACCAGTTATTCTAGAAAAGTACAAGATCAAGCGTTAAAAATATTTGCAGAAAAAGAAGACTTCGAAAAAGCACGTAAATATATTAAGATATTTGATGTGAAAAACTTCTTAGTTCTTTTAAATAGAGTCAATAGTGAAAATGAATTAGGATTAACACAAGAAGTACTTACTAGTTTTGTACAAGGATTAAAATTATCATGTTCAGATTTTATTTCAGTCGCAAAAGTAACAAAAAAATATTTTAAACCTGATGAAAACTTAGGATTATTCTTAGCGTATCAAAAAGAAAATCCTAAAGCACAGAATGCATATTTATACCTCTTATTTGAATATGAATTAACTGAGCAAGTGGGTGCATATCTTGAAGAGCATGACGAAGATGAATTTACTAAATTTAGAGCCTTTTATCAATTGAAATCTGAAGATAGTGGTTATAAATTCTCAGATATTATCGATGTCGATACTGTCTGTAAAGAGACCAGATACCTATAGAAAGTTTATGCCTACTTTAGCTGTACCTAACTTAGAAAAATCTACTCTGGATTTTTCTAAACCACTTTATGCGTTAGCCCCACTTGCGGGCTTTACTGACCTTCCTTTTCGTTCTGTTGTTAAAAAGTTTGGTGTTGACCTTACTGTCTCTGAAATGATATCTTCCAATGCACTTATTCATCATTCAAAAAAAACACATAAGATGCTTCAACGTGCTCCTATAGAAAACCCCTATGCCATACAAATCGCTGGGTCTGACTTAGAAGTCATTAGACGTGCTGTTGAAATGATAAATGAACTTGATGGTATTACGACGATTGACTTAAATTGTGGATGTCCTGCACCCAAAGTAGTCAATAATCTACAAGGTTCTTCTTTGCTAACAGATTTACCTCAAATGGGAAAAGTTATTGAAACAATTAAAAAATACTCCAATAAAGAATATACTTCAGTGAAGTTTCGTTTGGGATTTAACGATAAAAACCATAAAGAAATTGCTAAAATATGTGAAGGGTCAGGCGCAGACTATATAGCCGTTCATGGGCGTACAAGAGCAGGTCGTTATAAAGCAGCAGTGGACTATGATGCCTTGGCAGAAGTGAAAAATACTGTCTCGATTCCTATGCTTGCAAATGGTGATATAGATACCCCGGAAAAAGCGCAATGGGTGTTAGAACATACTGGTGCCAATGGGGTGATGATAGGACGTGCAGCAGTAGGTAAGCCATGGATATTTAAACAAATAAAAGAGGCAATGGCTGAGCCAACACCTGAACTCATACGTGAAGTTGTCTTAGAGCACTTTGACCAAATGATAGCTCATTATGATAAGTATGGTGCTATTGTTTTTAGAAAAAATCTTCACTCTTATTCTAAGGCTGGCTATGCTGGTGCTTCTGCATTTAGAAATGAAGTAAATCGTATAGAAGATGCTTTAGAGATGAGAGAGGTTATTGATACCTTCTTTTCTCAACCTTTTATTTAACAGCTTTATTGCCTTTTTTTTCAACAAGTATAGAGAGCACAAAACTCGTAGCAACAAAACCTAGGAAAAGAAAAAATCCAATCTCTAAGTGTGTACCGTTTGTAGTGATAATGTTAATAGGGGTTGTTTGATTTTCAAGAGATTCAAGCTCTTTTTCTACAACACCATCAAGCCCTAGGTATGCCATAAAGATAGAGACTACCATAACATCTGCCATAGACCATTTTGTAGAGCGTAAAGCAAAAAAACGTGTAATAGCGTTGTTTCCTAGTACACCAGAGCTATAGTAATAAATGGTTGTTGCAATGAGTTTAAGTGTAGGAAATATAATTGAGAACATTACGAGTAAAACTCCCACGAGTATCATTTTTGCTTCACCTGATTCTAGTAACAGTGAAACTAAGTCAGAGATACTTTTACTTTGAAAGAAGAGCAATTGATTTTCAAAAACAATGGGTTGATCAAGTATACTAAAATAGAGTTTTGAAATTTTTGCTTCAATGTCAAGCATAGGCAACATAATACCTGAGATCAGAAGTGCAATGGTTGTACCAAAAAGTATAAATAAATTTGGTGAATTAAGTTTACCTTGGATAACAACGAATATTACAATAAGTAAGGTTGCAAGTAAAATCAGTTGCATAATAATATTCATAGTCTTTGAGGTACTATTTATTTTTTCATGTAAAATGGTGGTACAATCTTCTAGATTATCAGTGTTATATTTTTTAAGTACACTATTAAAGGGTGTCATATCTGTAGTAATCTGTACATTGTTTTGTATAAACTCTCGAAGTTTTTCTTGTAAAAGTTTTTTCACTCTCTCTTGGTTTTCAGTTTTTTC
The DNA here is from genome assembly GCA_902727855.1 of uncultured Sulfurovum sp. Lineage (GTDB taxonomy): Bacteria > Campylobacterota > Campylobacteria > Campylobacterales > Sulfurovaceae > Sulfurovum. The sequence continues at coordinate 29,038 of CACVAS010000170.1, forward strand.
CACCTCTCCCATGACTGCATCTGTAAATTCTGGTACACGTTTACGTAAATCTTCAAAATCAATGATAGTATCTGTTATCATTTGCTTTGTTGAGCCTACAAGCCCCTCAAAAAAACCATGTTTTCTTTTATTACGCTCTTTAACAACACGTTCCGCTTCAAGAATTAGGGTATTAATAATTGTTTCTACGTAACCTTTTATTTCATCTCTATTATCGGCGTTAAGGTTAAAACTTGTGATTTTAGTCTCCATGACATGTACGACTTTACTTGTCCATTTGTCAGAGTTAAACATACCATACTCTACAGAATGTAGTGTCGCATAGTCTGCTTTGTAGTTTTTTGCAGTTAAACCTGTTTGTATAAGTCCAAAAACACTATAGATGATAAAGGATAGGAGAATAATATTGATGAAAATAAGTATGGTTGAAAATATTTTTTTAATGTTAAACATAAAGGTACGCTCCCCTAGCAGTAGATAAGATTTTATATTTATAAGTATATCAAAATTATATAGTACATAGTTTAGTAAATACTAAGTTATACAAAAGTGTATAGTTATGACTAAAAACAAACTATAATAAATTTAAATAATTAAGTATTTACTTATCTTAAAGTTTTTTAGATGTAAAATAGAACTTGAAAAATAACTAGGAGGAAGAGTTATGAATAAAATTGGAATGATTACACTAAGTGTAGCTTTAGCGTCAGAATTGGCATTTGCAGGTGGTAAAATGTTAGTGAAGGCGGATACAAATGTCGCAGCGATAGATGAAGTGAAAGCAGATATTGTGGCACCTATATATACAAAGGCAAAATATAAGTATGTGAAAAAACCTATCACAGCAGATGATGGGGCAGTACATGGATATGTAAGAATGCATCATATTTTTGATGGAAATGATAATGGTTTTGACCCTGTAACGGGAAGTACACTTGGTTTTGGTCTTGGATATGGTATGGAACTAACAAAAGGTCTGAAAGTAGGTGCAGAAATATATGGTGTTATGGATTCTGGTCTAACAGATACAGATGAAACAGCTATAGCCTATGGTCAGTTTTTGAATGAAGTTAAAAGTCCTAGTGAGCTCGATGCTGGTACAGCATGGGGTGCGCACATTTCTTATGCTTCACATGGACTAAAGGCGACATTGGCAAGAAGTCAATTTAAGTCACCTTTTACAAAAATTCAAATTACACATGTACCTAATTTATATGAGTTTGCAAGACTTGATGGAAAAATATTGGGTGGTAAAGCAACCTTAGCCTATATTACAAAAATGTCTTATGGTTCTAGATCTGCAGCTGATTTTGGTCTTATAGGAGAAAATACGGCTGCAGCAGGTATGGCAATTACTCCATTTAAAAATTCTGTTGCCTATTTAGAAAGAGGTACATATTTTGATATTAGTGACACAGTGAAGAGTAATGACTCTAGTGGTATTTTAGTTTTTGGTTATGAAAAGAAAATAAAAAGATTTAACTTTAGAGTATGGGATTTTATGGTTGATGATGTTGCAAACAATATATATGCAGATGCTTCATATAAGATACCACTAGGTAAAGGTATAGGGATGAAACTTTCAGCCCAAGTCTGGAACCAAAATATAGACAATGCCTTTTATGAAAAAAGCTATGGTGGAACAATGGTTGGAGCTGAAGCCGTACTAAAATGGGGTAAAGTGATTGGTAAACTTGCTTATACCAGTAAAGATGAAGGGGGATTACTGAATGCTTGGGGTTCAAACCCAGGATATACATCTTCCATCTTTTCACGTAATGAGTACCGTGGTGATGTAGATGCCTATAAAGCTACACTTGTATATAATCCACTTAAAAACCTAAAGTTTATGGTTTCTTATGCAGACTATGGACAGTCAGATATGAACTTAAACGGTAAAAAACCAGATGGAACAGCATTTTCTCGTCCATCACAAAGAGATGCAACTGAGAGAGATATAGCTATTGTTTATAAGCCTCTACCACAACTTACACTGAAGTTATTTAATGCAAATCGTACTTCAGAGTATAGTATTGCTACGAAAAAAAGAACGCAAAATCATACTCGTTTGATTATGAACTATGCATTTTAGAACTATTGTTTTTGAATAAAAAGGAAATATGATGAAAAAATTATTACTATTTAGTTTATTGACCGGTTTTGCATTTGCAAATATGCAATTTGCTAAAAATAAAGAGTGTAGTTCTTGTCACCCAGCAATTTATGCTGAGTATAAAACTTCACAACATGCAAAAGCAACAATATTTAAAGACCCAATACATGGTGCAGTTTACGATAAACACCCACAATATAACAAACTAGAGAAATACAGATGTGGACATTGTCATGTACCTACAGCAGATAATTTAAGTGCACTACTTAAATCACACAATGGTGTGACACCAGATCCAGATAATGAAACTCAAAATGAAGCTGTATCTTGTGCTTATTGTCACCGTATAGAAGATGTGAAACATGGTGTAGCTATGAATAAAAATATGGTTTCCTTAAAAGATAAAGTCTATTTTACTTCTAAGTCAAAGCCAGGTTCATCGCCTTATCATGGCATAGAAACTAATAAGAGTATATTTGAAAACGGTAAGATGTGTATGGGGTGTCATTCGCATAAATCAAATAAAAAAGAGTTTCAAGTATGTGCAACAGATATCAATAATAACGCATCCAAAAAGAATTGTATAGAGTGTCATATGCATAAGGTAGATGGTCCACCATCAACTATGTCAACGTCTAAAACACATACATTTCATGGTTTCCCAGGTTTACATGGTGATTTGACACACTTATCTCAGTATGTTACGATGAATATCTCAACAAAAGACAATAACAAAATGTTCACAGTTGTGATTAATCATGATGTGCCACATTCCTCTACAATGCATCCATTACGTTCTGCTAAACTCGTAGTGACTGTAAACAGTGGAGGAAGTATTACAAAGATGCAAGATAGAGTGATTGCAAAAACAATTGGTAGTAAAAAAGGTGGGTCTCCTGTACCAACTGCACCTTGGTTGGCAACAGAGATTGTCAAAAATACAACGATACCAGCAAATACTAAAATTGCTTATCCATATAAATGGGATTTAAAAAGTGGTGATGTAGTGACCGCAACATTTGGTTATTACTTGGTAAAGCCAAAAGCATTAAAAAAGTTTGATCTTCAAGATAATGAGGAAGCTACGAAATTTAGAGTAATTAGGAAAGAGACATTTACTGTTCAATAGTAAATATGTAAAATAAGGGTAGGTTTATTACCTACCCTAAATAATACCTGCTAGTTTTAGCAAAAACAGCCATCTACATCATAACTGTCTGTACCAAAATCTGTTGCTACTTCTTCAACCCAACTGTTAGGGTTTTTTTCTGTTTCACCTGCCATCATAATTGTTGGTGTAACTAATAGCGCAAAAGTTGCAAGTATAGATAATATAATTTTGTTCATTTTGTATCCTTTTAGAATGTTTATAAACGTATTATATATAATATTAACTTAATTTAAACATAAGTTTATATTATGATTAAACTCTTCTTTTTTTTCGTCATATTTTTTTAGAGACTCCTACATAATTAAATATGCTATACTTTTAAGTTTATTTTTGGAGTCTAATTATGTTTGTAGAGCTGTTTATTGTGGGAATATTTATAGGAACAATGTCAGGCTTTTTTGGTATTGGTGGAGGTATGATACTTACACCTATACTTTTATTATTTGGCTTTGATATTAAAAGTGCTATTGGTATTTCTATTGTGCAGATGGTCTTTTCTTCTATTTTTGGTTCTTACTTGAATTATAAAAAAGGTTTACTTCTTTTAGGAGAAGGACTTTTTATTGGTTCTGGTGGATTTTTAGGGGGATATATTGGTGGTTATGTAACAAGCTATATACCAGACAATATCCTTCAAGGACTATTTTTTGGTATTTTGACTTTTGCACTATTTAGACTTTTTTTCTCCCAACATCATGAAGATGATAGTAAAACAAAAACATTACCTAAGCCTGTACTTTTTATCATTGGCTTACTTACTGGGATCTTTGCAATTACACTTGGTATTGGTGGGTCTATTATTTTGACACCATTACTCGTTGGTATATTACATTACCCTATAAAGAAGGCAGTGAGTGTAGGTCTTTTTTTCGTTGTATTTTCTTCTGTCGCGGGACTTATAAGTAGATTAAGTATTGGCACGATTGACTTTGAAAATGGTCTTATTGTGGCTGTTGCATCACTCATAGGTGTCACATTAGGTATATGGTTAAAAGATATCGTTGCACCTAAAAATCATAAAATAGCATTGCTCTTATTATATCTATTTGCACTCATTATACTTGCAAAGAAAACTTTATTTTAAGTGATAGATAAAAATTGAAGTGATACAATAAAGTATAGAAGATATATTAAAGAGGATATTACATGGCTATACAACCAACAAATATTGAACACCCTGTAACAAGTGTAGATATTATTGTATCTAAAGGAAATGAAGCGGGTGATGTGACTTATGCAAACCCTATCTTTTTTAAACTTGCAGGTTATACACCAGGTGAATTACTAGATAGACCGCACTCAATTATACGTCACCCTGATATGCCAAAAATCATATTTAAGTTTTTATGGGATAGATTAAAAAATGGGCAAGATGTTTTTGCATTTGTTAAAAATATTTCGAAAGATGGCGGTTTTTATTGGGTGTTGGCACATGTACGAGTTGCTAACAATCCAGACGGAAGTTTTAGAAACTATGTTTCTACCAGAAGAGCAATGAGTGCCAATGCAAGAAAAGTCATTGAACCACTCTACAATCAATTAAAAGAGGCTGAAAATATAGGTGGAATGAGTGCTTCATTTGAGATTTTAGAAGCATTTATAAAAGAGAGTGGTGGATCATTTGATACATTTAATGACACCATGAAAAAAATTCAAAATAGTTAAAGGAATAAATTATGATTGCATTTGAGAAAGAGATGAAAAAATTACGTTCTGTCAATGGATACTTAGGATCTGCGGTGTTAAATTATTCAGGTGAGACACTTTATATTGATGAAGAGAACACTAATGTAGATATTGCATATTCAGCTAGTATTTTTAACGATGCTTTTAGAATGGTATCTGAATCATCGTTAGATGTTGGTTTTGCTGAAGCATCACTGGCTGAGACAAGAACAGAAGATGGCCATGTATTTTTAGTGAATAGTTCAGGAAGTACAGGAAAAGATAATTTCTCAAAGCTAACTATATTTACGATATTTAGAGACGATGGGAATGTGGCACTTGCTAAAATGATAATGGAGAAAAGAATTATTTCTATGTCACAAAGCATGAGAGATTTATAAGTATTATATAGAATTAAAAAATGAAGAATGAAAATATTTTAAAAGAGATTTCTAATTATATTAAACACAATTCAATAGAGAATAAAGTAACTAATATTATTGAGATTGAAACCTTAGTTAAAAAATTTATCTATGCAGAGTATGTGACACTTTATCAATACAATAAAGAGATGCATAGTATTCTAAGGTTGGACAAAAAAGAATCCCTTAAAAGTATAGAGCCTTCATTTTTGAATACTGTTATACAAGCTAAAAGTGTACAGTTTGATAATCATATCTTAAGCAATCAGTATTATAGTGCAACTTTGGATAATCCAGAAAAGTATGTTGTAAGAGGTATGTTGGTACTACCTATTATTGATAATAATCAGGTCAAAGGTCTTTTGTCTGTTTTTAGAACCAAAAGACAAGGTAAAAATTTTTCACATCAAGATATTGAAAAATTAGATTTATTAGAACCTTTACTTATAAAAGTTTTTAATAAAGAAAATATTGTAAAAAAAGAGTTAGATTCTTTAATATTAAAGCCTAAGACCACTGTAGAAAAAACTGCAAGTAAAGACAATAGAATAGAAGTTAGAAAACTAAAAGTTGAACTAGAAGAAGCTTACGCTGAGAATGCCATCTTAATGAAAGAACTTCAAAAATACAAATTAACTCTTTCTACATTAAATAATGAAATTGATACACTAAGGTTACAGAAAGATAAGCAGATTAAAATTTTAGAAGAGAATCAACTATCTTTAGAAAATCAATATATTGAAAAAAATAAAAAGGTTAAAGAGCATTATAGTAATTTAGAGAAAAATAATAAATTTGATGTCTCATCTACTTTTTCTATGTATCAAGATAACAATAGAGAGTTTATTTTACGAGATGTTATTGATAGGTTTAAGGGCACACATTATGCTTATATCTTGTTTGAAATTATACTTTATGCTACAAACTCAAGAAAAAAATTGCCTAAGATTAATAAGTATATTAAAAATTCAAAATGGATAGATGAACTCATTGATGAGTTTTATAATACAGGTCAAGTCAAGCCAATTTTGAAAAAGTATCCTATGGAGAATGTTATATCTGAATTATATCGATATGAAGAGACACTTTTTAAAAATAAAATACAAATTGTAATCAACAAAAAGGAAGTTGTACCTCTCTCTTTAGTCTTGGATGCACCGAAGCTACATAGCATTATATATCATTTACTCATGGATATTTATGAATTATCTAATGGTGAATCACCGATAAAAATAACTATAGACTATGTGAATAAAGAGCTAAGAATAGTGATTAGTATAGTAAGTGAAGTCAAAAATAATATACTTCAAAATATGTTTAAATCAAATAAATATAAACAAGAAAAAGGTAGGGAAGGGTTACATATTGCACGTAAGCTTATACAGTCTTTAAGTGGAAATATAAACAGTGATTTAAAAGAGAGTCAATATATACATAGCTTTTTTATTCCGGCAAATATTTTAGATTTTGTATCATGATTTTCTATGTTAAGTTTATTACCCTAATGTTGTTCGTATTTGTTTTGGTACATAATATTTAAATTGTTTGGGCTGTATAAAAAAATCAATATTTCCTTTTTTCTCTCGAATCTTTGACCATTCATCAATCTCAAAATAAATTGCTAAAATAGATAGAGTAGGTAGTTTAAAAATATTATCTTCTACAAATATATTTGCTAGTTCTGTAAGTTCGGGGTTATGTCCAACTAGAAATATGTTTTTATATACGTCATCTTGTAAGGCGAGTGTATCTAAAATTTTTTCTGGACGTGTAAGATATAACTCTTCCATATAATGTATAGGGCCTTTGTATCCTATTTTTTTTGTTAATTTATCTGCAGTTGTTTGTGCACGTAGAGCAGAACTAGAGAGTACCAAATCAGGTTTTATTTTTTGAAGTGCAAAATAGGAACTAATTGTTTTCAAATCTTTTTTTCCAGATTTACGTAGGCCACGTTCAAAATCATTCAATGTACCATCACTCCAGTCAGACTTAGCATGGCGAATGAGATAGATGGTTTTCATGAATATCCTTATATTAAATTACTGTATTATAATATTTTCTATTGGTATGTTAAATTATATAGCATAGAACAGCAAATAACTTAAATGAATATACCATTTATGATGATAACAGATTTTCAGTGCATTATGCTAAAATGGCAACTAATAATTTGATTGAAGGATTAACTTGCTTAGTACAGTAAACTTAACACAACGCTATGGGAAAAGAGTACTTTTCGATAAGATAAATATGACGATGGATGTAGGTAAACGTTACGGGCTTATAGGGGCAAATGGTGCAGGTAAATCTACATTTATGAAAATCCTTGCAGGTGAATTAGAACAAAGTGATGGAGAGGTGCAACTTCAACCTGGATTGAAACTAGGTATGCTCTCTCAAAACCAGTATGCTTTTGAAGAATATACACTCAGTGACGCAGTACTTTATGGAAATAAAAAGCTTTTTGATGCGCAAAAAGAGAAAGAAAAACTCTATATGGAAGGTGACTTTGAATCTGATGAAGTAAACAACCGTTTAGGTGAATTAGAGATGATATGTGCAGATGAAGACCCTACGTATGAATCTGACGTGAAAATTGAAAAATTACTAGAAGCATTGGGTTTTCCATCTTCACAACATAGTGAGCTTATGTCCTCACTCACAGGAGGAGATAAATTTAAGATACTACTTGCACAGGTATTGTTTTTAAAACCAGATGTACTCCTTCTTGATGAGCCTACGAATAACCTTGATATGGCTACTATTGCATGGCTTGAAGAAGAACTAAAACGTCATGAGGGTACACTGATGGTTATTTCACATGATAGACATTTTCTCAATGGTGTGGTAACACATATACTTGACCTTGACTTTCAAAATATCCGTGAATTTACGGGAAATTATGATGAGTGGTATATTGCTGCAAACCTCATAGCGAAACAGGCTGAGACAGATAGAAATAAAGCATTAAAAGAGAAAGATGAGTTGGAGTCTTTTATTAGAAGATTTTCTGCAAATGCTTCTAAAGCAAAGCAAGCAACTTCAAGACAAAAACAATTAGATAAACTAGATGTTGAAGCGATACAACTCTCTTCACGTCGTGACCCATCAATTATGTTTAAGGCACACCGTGACATCGGAAATGAAGTACTTGATACAAAAGGGCTTAGTAAGTCGTATGATGGAGAAAGCGTATTTGAAAATTTAAACTTACAGGTAAATAAGGGTGACAAAATAGCACTTATTGGAACTAATGGTGTAGGGAAAACCACACTACTTAGAATACTTATGGGTGAAATAGAGTCCGATGCAGGTAGCTATAATTGGGGACAAACCATAAGTTATTCATATTTTCCACAAAATACTACAGACATAGTAGTAGGTGATGAAGAGCTTCCTCAATGGATACAAGGTTTTGATGTGAAATGGCACATTGATGATATACGTAAAACACTTGGACGTATGCTTTTCTCAGGTGAAGAACAAAAGAAAAAGATAGACGCTTGTTCTGGTGGAGAAAAACACCGTGTTATGTTAAGTAAAATTATGATGGATGCTTCAAACTTCTTAGTGATGGATGAACCAAATAATCATTTAGACTTAGAGGCTATTGTTGCACTTGGAGAGGCATTGCATAACTATAAAGGTGGCGTGATTTGTGTTTCTCACGATAGAGAGCTTATTGATGCATTTGCCAATAGAATTATAAAAATAAATGAAGATGGAACAATTATTGACTTCGATGGTGATTATGAAACTTTTGTGGAGCAACACGGATAGAGATTAACTTGATTTAGTTATAATAAATACTTGTATATAAATCATTTTTAGGATAGTTATAGTGTTAAGCGCAGTAGAAAGAAAAATTGGGCAGTTTGTTGAAGAACTAGATGACAAAGAGGTAAGTGCACTCTATGCAAAACTTCCACATGGTAAGAGACTTCGTGCAAAGCTGATACTTAAGATTGCAGGTACATCTTTACCTGTGATTAAAACTGCAGCTGTTGTAGAAATGATTCATGCGGCATCTTTGTTACACGACGATGTCATCGATGATGCTTATACACGTCGTTCTAAACCATCACTCAATGCACTTTATGGGAACAAAACAGCTATTATGTTAGGTGACATACTTTACGCTAAAGGTTTTTTTGAACTTAACAATATTTCACCTGAAATCTCTAAAATGATTTCAAATTCTGTCGTACAGTTAAGTCTTGGTGAGTTAAAAGATGTATCACTTTCAAAATCATTTAATATAGATAAAAAGATTTATTTAGAAATGATTTATCAAAAGACTGCATCATTGATGGAAGCTTGTGCAGGTGCTGCTGCATTACTTGCAAATAAAGACCCTAAAGCTTATAAAATATATGGACGTAACTTAGGTATTGCCTTTCAAATGATAGATGATATTTTAGATATTACTATGGATACTCAGACATTAGGTAAACCTTCTCTACATGATTTTGTAGAAGGTAAAACGACACTACCCTATATCTATTTATATGAAGCATTGGATGATGAAAATAAATTGAAATTAAAATCATTACATGGAAAAAAACTTTCTGACAATAATACAGAGTGGATTATGTTGATGATGCAAGAAAATAATATCATAAAAAAGTCTTATCAAGAAGCAAAAACTTTGATTGAAGAAGCAATAACATTGATGAATGAACGTGGTGAAAATGCATTAAGTCATATTGCTATGGCGATGATTGAGAGGGACTTTTAAGTGTATTATCAAGTGGTGAGTTTTTCTCATAAAAATTGTGAGCAAAGCATGCGTGAGAATCTTGCATTCTCAAATGACAATGAAACCATAGAGATGCTTAATTTACTTACAGAGTTTGAGTTTATAAATGAAGCATTTATCATCTCTACATGTAACCGTGTAGAGATTGTACTTGCTACAAAAAACAACTTTTCATCTTATCATACGATACTTGGGCTTATGGCAAAAAAGAGTGATTTAAACTTCTACACACTTAAAAATATGGCAGTGCGTTACGATGATGAAGAGGCAGTGGAACATATTTTTTCTGTGGTTTCTTCACTTGATTCATTGGTAGTAGGGGAGTCTCAAATTACGGGTCAAGTCAAAGAGTCTTTTGCACTTTCTCATAAAAATAGGACCGCAGGCCGTAAACTCAACCGTCTTATTGCTTATGCTGTCAAGTGTGCTGCACAGGTAAGAAATATTACACATATATCACAAAATCCTATCTCTATTGCGTCTGTTGCTGTTGCACAGGCACATACACTTCTAGGTGATAATATATCTGGAATGACAAGTGTAGTCATTGGTGCAGGAGAGATGGGCATATTGGCAACTAAACATCTATTGAGAGCTGGAAGCGATGTTGTTATTTTAGGTCGTGATGTAGAAAAAATCGAATTACTTGTTAAGAACTTGGGAGAAAATGTTAAGGTAGATAAATTAGATAAATTAGAAAAGTATATCAATCGTTATCGTCTTGTTTTTTCTGCGACATCTTCAAAAAAACCTATAATCACTAAAAAACACATTATCAATGAATCACTTGCTAGACTCTGGTTTGATATGGCAATTCCAAGAGATATTGAAGATATGGAATTAGAAAAACTTTCTATATTTCGGATTGATGATTTACGTGCGATTTCTGAGAGTAATCATGCACTTAGAGAAGAACAAGCCGTATGTGCAGCTGAAATTGTAAAAAAATATAAAGATGACTTTTATACTTGGCTTAGAACACTCTCAGTTGAGCCTGTAATCAAGCAAATGCGCTTAAATGTTGCAAGCGCCATTGAAATGGAGTTAGAACGTGCAATAAAAAAAGGCTTTGTACCTAAAGAGGATGAAGAGAATATGCGTAAGATGGCAGAACAAATGTTTAATAGATTTTTACATGACCCCACACAACATTTACGAAAATCATCTACAGAGAAAAAAAATGCAAATTGTATGGAAGCAGTCACTAAAATGTTTAATATAAATATTGAAAACATAGATTTAAAACAGTATAAAAATAATCATCATAAAAAAGGATATAACGCGTGAGATTTTCAAGATTATTACTACCTACGAGTAAAGAAACACCCAATGATGCAACACTTGCGAGTCATATATATTTGATTCGTGCTGGACTTATACAATCTGTAGGAGGTTCAGGGCTTTATAATTTTTTACCCTTAGGAAAAAAGATACTTGATAAAGTAAGGTTTGTGGTTAAGGATGAGTTAGATAAAGCAGGATGTTTGGAAACATCTTTGTCTTTTGTTACACCTATGAGTTTATGGGAAGAGTCTGGACGTTCTGAGGAGTACGGTAAAGAACTATTACGTTTTAAAGACCGTAAGGAAAATGACTATTTACTTAGTCCGACCAATGAAGAAGCGATGGTAAACCTTGTACGTCAAACTGTAAAAAGCTATAAACAATTGCCGTTAAATCTTTATCAAATAAATCTTAAGTTTCGTGATGAAATACGCCCAAGATTTGGACTTATGAGAGGAAGAGAATTTCTTATGAAAGATGGGTATAGTTTTCATGCTAGTTTTGAAGATATGCAAAGAGAATTTATCCATATGGAAGAGACCTATAAAACTATCTTTACACGACTAGGTCTAAATTTTAGGGTTGTAGAGGCAGACTCAGGTCAAATAGGTGGTGATGGCTCGAAAGAGTTTATGATACTCGCTGCCTCTGGAGAAGATGACATTGTTGTCTGTGATAAGTGTGATTACGGTGCAAACGTAGAAGTCGCTACAGACTTTAAAGAGGGTGATTTATGTAAATGTGGTGCAGTATTACGTCTTACAAAAGGGATAGAAGCTGGGCATATTTTTCAACTTGGAACAAAGTACTCTAAATCTTTAAATGCAACCTTTTTAAATGAAGAGGGGAAAGCACAAGCATATGAAATGGGAACATATGGTATCGGTGTAAGTCGTTTACTTGCGGGGATTATAGAACAAAACCATGACGACAGAGGGTGTGTCTGGACGAAAGAATCTGCACCATTTACACTTGATATTATTGTAGCAAATGCAAAAGATGGCATGCAAAATAATTTGGGTGAACAGCTTTACAAAAACTTTAGAGATAAACATCATGTGGATGTGCTTCTAGATGATAGAACAAAAGAGAGATTTGGTCCAAAGATGAAAGACTTTGAACTTGTAGGTATTCCTTATGCATTAGTGTTAGGTAAGGGTGTGAAAGAGGGTTCAATAGAGTTAATTGAGAGAAAATCAATGGAGAAAACTGTTTTTAATTTCAATGTGGAAAAAATAGATAATGTTGAAGAGTATGATGCTTTAGCAGGTAAGATAGTTGACTATTTAGAAAGTAAAGATGTATTGCCAAGGGTTTTTTAAAAAATGATTTTTCTTTTAATACCAATACTATTACTTGAACTATATATCTCACTAAAAGTCGGAGAGAATATTGGTTTTTTATGGTCAGTGGTTTGGATAATGATTAGTATGTTTATTGGTATTAAACTACTTAAATATTCACCTCTGAGTCTTATGGGCAATATGCAGGCTGTGCAGTCTGGGAAATTAAGTAGCAAAAGTTTTCAAAATGCTGCCACATCCTATTTGGCTGGTTCAGTGTTACTTATTGTCCCTGGAGTATTGAGTGATTTTTTAGGAATTGTTGCTTTTATTTACACGCTCTATTTACAATTTATTGCTAAAATAACGCCAGAACAAACTAATTCACATACAAAAAAAGGAGATGACAATGTCATTGATGTCGAAATTATTGAGTAGTTTACTCGTAGCTACTGTTACACTAAGTGCAAATGCACAACTTGATAACGCACTGTTGGTTAATTATGCTAAAAAGGCCGTGGTTAAAAATCCACAAGTTACAGTGAAAGGTGTGACTGTAATTGAGTCAAAAACGGATAAGAACTTGCCAGGTTGGAATGTCTTACTCACAACTATGGATTTAGAATATCAAAAAAAAGAGATACATGCACCAGAGATAATGTTTGTTAAAGATGGTTTAGTGACAGGGAACCTTGTAGATTTAAAAACGGGTATGAACTATAGAGATACTATTAAACCATCTGTACCAGAGAGTATGTATGATGATGCACATTTAATATTTGGTAACAAAGATGCTAAACATAAGGTGATTGTATTTTCTGACCCACAATGTCCTTTTTGTCAGGAGTTAGTGCCACAAATTTTTAAAGCAGCAGAAGAGAATCCGACAAAAATAGCTTTATATTATTATCATTTACCACTTTTACGTATTCACCCTGTCTCAGATGTTTTGACACGTGTTATGCATGTTGCACAGCATGAAGGAAAAATGGATGTGCTTGCAAAAATATACTCATTAAAAATTGACCCACGAGAGACTAATATAACGAAAATACTCTCAGCAGTACAAGATCATGCAGGATATAGTGTATCGGCTACAAAAGTAGATGCACAAGAAGTAAAAGATGCCTTAAAAGCAGATGCCGATGTTGCAGGTAGAATGATGGTATCTGGTACACCGACTATTTACATTGATGGAAAATGGGATAAAAATCGTGATGGTTACAAAGCACTGATAAAATAAAGGGAAAAATTGGAAAAGTTAATTATAGCAACAAGAGCGAGTAACCTCGCACTTTGGCAAGCTTATCATATAAAGGAGAGAATTGAATCTTCTTTTCCCAATGTAGTTGTTGCGTTAAATGAAATCACTTCCAGGGGTGATAAAATACTCGATAAACCTTTAGCACTTATTGGGGGGAAGGGTCACTTTACGAAAGAACTTGAAGATGAAATGCTTGCTGGAAATGCGGATTTAGCTGTACATTCATTAAAAGATGTCCCTACATATATTCCTGAAGGGTTAGAGTTGTGTGCTATTACTGAACGTCAAGACCAAAGTGATGTATTGCTTTCTCATACCTATAAAAGTTTAGATGACCTGCCTTCAGGTGCATTGGTTGGAACGACAAGTTTAAGACGACGTATGCAGTTGTTAGAACGTCGTCCAGACTTAAAAGTCAAAGAGTTAAGAGGTAATGTCAACACTAGACTGAAAAAGCTTAAAGAAGGTCAGTATGATGCCATTATACTTGCCTTTATTGGTCTTTATAGACTTGATCTTCTAAAAGATATACCTTTTGTTGAAAAGCTTGATTTTTTTATACCTCCTATGGGGCAAGCTGCACTGGGTATAGAGATAGTTAGTAGTAATAACAGTGTACGTGAGATAGCGATGAGTTTAAATGATGAACCTTCTAATCTTTGCTCAAAACTTGAACGTGACTTTGTCTCTGCTATTGGTGCTGGATGTTCCGCACCTCTTGCTGTCAATGCAGTGATTACAGATGATAGCATAAAGATAAAGGCTATGCTTGGGTATCCAGATGGTACAAATAGTGTACATAAAGAACTTACTTCAAAAGTATCTGAGTGTACCATGCTTGGATTACAATTGGCAGAAGAGATGATTGCAGATGGTGCCTTAGATATTTTGGAGAAGGCAGAAAGTATCGCATTTAAAGATGAAATGCCCCAAAGATTATAATTTAACTTTAAAATAACATTTTAATAAATGAACTTGCAGCATCAGATACGACATCTTCTGCTGCTTTTCCTAATGGAATAGATTTTATCATTTTCTCTATATTTTCTCTATTTTTTTTGCCAATGACTTTATCAAATCTATTTTCTACTTTATGTTTTATGAGTTTACTTAAGTTTAAATTCACCGAAGGTTCATCCAGTGATCCATACACCTTACCTAGGTATCCTTCTCTTTTCATATACATATCAAAATGTATAGATAGCGTATTTTTGTTGGTATTAATTTGTGCGTGTTTTAAATTTAAGTGATTCTTTTTATTATGCAACCTTAGATTACCTGCAATAATGCCATCATGATAACTTGCATCTAGTATTGAATTATTGAATGTTTCTTTTTGTAATTTTATACCTGTTTTTTTATAAAATATATCTACTAAATCACAAGGCAAAAATTTTGCATTATTGAGTTTAGCATTGACCAGAAATGTATTCGCTACAAAATTATAGTACATTTTTCCAGTTGCATCAGCATCTAAAGTGCTTGGTATAGGAAAGAGTGTCATGACCTGTTTTAAAGAGACATCATCTAAATCTATCCAAAGTCCTTTTTTCTCAAAGGTATAGTCCATAATGCCATTGAAACTTCTTGTTATCCCTGTGATTGACAAATACTCATCATAATTTATTTTTCCTTTAGAGAAAAATTCACCTTGGTACTTGTATCCAAAGAGCATTTCAAATTGAGATAAATCTTTGATGTCTAGAGTATAGAATGCTTCTATTTTACTATTTTCTTGATTATACTCCCCCTCTTGAATTTTCAAAGTAAGATAAGGTGAATTGATGTCAATACTAAAAGTATGATTTACATCATCAATGTTTATTTTTGTATACATATTAAGAGGAAAGCCAAAATGATTATTATTTTTAATTGAATAGGTAATTGTACCTTTTCTATACTCTTCTTCCATAATATCAAAGTTAATTTCAGTGTTAGCCTTCCCCCCCATTAATGGTTCAACAATGCTCTCCTGCCCTAGTAATGTGAAGAGTTTGCTTGAATTTACATCATGCATTAAGACATTTACATATTCAAATTTAGTCGGGTACTTTATGGCTCTATATGTGACGTTACCATCAAATGCTTTACCTTTTCCTGTAATGTATAAACTATCAAAAGCACCTATAGCTTCTCCTTTAATGGATACATCGTCATTGATGGTACAAACATCGGTAGATATACAGTTGCTTGTTAATACATATTGCATGTTGAGCCATGTGGAGTAGAGTGTTCCATGTAAAGAGAGTTTAGCTTTTTCTTCTATGTCCAAGTCAATATCAACAATGGGATAGTTGTGAAGGTCTATAGACTCGACAGTGATATTTAAATCAGCTTTTTTACTAAGTTGATGACCAATATAGTTATAGACTAAAGCATTTCCAAAAGGTGTGTAGGAGAGAAGCAAAACTGCTGAGATAACTATAGCGATATTTATAAATAAATATTTTAAAATAACGCGCATACTTTGTCCCCTTTTTTATATATTATTGGTTTAAAAAAACATCCCCATAAAACCAGCACCCATACCTGCAGCAACATCTTTTGCTGTTGTTCCCATAGGCATACTATCCATTATCTGTCGGTTGCCTTTACCCATATAGGTATCAAACTGTTTGTCCATTTGGTATCGGATGAGTTTTTGTATATTTAGGTTTATCTCTGGATGGTCCAAACTACCAAATATTTTTCCAGAAAACTCTTGTTTTTGCATTTTAAAATCAAAAAAGGCATTGACTGTTTTTTCTTTAGTATTTACAATTGCATTACTAAGATAAAAATGGCTTATAAAGTTTTGTAATTTTAAATTGGCAGTTAAAATATGGTTTTGATAAGATGCGTTTAAATAACTATCGTGAAATGTTTCTAGAAGTAGATTGACATCAGCTTTTTCATATAATGAATCAACTAGATCACTTGGTAAAAATTTAGTATTTTTCAAAGCAGTATTTAAAAGAATCTTCTTTTCATTGAAATCATAGTTAATATTACCTACAAGAGTTGCATCTAAAATGTGTGGATAAGGGAATAATAACATAAAACGACGTAGAGAAATAGATTCTAAATCCATAAATAACATATCATCTTTGTAGAAATAATCTACTGCTCCACCAAAAGTTTTTGATAGCCCTCGAATTTGAAATTTCTTATTATTATATTTAACTTTTCCCATAGTAAAGAGTGCGTTTAGATATTTGTATCCTAGCAGTTCTTCAAATTCAGATAAATCTTTAGTATTGATGGTGTAGAGAGCTTCAGATGAGGCATCACGTTCATTGTAACTACCTCTACGCAATGTTATGTCAGCATTACCTAGTGTTGCATTTGCTTCATACGTATGGTTTAAGTTTTCTATAGCTACATTTGCATGAAAAGTTAAAGGCGATGCTTTATAGTGTGCATTTTTAAGGGTATACTGAAGGGTTCCTTTTTTTTGCTCATTGATTAAGTATTCAAGGACTAAGTTAATATTTGCTTTACCATTTGGAAGTTCAGGTGCTCCTAAAAGTGTAAAGAGTTTTTTTGCGTGAATATCTGCCATATTGACATGTACATTTTCAAATTTACTACCTTTCTTGATGGTATCAAAATTGACATTTCCATCTAAGGCTTGACCATGTCCTCGAATACGTAAGCGATTAAGTGGACCATTTAAATGACCTCTAATACTGACAATATCTTCTATAGTAACAATATGGCTAGGTAGACGTTCTGAATTTAGTGTGTAGTCCATATTGATGAGATCTTGATTGATTAATCCATCAAGTTTGAGATGATAGTATTGGTTGAGTTTACCTGAGAACTTAAGATATAAATCATCTGTAATGTATTCATCTAGTCTAGCATAAAGGTCACCACTTAGAAGTTGTCCAGCCATTTTTAATTCAATAAAAGTATCAAGTGCTTTTTTCTTGGAATCATACTGGGTATCTGTAAGTATAAGGTGTCTTTTGTCATTGGCTAATGTAATTTGAGATGAGAATGTATTATCTTTATAGCTTGCATTTATAGTGCTAGTATCAAATGTTTCTGTAGCCAGATTAATATTAAACTTTTTCTTCAGTGATTCTATAAATTTTGATGGGATAAATTGAATATTCTCTAATGTAGTTTTTGCTAACATTTCTTTTTTTTCTAAATCATAGGTTATGTTTCCAGAGGTGTTGGCATCAAGTATAGTATCTGTGTCTATACGTTGCATAAAGGAGCGAAAAGGAATATTTGTTAACTGAACATCTACATGTTTTTTATCATATTTAAGATCAAGTGTACCTCCTAGACTTTTGGAGACACCTGTAATATCTATCTGTTTATTGTCATATTGGATTTTACCATTGAGCTGAAATGGCCCTAAGTATTTTTGTTTTAAAAGTTTTTTAAAACTTTCTAATTTTGTAATGTCTAGCGTATACAAGGCGTGTGCTTGTTTTGTCTTTTTATTATAATGACCATTAGTGAGGTAGAGTGCACCATCATCTGATATAGCATTGATGGTAAACGTATGGTTGTCATCAACAATGTTTACTTGGGCATTTAAGGTTGTTGGAACACCATAGAGGTTTTTGTCATATACTTTGTAGGAAATTGTACCAACTCTACTTTTTTTAGAGAGGTAATCAAAATGAATAATAGCATCAGAGCTACCATTAAAAAGCGCTTTTTGGTCAAGAAGTTTTAGGAGTTTTGTAGAGTTTACATCATGTAGTTCTAACCGAACATTTTCATAGACTTTTTTATTTTGTTTCAAACTTAAGTGTGCTGTACCATCAAGAATATTACCTTTTCCTATGACTACAATCTGTTTAGGTTTCCCAGTAATTTTACCTTTAATATCTATTTGATCATCAATATGGCAGATTTTTGTAGATATACAGTTACTAGTAATATTGAAGTTTAAATCAAGTGCAAAGTCATGAGGTATATTTTCTAAATATCCATCTATATTAACAGTATATTTTTCATCTGCTAGTACATTGAGTGTGACATGTGGAAATTTTCGTAGAGCAAGCTCATGCACTTCAACATCAAACCCAGCTTTTTTCGTTAAGTAATAGGAGAGAACACTATAGGTTTTCTTTTGTCCACTTTTTGTGTTAAAGAAATAAAAAAGAGTAATCAATATTAAAATGACAATGACAAGGAAATACTTTAATAGTTTATAGATGTAATTTTTATACATAATAGTAATATCTCCTTATTCTCTTTTTATTATGATACCATAATTCATATAATGTAAATTACTTTATAGTTATAATCCATCTATAAAAAGTTAAGATAAAGTTAAGGGATGTAACAATGCAAGATGTAGTGCAATGGCTTAAAGAAAATGGCGATTTAAAGGTAATTAATACACCACTAGATGTAGAACTAGAAATTCCTCATGTGGCTTACGTAGAAGTAAAAACAGATAACTCTCGTCCTATACTTTTTACAAAACCTATTAATAAAGCGAAAGGCATAGAATATAATATGCCAGTGCTTATGAATATCTTTGCCAATAAGGATTTGACTGAAAAGATATTTGGTAAGCATCCTGATCTTTTAGCTGAAGGTATAGATGAACTTTTAAAACTTAAGGCACCAAAAGGTCTTAAAGCAAAACTAGCCATGATACCAAAGCTATTTTCACTTAAAAATGTATTTCCTAAACGTTTAAAATTTAAAGGTGAGTGTCAAGAAGTCATTATCCCTAAAGAAGAGGTAGACTTACATCAGCTACCAATACTCAAAACGTGGGAAGAAGATGGTGGAGCATTTATTACTATGGGGCAGGTCTATACGCAGAGTTTAGATGGTAAAATGCAAAACCTTGGTATGTATAGGCTCCAGCAGTACGATAAAAATAGACTAGGGATGCACTGGCAAGTGCACAAAGATTCGTCACATTTTTTTGACCAGTATCAAAATGCAGGTAAAAAGATGCCAATTTCTGTAGCCATTGGCGGTGACCCACTATACATTTGGTGTGGTCAAGCACCTATGCCTCATGGAATGTTTGAGATGTTACTCTATGGTTTTGTACGTAATAAAAATGCACAACTAGTGAAGTCCATCACCAATGACATCTATATTCCACGTGATGTTGACATCGTTATAGAAGGATTTGTCGATCCTACGCTCACAGAGATCGAAGGGCCATTTGGTGATCATACAGGTTACTATACACCCAAAGAGCCTTTTCCTTTCATGGAAGTAGAGACCATTACTATGAAAAAAAACCCAGTTTTTGCGGCAACTGTGGTAGGAAAACCACCACTAGAAGACAAGTACATGGGTTGGGCAACCGAACGTGTCTTCCTCCCTATGCTTAAACCTATGGCACCAGACCTGATAGACTACAATATGCCAGAAAATGGTGTTTTCCATAACCTTATTATGGCTAAGATGAAAACACTCTATAAAGGTCATGCTATGCAGTTTATGCATGCATTTTGGGGTGTAGGACAGATGAGTTTTGTAAAACATGCACTGTTTGTTGGGGAAGATGCTCCCGAGCTTGAAGATTTTGAAGTACTGACAGAACATATACTTAACCGTTTAAGTACTGAACGTGTATTCATAACAAAAGGTATTGTAGACCATCTAGATCACTCTTCTAAAGAACAATTCGTAGGTGGCAAGTTAGGTGTGGATGCTACAGGTGATGAAGTAGAAGAGGGTGTAGAAGTATTACTCTCAGATAAAAAGTTATTAAAGAAAATACAAGAGATACAGCCTCGCACAAAGGCACTAAAACAGTACTTTACACATACGAAAAACCCAATCTGTGTCATAACCGTAGACAAAAAGAAGTCCCAACAAAAACTCATAAAGAAGTTAGAAGTTTTACAGTCACACATTAAACTACTCATCATAGTAGACACAGCCAACAATGACATAGAAGACCCTTACATGTTGGTTTGGAGAGTGGTAAATAACATAGATGCAGGCAGAGATGTTGTACTAGAACCTTTCATAGCAGTAGACGCCACTAACAAATCTGAAGTAGACGGCTTCACCCGCGAATGGCCAGGAGATACTTTTTGTACAAAAGAAGTGTTAGATAGTTTACAGGAAAAAGGGCTGATTGATATAGATGAGGCGTTTGTTAGGAAGTTTGGATTGTTGCCGTTTAAATAGATGATTTTATAAGGTTTTCAACTAAAGTTTGATTTAACGTTTGAGTTGAGAAATCTGAAGCCACTTAAGGGTTCATTTTTCTCCCCAAATTTTTCTTATATATATCTCATTTCTTCAAGCTTATCTTTGAATTTTAACACAAAGTATAAAGTTAATAATATTGGTATAATGTAAATGAAGAGTCTTAAGAAATTAAAATTATTCATAATTGGATAGCTAATTCCTATAAACATTAAAGACACAACGGCTTGCGCAAATAATCCCAAGATTCTTGTGTTTCGCCTACTACGTCTATCTTTTTCTTTATGAATATTTCTATGTGTGAATTCAAATTTTGTATGAATTATTGAATATATATTCATTGATAAAAATAAATTGACAAAGACTATTGTTGAAACTTCTGTTTCGGGTCTCGATAAAAATATCCAAAATGTAAATGGTGCAAATATAGATACAACTATTAAATAAACACAGAACTCCTTAAATGTCAAATCAACTTCCTTTCTAAGCCTAGTAAACTAACTATTTATTTAAGGAACACTTTGTCCCTTTATTATGTTATTTTATTATTAAGAGTATATCAAAAATGTTCTAATGTAAATCAAAACATCTCTATAAAATAGTTAATTATTCAAAACCTTATAAAATACTCTATATCGGGATGATTTATAAGGAAATCATGAAAGCTAGTCATAAATTGATTTACATTAACTTTATATTAATGATATTGAGATAATATTTCCTTGTAAATAAAAATTATCCTTAAGGAACACATATGTTAGTAACTAAAAAAGCTCCAGATTTCACAGCAACAGCTGTCCTTGCAGACGGTCAAATAGTAGAAGATTTTAATCTTATGGACAACCTAGGCGAAAAAGGTGCCGTACTATTTTTCTATCCACTTGACTTTACTTTTGTTTGTCCTTCAGAAATCATTGCATTTTCTAAAAGAGCAGCAGACTTTAGAGAAAGAGGTGTAAATGTTATTGGTGTATCTGTAGATAGCCAATTTTCACACTTCGCATGGAGAGAAACAGCTGTAGAAAATGGTGGTATTGGTAGAGTTGATATGCCACTTGTAGCTGACCTTTCTAAGCAAATTGCTAGAGACTATGATGTTCTTCTTGACGAAGCAGTAGCACTTAGAGGTTCATTCCTTATTGATGCTGATGGTACAGTAAGACATGCAGTAATCAATGACCTTCCACTAGGAAGAAACATCGATGAAATGATTAGAATGGTAGATACTATGTTATTTACTAATGAGCATGGTGAAGTATGTCCAGCTGGTTGGGTTAAAGGTGATGAAGGTATGACTGCAACAACTGATGGTGTTGCTGAATACCTTGGTAAACATGAGGGTGACCTGTAGTTTACCAGTGAAGATGTAAGAGTGAATGAAGTTCACGCTTACATTTTTAACACGGACTTCTCTTTCATAGAGAGTTGGCATGTGTTAGCCATGTATTTTCCATTTTCTAAGTCTATAATTGAGTTTATTATTAGAAGTTCCTTCGAGTTCATTTTGGTAAGTTGAGTTATATAAATAGACTGAAAGGATAGCTATGACAGATTATGCAACATTATTAAATCATAATGGATTGAAAGCAACATTTCAACGTACAGCAATTTTAGAGCATATTGAGCAGCATGGACATATGTCTATAGATGCTATCTATGAAGAAGTAGTTAAGTTATACCCTTCGCTCTCTTTAGCTACAGTGTATAAAAACATTATACTCATGGTAGAAAATTCTGTACTTGTTGAAGTACCCATTACAGGAAAAAAATCTAAATATGAATTAACAAAGTCAGATCATATACATTTAGTTTGTACAGAATGTGGAGAAGTAGAGGACAAACCTCATAATAGTAATGCGGATGATATTTTTAACTCTATGACACAACAAGAAAACTTTTCACTCTCAAAACAGCAAATTAATCTTTATGGTGTGTGTGTACACTGTAGTAATAAGATGGCTTCTTAAAATTTAAAAATAACTTTGTATTGAAGTTCTTTTTGTGACAGGTGACCAAAGTCTCTGCTATCTATGCTGTAGGGATTTGTACCCTCTACAAAATAGCCATTTTTTTCTATATGTTTTACCTTTTTTACCATGAGACCATGGGACTTTTTTTGAAATACAATCATATCATCTACTTTGATTTTTGTTGAAGCAAAAATTTTACGGCAAATAACCCTCTCACCATTTTTTAAAAATGGATAGAGAGAGTCACCGGATATTTTAAACAGTTGAAGCATTAAAGTACTGGGTAGACTACATCTTCATTTGGAGCATAAGGTGATTTTGCTACTTTAGTTTTAACACCTTTGATTTTCCAAAAAATCTCTGCAAATTTGTTCACTTCTGCCAAGAGTTCCATAGCTTTGTCACGAGAAGCATGTTGTTTAGCCGCACCACCAAGCATCATAATATTGTGCACAATAGTGTGAATTTCTGGGTTTTCAGCAATTTGTGGAGGTTTAATAAAATCACCCCAAATGATACGTATCTCTTCTTTACATTTGATTGCTTCTGTCTCTTTTACCGCTACATAGCGAGCCATATTATTATGGTAAGCTGTATCGTGTTTAGGTTCTGCGGCTAACATAAGGTCAACCATTCTGATTACCGAAAGTGCCGCTATTTGAGCTGCACTTGGGTCATAAATACCACAAGGAACATCACAGTGTGCTTTTACTTCTTTTAATTTAAACATTTTTTATCCTTTTTATTTGTTATGGCTTCTGCTGCCAACTTAAAACACTATAGATGTTCTAAGTTGGCAGTAGAAGCACCTCTTTGCTCGAGTAGTGTTATCATGTTCTTTTTGTCATAGATATATGCATAATCTAGTGCTGTATTGTGATGTGCATCAACAGATTCAATATTTAGACCAGCATCTAAAAGTATATTGATAATCTTAGGGTTACTCTTATAAACAGCATAATGCAATGAAGGCAAATTATCTGTAATAAGCTCATCTATTGGATACTTTAAAGTGGTGAGTACATCGAGTATATCTGTATGTCCATGATGTATAGTCCAAAAAAGTGCTGAACGATTTTTTGTATCTCTAAGTTTCATATCTATACCGTATTCATATAAAGATCTTAAATCTTTATATTTATTTAAAGAGATGAGTTCAAAAAGTAAGCACCAACCGTCTTTTGACTGATAGTTTATATTTGCACCATTATAAAGCAGTTGATGAATGGTATGAATATCATTTACATTGAGTACTAGTTCTGCGCTAAGAGCATCATTTAATGTATTATTACATGACATTTGAGATTCCAGATAAATTGTAGGTACTAATGAGTACAGAGGTTAACCCTACTGTAAATATACCATATCGTAGTGCATTGGCTGATTGTAAAAAGTTTGTGTTAATTAAATAGATAAAATAACCAAAGAGTAAAAATACAATACTCACACCCACGATAAAAGCTAGCACCATGTCTAATCCGACTGATTGATGAGAAACAACACTAAGTGTAACAAGCATACCACGTATACCTCCTACACCCATAAGTAGTCCCAGTGTAACAAGTAAACTTTTATCATGGAAGTGAGCATCTTTATAGTAAATATGTATATGTTTATGCGAATCATGTTCATGATTGTCAATACGAATTTTATTAGTAATTGCCAAATAGATAAGATAGAGACCCATGAGAAGTATGACACCAGAAGAGATAACATCTCCATATTCTAATAGACTATCATCTGCAATTTCACTTACAAAGAGTGCAAGTAAGTAGAGCATGAGCCCATGGCCTGCTGCAAATAAGAGACTGAGCAAAAATGTCTCTTTCTTTTTTTTGCCTATAGAAAATAATGCAATAGCAGAAAGGTGATCTGGACCTAATGCATGTAATACACCATAGTAAAGAATAATGAGGAGAGAAAATTCCATAAAGTCACTTTTGTAATTTTTTAATATCTTTAAATCAAGTATATGTATTTAATAATAAAACTAAACTTAATAAATATGTATTTTAGATAAATAAGATAAAAAATATCTTATTTATGGAAGGGTGTCAGATAAGAGATTTACTTTACTAGACTATTTGAAGAGTGATGAACCAACACGAATAAGGTTTGAGCCACATTTAATTGCAAGAGTGTAATCCGAACTCATACCCATGGAACATATGCTAGCACCTTCATTTTTCAGTTTTTCATAGATGTTGTGTGTCGTTTCAAAACTTTTTTGTATACGTTTTTCATCTTTTGTGTGTGCACCAATGGTCATTACACCTTTTAAGTTTATGTGTGGACAAGACTCTTTGATTTGTTGGTAAATATCAAATGCTTCGTCTGGTTTTACCCCTGACTTTTTGGCTTCTGCTGCTGCATTGATTTGTAACAAACAATTCATTTTTGTCTCTTTGCTTACAAGTTTTTTATTGAGCTCTGTTGCTAGATTCATACTATCTAACGATTGCATAAGGTTAGGACGAAGGTCTATAAGATTATTAATTTTATTTTTTTGTAGGGAACCTATCATGTGCCACTCTAAAGGCAATTCCTCTAATGCTCCCATACGTTCTTTAAGTTGTTGGACTTGATTTTCACCAAAGGCACGTTGACCTAATGCATAGAGTGTAGATATATTGTCAACTTCAGTGTATTTACCCACAGCAATGAGTTGCACAATATGGTGTTCACTTACAGTAATACGCGCTTTTTCTATATTCCAGATGACTTCGTCTAGGTTTCTTCTTAAGTGTTCTTTGTCAAGTAGTGCCATTTAGTTTGCTCCCCAAATTCTATTAATATCATTATACAATCCCAATAGCATTAAAGAGATTAGTATTGACCAACCAAATAGTGTAATAGCAATCATGCTTTTTTCGCTGGCAGTTTTTCCTGTAAACATTTCATAAAGATTGAACATGATATGCCCACCATCAAGTGCTGGTATAGGTAGTAGGTTAAGCACCCCTAGGTTAACTGAAATGAGTGCAGTAAAGAAAAATAGAGCGGTAATACCAGCAGCACTTGCTTTAGAAGTCACATCGACAATAGTAATCACACCACTTAAGTTTTCTGCACCAATAACACCAGTGATAAGTTTTTGTATAGATTGTACAATCATAAAGGAAGCTCTTTTTGTCTCATCCCAGGCATACTGCAGGCTCTCAATAGGTCCAAAAGTTATTGTTTCTTGTACGCCTGAGGAAGTTATACCAATAATACGTCTTGTAATAGTTTCACCAAACATATTTTTATCTTCAATTACTTTAGGTGTGAGTTGAAGTGATAGAAGCATATTATCACGTTCAATTGTCATGAAAAGATCACCATCTTTAGCATCAATGATAGGACTAATATCATCCCAAAACCTAATGGGATTGCCATTGATTTGTGTAATTTTATCATTTGGTTGTAGTCCTGAAGCAAGTGCAGGTGTATTTTCTCCTACCGTACCAATAGAGGGAAGAAGTTTAGGTACACCAATATTTGCTATGGCAACGTAGAGTAGAAAGGCCAATAGAAAGTTTGCAAAGGGACCTGCAAGTAGTATGACAATTCTTTGCCAAGGTTTTTTTGCATTGTATGAATCTGTATCATAGGAAATTCTTGTAGGGTCAGTATCGTCTTGACCTTTCATTTGTACATAGCCACCCAATGGAATAGCAGAGATACTCCACTGCGTAGTGCCTATAGTACGAGAGTAGAGTTTTTTACCAAATCCTATACTAAAAACATTCACTTGCACACCAAAATAGCGTGCAGCAGTAAAATGTCCAAGTTCATGAAAAAAGATAAGTATTGATAAAACAAGTATAGCAATTATGATACCCAAAGGAGTTCCTCATTTTTTGATAATTATAACGAATAATTGATTTATATTAAAGATAATGTTAAAGATATTTGATAAAATATATGATTAGTTTAAGTTAAAAGGATAACTACATAATGAGCCAAGAGAATAATATAGCAGATGAGATAAAAGATGAGAGTATTCAAGACAATAATGTTGAAGAACAGATAGAGATTGTTGATGAAATAGAAGAAGAGACCTATAGTGATACTAAGGTTGCAAAAACGGTACAAGCAAAAAAGATTATTGAAGAGACAAAAAGTATTGTTGAAGTTTCAGATGGTGATACTGCAAACTGTAAACAACTTCTTGAAAATGACATACGTGATTATGAAAGAGCACGTAAAGCACTCTATGAGGGTGGATTGCGTGATGTTAGGTCGTTGTTGTCAAAACTTGGACATACAAAAATTGATGAAGGTGATCAAATAGAAGAAGAAGTAGTCATTTTTGAAGCACAAAAAGATGAAAACATTATAAAATTAAAAGATGTAAGTTCTGGAAGATTTTCTGCATTGATATTGGCACTCTTAGCAGGTGTTTCAACTTTTATGGGTTTAGTATATGTTGCAACTGAGAAGATGAATATGGTATTAGATATAACAAAAATACCGAGTAACGATAAAGTCAATGAGATAGGTGCTACGATTGCTACCTTAGTGGGTTTGAAAGAAGATTTCAATTTTGGTGCCATAGTCAGTGCAGTAGCAGTATTATTGGTGATGTTTATTGTTTATAAATTGAGAGTCGGTTTAAAGAGTGGTAGTAATTTACGTTTTGCCAATAAGCAGATGGAAAATGCACAAAACTATATTACCGATAGAACCAACTGTAAAATTGAGATGGAAAAAGTTGATTTACATATCACAGAAGCAATACAAACGCTTGCAGATTATCAAGTAGTACTTAATGAACAACATGCAAAATTGGTACGTATAAAGCATTTTGAAGGTACTGCACCGAGTCTTACTTCATATCATTCAAAGTCAGTTGAAGAGATGAACTACACACAATATCTTGTCGAAAATATTTCAAGTTTTGTCATTAAACCTATGTCTGATGATGGTAAATTGTCTGATGAAAGTGCTTCGCTCTTAGCCAATGCAAAAGAAACTATGAAAGAAGCATTAAAACGATTTATTTAGCCTAAACCGTATATTTTGTGTGCTTAAAAAAGTCTCTAACATACTCATAACCAGAGTAAAGTGTTAGAGCAACTGCAAACCACAATAGCAGTTCCGCACCTGGCCACTGCATAAGCAAAAAGCCAATAGCAATCATCTGAACCACCGTTTTAACCTTACCCATCCAACTGGCACTAATATCTATATTTTCTGCTACAGCTGAAACCCTAAGGCCAGTGATAAATAGTTCTCTTGTAAGGATTAAAAATATTGCCCACGCAGATGCTAAATCAATCATCATTAGCCCTAAAAATGCTGCGAGCGTTAACATTTTATCTGCCAAGGGGTCAAGTATTTTTCCAAGTGTCGTAATTTGGTCAAAAGTTCGTGCAATGTAACCATCAAAAAAATCAGTTGCACTGGCTATAACAAAAATAAACGCTGCAAAATAATTGAGCCATGTTTGATGAATACCATGAAAAATAGAGGCATCTTGATTTACAAGAAAGAAAAACATAACAGGTGCTAGTAATAAACGTATAAATGCTAAAGTATTTGGTATATTGAACATTGTTTCTCTACTTTTAAAGTTTTTTTGACAAGACAGCCATCACTTTTTTATATCTGCCAACTTCGAGTTTTTTTGCAACATAGACTTTTTGATTTTTTGCTACAGAAGAAGGATAGTTAGACTCAATAATAATGTAGTAAGAGCCCTCTGCTATACCATAAAATGCGAAATTTTGTTCCAAGTTTAAATGGGTTTTGTTGATATATTTTACAAGTGTACTCTGTGTTAAAGCATTATATTTATTTTTTAGATAATAGTTTTCATACCATCGTGTGACAGAATCAGTTACAGGTAAAATATAAATGGCTGATTCATTGAGTTTAATTTTTTGCCCAGATTGTGTCAAATATATTACATGACCATGGATTTCCGATGTACCAAACTTATGATATGTTTTATCAATAGCTTGAAAATTGAGTTGTTGGGTATTAAGATTTATTAATGGTTTTCTTCTATTGGTATGTAGATTATGTTTTTTTATTTTTTTAGCAATAGGTTTTTGTTTAAACTGTATTGGAGAAACTTTTTTTATCTCTTTATCTTCTATCTTTTTATCTTTTTGCTTTTTTACGATAGATTTTTTTTGTTCTTTTTGTACAGCATTTTTCATACGAGTAAGATCACTTGTAGTGTTTTTTTTGTCTTTTTTAAGATCAGATACACTTTGGGCTGTTACAGTTTGCGTTTGTTTGTTTATACTAAGTTTATGTCCTCTTTCTGCACAAGCAGAGAAGAAGAGGATTGAGGTGAGTAAAAAGATATGTTTAAACATTAAAAATTCCTAAATTCAATAAGGAGATATCTCTTGAGACGATTATAAAAGAATAATAACAAGTCCAATAGCAATTACAAAAAATCCTGAAATATTATTTTTGACTTCATCACTAATTTCAAATAGTTCAAATGAAGTTTCATCAGGATTATAAACATTGTTGGTGTCAAGAGAATCAGGTAATGTATCTGTACTATTTATTTCTGTGTCACTCTTCATAGAAGTATTATCTATAGTAGACTGTTTAAATGTAGGTACTTGTTGTAACTGTATTGTATAGCCTCTTTCAACACAGCCAGTAAAAATGAGTGTAACCAATAGTGTGAGTATAAAGTTAATTAAGGTACTTTTTTTTATCATGATTTTAGTTCCTCGTAACGTAGAGTGTTTTTATTGCTGTAATTTTAGCGTATAGTTTGTAAAAGTTTGATTTAGTGGCCTCAGTAAGGTAGTTTTTAACTAAGAAATAATACAATTATTGGAAGAAATCAAGAGTGAAATTATTTAGGGAGTTTTTAATATGAATAAAACATTAAGTATGGTGGCTATCTTAGCTATCTCAGGAAATATAGCATATGCGGGTGGAGATATTTATCAGCCTATAGATGTGATGCCAGAAAAAGAAGTTATAGTCGTAGATGATAACGTCAAGTATGATGGTTTCTATATGGGTGCAGCATTAAGTTATGCACGTATGAATCAAGCTGTTGAGTTAAGAAGTCATGCATTAACAATTGTTGGTGGATATTATTTTAATCAATACGTTGGTATTGAGGCACGTTATACAACTACACTCACTGATGTTTATGAAGACAGAGGACGAATTGTTGTAAAAACAGAAGATGATTTAAGTAATGTGGGTCTTTATGTAAAACCTATGTATAACATTACTACTGGATTCTCTGCATATGGTTTAGCAGGATATGGTAAAGCTGAAGCTGGAGATCTTGAAGAGAGTGGTTTCCAATGGGGTATTGGTACAAAGTATGAACTTGCAAATGGCATGGGACTCTTTGTTGATTTCATGAGCCTTTACAACGGTGAAAACTTTGACGGTACAAACGTAAAAGATTCATTCTTCTCGTACTCAAGTGCTGGTGTAACATACACTTTCTAAAATATAACTCTTCTTTACTAAGGTAGGCTATCTTTTCACTGTAGTCTACCTACCTACATATATAGATAATACACTTTTTATTTTTTTATTTTTTAATTAGATTTTTTCAGTAAGTTGTTCGGCGATACATAATGTGACAAGTGTCACATATAATGTAAATCATGTTATCTAAAAGTAGTTCCACCATCTACAACAAGTGTTTGACCTGTGATCCATGATGCCTCTTGCGTACATAGGAAGTAGACTGATCCTGCAAGATCATCTGGGCTTCCCATTCTGTTTACCGCAGAACGTTTAATCGTTTCTGCTTTTACCTCTTCATAGTTAGTAAATGCTTTCAGTGCATCTGTATCTATTGGTCCACCTGAAACTGCGTTAACACGAATACCCATGTCACCTAATTCAACTGCTGCATAACGGCTCATAGCTTCAACTGCAGCTTTGTTTGTACCGTGACCAGCATAGTTCTCAATATAGATAAGGTTACCAGTAGAAGAAAGGGTAACAATAGCACCACCACCGACCTTTTCCATACGGACTGCTGCTTCTTGAGAGCCTCGTACAAACGCACCTACAGTGGCAGTGTATATATTGGTTAAACCTTTTTTAGGACGTAGTTTCATAAACTTACCATAGCCACCAACAACAGGGCGACCATAAATCATCGCATTGGATACAAAGAAGTCTACTCTATCAAAGTCTTCATCTATAGCTTCAAAAAGCGGTTTGAATTCATCAAGCTCTAGAATATTAAGAGGATAGGCTTTTGCTTTGATACCATATTTACTCGTTAAATCAATAGCTATCTCATCTGCAGCTTCTTTATTTGAGTTGTAAGTAAAAGCAATATTAACACCATTTTGTGCAAATTTTTCAGCTACAGATTTACCTATACCTTTGGTTGCACCTGTAATAACAAGTGTTTTACCCTTCATGTTTGACATTAGTTGACTCCTACAATTTTATATTTTTTCATAACATTTTCTATTTTTTTCATATTCTCACTGCTTGGTTTTACAAGTGGTAGTCTATATTCCAATGTATCTGTTAGCCCTGCTATATACATAGCTGCCTTAATTGGTATGGGGTTTGACTCACAGAAGAGTACTTTGTTTATATCATATAGTGAATCATTAATAGATTTAGATGTTTTAAAGTCACCTTTAAGTGCAGCATGAGCTAGCTCTGCTTTCATGTCTGGTAAAAGGTTAGATGTTACAGAGGTGATTCCTTTTCCTCCACTTGCTAAGATAGGAAAATCAATAGCGTCATCTCCAGAGAATACATAAAGATCAGGCACTTTTGCAAGAAGTTCTACAGTACGTTCAATGGAACCTGTAGCTTCTTTAATACCCATAATATTTCCAACATCATCAAAGAGTCTTTTTACAGTGTTTGCCTCTATATCAACACCCGTACGCCCAGGTACATTATAGAGCATGAAAGGCACATTTACAGCAGATGCAATAGCTTTATAATGTTGGTAGAGTCCTTCTTGACTTGGTTTATTATAGTACGGGCTTACTGAGAACATAGCATCAACACCACATTTTTCGGCATGTATGGCAATGTCTATAGCTTCATGTGTAGCGTTTGAACCAGCACCTGCAAGTACTTTTGTATTTGTGTCTTTACAGACTTCTACAGCTATTTCTATACATCTTTTATGTTCATCATGTGATAGGGTAGCGGACTCACCTGTAGTACCTACAGGACAAACAGCATCAATACCGTTGTCTATTTGTCTTTGTATGAGTTTTGCAAATGTCGCTTCATCTAGGGTACCATTTTTAAATGGGGTAATGAGTGCAGTTGTTGCACCTGTAATATAATTACTCATTATGTATTATCCTCTTGTTTTTTCAGTATGACTGTGGTAGAAAAATCATGGTTAAAATATTTTTTCGCAGTCTCTTGAATATCTTTGAGTGTAATTTTATCTAATTTCTCTTCATATTCAAGTAAAGGTTCAATATTTCCTTTAACATAGTAGTCCCCATAGAGTCCTGCAACAGAGGAAGAACTTTCTAAAGAGTAGATAAACTCGGCTTTAGTATTGATCTTTACTTTATCGAGCTCTGCTTGTGTAACATCACCATTTTTTACTTTATCCAGTTGTGCCAAAATTTCTTTTTCAAGTCTATCAAGTGATGCATCAGGTGCACACATTGCCATGATGAGAAAGACACCTGGGTCAGTGAGTTCCATATTGTAACCATAGACTTGGTTTGCAAGTTGTTTATCATTGACAAGACTCTTTTCAAACCATGAACTTTTACCAGCACTTAAAATATGTGAGATAGCTGAAAGTGCAACCTGATCTTCATGTGCATAGTTAGGAATGGCATACGTGATAGCAAGTGTGTCAACTCTATTACTCTCTTTATGTAATATAGCACGCTTTGCTCCATCAACCTTTGGTTCAACTGCTGTTACCTTAGGGATTTCGTGTTCATTTTTTATGTTTGAAAAATACTTGTCTGCTTCTTTAAACACATCTTCTGCCTTAATGTCACCAGCGACAATGAGTATAGCATTGTTTGGTTGGTAGTAGCGCTTATAAAAATCTCTAATATCTTCTATTCTCCATGAAAGAATGTCTTCCATAAAGCCTATGGGTAACCAGTGGTACGGATGATAGGTAAAATGTGTATTAAAAACTCTAAAGTAAAGATATCCCATAGGATTGTTATCTGTTCTTAATCTACGTTCTTCTGCAACAACGTCACGCTCTTTTTGGAACTCTTCATCTGTAAGTTTTAGGTTATGCATCAGTTCTGAAAATAGATCAAGTGTCATGCCCAAGTTTTGACTTGATGTTTTGATATAATAATGTGTTTTATCAAAACCTGTTGAAGCATTATTTACGCCACCACGTCCTTTAACTATTTTATCAAATTCGCCTTCTTCTAGTTTTTCTGTAGATTTAAAAGCAAGATGTTCTAGCATATGTGCCATACCGCTCTTACCCATGACTTCATTTCTACTACCAACTTTATAGTAAATATCTGATGTAATCACACCCGAATGATTTTCCATGGGAATGGCAACAATTTGCATACCATTGTCTAGCGTTTTTGTAAAGTGTTGTGGCAGTGAGTTAGCCATAAGTGCTCCTGTAAATAGTAGGCCTGTAGCCAATGATGTTAATATGCGTTGAAACATGATGTTCCTTTTAAATTGTAGGTCTAAAATTTGACCAATAGTTTATCGCCAATCTGATCCGATAGCTTCTGATATATGACTATACCCATCTTTTTTTAATAAGTGAAGGATACCTTCATTGATTTCTTTAATAAGTGTTGGCCCTTTGTAGACTAACATTGAGTATATTTGGATTAAAGAAGCACCAGCTTTAATACGTTTATATGCTTCTTCTGCAGAGTCTATACCTCCAACAGAAATGAGTAATGTTTTACCATAAAGTTCTTTACCAATAGCTCTAAAGAGTGTATAAGATTTGTCTGTGAGTAGTGCCCCTGAGATGCCACCAAAGTCTTTGGCATGTTTTGTTAAAGAGTAGTCTATAGTGGTATTGGTTGCAATGATACCTGCTGCTCCAGCTTCTACAGCCACCTTACAAAGGGAAATAGCATCTTCAGGTTCCATATCGGGTGCTATTTTTAGTAAAATTGGTTGAGAAGTAATCTCTTTGCCCATTTTAAATATGGCATTAATAAAGTTCTCATTTTGTAAATCTCTTAATCCTGGTGTATTGGGTGATGAAATATTAATAACAATATAGTCACCATAGTTTTTAAATGCCTTAAAGAGTAACTCATAATCATCGAGTGCATCTGCTTCAGCGGTAATTTTATTTTTACCAATGTTAATGCCCATAGGGTAGTCAAAAAAATAAAGCTTTTTAAGACGTTGTAACATATAGTAGCTACCTTTGTTGTTAAAGCCCATGGCATTTTGAATAGCATTATCTTCTATGAGTCTAAAGAGTCTAGGTTTTTCATTTCCTGCTTGTGGTTTAGGTGTGACAGTTCCTATTTCTGTAAATCCAAATCCCATAGTAGGCATGGAGGTAATGTACTGGCCATTTTTGTCAAAGCCAGCACCTAGACCTACAGGATTTTGAAAATGTCGTCCAAATATTTCTTGTTGTAGCATTGGGTGTGTTATAAAATTTTGTTTTGTAATCAAACGTAATAAAGTAGGGCAGTGAGATATGCTTCTTAGTCCTAAACCTGCAATGGTATGGGCAGTTTCTGGTTCAAGTTTAAAAAGTATTTTTTTGAGTGTGTTGTAAGAAAAGATGGACACGTATAATCTCCACAGGTTTAAATTTGATAGCGAAGTGTAAAGCCTTGTTAAGCTCTACTTATTTTAGTCGCATTCTGTAAAGGGATTATAGCAGAGTATCAATAAAAGTAGTGTAGTGCAAAAGTGACACCTTGCATAGTATTGAGAAATTCAAAGTCTTCTACCTGATAGTAATAGTATGAAATATCTGCATCAATTTTATCTGCTACATAAACTGTGAGACCTAGGTTAAGTCCATAATAGTAGCCACTTGTATCTGAGTCTTTTGTTTGCGTTGTAATTACAGTTGTTGTGACATTATTGTCATCTGTACTTGTTGTGTTAATATCTTCTGTTGAGACAATACCAGTATTTGAGTAGTTTAGTTTACCAATTGTTAAGCCAACGTAAGGTCTATACTCGGGCATACCAAAGAGTCCATCTGCAATATATCTGTCAACTTCAAGTGAGAAGTTTTCAAAATTGTCTCCTCTTCCATAGGTAAACATCGTACGCCAATCTTGGGTTTGTCGACCATATCTGACACCAAATGTTTGGTCGATATTATCATCTTCTACAGAACTAATAGATATATCTTGCGTCGAAATTGTCACACCAATAAACGGATATTCTTCTACTTCTTTAGCAAGAATAGAGGTAAATAATAAAGCAGTTAACAAAAGAATTCGTAACATGTGGTCTCCAAAATAATTTGAATTTAATTCTAGGTATTGCATGTCTTCACAATACAATATATAGGTAGAATAATATCTATATTTATGTTAAGAGACTCTTACTCTATAGTTGTTTTGAAAGTTTACGATAGATATCACACTCTTCTAAAAGTATATCATGCGTATTTTGACAAACAATTTTTCCATCATCAAAGACAATAATAGTGTCTGCATCTTCAATGGTACTAAGTCTGTGGGCTACTGTAAATGTAATCATGTAAGGCTTTAAATCAAGTAGTGCTTTTTGTATGAGTGCTTCGCTTTTGTTATCTAGAGCAGAGGTTGCCTCATCGAGTATAAGTATATCTGGGTTCTTATATAGGGCTCGTGCAAGGGCAATACGTTGTCTTTGTCCACCTGAGAGATTATTACCATTTTCTGAAAGTTGTGTATATATACCATTTTCAAGCGTTTCAATAAATTCCATTGCATAAGATTTTTGAAGTGCCGCAATCACACGATCCTCATCAATATCTGTCCCATATGCTATGTTTGCAGCAATTGAGTCATTAAATATATAGATACGTTGAGTGACATAAGCAATTTTGTTGTGTAGTGAACCTAGAGTAAAGTCATTGGCATTCTTAGCATTTATAAATATATGACCCGCACTTGGGTCATAAAAACGAACGAGAAGATTGACCAATGATGACTTTCCTGCACCACTGTTACCAACTAAAGCGATAGATTGACCTTTTTTGGCTTCTATGGTGATGTCATGTAAAGCTTTTGTTTTATAATAATATAAATCAACATTTTTGAGTTTTATCTCTTGAATAGGCTCACTTAATACATCTGAACCAGAAGTGATTTTAGACTGTATCTTAAGTAGTTCATGCATACGTATGTTTGCTGCAATAGCATCTTGAGCATTATTATAAAGTTTTGAGATACGTTTGATGGGGGTATACAACATCATCAAAGCTGCTGCAAATGCAAAGAACTCACCTACACTCATATGACCATTTATAACCTCTTTACCACCAATATATATAACTAAACCAATAGCAATAGAACCTAATATCTCCATAATTGGAGAGGTGAGAGCATTTGTTTTGACCTGTTTCATAATGAACTTAAAAACATTTTGATTTTCTTTTGCAAAACGTTTATGTTCATACGCTTGTGTAGAGTTTGACTTAATCACTTCAATATTTGTAAAAATTTCACTCAGTCTGGTTGTCATACTTGCGGTACTCTCTTGAGAGAGTTTGGAGTACTTACGCATTTTTTTAGAGAGTTTAGATAAAGGAAAAATAGCCAAAGGCATAATAAAAAGAAAATAAAATGCAAGTTTAGGGTTCGCATAGACAACATATATGGTTAAAGCCATAATTGTGAGTAATTCACGCATAAGATCAGGTATGATTTTGGCAACTACAGTTTGGATACGTGTAATATCATTACTAACACGAGAGAGTAGTTCACCTGAGTGTATACTTCTAAAATATGCCATATCTAGATGTGTAATGTGCAAGACAAGCTTATCTCTTAATTTCCTCACGACATCTTGACCTATGTAAGAGGTGTAGTAGGTTTGAATGTATGCCCCTATACCTTTGAGTGAAAAAACGCCAAAGAGTAAAAAAGGCATCAGTGCCAACATGTAGGTGTCTTTATTGATAAAAACATCATCCATCACTGGCTTAATAAGGTGTGCACTTCCTGCAGTACCAATAGCAACCGCAATCATACCCAGTATGGCAAATATAAATTGTTTTTTATATCCAGCTAGGTAGGGTAAGTATTGCTTTAGAAGGTCTTTCATTAAGCTTTCTCCCAGAGTGTTCCATCTGCTGTATCCATGATGTTTATGCCTAGTGCAGTTAGTTCATTTCTAAGGCTATCTGAGAGCATAAAGTCTTTCTCTTTTTTAGCTTGTGTGCGTTTTTCAATGAGTGTCTCTACTTGCTCTTTTAGAGCATCACTGACCCCAATTTGAAAGTAAGAAAATGGCTCTTTGCCTCCAAAACCTAAAAGTGTATTTATAAATTCTAGGTTTGCTAGGGTCTCTTTTTTAAGTGCTTTGTTTTTAGGTTCATCATCTAGTAGATCATTGGTATTGGCTATCATCTCATCAATGGTTGCCAGTGCAATAGAAATATTTAAGTCATCTCCCATGGCATCTAGGAGTTGTTGTTTAAATGTTTTATTGACAGATGAAGCTTTGCCTGGGCTTATACGCTTTTTAAGACGGTAAAGTTTGTCTAGTCTTTTTTTACTTAGTTGTAGTTCAACTTCTGAAAAGTTAAAGTCATTTCTGTAGTGAACAGCATTGAGGTAGTAACGTAAGACTTCACCATCGTAAATCTCTAATGCATCTTTTAGGAAAAAACTATTGCCTAAAGATTTAGACATTTTTTCACCATCAATTTGTACAAAACCATTGTGCATCCAATACTTAGAGAGTTCATGTCCTGTAGCGCAACGACTTTGTGCAGCTTCATTCTCATGATGAGGGAAGAGCAGGTCTGCACCACCACCATGTATGTCTATAGTATATTCATCATTGCCTTTAAAGTGTTCTTCTATCATAGCGGAACACTCTATGTGCCAACCGGGTCTACCTTCAGAAAAATGAGTCTCAAAACAGATATCTTCAGAACCTTTACATGCTTTCCATAAAGCAAAATCTTTTGGATTTCTTTTTTCACTGGTATGCTCTACACGGCTTTGAGAGATGTTATCTTCTGCTACACGGTGAGAGATGTTTCCATAATGACTGTCTTTAGAGGTATCAAAATAGACATCACCTGTTGAAATAACATAGGCAATATCTTTGTCTATGAGGTTTTGTATCATATGCTCTATGGCTTCTAATGACTCTGTGGCTTTTGGTTCTATTTTTGGACGCTGTACACCTATGGCTTCCATTTCTGTAAGGTACCTATTTATGTAAAAAGAGGTTATCTCTTCCATAGTCTTACCAGTTTCTTCTACTTTTTTGATGATTTTATCATCAATATCTGTAAAGTTTTTACCCATGGTGACTGCATAGTTATGTGCTTTAAGTGTGCGAGAGAGTAAGTCAAAAGCTAGTGATGACCTAGCATGTCCTAAGTGAGCATCATCATAAACAGTAGGTCCACACACATAAATAGATGCCTTGTTAGGAAATATAGGTTCAAAAGGAAGTTTCTTTTTTTGTACGCTGTCATAGATATGCATTTTTAGTTAACCTTGGTTTTATTCTATTGTGATTATAGCCAATTTATCTGATGAGTGTGAGTATCCAACTGTTTAAGAAGTAGATGAGTAGACTAAAAATAAACATAGCAACAACAAAATAAAACGATTTTTTAGACTTTACAATAGCCATAAATCTATCTACTCCTACCTCTTTTACTGTGAGTATAAACAAGACCCAACCACCAATACTTCCTGCAAGGGCTAAACCAGATGCTCCCATAGGCTTCATAAGTAGAAGAGATGCAACAATATTGACAACTACAGAAATTGTGGCTATTTTGGCAGCTTGTCCTTGACGGTATGAAGCATAAAGAAAAAGAGAAAAAAGTTTTGCAAGCCCTAAAGGTAAAAGACCAAGCATAAACATACTCAATACTTCAGCAGTAGCTACTGTTTGCAGTGCATTAAATTGATTTCGTTCAAAAAGAAGCCATATAATGGGTTGGGAGAGTAGCATACCACCTAAAGTAGCAAACCCTAATAGAAAGCTAAGTAACCAGAACCCTTTATCTAGGTTACTGTAGGCTGTTTGTTCATCATTGTTTTTTAATGCTTTTGAGATACTGGGAAAGAGTGCCGTCGCTGTTGCAATGGCAAACAGACCAAGAGGAAGTTGAAACAATCGTTGTGCATAGGCAAGGTAAGAGACTGAACCCGTGATGAGAAATGATGCCAATATAGTACTTACAAAACTGTTTATCTGCATACTAGAACCACCCCAAACAGCAGGTATGAAAAGCTTGGTAAACTTCTTTTTTTCTTCCTGTGTATTTTTATGTTTTCTATATTTCCAACCACCCACCAAGAGCCTAGTAAGTTTTAGTTTATGCAGTGCTATTAGATGTACTAAAACCTGTAATGCACCACCTACCAATACGGAGATACTTAGAGCATAGGCTATAGTTTTTGGGTCATCCTTCATAAAAATAAGCAGGGCAACTATCATAGATAGATTTAAAAGTACAGTAGACATGGCAGTGGTAACAAAGTGTTCTTTATACTGTAAAAGTGTAGCTATAAATGTAACGATAAATATAAGATACAAGTACCAAAAGTTTATGGCTGTTAGGGGTGCAGTATCTGCTATGCGTGTAGCGTCCCACCCTAAGGCTTGAAGTTTAGTAATGAACTCAGGTGCAAAAGTAACTACCAAAGAACCAAAAATAATAAAAAGAGAAAACCTTAAAAATATAGCTGTAGAAAAAACCCCTTTTTGCCGTGAAGCAACAAATGAAGGCATAAAAGCCTGAGTAAATGCCCCTTCAGCAAAGATATTTCTAAAGAGGTTTGGCAACCTATTTGCAAGAAAAAATATATCACTCCAATAACTAGCACCCAATACAGATGCCATGACGACATCACGCAAAAATCCAAAAATACGTGAAAGGAGTATACCAAAGGAGTTGGTGAAGATAGATTTTAGTTTCATGGGTTTCTTTTTTTCTTTTTTTATAGAATATATTTTACCATTATTATGACTATTTTATCTTTTTAAAGCAACAACGTTTGTATTTTTGATTTGAACCACAAATACATGCAGCGTTACGCAAAAAATCTACTTTATCTTCATAGATTTCACCATCCACATATTTGTACATATCATTAATTTTAGTAAAGGTAGACTTTTCGTGGTGTAGGTGCTGCTTGTTTTCAAAGATATAGTAAGCTTTAAACTCCACTATATCATGACTTGAAGAGATGATTTCTAAGTGTTGCCAAAAGCTATTGTCTGCCCAGTCTTGTATAAACTTTAACTCTTCATCACTCCATGTATGGTCATGTGTGGTTGCTTGTAAGTAGTTGACATCTCCCAGACAGTAGGCACTGTAGCGTGAACGCATGAGTGCAAGAGCACTTGAGGGCACACTGTCTACACGTAAAAAAGGTTCACAGCATTGAGAAAATTCTAAACCACTTTTACAGTAACACTTACCATTTAAATTACCATTCATCGGTATCCTTTTAAATATATCTGGCATGATAACATGAATAGTATGACAATTTGACATTTTTTTCTGACATAGGAGTAAACTCTTGATATACTGCATAAAATCTTTAAAGGATAGTAGATGATAGTAGGAATAGAAGGGAATATTGAACGTAAAGACCCTACATTTGTACATGTGAATGTCAATGGGCTTATTTATGAAGTTCATGTCTCTTTAAATACATCTAATGCAATAGAAGAGACAAAAGTTAAACTTTTTGTCACACAAATAGTAAGAGAAGATAGCAACCAACTCTTTGGATTTATGGATCTCAATGAAAAACGTATGTTTGATACCGTACTTAAAATAAATGGGGTAGGCCCTAAGGTTGGACTGGCAATTTGTTCTACTTTTACAGCTAGTACCTTTGCAAAAGTAGTCTCTTCAAAAGATGTTGGTATGTTAAAGCGTGTACCCGGCATTGGTCCTAAAGCTGCAAGTAGAATACTTGTTGAACTAGCAGACTTCATAGTCGATGGCAATGAAGAGGAAAACATCTCTTCGAGTTTAGGTGATGCAGTGATGGCACTAGAGAGTTTAGGGTTTAAAAAAGAAGCTATTAAAAAAGCACTTGCAGGTTCAAGTGGTGATACAAGCTCACTTGTAAAAGAGGGACTTAAAAAACTTCAAAGACTTTAACTCTTTTAACCTTGAGGTAAGACTCTTGATGCAGAGACAAATTTTTTGGCATAGTATCCTGTATGTAGAGGCGAGATAATAATACCTTTTTTCTTGGATGCAGCATGTATAAATTGTCCATCACCAAGATAAATGCCCACATGTGTGACAGGTATACCCCGTTTTTTGTCTGTTAAGAAAAAGACTAAGTCACCTTTTTGTAAATGCTTTTTACTGATGGGAGTACCTCTTTTAGATTGTGAAAGAGCTGTACGCGGTAGGTTAATATGGTGTTTTTTATAGAGGTACTGTACATAACCAGAACAATCAAAGCCATGAGGTGTTGTACCACCCCAAATGTATTTACCACCTTTAAAATATTTGGCATCTTCTAGAAGAGCATCTTTTTCTGTTTGCGAAAGTACATAACTTCTACCATCACGCTTTGCTTCAATTTGTTTTTTTGTAATGCCAAGGGCTTTTTGATGCGTCTCATGGCGTACTTTAGCAAGTTTACTGGCACGATGAAGTTCATCATAAATAGCTTGTAAGGAGTATTCTGTTGGGTTTTGTGAAAAAAAGGCATTTGTCTTATGTGTCAAATATTTTCGTTTAACAACTTTTCCATTAGTGTCGCTAATACTAATGTAGTTAGCACAAAGAAATTGAGATATAAATAAGAATGTAAAAAAGTTTTTATACATTATCTATCCAGTTTAGTGTTTTACAATAGTTGATATTATATCATATTAATTATTATATTAATTGACTGATGATGTTAGGTATTTGCCTTGATTTCATGTATAATACTCAACATGAAATATAAAGTAATTATTGTTGGGGGTGGGGCGAGTGGACTTATGTTGGCATCTTTACTTCCTAAAAACACTACACTTGTCATAGAAAGTAATGCAAAACTTGCTGCAAAAGTGCATGTATCTGGTGGAGGTAAGTGTAATATTACCAACAGTAAAATGGGTTCAGAATATTTTTTAGCAGATAAAGAATTTATTGCTCCTGCATTAAAAAAATTTAATGAAAAGTCATTGTTAAGTTGGCTCTCTAGACAAGGACTGGAACCCGAGATTCGTAAAGAGACTCAGTACTTTTGTAAAAACAGTTCAAAAGAGTTGGTGACTATACTCGAAAAGGAGAGTAGAAAACAGTCTGTACACTTAAATGAAAACGTCTTATCTGCAAGTAAAAAAAGTGGTATTTTTTTTGTGCAAACAAATAAAAATCTTTATGAGTGTCAACATCTTGTTATAGCCTCTGGTGGACTTAGTTTCCCAAAATTGGGGGCAAGTAGTGTTGGGTATGACTTGGCAATATCTTTTGGGCATAGTGTGACTAAAGTTGCACCAGCCTTAGTGGGATTTACCGTGCAAAAAGAGCAGTTCTTTTTTAAAGAGCTCTCAGGTGCTTCTTGTGATGTAGAAATAGAGGTCAGTAACGAGATTTGTTCAGGCGCTTTGCTTTTCACACATAAAGGTATGAGTGGACCAGCAATCTTAGATGCTTCACTTTTTTGGGAGAAAGGAAAAATAAAAATAGACTTTCTACCAGCTTTTAATTGGAAAACAATAAAGGACTCAAGGAAGAATATAAGTACATTATTGCCCTTGCCAAAGCGTATTACTAAGGCTTTTTTGGTACAATTTAATCTTTCTGATAAGCCTTTTAACATGATGAGTGTTGAAGAGATTGAAAAGCTTAAAGTACTTAATCATTATATTTTGTCTCCAGCTGGTACTTTTGGCTACTCTAAGGCTGAAGTTACCAAGGGTGGTATTGATACAGATGAGATAGAGAAAGAGACAATGATGAGTAAAAAAGAGGAGGCACTTTACTTTTTGGGTGAAGTGTTAAATGTGACAGGTAAACTAGGTGGCTATAACTTTCAGTGGGCATTCTCTTCAGCCTATGTCTGTAGTAGAGACTTAAAAGGTAAAATATGAGATATAAAATATTATTGGTGATTGCTTCACTATTATTTTTAAGTGGTTGTGGAGATTTACTGGGGCCTGACCGTAATGGATGGAAGTCATCTCAAAAAAAAGAATTTTTACAAATTTTAAAAGATGATACCTATATGTCTCTATGTAATCAAGAAGCTCTATATACTAGAGTAAAATCTTCAAATAACTCTCGTTTGATGAGTCAACTGCTTGTGTCATATACAAAAAATCTTGCTAATTCCTGTATTGATTTAAAAAGTTTTAAACACTATCAAGAAGCCAAGAAAACACAAAAAATCAATACACATTATGATACCAATCAAGAAAAAATAAATAAATATAGTATCATGCATAAATTGCGTACAGGTCAGACAATTAAACAAATTTTACAGCCTTATGTGCCTAAGTCACCACAATTTATAGCGTTGAGTAAAAGATACCGTGCATTAAAACAGTCAGGTGCTAAAGTGACAGAAGATCAGTTGCGTAAGATACGTCTAAATATTGAGAGAACAAAACTCATGAAAAATGACCTTGGTGTCAATTATGCTCTCATAAATGTACCAGAGTTTACAGTGCGTATGATTGAAAGTAATGTGACAAAGTTAAGTTTTCCTGTTATTGTTGGAAAGAAAAATTTACAAACCCCTATATTTACAGAGCGCTTAAAATATGTACAAATCAACCCACAATGGAATGTGCCTGATTCTATTATGCGTGAAAGTTATATTTATGATCTTATGAAAAATCCAAATTGGCTAGAAGAAAATAGAATGCAGTTACATCAAGACTCCTATGATTTAAATTCTCCACAAGTTGACCCTGCGAGTGTAGATTGGAATTTATATATAGAAGATCAAAAATGTTACATCCCTTATAAGCTTGTTGAAGTTCCTTCTGCTAGAAATGGTTTAGGTCGGGTAAAGTTTATCTTTCCTAATAAACAC
The DNA here is from genome assembly GCA_902727855.1 of uncultured Sulfurovum sp. GTDB lineage: Bacteria > Campylobacterota > Campylobacteria > Campylobacterales > Sulfurovaceae > Sulfurovum. The sequence continues at coordinate 73,225 of CACVAS010000170.1, forward strand.
TCTGTCTACATGCATGACACGCAAACAAAAAAGTTATTTAAAAGAAGTGTACGAGCCTATAGTCATGGGTGTATTCGGTTAGCTAAACCTATGACATTGCTCAATTATATTACAGTGAACTATACAGATAAATCGCTTGAACTTGTTGACCAGTGGTATAAATCATTCAAGACAAGGCATTTAATTTTAACTAAGCCTTTGGAAGTACATACCGCATATTTTACTGCCTATGTCAATGAATTTGGACAGTTAAAGTTATATAATGACATTTATGGGTTTGATGCATCCCAAAAATTAAATTTTCGATTGTAGTGAGATGTAATGGCATCTAAAGAGATAGTATATAAAGACAAGAGATTTACACTCTCTTATGAACTGGTAAATCCTACACAAAGTGAAGCTATACTTATACTTCATGGTTGGGGTAGCAATAAAGAGATAATGAAACAAGCTTTTGGTAGTACACTCTCTAAATATAAACATATTTATTTGGATATGCCAGGGTTTGGTAAATCAACCAATGAAATGGTTTTAACAACGAAAGAGTATGCAGAGATAGTGCAACTCTTTTTAGAGACTCTGGAAGTTAAAGTAAGTATAGCCATGGGACACTCTTTTGGTGGTAAAGTGGCTACACTTTTAAATACACCTAGGCTTGTCTTACTCTCTTCTGCAGGTGTAGTGACGGTAAAGCCTTGGTCAGTGAAGATAAAAATAGCTACATTTAAATTATTAAAACCACTAGGTATGAAAAAAATACGTGAACTTTTTGTAGCCCCTGATGCCCAAGGTATGAGCCATGAGATGTATGAAACATTTAAAAATGTAGTGGATGAAGATTTTGAAGATGCATTTTCAAAGTCTAAAAGTAAAACTTTATGCTTTTGGGGTAAAGAAGATACGGCAACCCCACTTTATACCGGCGAAAAGATATCTAGTCTCATAGCAGATTCAGCATTCTACCCACTTGATGGTGACCATTTTTTCTTTCTAAAGTATAAAGATTTTATTGCACACACTATGAACGAACACTTTAAAGGATAATTTAACATGTTAGCAATAACGAACGCTATTTTTTATGCACTATTTCTTTTGGCTATGGGCTATTATTTCATTACGAACCTTCAGTGGTACTCTTATAAGCTAAAACGTGTACTGTTTCACCATACAAAAACGTGGTGGCACTTTGTTTATTTCTTATTTCCTTTTGCATTATATCTCTTTGTAGATGGCGTAAGTGAATATGGATTTATGGTTGTTATTGGGTACTTAGCACTACTTTTTTACTGGTATAGAGGACTAGATAAACCACTAGTCTTTACTGGGCGAGTAAAACGTTTTTTTGTGGCTATGCTTCTTGTAGCTATTTTTATTGCTGTGACCTTTAAACATTTTACAGTGGTATTACCACTCTTTTTAGCCTATTTTATCTCTGTGTTTATAGAAAAAATGTTGTCACAAGGCTACAAAGTAAAAGCTGAAAATAAGATAGCGTCTATGACAGATATGAAGGTGGTGGGCATTACGGCAAGCTATGGTAAGACAAGCATTAAAAACTATATAGAGCACTTACTCAAAGCAAAATACAAAACCTATGCAACACCACGTTCGGTTAATACCTTAGGTGGGGTGATGATAGACGTAAACAATGACCTACCAGAAGATACACAGGTGTATGTTGTAGAGATGGGGGCAAGAGGTGAAGGTGATATTGCTGAAATTACTACATTTGTTAATCCTCATTATGTTGTAGTAGGGAAAATTGGACCTGCCCATATAGAGTATTTTAGAACGATGGAGAACATACGTAATACTAAAATGGAAATAGTCCAAACAGCTAGACTAGAACAGGCATGGATTCATGAGAGTGCTATGGTAAAACCTGAGTCCAATGTACATACCTTTGGAACAAAAGAAAACCTAGACATACGCTCTAGTTTACCAGCACCTCAGTTCATTATAGAAAATGTAGAAGCAACATTGGAAAGTACAAGTTTTACATTGGATGGTGTACGTTACTCTGCAAGTATTCTAGGTGCATTTAATGCTATGAACTTAGCAGCCTCTGTACTTGTAGCTAAAGAGTTAGGACTTACTGACGCAGAGATACAACAACAACTAAGCACATTAGAGCCAGTTGCACATAGACTACAACGTATAGATGCTGGAGGTAAAGTGATACTGGATGACAGTTTTAATGGAAATATAGATGGTATGCGGGCTTCATTTGATTTAGCTACTACCTATGAGGGACGTAAAGTGGTCATTACGCCAGGTCTTGTAGAAGTAGATGACGATCTAAATATAGAAGTAGCAAAGCGAGCCAATGAAGTGTTTGATGTGGTAGTGGTAACGGGTGATTTAAACTATGCTATCTTTAAAGATCATGTAGAAGCTGATAAGCTTGTAAAACTAGCTACAAAAGCTCAAATGGAAAGTATGCTTGTAGAACACACACAAACAGGAGATCTTATACTCTTTGCCAATGATGCACCGAGTTTCGTCTAATTTTGTAAGAGTAAGATGGAAATTATTTTTATAACTTTCTGTCCATCTTCTTGAAAAATAGTTCATGGTTTGCACTTTTAAGTGTGATGCCATCTACACCATATTTATTTTCTGTTTCAATATAAAACCCTTCTTTAAGTGCTTTATGGAGTTTTTTGCTTACCCATTGTTGTGTTTTTGTACGACATGCCATCCGTGTGGAACGAATGATGGGGATAGTGGCACTATATTTTGAATATCTTTTTAATAGACCACCTATACGGTTGCAACTATCAAACCCTTGCATACGCATCTGTTTGGTGCTAAATTCTACTATGGCTCGTGCTTCACGTACCTCTTTACCATCAAGCACTCTTAGGTGCCAGTTTCCATTTAGAACTTTGTTGTCTAGGGTAAGTGTTTTTGCCTCTGTATGTGTAAGTATAAGTAGTGTTATAAATAAAATTTTATATATCATTGTATTGAGTTTCCTAATTTATTTTAGATAGTATAATGAAACTTATTTAATGGAGAATGTATGAAAGCACTATGGATGTTGTTATTAACACTGAATATACTATGGGGTACAGAGATTAAACTTACAAAGACTCAGGCAAATTTTATAGCCAAAAAAGTATGGCAAAATGAAGGAGCAGGTAAAGACAAATATTTGGTTTGGTGGAACAAAGGTGAAGACTTTGCAAGTGTAGGCATAGGACATGCCATATGGTTTCCAAAAGGACATACAGAACGCTTTAGAGAAGTCTTTCCTATGATGTTAAGTTACATGGAGTCAAAAGCTGTTCAAATGCCTACATGGCTTAACAGTCAAACAGATTTTCCGTGGCAGACAAAAGAGGCATTTTTTGAAGCCAAGAAGTCTAAGTCTAAAAAATATATGGAACTTTTTAATTTTTTAAAAAGAACTATGCCTTACCAAGCATCATTTATGGCAGAACGTTTAAACAAAGCACTACCTCAAATGTTAGAGACTATCACAAGTCATAAAAAAGCCTCACTCATAAAACGTAGGTTTAATCATATTTTATATTATACCAATGGAACCATAGATGAAAGAGGACTCTACATACTCCTCGACTATACAAATTTCAAAGGTGAGGGTACGCTTAAAAGTGAACGTTATAATGCTCAAGGGTGGGGACTTATGCAAGTGTTAGAGCATTTAGATGAAAGTAACCCAAATAAATATAAAGCATTTTCAAATAGTGCAAAAGCCATGCTAAGTAGACGCATCAAAAACTCACCTCCTGCACGTGGAGAAGAGAGATGGAGAAAAGGTTGGGGTGTAAGGTTAGACACCTACTGGAAGTAAAAGCAAGAGTTTAAACATTAGAACATTAAAAGCTATAAGATAATGATAACTCATTTTCTATCTCATCTTGACCACCCCATACATAGCTGGCTGGGATATATTTAATACTTTAAGTAATAATATGTGAAGAACGACTAAGTTCAGAGACAAGGTAATAATCTAACGGTTTTAATATTTGAACTTTTATATATCTTTATACTACATATAAAAGCTTAATATTTTTAGACAATTACCTTGTTGTCTCCTACGATTTGTTATCACTTCCGTTTAATTAATCTTTGAAATAGTATATCTTCTAAATTTCTACTTGAATCTGCTACTAATAAAATATAAACTTTTGTAGTATCTATCTTATATATTATTCTCCATCTTTTATGAATTACTTCCCTATATTTCAAAATACCTATTTGTTGTAATTCTGGCACAATCCTTTTTCTTTCTGGGAAAAAATATAAATCATTACACTCTTTTTTAATTTCAAAAAATATTTTTTTTGCTATATTTAAACTATCTGTTTTAATATATTCAATAATTGATTCTAAGTCAAATTGGGCACTTTTTGTCCATATAACTTCATACTTTTTCATTTTAACTAAACAATTTTTGCACTAAATCATTAAACATCTCTTCTTGTTCAATAACATTATTGTTTTCAATATCGTTTTCACCTTGAACAATTAATTTTAATAAGTTTAAAGAATTTTGTAAATTTTCATAGCTTTTAATATCTTGGACAACTGCTTTTGCTTCACCATTTTGTGTTATGATTATTGTTCTTTGATTATCATTTACATTATTTATTACATCAGCTGTTTTTGCTTTTAAATAACTAATTGGTTTTATATCTTGGCTTAAATACATTTATTTTCCTTTAAATGGAAGATGATATATTGTATCAAATTTAGATTTAATTTGGTATTAAAGTAGAGCTTTTTTCTGTAGAACAACGTTTAAAATGAGCAATCAAAAAACCGCGTGCGGGTTTTTGATTGGTCTCCTCTGATTTAACCCAATCCTAACCATGCGACTAAGGCTGCTAGAATTAAGCCAGTACCAATTGTCATAACCCATGGATTGTTTAGGAGGGAAAAAATAAAGTTTGATGCTTCATGACCAGGAGCTCTTGTAATGTACTGAGATGTTACATCTTCACCTGCTACTGCAATATCTCCAGGACTGTAACCATATCCGGGACTGATTATTGTTATTGAATCTGACTGTCTGTTTAGTTCCTCAATCCTCTTAAAACTTTTCTCTTGAATAATAGAACGCTCGTCTTCACTTTTTTTGTTCGTGCGTATAATTTGAACGCTTTTAATATTTCCAATGCGAACCACGTCTTTGTCACACAATATATCTTTACCCTTTTTATATAGTCCAACAAACTTTGTTTTTAATTCTTGTTCTGACAAATCATCTAGTACGCACTGAGGATCTTTTGGCGAGTCTGTGAATGTAACCAATACATGGTAATAAGGCATTTATACTCCTGTACGCTAACGTTTAATTTGAGAAATAGTTTTGCCCGCTAGGGTAAACTATTTCTCTCCAAGATTTTGTTAGATATTAGACAATTAAATCACCAAAGCCCCAAACAAATGTTCCTATTATTACTAGTGTATGAGCTAATACTTTTATAATTCTTTGATTAGGAGATTCTACAGGATATCCAAAAACTTCCTTTTCATTATTTATAACTCTAGAAATGATATTCATTTCAAATATTTCTCTTTGTTTTTCTTTAACTTTAAAAAGTTTATATTCGACAATTACTGCTAATAAAACCATAATTGATCCAGAACGTGCAAATAATCCAGTAGAGTCGTTTAGTAATGTATTATTATGATATGCAAAGATTACAATTAATACTCCCACTAATAAAAGTGACCAGTCTTTCCATGACCAGATTAGTGTAGCAATTGTAATAAATAAAGGTTCTTTTCTTCCATTCATTGCAATATCTATCATTCTTTTTTGTTGTGGCGATAATTCTTCATTGTCATTTTTCATATAATATTAATCCTTTAAAATAATGAATACTTGTATCTAACTCTATATAGAAAAATAAATGAATACTTAAAATGTTCGTTTATTTCTAAGAAGTATGTCAATATGACATACTTTTTACCATTTTTAGAATTTTGAGCTACTATCCTTACATATATGGTGTGTTTTTAATGGCTAATTAGCCAATATTTGAACACTTTGTCCGTTTATTTGTTCTTTATACGATAAAAACACATTTTGTTACTTAAAATACAAAGGAGTTTACTGTGAGTATTAAGAAAAAATTATTGGATATTGTGCGTGACAAGATACGTTTTAAACACTATATATTTTTTCACAATAAAGAGCATCTTGTAGAGATGGGTAAAGATGAGATCTAAGCGTTTTTAACACATTTGGCTACAGAAAAGCAAGTAAGCCCATCAACACAAAATCAAGCATTTAATACGATACTGTTTCTCTATAAAGAGGTATTGGGAGTAAATGTAAGCGAGTGGAATATACAAGCTCTGAGAGCTCAAGAACGGAAACATATACCTGTTGTTCTCACTAAAGAAGAAGTCCATAAAGTACTGTAAAACCTTGATGGCATATATAAACTTGTAACGACACTTATGTACGGATGTAGGCTTAGAATGAATGAAGTGTTAAGTCTACGTATTAAAGATATTGACTTTGGCTTTGATTAACTCTATATTTAGTATAGCTCATCTAAAGCTTGAATTTCACGTTTTCGGATTATTTTATCAGTCATTTTGTCAATCACTATGTAGAAAGGTAAGTAGTCTTTTTCATGATTTGAATACACTATTCTTCCTTTTTTATTTTCTGAATCAAGGTTGAATTGAAATTTCATTATTCGTTCTGCTTCTTGGAGTGTCATTCCTAGTTCAATTTGAGACCAACACTTTTTCAAACGGTAATGTCTCATAAACTTAGAAGGTCCAAGTAATAACAGTGATGACATGAATCTACTCAAGAGAGACCTCCAGTATAACTATTTATTGAATAAAAATTATATCATAACTAATTCTAGTGACTAGGTCATAAGTCTGTGGAAATTACTATGATTTATGTACACACCACTTATACATGAGCCACATGTATATGGTATTTAGTACTAGACATGTTGGAGCTGAGATAAATAAAGGTAGGGTGGTCAGCTCTTTAGATATGTAAATTAATTATGTTTCAGCTAAAATAGCACTCATTATAACTAGAAAGAACCTTATGAAATTAATCTACCCTATAAACATTAAAAATGAATTTGTTTTTAATGCCTCCGCGCGTGACTTTACTGTAGAAGAGATACCTCTATACGAATTTACAGGTGAGGGTGAACATTTAGTATTGCATGTACGTAAAAAAGAGATGACAACATGGGAGATGTTAGATGTCATCTCAAATCATCTAGGTATACGTAGACGAGACATGGGGTATGCAGGGCTTAAAGATAAACATGCAATGACCATGCAATATATCTCTATATTGGCCATACATGAAGAGAAGTTGAAAGAGTTTACGCATGATAAAATTAAAATACTCTCTACCATACGTCATAACAATAAGATACGTGTAGGGCACCTAAAAGGAAACCGTTTTAATATACGTCTTAAAAAAGTACTTGGTGTACAAAAAGACAAACTAGACTCAGTACTTAAATGGATAAAGAAAAATGGTGTACCTAACTACTTTGGTAACCAGCGTTTTGGCAATGATGGTGACAACTGGGTAGATGGAAAAAAACTCATAGAGGGTACACTCAAAATGCGTGACCGAAAGAAGAGAGAGTTTTTGATGGGTTCTTACCAATCTTATCTGTTTAACAATTGGCTATCTCGTCGTATGGAAATCAACCATTTGTTAGAAAAGTTTACAGAAAATGAGACAGAACAGGTGTTAGGACTAGAAAAAGGTTCGCTTCAAGGAACAAAGTCTCAACCTAATTTTTACAAACTTTTAGAAGGTGATGTGATGATGCATTATCCTTATGGACGTATTTTTAATGTAGAAAATTTAGAAGAAGAAGCAAAACGTTTTGAGACCAAAGACATTGCTCCTGCTGGACTACTTCCTGGCAAAAAAATGAAAACATCCGAATCTGTCTCTGGCATCATTGAAGCACCTTTCATAGAAGAGATGAACCTCAATGGTACAAGACGTTATGCTTGGATACAAGTGAGTGAAATCACTAAAAACTATGTTGAAGAAAAAGCCCATTATGAGTTGAGTTTTGTGCTTCCTAAAGGGTGTTATGCTACCAATGTGTTAGATGTATTACGGGGTGAAGCACTTTAGAAATGTTTACTCAACAATGCATTGAGTTGATTTGCAAAGGCATGGGCATCTTTGCTACTAAAGGGTTTTGGGCCTTTTGTCATCTCTCCACTCTCTCGTATACTCTCCATGAGATTTCTCATCGCTAGGTATTGTTTGATGTTGTCTACACTATAGAGCTCGCCTCTGTGGTCTATGGCATGGGCATTTTTATTGATGATACGATCTGCTAAGGGTATGTCTGCAGTGATGACCAAGTCGCCCTCGTTACACAGTGCTACAATCTGATGGTCTGCTTCATCAGCACCTTGAGAGACAATGATGTACTCTATATATTTGGACTCTCCTATATGTACTTTTTTATTGGCTATGACTTTGGTAGGTAGTCCGAGTCTTTCTATGCTTCGTAACACTATGGGTTTTAGTAGGTTTGGGAAGGCGTCAGCATCTATAAAAAGTGTCATTATTGTACAAACTCTTTTACGCGACCCACTTCACCTGAGCTTAAACGTACTTTTATACCATGAGGATGGTTTGAAGCATTAGTAAGGATTTTTTGTACTTTACCGTAGGTGATGTATCCAGTAGACTGATCTTCTTTTAGCACTATGCCTACATTCATACCATATTTAATATCTGAACGTTTTTGACCAAATGCCATCGGATTATGCTTTTGGCTTATAAGTAAGTACTTTTTTCACTGTATCTACTGAACAGAAAAAAAGTGCATCAAATACGGGGTTGAGTTTGGTAGTAGTGTCATCTATGATGTCAAAAGGTTGAAAGAAAAAGCCTTGACCATCTTCTTTGTTAGCTGGTTTGACTTGAAAGACAATAGGTTTTAATGTACGTACGACATTGAGTATTTTCTTGTAGTTTTTAGCATCTTTGTCTGGTAGTAGGTTATCTTGCTTACTTTCATGGACACGTGCTTTAAGTAGCTGTTGTAACTTGTCATTGAAAATGACTTTATTCCAAGAAATAGTACCTAGTTCTATGTCAAATGTAGAGTTTCCAGATGTTATAGGGTGAGGTTTTGTCTCACGTATCGCTTCTAAAAGCTGTAAAAAGAAGTTTAATCCACCAAAGTTATTGGCACAAGCTAAAAGTTTTTCATGATGAAGCAATTTATCTTCTTCACTTAGGGTATTAAAATCACACATAGGCACTCTTTAAGTTAATTTTCGTCATTATATCTAATTGAACCCTCAGTTCACAATCGATACACATTTGTTTTTTATAATAGAGAAAATTATCTAAAGGATTTTAAATGATGAAAAAAACAAAACGTCTTTCACTCTTTGTTGCTCTATCTTCCACGCTGTTTTTTACCGGCTGTGTTCCTGTACATGATGCTTACCCAAATACTTATAGAAATCAAATGGGTCCAACGATTGGCGTAAACCTATCAACCTATGGGTATCCTTATTATTATGATAGACCTTATTACTTCTTTAATGGGCTTTATTATTATGGTGGGCATTATCGTGATGGATTATATTATTATGGAGATAGAATATTTAGATATGGACATTACTATAATAGAGGAAATAGATACTACAATGGTAGACGATATAAAGCACATAATGGTAGACATGGTTACTACAGTAATCAAAAAAACTATAAACGTTCAAGCCATTACAAAAGAATGACTAGAGATAAAAATAGACGCTTAAATAATGGAAAACACTATAGACAAAACAGAAACCAAAGTACTGTTCGTCAGAATACTACCCGTCAAAATAGTGTTCGTCAAAATACTGTTCGTCATAGTAAGATACATTCTAACGCTCATAGACAAGCAGACGTAAGACAAGCAAACACGCAAAGAAGCTTATCTGGCGGACACAATACCTATATGCAACAAGTAAGAATGCGTTCAAACACGCCTACGCATTCAGATAGAGTACAAAGATATCGACAATAAACAAGGGTATATGTGAGTCTACTCTTCTACCAAGACAGAGTAGACAGGTGCATTAAAGCCTTGGCGGCCATTTAAAAAGGCTAGTTCCATGATAAAACAAACTTCTACACAGTGTGCTCCCACTTTGTCAATGAGGTTTGCTGCTGCTTTTGCTGTGCCTCCTGTGGCTATAAGATCATCTATGAGTAAGACTTTTGAAGGCTCTTCCGCTTCTCGTTCATAACTAAAAGCATCTATATGAATTTCAACTTCATCAAAACCATACTCAAGTGTATATTTTTCTGCTACAGTGGTATAGGGTAGTTTTCCTTTTTTTCTCACTGGTACAAAACCAATACCAAGCCTATCTGCCAAAATACTGCCAAATATAAAACCTCGTGCATCTATACCGGCTATAAAGTCTAAATCATAGTTTTTGTATCTTTTTTCAAGATGTGTCATAAGAGTGTCAAGTGCTTTAGGGTTAGAGAGTAGTGTACTAATGTCTTTAAAAATAATACCTGGTTTTGGAAAGTCAGGTATATCTCTAATACTATCTAGGATTATTTGTTTATCTGTTGGAGTGAGTGTCATGGTGTATCCTATGAATGATGATTGATTATTGTACCATAGCTTGAATGAAGTGTGGGAGTAGGCATGAATATCAACCTAAGTTTATTTAGCGTTTATTGCAATGAGTACACCATCCCAAAATTGAATACGTGCTCTAATAGCATGTAATGCAGCTTCTTCTGCTTCTGCAATTTTGGCTTCACTTCCTTCACATAATAGGTCTAACATACGTAATGACATAGGACCATGATGGTCACTATCAAGTTCTATATGTCTATCGAGATAGTAGTGAAAAACTTGTGCTTGCTCACGAGGGACATTCATTTTTTCTAAAAGTGCACGGAACATTTCAGGAATGATATGCTCTCTACCTAAAGCAAACACTGCTGCAACTACATGAGGTTTCTGACTATCTATGAAGTCAAAGGAGATTTGCATAAATGATTTTGCTACTGTAGGTATGGGCATAGTCTCTTTTGCTATATCAAAAGAATCAGAGGCAACTTTAGCTATAAATGTCTTTACCTCTTGGCTACTACCTTCTTTTACCTCTTCCATCGCTTGAGTATAGAGATTAAAATGGCTTGTATAGGTGACTGTTCCATCTTCAAGGGGGAGTCCTTCATCTGATTCTTCTTCAAGTACAATGTCATTGATAAAACGTTGTACTGCGGCATCTCCAAAAGGAAGCCAAGGCGGTTTAGCAGGTGCAATTTCATTTTGTAAATATTTTACTAGTGACATAAAATCCCAAACAGAGTAGACATGATGTTGCATAAAAATGGATAAATCGTTCATATCTTTCACCGCATCATATATTGGATGTGCAGCGAGTTCTTCTCTTAGTCGTGTTACATTTTCAAGTGGAAAATTTGGCATAATATTATCTTTCGCATTAGATTTAAATTTTGAGAATTATGCAATACCTATGATAAGATAAACATGAATTTATTGAAATAAATTATCATGATTATTAAAATGGATTTAATTGTGAATAAATGATTAAAGTGATAAGCTATTAATCAGTATATATTGGGTGTATTGGTACTATGTGTGAGATGGAGTAAATAATTATATTTACTCTAAATTAGTACCAAGAGAACAACCTTCTATCTTGACAACACGACCAGCATGTCTGCCACCTTCAAACTCTGTAGATACGAAAACTTCTATCATGTCTTCAATGACACCTTTTCCAACCACACGCTCACCAAAACAAAGTATATTAGCATCATTATGTTGGCGTGTAAGTTTAGCCGTATACGTGTCATGACAGAGTGCAGCTCTAATACCTGCTACTTTGTTAGCAGCAATGCTTATGCCTATTCCTGTACCACAGATGAGTATGCCAAAGCTTCCTTCATCTTCGAGTACTGCATGGGCACATTTTTTTGCAAAGTCTGGGTAGTCTACACGGTCTGCAGAATCTGGCCCAAGGTCTATAATCTCATGCCCAAGATCTTGAACAAAATCTTTTACGTAGGCTTTAAGTGCGTATCCTGCATGGTCAGTGGCTATATAAAACTTTTTATGACTTGACATGTAATATAATCCTTTTACTCTATAGGTTGTTCATATTGAAGTGTATCTATACGTCTACCGATACGCCCCCAACGAATAGTATAACGTTGCTTGTCCCAAAGTGCTTCACATTCAGATGAACCTATATCCATTTGAGGACAAATACGACTTAGTTTGTCATGGTCTTTCCCTGAACCGTGTTGGTCACCATGCATGACTTTTTGGTATGAACGGAATTCTAAGCTCATATAGATTAACCAAGGTTTTCCTACAATGTTCTTATAGGGTACTGCACCCCAAAAACGGCTATCGTTGGAGTTATCTCTGTTATCTCCTACCATATAGTAGTGGTCAGGTGCTACTTTTGTATAAAATAGATTTTTGCCAAGTTCTTCTATATATTGTGGTTTCATATCTATAGGGTTGTTTGCCTGATAGTGTGCATTTAAGAGTTCAAATGAGTTACTATTGTACTCTGGTTTGTATTGAATACCAGGATAAGTACTCATATATGGGTTTAGTACCCAAAGTTTATTGTTAAGTTTTACAATATTCGCATCTGGATATTTATTTTTAATTGACGTTTCATCTGTTAGGTTGTGAAAATGGATATAAAGCTTTTTATTGTCAAAAAGTATTTCATCTCCACCTATAGCCACACAACGTTTTACAAAATGAATTTTAGGTGTTTTAGGGTTACGAAATATAACAATCTCTTCTCTTTGTGGTCTTGGACCTTCTATAAGGTGACCATTGTCATTAAAGTCTGGAAGTATGGGTACTTCTAACCATGGAAGATGAGGGGTAGGGATACCATAAGAGAATTTCTTTGCAAAAAGGAAGTCACCAATGAGTTGTGTACGTTTCATAGAACCTGAAGGTATTACAAAAGATTGTGCAACAAAAAAGATAAGAAAAAGTACTATAATAATAGTACCTGTCCAAGAACTTGCAAAACGACTAAATGCAGATAAAAACTTTTTAAATGATTCCATTATATTCTAACCTGCGCAGACTTGAGTGTATTGCTAAGAAGCATAGCAATAGTCATGGGACCTACACCACCGGGTACAGGTGTAATGTATGAGCATTTAGGACTGACATTTTCAAAGTCTACATCGCCCACAAGTGAACCATCTTCAATACGGTTAATACCAATATCTATTACTATTGCGCCTTCTTTTACCATATCTTCTTTTATAAGTCCAGGAACACCTACACCTACAACAACAATATCTGCTTTAGAGGTATGTGATTTGAGATCTTTTGTACATATATGTGTTACGGTCACTGTGGCATCTGCATTAAGAAGTAGAGAAGCCATAGGCTTACCTACTATGTTAGAAGCACCTACAACACAGACATTTTTACCTTTTAGGTCTATCTTGTATTCCTCAAACATTTTCATTACACCCAGTGGTGTACATGCTACAAAGCTATCTAGGTTTGTAACCAATCTACCTACATTATAGGCATGAAATCCATCTACATCTTTTTTGGGGTCTATGACTTCAAGAATAGCATTTGTATCAACATGTTTAGGTAATGGCAGTTGTACCAATATACCATCTATACGTGGGTTGTCATTAATCATTTCTATTGTAGCAACAATTTCATCTTGGCTTATCGTGTCTGGCATATTGTGAGTAATAGAATAAAAGCCTACTTTTTCACATGCTTTTGCTTTCATTTTGACATAAGCATGGCTTGCAGGGTCATCACCGATTAATATAACGGCTAGTCCAGGAACAATATTTTTTTCTTGTTTAAGTTTTTCTACTTCTGAGGTAATTGAAGATTGTACTTTATTGGCTAAGGATTTTCCATCGATGAGTTGCATAATACTCTCTTTAAAATTTTTAGGTATTATATCAAAAATTATTTATGGAGAGTAAATATATGCGTTTCATCTGGTTATTTTTACCAATACTTTTATTTTCTGAAGTAAAAGAAATGGAAAGTTTTATTACCGAGTATGAATATGGTGAAATGTTATATAATAATCCTAGAGGTATTAGTTGCGCGCAATGTCATGGACCTTTTGGAGAAGGTAAGAAAATAGTACACTATAAAGAAAATGGTGAGACTTTAACGATTATGGGTGCAGATATACGTAACAAAAGTTTAAATGAGATGTTGAAATCTATAGGAATATACCATGAGGTAATGCCTCGATATTACTTAACAGATGATGAAGTAAAATCTATATATGAGTTTTTAAAAGAGAAGAATAAGAAATAAATGAAGAAAATAAATACTTTTTGTAGGCATGAAGCCTACAAAAGAGTGCTTATAGCGCTGTTACATTTTCAGCTTGTGGGCCTTTTTGACCTTCGCCAATTTCAAATGTTACTGCTTGACCTTCGTTAAGAGTCACACGACCACCCGCTTCATTATTTACTTGACGGAAGTGTACAAATACATCATCTCCACCATCATTTTGTTGAATAAATCCATAACCTTTTTCATCGTTGAACCATTTTACAGTTCCATTTACTAATGCTGCCATTTTTGTACCTTTGGGTAATATTTTCACTTATTATTTAAGTGGATTTCAAATCAGAAGAGGTCTTTCGGGGTCTAGCCTAACACTTAACACACGAGAGATGAACTCGAAACTCATCTTTCATCGTGTATATTGTATCTCATTTTTTAATGTTAAAGCTTATAAAAGAGTAAAAGTAAGGTGAATTTTATAAAATTAAGAATTTTTATATAAAAAAGTATGTATCACTGCATCTTGCAGTGATACATTTAGATATAGATTAGAAGTTGTAATTTACACCTAGTGTAAATGAGTTAGTCGCAACATCTTGTCCTTGTGCACCGCCATCAAAGTCGTCAGCATCATAAAGTCTTCTATAGTCTACAAAGAACTCTGTGTCCATGACTGTGAAGTTTGTACCTATACCATATTGGAAACCATTTTCTGTGAATGTGTCTATACCATTGTCTAGTTTTGTTTGACCATAACCAACAAGTCCATACATACCAAATCCACCAATAGCAAATTGTGGTTTAAGGTAAATGGCTGTATTTGACAATGAACTATCTTCCATGTCTTCATCAATATTCCATGTTTTATAGTTAATATCGTCTAGTGATCTAGTATATCTAGCCTCAACAGCTAAAAATGGATTTACATTGTACCCAACATTAACACTTATACCATTACCCATAAACTCTTCATCTGGAGTATCTGTCATAAGTTGCATACAAGAGTAACCTAAACCAGCATAAAAACCTGATGTTGATACTTCAGGAATTTTGATTTCTGGTATATTTATTTTTGGTTCAACTTCGGCTAAGTCTCCACCAGCCATTGCGATTGTAGTGCTTAAAAGTAAAGCTGAAAGTGATAATTTAATGTTCATAATAATTCCTTGATTTATTTGGCTGGAATTATACATGAAAATACTTAATATATGTTAGTTAGCCTATCTTTAAGCCTAATGCAAACCCTGCAACTGTACTAATACCTTTTGAAAACTGAAAATTTGAAAGTCTGTCTTTAAGAAAAATGACGAACTCTTTAAATTTAGAAAATAGGTTTGTTACAGTATTTTCTAAACTAGCCTCATTAATACTCATCATACCTTTGTTTTCTAGGACAAAAATAGCGATAATATAAAGTCCCAATAATAAAAGTAGTAGTTTAAAACTCTTTTTTAATGTATATCCCACAGCAAGCCCTATGAGGAATCCAGTTCCCATGTCTAAATAGGGTATAAGTGTCTCTTGTTGTGTTGTAGTCTCTTCCACGTGCTTCCTTCAATAAAAAAATTAAAATATAATATTATTTAGGAAGTATATCGGCTTTATGTAAATGTATCTTCTACCCTTGCCAACCAAAATCAGATAGTAGTGTATAGACAACCGCTATGATCATTAATGATAATACTCTATGAATCGTATTGATAGCTATGAGTTTTACTGAGTGAGAATTATAAAACCCATCAGCAATCATGTGTATGCCTACAATCCCTAAACCTATGGTAAAAGAGAGCATAAGTGCATGACTCACAGTGAGCATACCTGTTGCATGCAATAAATATGCCATTACAAAAGCAGAGACAAAACCGGTCATAAAGTCAATAATCATCGCTTTAGCCATAGAACCACTATCTTTCATTGCCTGCTCTTTTGCATCATTTATGTGCATCTCTTTTTTCCAAGCTTTACCAAAAAGTACGGTATACCAAAAGCCACCAAACATAAATGCCACAACATTTGCCATAAATACACCCAAATAACTCATATGTGCTATATCTACCATTTTATTTCCTTTAAATTAATATTGTTCTATTTATAAACTTTCTATCCATATATCAAAATCCACATCACTAGCCATCTTCCAATCTGCTCTAGGACTTAGTGAAATCGTACCCACTTTAGGCCCATCTGGCATACAGGAACGTTTGAATTGTTGGGTGAAAAAGCGGCGTAAAAATATTTTTAGCCATTTATTGATGGTTGTTTCATCGTATTTATCTTTAAATGCTAGGGTTGCTAGGTGTAGTATTTTAGATGGTTTTGCACCGTACTTAATGAAGTGGTATAAAAAGAAGTCATGAAGTTCATAAGGCCCTACGATGTTCTCTGTCTCTTGGACTATCTCGTCACTTTCATGTGGGAGTAGTTCTGGGCTTATAGGCGTAGCTAAGATGTCATCTATGATGTCTGCTAACTCTCTGATGGATTTAAAATACTCTATGACGTACTGTATGAGCGTTTTTGGTATGCCCGAGTTAAGCGCATACATACTCATGTGGTCACCGTTGTAGGTAGACCATCCAAGTGCTATCTCACTGAGGTCACCAGTACCGATGACAAGTCCACCTTCTTTGTTTGCCATGTTCATGAGTATAGAGGTTCTTGCACGTGCTTGTACGTTTTCATACGTGACGCTGTGCTCGTCTTTGTCATGTTCTATGGCTTCAAACTCTTTGAGTGATAGTTCTGTGATGTCTACAGTCTTGAGTGTGACACCTAAAGCCTCACATAGTTTTACTGCATTAGACCTGGTACGTGTAGTAGTACCAAAACCTGGCATAGTCACTGCAATGATGTTTTTAACATCCCAACCCATCATCTCAAAGGCTTTGTGTGTAGAGAGTAAGGCAAGTGTAGAGTCTAGTCCCCCACTTATGCCTATGAGAGCTTTTTTGATGTGTGCATGGCTCATACGTTTGATGAGCCCGTGAGATTGTATTTGGACTATCTCATCACAGCGGTGTTTTTTGTCTGCATGACGTGAAGGCACAAAAGGCATAGGGTTTATAAACCGTTCTATACTGCTCATAGAAGGAAGTGTATCTACCTTGATGACTCTGGTTTTCTTACGTCTACCATCGCCATAGCTAGACTCGTTAACTCTTAGCCATTTAAGACGTTCTAAATCTACGTCGGCAGTAATGAGATGAGACTCTAAAGCAAAACGTTCATTCTGGACTAGGGTAGAGCCATACTCGCTAATGATAGCATGTCCACCAAAGACAGTGTCCGTTGTACTCTCACCCACTCCCGCACTAGCGTAGACATAGGCAGCCATACATCGTCCACTTTGTGTACGGACTAGCTCTTCACGGTACTCATGTTTCCCTATGAGTTCGTTACTTGCACTTAGGTTAAAGAGTAAGTTTGCACCATTACTTGCCATGTGATTAGAAGGAGGGGTCACTGCCCAAAGGTCTTCACATATCTCTACACCAAAGGTCATATCATATTTGTCAGTGAAGAGCAGGTCTACCCCAAAAGGGACCTCTTTTGCTAGTAAATCTGTAGTCGTTCTGGTAATGTCACGACCTGTAGTAAACTGGCGTTTTTCATAGAACTCTTTTTTATTAGGAAGGTATGATTTTGGTACAACACCTAGTATGTTTCCATTTTGTATGACTACGGCACAGTTATAGAGTCTATCTGTTTCAAATAAAGCTATGCCAATAATGGTGATGGTATGTACATTTTTTGTTCGTTCTAAAATGGTATGTAAAGAGTCATTTTGAGAGCTAATTAGAGTTTGATTGAGTAGAAGGTCACTGGCAGTGTATCCTGTAAGCGTGAGCTCTGGAAATACAATGACAGAAACCTCTTTTTGATGTGCTTCATAAATGAGTTTCAATACCTCATTAGCATTTTTAGCAGCGTTACCTACAACGGTTCTATTGATAGCAGATGCAACTCTATAATATCCAAACATATTCATCCTTGTGTAGGGTGCGTTTGCTAACGCACCTTTGATATTTGACCGATTGGTGCGTTAGCAAACGCACCCTACGAAGAAAAATTATGCTTTTGAAGCTACTACTTCAATAGAAATAATATCATCTCCACCATCGATTTGGTCTAGTACCATGTAAGAATCAGTATCATCTTCTTCAATTGCACCAAATACTGTGTGTACACCATCAAGGTGTGGTGTTGGTACAAAAGTGATGAAGAACTGGCTTCCCCCAGTGTTTGGTCCAGCGTGAGCCATAGAAAGTGTTCCACGTCTGTGTGGTTCTGTACTTGTGTCAGTCTCACAGTCTATTTGCCAGTCTGGTCCACCTGTTCCTGCCATTGAAGGGTTGTCTTTAGAATGTGGACATCCACCTTGAGCCATAAACCCTGGGATTACTCTGTGGAACTTAAGGTCATTGTAAAATCCTATTTCGCTAAGGTGAGCAAAGTTTGCTACTGTGTTGGGAGCATCTTGTGTGTAAAGTTTAGCCCAGATTACACCTTTTGAAGTAGTAAATTTAGCATAGTTGTATGTGTCCATAACGCTTTGAACAACGTCATATCTTTTTGATTCTTTTCCAAACATGTGTGTTTAGTCCTTGTTTATTGATTTTAAGGTATTATTATACCAATATTTATTTAGGGGTTGTTATGGAGTTATGTGTTGCACTCGATTTACCATCAGCAGAAGAAAACTTGGCACTTGCAGAGTCACTAAAAGGCTATAACGTGTGGATGAAAGTAGGTTTCAGAGCGTATATTCGTGATGGTAAACCATTCATAGAGGCACTTAAAAGCATTAATCCTGAGTTTAAAATATTTTTAGATCTAAAACTTTATGACATACCAAACACTATGGCAGATGCTGCTGAAGAGATAGCTAAAATTGGTGTGGATATGTTTAACCTTCATGCTAGTGCAGGCTCAGTAGCGATGAAAACAGTGATGGATAGACTCTCATCTTATGACAATCGTCCTCTGGTACTGGCGGTAACAGCGCTTACATCTTTTGATGAAGAAAACTTTCAATCAGTCTATGAAAAAAGCATAGATGAAAAGGCAGAACAGTTTGCAAAAATGTCTTATGAAAATGGCTTAGATGGTGTGGTTTGTTCTACTTTTGAGAGTCAAGCCATTAAAAACGTAACCTCTAGTGAATTTTTAACACTTTGTCCAGGTATACGCCCTTTTGGAGAAGATGCTGGTGATCAACAACGTGTGGCTACATTAGAGATAGCACATAAAGAAAATGTAGACTATCCTGTAGTAGGGCGTCCCATATACAAGGATGAAAACCCAGAAAGAAAAGTAAAAGAAATTTTAAAAGTGATAACTACTTTTCAATAACTTTTTTTTCTTTTGTCATAGAAACAGCATTGTCCATACCTTGAATCATAAGATAGACGCCTCCAGCAAAAAGAGCTAGTACAATGAGGGGTGCAAGTTTTTGAAACATACAATCAATCCTTAATTTTTAAGCATCATACCACAAAGTTAATTATTTTTCATTATAATTATATATACAAAAGGGAGAATTTATGAGTGGGAAGAAAGATATAAACCGTATACGAGAACTAATTTTTGGTAAAGATATAGAACGTTTTGATGAAGCATTTAGCACTATCAATGGTGAATTAGAGCATATGAAGTCTGAACAAAATATGTTTGAAAAAAGAATGTTAAAACAGTTTACCCAAATGGAAACAGTGATGAATGACCTAAAAGAAACGCAGTCAGATATTGCGAAAGGTTTACGTTATCAAGGTCATAAAATGGATCTTTATGTAGAAGAGATGGACATGTCTCTTAAAAAATCTTTAGAACAATCATCAAATGAACTGAAGCAACTTAAAAATGAGTTAAAAATGCATATTGAAGCGAAATTAACTCAGATGAATAGAGTTAAAATTTCTCATAATGAATTATCTGAAATATTTTCTTCTCTTTCTACAGAATTAAAAGTGACAGACAATACTGATACATATGCAAGAAAATAATACTGAAATAGGTGAATTAAAGTCTCTACTCTTTGAAGAAGAGATGGATACATTTAAGAATCTTGAAGAAAAAATAAGTAACCTTAGTTTTGAGCTTAACAACACAGAACAAATTATTACCAGAATATCTCCTCTTTTTAATGACGTACTTAGAGAGAAACTACAACAAAAAGATAGTCAAACTATAGAAATATATGCAAACTCTTTAGCTGAGATTATCAATAAAAGTGCCAAGCAAGACCTTCCTAATTTAAGTCGTTCCCTTCAAAGTGTTATCTCTCCTGCTATTGCAAAAGAAATCGATGATAATAAAGACAAAATGGTTGATGCACTTTACCCCATTATGGGTTCTATGATTTCTAAGTATGTGAGTAATGCGATACAAGAGATGATGGATACAATTAATAAAAAGATTGATGAAGGTCTTTCTGTTGATAAGTATAAACGTAAAATTAAATCTAGGGTATCAGGTGTCAGTGAAACAGAACTTCTTTTAGAAGAAAATAATGATGCTCTTATGTCATCTATTTTTGTCATACATAAAGAGAGTGGTTTACTGATTGCAGAAGCACATTTAGAAAATCAGGAGATAAATGATCCTCATATGGTAGCTTCTATGGCATCTGCTATTAAAGATTTTATTAATGATTGGATAAGTCAAAATGAAGAACCAGATGAAGTTCAACTGCTAAGCTATGGGAATGCTACACTCTATATAGAAAGTGCTGGTACAGTGTACCAAATTGTTTTTTTAGAGAGTGAACCTGATCATATACAACGTAAGTCTATACAAAGTTTCTTTAGTAAAATTGTGAAGAATTACAGCCATTTCTTTCCTACTTTTGATGGTGATGACAGTGCTGTAGAGATTAAGCATATACAAAAAGAGATGCAGCTATTTTTAAACCAGCAACATAAAAAAAATGCGTACAAGCATAAAAAAAAGAGTAATATTGCTAAATATATTTTATTTGGATTATTGGTATTGTTTTTAGTTTATCTAGGGATTCAACTGAAACAACAGTACGATAACTATAGGCTGGAGCAAACTATTTTAGCCAAAACCAATGAAGAGGTAAGGATAGATACTAATGAAAACATCCTTCAAGTCAATGGGTATGTTCGGTCGCAAGAGCATTATAATTTAATTGAAAATATTTTAAATAAAGAGGGTGACTACACTATCATCAACAAAATGTATTTACCCTTAGCTGAAATAGAAAAAAAAGTTTTAAAAGAGAATACTGCTTTAGTTACCTTATCTAAAAACTTGACCCTTAAAGTAGATAGCCTTAGCAATGATTTGAATAAGTTACAACTTGAGTTAGATAAACTCAAACAAGTAAAAAGTACAAATAATACAATGAATATAGAAACCTATACAAAAGGTATATTAAGCAATAATTTTAGACATATAAAAAGTTTTAATGCAGATAACGCTTCATTTACTTTTAATAATCCATTACTTTTTGAAATAGGTAAACCTACTTTGAGTTTAGAAGCTTTAGAAGAATTAGGTATACTATGTAAGGAATACATTGAGGTGTTACTAAATGATACGAATATCGCACCATATATTAAGTCTATTAATATTGAATCATATACTGATTCAGAAGGTGACACTATTTTAAATAAAGAGTTGTCCTATGCTAGGGCAAAACAGTTAAAAAAGTATTTACTCGCTTTCAAAGGTTATAATTTAAAGCATGAAGTCATAGATAAGCTAGATACTTTATTACATATTAAAGGTATGGGAAGTAGTGATCTTATATATACAAATGGTATAGAAGACCGTACTGATTCTAGACGAATAAAAGTGAATTTTACATATGATTATAAAAAAATGGCAAAGAAGTTAACGTTATGAAAAGATGATAAGAAAAAAAATATTGTTACTAGGTGATTTTGCTGTAGGTAAAACAAGTTTAATAAGAAGATATGTAGACAATGCTTTTGACGATTCATATCTTACTACTATTGGTGTTAAAATTTCTAAGAAACTTTTTGTGATGAATGAGATTGAAGTTGAAATGATTATTTGGGATGTTGAAGGAACAACGCCAACGAAAGTAATCCCTTTGCATTACTTAAAGGGTGCAAGTGGGGCTATTTTTGTTACAGATGTCAACAGAAGTGAAACCCTTTTAAGTTTAGAAACACATAAAAATGACTTTTTCTCCCAAAATCCAGAAGCTTCTTTTGTTGTAGCTCACAACAAGGCTGACTTGCTCTCGACAGAACAGAAAAAGCAATATGAGAATGATGAAGACACATTTTTAACGTCTGCAAAAGACAATATTAATGTAGAAAATATTTTTTCTGCATTATTTGATAAGATGCTATGAATTCACTTATGTCTAAAAATGATAAAGAGATTTTGTTAGATATATTTTTATCTAAAAATATGTTTGAATATATTGTTTTAGATCACGAATTAAATATAGAGAATTGCTCTAAAAATACTCATATGTATGTAGATTGTATTTTATCTAAGGGTGATACAATATTTTCCTCTTTCCCAGAACTGGTTGGTTATGAGGAAGAATTAGAAAATGTTTTAAATCATCATAGTAGAGAGTTCACGCTTGAAACTGTGTATAAAAATAAATATTATGTTACGATTACTATAGAACCCTATGGTAGTAATAAATTGTTATTATTTATGAAAAATATCACAGATATTTTAGTATCAAAACAACAAATTTTACAATACAGTAATGAATCTCTTTTGTTAAATGCAACGTTGCAAAAAATATTAGATAGTCAAAATGCCTATGTTTTTGTGGTTTATAAGGAAAAAATAACATTTGTCAATAAAAGATTTACAGAATATTTTGATGTAAATGTTCTAGATAGTAAAACTGGAGATAAGTTAAAAATTTATCAATATTTAGATATTAGAATAAATGGATATGATGAACTATTTATACACTTACAAAATAAAGAAGAGACTATTGTTATTAACAATGATACATTTATTTTGAAAGCGTCTATTGTAGAGTCTACACATCAACTTTTTACCTTAACTAAAGTGACTGATATATCTAACAAACTACAATTTGACCCTTTAACTTCTGCCTATAGGAAAGAGTTTTTTCACAAACAATTAGATCAATTTATGTCACTTGAAGAAGAAGGAGTGTTGGTTTTATTTGATATTGATGATTTTAAACAAATTGAAGAAGGGTATGGAAATGAAGTTGCAAACAGTGTATTGCAAGAGTTTGCTATGTTAATTAAAGATAATATTAGAGATAAGGATACTTTTGCTCGTTGGAGAGAGGAAGAATTTTTACTTCTTTTACGAAATATATCTTTAGATCAAGCTATGATAAAAATAAAAAGTCTTTCTGATATTGTTTCAGAATATATGTATCCGTCTGTGAGTCGTTTAACATGTTGTATAGGCTTAGCTTCGAAATGTGAGAATGATACAGCTGATTCTTTATTACTTCGTGCAGATCAAGCACTTTTTGAAGCTAAAAAAGCTGGAAAAAACCATATTGTTAAAAAAATATTAAAAAGTAAAAATAAGACTTCTAAAAGATAGTTATTTAAGCTTTGTTTTAAGCCAAACTTATTATAATCTCACCCACAAAACATATGGAGAGTTGGGAGAGCTGGTTTAATCCGCGCCCCTGCTAAGGGTGTGTAGCTTCACGGCTACCGAGGGTTCGAATCCCTCACTCTCCGCCACTTTTTTAATAACTTTCAATCTAATATTTTTTATAATTTCATGACAATTTGAGACCTTTTTTTCATATCGAGTATGATTGTACTATACTTATGGGATGTTTCTTCATATAGATATAGATAGTTTTTTTGCCTCAGCAGAACGTAGTAGAGATGACACATTAAAAGGGATACCTATGTGTGTAGGATCTCGCTCGAATTTGGAAATATTTAATAAAAAACGTACATATATACGGCTCATAAATGATAATGCTGGTGCTTTTGTTGCACCTGTTTTTTATAGTCAACAAGAGAAAACGTTTGAGAATTATTTTGTAGATACTATAGATGGCAAAAAAAAGATACGAGGTATAGTTACCACAGCATCGTATGAAGCTAGAGCTTGTGGAGTGAAGACAGCCATGCCGATATCTCAGGCACTTCAGCTTTGTCCTAGTATGGTAGTTATACCTTCCAATTACCCACTTTATCATAAACTGTCACACGGTATACATGCCTTTATGATGGCACATATGCCAAAGGTGGAGCAGTTTAGTATAGATGAGTTCTTTTGTGATGTCAGTGGATGGAAAAGTGATGCAGAAGTCTATGACTTTTCAAAAATGATTCAGGCTAAGATTTTGTCCCATTTTGATATACCTGTCTCTATAGGCATCTCTAAATCAAAATGGATAGCGAAGTTAGCCACAGAGTCTGCTAAACCTTATGGTGTCTATGAAGTAAAAGATATAGATGCCTATATTGAGAATATACCTATTGCGGAGTTTCCTGGTATTGGTAGAGGGTTTCAAGCTAGGTTGGCAAAATATTACATTTCTACATTGGGTGACATTAAAAGGCATAAATCTCTTTTTTATTCTTGGAAAAAACCAGGTATCCAACTTTATGGACGCGTAACAGGAATATCTGATGAAGGTATCAGTGAAAGAGGTGAACGAAAATCTATAGGTATTAGTAGAACTTTTGACGCCATAGACAATAAAAATGAAATACATAGACGTATTATGATTATGGCCCGGCATATTGTCTATATGACACTAGATATTGGCGCGAACCCTACAACATATTATTTGAAAATTAATTATGAATATGGCATAAAAAAAAAGCAGAGTAGAACGGTAGATAGGCTTTTTTCCGAAAAACTATTTAAACAGATGCTATCTAAAATGTTTTATGACATGGCATTAGATAAGGGGGCGATAAAGCTTTCTATTAATGTATCGAACTTCACCTCTGGGCATCCTAAGACACTGTCACTATTGAACCTTGATGAAGATATTTCCGAAAAAGAATTAAGTGAAAATATCCAAAAACTTAGAGAAAGTTTTGGATTAGATATTATTAAAACAGGGAATGAACTTTAAAATACTATTTGTCCATCATGTTGCACATATTATAGGACACAAAATGAACAAAGTACATCTTTGCTACGTTGTCACTGGGACAACTTCAGCAGTTGGCTCAAATGACTAGTCATTTTTAAAATACTATTTGTCCATCATGTTGCATACGTTTTATAATACCTTGGGCCATTTTGTGACCTTGGTAGGCTGCTTTTCTACACCACTCTATGGCTTTTTCTTTGTCTTCTTCACATCCAAGCCCCATATCGTAGAGTGCCCCTAAGTTAAACTGTGCTTTTGCATTGCCTGCACTGGCAGCTTTTGAAAAGAGTATAAATGCTTTTTTATAGTCTTGATGTACCCCACGACCCTCTTTAAACATGGCACCTAGGTTATTAAAAGCATCAATATTACCACGTTTTGCGGCTTCTTCATACCAAAATGCTGCCTCACTCTCATTTGCTTCACAGCCTTCACCATTTTCAAGCATAAGAGCTACTTCAAACTGTGCTACAGGTACTTCTCTCGTTGCTGCTTCTAGGTAGTATTGATAAGCTTTCTTGGCGTCTTGATTGACTCCGTAGCCTCTAAAGTATAAAAACCCTAGGTAATAGAATGCTGTGGGCTCTTTTTGCTGTTCTAAAGCAGTGTAAAGTTCTAGTGCTTTGTCATACTCTTTGGCTACTAGTGCATCATAGGCTTCTTGTTGTTGTGCTGTCATATCTCTATCCTAGGGTTATTTGTTGTGATTTTAGCATAAGTAGCTTGCAAAAGATTTTCTAAGAGAATGTTGTAAGGTTATTGGGCTGAAATGATACTTATTTGCCTAAAGTTGTCAGTCTACGCTCTTCCTCTACCGTGAGAAACCTATACCATTGCTAGGATGAACTAGCTGAAGAATTGTCACACTAATTAAAAGTCTCAACTAAATAAAGATAAGGAAGTGGCGTATACTAAGTTTCATGAAGGGCAATTAAACTTGGAATTATAAAGATACCTTGTAGCCTTGGGTGGAGGAGATTTATTAGTGGTCGATACCATCGACCCTACAAGCCCTCGTAGGTTTGATGTAATTGAATAGGGGCAGGGTGTAGTGTTTTATAGAATATTTAGTTGAATATGCATGAACCGTAGGGTGTTGTACCCTTACAACACCATTTATATAGATACCAAACAATGTTCAAACATTGGTGTTGTCGTGGGACAACACCCTACGCAAAATTCTATATGCATTCCCACCCAGGATAGATGGATATGAGAGAAAGAAGTAATATTTATTTGTTTGAGGTAAGATTGAAAAAAAAGTTTTGAAACTCCTCACAATAGTAATCATTTGTTGGTATTTGTTTCCACGCATTTGAAAAAGCAGGTTTATTAAAAGAAGATTGCATCCCTTGCTTCCATAAATTCCATACGTGTTCATCAATTAGTTTTTCTTTTGAAAGGAAATATTCCTCAGAGCATAAATCAAAATATGCTCTAAACCAACGTAGATTTTCTTCTTGATGCTTTGATGTTATATCATAAGAATCTGATTCTATGTCAATTGGTAAATTAATAATGATATCTTGATACCTTTGTGTATAAGCATAAAATGTTTGTAATTTAAACTGTTTTTTTTGTGTTCTATGTTGTAAGTAAATAGTCAACACACCTAGAAAGAGTGTAAATATACCAACAACCATTCCAACAAAGAGTGATAATTCTTGGAAATTTAAACTACCTATTTTTTCTATAATATTCATGTTTTACCCTTTTAACCTTTAGTTATTACATCCCAAACCCACTCAACTCAGACTGCACCTTAACCATCTTATGCTCAGCATCTACCAATGCCTGTTTGTTTTCTGCTATGACTGCTTCAGGAGCATTTGCGACAAATCTTTCATTGTTTAACATACCATTTAGTTTAGCTATCTCTTTTTCTAGTTTTTCTTTCTGACGAGTGAGTTTCGTGATAATAGGTGTCATATCAATCTCACCTGTTGGTAAGTAGACTTCTAAATTGTCTGAGACATCTGTAATACTGTCAGCTACTTTTGCATCTACAAACTCTATGTCTAAGACTTTAGCAAGTTTTTCTATAAATGGTTTTGCCATCTGTGTGTCTATTTGGTTATCTAGTTTGATGTAGGCTTTGTCTATTTTGCTATTACCCATATCTATCACTACTTTAGCACGACGAAGTGCCGTGATAGACTCTTCTATAATAGCAAACATATTTTCAGCTTCTTTGTCTTCCTTAATCTCTTTAGGAAAATGCATAACCATCAAAGACTCTCCCTCTTCAAGTGAAGTACCTGAGAGTTTATGGTAAAGATGATCAGAGATAAATGGCATGAATGGACTTACCATTTTAAGTGTTTCTTTAAAGATAGAACCTAATTCAGGGATGCTCTTTTTGTCTGCTTTAGAGTATTCAATCCCCCAATCACAAAACTCATTCCATACGAAGTTATAGAGTGACTTTGCTGCGTCAGAGAAGTTGTATGTATCTAAACTTGTTCTTACTTTTTCAACGGCAAGTCCAAGTCTTGATTGCATGTATCGTCCAAGAGGAGTGACTACTTCTATCTCTTTTAAATCTTTAAAGGTATCGACGTTTAGTTGTAAATAGTTTGTTGCATTATAAAGTTTATTGGTAAAGTTCCTAAACTGCTCTAGGTTCTTTTCACCAAGCTTTATGTCGCGACCTTGCACAGCAAGGTAGGCAAGAGTAAAACGAATGATATCAGCAGAGTGTGCTTCAACCATGTCTAGTGGGTCTATCACATTACCTTTGGACTTTGACATTTTTGCACCATGTTCATCACGAACGAGAGCGTGCATATAGATGTCTTCAAAAGGTAGCTTTCCTTGGAAATGTTCCCCCATCATCATCATACGCGCTACCCAAAAGAACATAATGTCAAACCCAGTAATAAGTAGAGAGTTAGGGTAGAAGTCTGCCATATCTGTGTCATTATATAACGCTTCTAGCTTACCATTATTACTCCAACCAAGAGGACTCATAGCCCATAAAGCAGAAGAGAACCAAGTGTCCAGTACATCAGGGTCTTGCGTGAGTTTTTTAGAACTACACTTTGGACAACCATCTGGTTCATCTGCTTTGTCTGCCCATGTATGGTTACAGTCATCACAAGTAAATACAGGGATTCTATGTCCCCACCACAGTTGACGAGAGATACACCACGGACGTAATTCATCCATCCATGCAGTATATGAATTTATCCAGTGAGGAGGGTGAAAGTTATTGTTGGCTTTGGTTTTATCTATAGAGTTTTGTGCCATCTCTGAACTCAAAAACCATTGTGTTGAGATAAACGGTTCAACAATGTTTTTACATCTATAACAGTGACCTACTTGATGTACATGATCTTCTATTTTGACAATGTGTCCAGTATCTTCTAGCGCTTGAACAATGACAGGACGCGCTTCAAGACGTTCTAGTCCTTTAAACGCTCCACAGTACTCATTTAAAATACCCTGTTCATCAAACACTTTAATAAATTCTAAATTGTGACGCTTACCAACAGCGTAGTCATTTTGGTCATGTGCAGGCGTTACTTTAACCACACCAGTACCAAACTCCATGTCCACATGGCTATCGGTAATGACTTTTATGGTTCTGTCTGTCAGTGGAAGTAGTACATCTTTACCTACAATGTCTGTATATCGATTGTCATCAGGGTGCACCATAATAGCTGTATCACCAAAGTATGTCTCTGGTCTTGTTGTTGCGACTTCAAGTTCTCCTGAACCATCTGCAAACTTATATATCATCGTGTAGAATTTACCGTTTACTTCTTCATGTTCTACTTCTATGTCTGAGAGTGCACCATCATGGGTACACCAATTGACCATGTAGTTGTTTTGTGTGATATGGCCATCATCATAGAGGGATACAAAAGCCTCCTTGACAGCTTCTTTAAGACCTTCATCCATAGTAAAACGTTCACGTTTCCAAGCAGGAGTAACACCGAGCTTTCTCATTTGATGGACAATGTTTCCACCAGATGTCTCTTTTTGAAGCCAAGCACGTTCTAAAAATTTTTCTCGTCCAAGTGCTTCTTTGGTTGTACCTTCAGCTAAAAGCTGCTTCTCAACGATGTTTTGTGTTGCAATACCTGCATGGTCAGTGCCAGGTTGCCAAAGTGTTTTAAAACCATCCATACGCTTATAACGGGTAATGATGTCTTGAAGTGTAAAAGTAAGTGCATGACCTATGTGCAGGCTACCTGTAACGTTGGGTGGTGGCATCATGATAGAGAAGGTTTTTATTTTGCCATTCTCATCTGCTTCTTGAATGCTCTTATTGCCATCTATCTCAAAGTATCCACGTGCTTCACAAAGTGCATAGTAGTTGTCTTCTACTTCTTTTGGGTTGTATCCAGCTTTTGTCTTTTCGCTCATAGTTGCATCCTATGTATTGTAATATTGTCGCGATTATAGCGTAAGGGTGCTTTTTCTTTTATGACAATCTAGACTTAAACGCTTCATACCCAAACTGACGGATTATTTCTACAGTGCCATCTTTTTTTTCTATGGCGATACTAGGGAGTTTGATGCCATTAAAAGTAGTAGCTTTGACCATGGTGTAGTGCATTTGGTCTTCAAAAATGATTTGATCTCCAATGTTTAATGGCGTGTCAAAAGAGTAGTCTCCCATGATGTCACCTGCTAAACAAGTGTTGCCTGCAAGTCTATAGGTGTGAGGTTTTTCACCTGCTTTGCCAGCACCTCTAACCTCTGCACGGTAGGGCATGATAATAGTATCGGGCATATGCGCTTCTGCAGAGGTGTCGAGTATGGCAATTTGCATGCCATTGTCTACAATGTCAAGTACGGTACTTACCAGTGTACCCGTCTCCCATGCAACTGCCTCGCCTGGCTCAAGGTAGACTTGTACACTATACTTGTCTTTAAAATGGTTAATGATACGAATAAGTTTTTCGACATCATAGCCTTTACGGGTAATATGATGTCCTCCACCAAAGTTTATCCATTTCATTTTTTTTATGTATTGACCAAACTTTTTTTCAAAATGTTCTAAGACCATTTCTAAGGCATTTGCACCTTGTTCGCAGAGTGCATGAAAATGTAAACCATCACAAGTATCTAGCAGTGTTTCATCAAAGTTAGCAAGTGTCGTACCCAAACGAGAGTAGAGCCCACAGGGGTTATATATCTCTTTAGGAGACTCTGAATACTCAGGGTTTATACGTAAACCTAAAGAAATATTGGGATTGTATGATTTAACTTTCTTTGCAAAATGATGAAATTGATCTGGAGAGTTAAAAACAATATGATGAGAGAGTGTAGCAATCTCTTCAATTTCATCTTCTTTAAATGCAGGTGCATAGGTATGTACTTCTTTTTGAAAAGTTTCAGATGCTAACTGGGCTTCATGTATACCACTGGCACAACAGCCATCGAGTATGGGTGAGAGCATTGGAAAACTTTTCCATAAAGCATACCCTTTGAGTGCTAAGAGTATTTTAGCATTTGTTTTCTCTTTGATGTAGGCTAAAGTATTGAGATTTGTTTGAAGCTTTTCTTCATTAAGAAGCCAACAAGGGGAGGGTAGAGAAGCATTGTATAGAGTATTCATGAGGAAATTATAACAGTAGAACCCTCTGATTAACTTAAGGTGTTCATAACATTTATAGCTTTTTCTTAGACAAGGCACTCAGTCGAAGGGCTAGCCATAGCTAACTCGAGAGTGAGTAACGCAGTATAAGGTAAAGCTAGAAATGCCCTTTGGGTGGGATTTGCAAACGCAATCTTTCATCAGATATTTGTTCAACTTAGCTAAGGCTAGGTTTTACAAATCTCTAACAAAATATTACATTTGCAAAACCCATTATGAATGCCTTAAGTTAATTAGAGGGTTCTATTCTTTATAAAACTTGTTTAATTAACAAAAAGTTTATTTTATTTGATGTATAATCAAGACAATCAAACCCAAATTATGCCCTAGGATACCTCATGCACCAGTTCGATAGTTCAACAGAAACTTCTTGTATTTCACACTCATTTGCTATTTTACTCATACCTTTTTTATTTTTACTAGGTGTAATATTAGCTTTTTTTCAAGTTTTTCCGTTAAATGTTGAAGCTCATACCCTGCTTATAGTCGCATTTATATTTGTGGTATTTGTCTTTTTTGTAAAACATAATGCAAACTATGCAGTGTGTCACATGAGAGGCACATTTTCTAAAATGGAAGAAGAGTTGCATACTGCACTGCGTGATAATGCATTGACAATTATGGGAAAAACAAAGTCAACGCTTCATGTTAAAGACTTTATCTCTGAATATTATCAAGATATACGTAATGACAATTTTGCACGTGTTGCCTCTTCTGTATTTCCAATGCTTGGTATTTTAGGTACATTTATTGCCATCGCGTTGTCGATGCCAGATTTTTCAGTAGAAAATACAGCAGCACTGGATCATGAGATTTCAGTTTTACTCTCAGGTATTGGTACAGCATTTTATGCGTCTATTTACGGGATTATGCTTTCACTTATATGGACATATTTTGAAAAAAGAGGTATGGCAAAAGTAGATAAACAGATACTTGAACTAGAAAAAATATATGGTTCTAGAGTATGGAAAAATGCAGAACTTTTAAAGCATCAACATATGCAAAGTGCACTGAAAGATCAAGAGATAGTTGAAACGTTAAAAGAAACATTTAACATTGACTTCATCAAACAGTTGAATGCACAGCACCTTGAGAATTATAAAGCTATTGCAGAAGAGACCAATAATAGCTTTACAAAACTCTCTGTCAATATGGAAGAGACATCCAAAGTCTTAACACAGACACTTGAGCGTGTGTATGGGAAAAAAGAGACAACCAATGCACTCTTACATATGCAAGATAATTTTACGGCTTTTAATAGCAACACACAAGTACTACAACACACGATGAATCGTTTTGATGAAACGATGAACCATACCTTTGGGGAGATAGACAGAGAATTGGGGCAAGCTGTAGAAAAGCTTGGTACATTTGCACGTATTATCTCTGAACAGAATCAGCTTATACTCAATAACATTGCAACACTGAAAGAAAATGAAAAAAAATTAAACGGAAAAAAGTAATTTAATGTTTCAAACTAACCAATCAGATTCTGACAGTAACTTTTGGATCTCATATGCAGATCTTATGGCTGGACTCTTGTTTGTATTTATCTTACTCATAGGTGCAATTGTTTCAAAGTCTGCTATACTTAAAGAAGAACTCCATGAGAAAAAAGACTCTTTGGCAAGTACTTTAGCGCTTATTGAGAAGAAGCAAAAAGATCTTGTAGAGAAAGAGACACTACTCACAAAAAGCAACAGTGACTTAGCCAATATAAGTATACGTGCCAAAGAACAAGAAAATACACTTTCAATGACAAATAAAAAGTTAGCAGAAAAAAGTACTGCTCTTGAAAATACTTTAGCCTTATTGAGTGAGAAAGAGAGTTACATCTTAAAAAAAGATAAATTACTTGCTGCACAACAAGAAGAGACAGCAAAAACAAAAGAAAACTTAAGTCAAAAAGAAAAAGCATTACAAGAGGAAAATGCACGTTTGGCTCAATCTAAACTACTTCTTTCAGAAAATGAACGAGTGCTTAAACTTAAACTTAAAGAGATAGACAAATTAAATAAAATGCTTTTAGATGCAAATATGAAAGCCGATACATTAAATGGAAAGATTGTTGTTGTGCAGGCACTGTATAATAAAAGTGAAGATGACCTACAAAAGACAAAAGAACAGTTAGATGAAGAGAAAAAAACACTTGAAGATTATGAAGGTAAAGTAGTTGTCTTGTCCAATGAACTAAGTGATGCAAAAGATTCTGTAAAAATAAAAGATGAAAAATTACTCACTTTACTTACAGCAATGGATGATAAAAAAACAAAATATGATGACTTAATCGCAAACTTTCAAAAACAAAAAGCGAAGATTAAATCTTTGACTGGTATGAAATTACAGGTACTTTCATCACTCAAAAAAGCATTGGGTTCTAAAATTAATATAGACAAAAAAACAGGTTCACTCAAATTGGCTTCAAACATCTTCTTTTCTGTAGGTCAAGCTAAGTTAAAAGATGAAGCTAAGGTGGAGTTAAAGTCAGCATTTGAAGAGTACATTGGTACTTTAGTGAAAGATGAAAACATTAGACCACATTTAAGTAAAATCATCATTGAAGGACATACTGACTCTGATGGTGGATACATTTATAACTTACAACTATCACAAAATCGTGCACTTGCTGTTATGTCATATTTACTGACATTGGATTTTTCTAAAAAATACAATATTCAACCACTCATGACTGCTTCAGGTAGGGCATACTTAGACCCAATAGAAAAAAATGGTGTAGAAGACAAAGAGGCTTCAAGACGAATAGAAATTAAGTTTAGACTTAAAAATGAAGATGCTATGAGTGAAATAGAGAAGGTTTTAGATGCTGAGTAAAAAAACAGACTCAAAGTTGCAGATGGAGTCCTTTAAGATAAAGCATATTAAGAAGTCTCTACTTACCATAGATGTCTATTTGGAGTCAGCAAAAGTACATAAAAATAGAAATGAATACTATAAAAAAACTGTCTTTAAAAAACCAAGTTTATGGGATAAGATATTGTTATTTATTGGAGTTACATAAAAAGGAGATAGATATATATAATCTTAACTTTCGCACCTAATACCAAATTAAATTTAAATCATACATGTAAAATAAGTCTTGGTATAAATTATTCGTATCGGTATCATCATTGGTTGTATATTGTCGCCAGAGTCCATCATTACTCACAATATTATTTCCATCACACCACGCTACCCAGTTAGCCCCTCCAGAGCTTTGGTAGGTATAGGTAAAGGTATAATTTCTACCTACTGCACAATCTGCAGCGTCAGAAATTACTATATCATCTCCAGAAATTTCTGCGTCAAAACAGCTATTTGGATTATGTACTTTAGCAATTTTTCCAGAAATTTCTAAATCTTTATCAAGAGACTGATCAGCATCTTTTTGTATTGCCTCAATGGTTACGTTGCTTGCTACTGGTGGGTTCGCCACAGAAACACAAGAGGCAGGATTGCTTGGGTTGTTGGGTTTGTAGCTAGCGTTACAACTCTGTATTATACAACTCCCATACGCCGTACCGTTCCATGTTTTTTGACCTGTACCGTTGGTGACCGAACAGGTTTGAGTATTCCTCACACACTCGGTGTTGCTTGCATTTTTGTGGTGTGTTGAATTACAGCTCAAACTTTCCGAAAAAGTCCAATCACTTTGACAGGTAAAAGTTTTGGTTCCACCGGTAAGCGATTGCGTATACGAATTTCCCTGCACCACATTCCCACCACCTGGTTTGTCACATACGGCTTTAAAATTTAGTCGGTATTGATTATTAGGACCAGCTGAAAGACCTGTTGCTACCGCATCATCAAATTGAATTTTCTTAGTACTCGTTATTGTTACACAAGTATTAAAAGTAGAAGACGTATCAAAGCTAATTGTATTAGATGCAGTATAAGTAGACGGAGATGGAACTATATTATGAAAAAACCCCTCTCTATAAAGTCCATTCGCATCAACCTCTATATCTTTATTAGAACAACTTGATGCAAACGACACAGAAGAAAAAGAAGTCAGAAAAAAAATTCCAAGCCCCAAAAATTGCAGTGCTGCCAATAGATTTCGCATATATCGATATTTATGTGTGTATAGTTCTAGTATACGCGAAAACCCAGAAAATTTCCAGAAAAAATCACAATGGACATTGAGCGGAGTCGAAATGGAAGAGCTCATCCTCCACTCATGCTTCGACAGGCTCAGCAACCGCTACAAAAAACTCACTCCGTCATTCCCGCGGAGGCGGGAATCCCCAAGAAAAAGAAACAATCACTCAAAACACCATTCTCTTATAAAACCCAGAAAAAAAAATACCGGACATTGAGCGGAGAACTCCCCTGAGCCTGTCGAACGGGTCGAAATGGAAGAGCTTATGCTTCGACCAACTCAGCAACCGCTTACAAAAAAAGAGAGAATTTTCTCTCAGTAAAAACACCTAATTGCACGATAAGATTCCTGACTACTCGGGAATGACGCACAAAAAAAGCCAGAAAATTCTTTCCCTCCCCCTGTGAATGGGAAACGAGGGGGTTAGAATTTTCTGGATTTTTGTTTCTTTCACGTGTGCATATGCCTAACTACATACCTCTCTCTCTTCATAAATAGGTTGACCTGTTTCAAAGTCATAACCTACCAAAACCTGCTCAGTATTACAATCCGTAATATTCGGGTCATTTGGTCGGGCATCAGCGTTGTTTCCTACTCCGTCTCCGTCACTATCTGCATTTTCGTTTGGATTGTTTGGAAAGGCGTCGTTGATGTCTGGCACTCCATCTCCATCGGTATCGACTGGTGTCAATATATGACTAGTCACTATCCCCATCACAGAAGCTATCATTTGATTGTATGCGTCTACGAGGTTTTGTACTTCTGCTTGGGTATCTACATCTTTAAAAGAGAGGGCTTTGACTTTGGCATTGATGGCATGGAGGTTGTGGCTACCTACATCTGCTATGTTGGCATAATGGTAGTCTTCTAGTGTAGGAGGAGTGTTAGCATCTTCTGCGTAAGTAGCTATGGTGATGAGGGCATCTTGTGGTGTTTGTGTGTAGCCTTGCGTTACGCTTAGCAGTAGAAGCGTAAATGTAAAACGTTTTAACATAGCTTTTTTCAACATGGTTTTCCCTCTTGATGACTTAAATAGATTTAAAGTATAGCATCATAATATAAATGTAGATGGGGTTATGTTAGTTTATATTTTTTCCTTTGTAATTAAAAGTAAAATCTTTTTTAAGCCAAAAAGACTATAATATTCACAAGTAAATTAACTAGTAAATAAAAGGAGTTGTATCATGGTAAAATATTCAGAAAATGAACTTTTTTCCATAACAGACTTTACAAAACAAATAAGTAGCCTTTTGAAAGCCATTAAAAATAATAGTCTTGAAAAGATAGGGGTCTTAAAAAATAATCGTTTAGAAGTGGTTGTTTTGTCTACGGAAGAGTATAGTCGGTTAAAGAAAATAGAAGAAGAGTCTAAGAGTGCTAGATGGATATATTGGAAAGATGAAGAGTTAGATAACTTTGGTAAAATTGCCATAGGCTTGAGCCGTCATGATTACGATAGTGAGGACTATTCCAAGTGGTAGGGTCTATCTATTTTATTGAGATGCCTTATTCTGACTTTAGACAGTTTAAAGGGCGACCAGTATTGGTTTTTAAAATTATTGATAAAAATGATGTCTTAGTTTTACCCCTAACTACCAATCTTCACAGAGAAGGTATTGTGATTACCAATGATGATATTGAAACTGGCTCTTTAAAAAAAGAGTCAGTGGTTATTGTCCCTAAGCTTACTGCTATAGATGCTTCATTAATTTCAGAGAGTAATAGTATTGCTACTTTGAAGAATGAAACATCTGTGAAGATTTTAAAAGATATTTGTAAAAAGTTTGAGTGTAAAAATTTGTAAGCTTAGACATAGGGTTTAGCCAATGAGTTTAGCACATAAGTCAAATCTATTATGTGTCATGAGGTGTACTTTTCCATGTTCTGTCATGATATCATCAAAAATAGCTTTGGAAATGTTATAGCCTACTTCTTTCTCTTTTTCTACACCATCCATAGCTGCTAAGTTCATGTCATCAATAATTTCTTTAGGTACATGAATACCCGGTACTTTATCGTTGATAAAGTTTGCTGTTCTTGTTGATACTATGGGGAACTGTCCTAAAACCAATTGTGCTTCTTTTGCGGTATCTCTGATGCTTAATTCCCTAGCCTCATCAAATATTTCTAAAAGTTCTTTTGCTCCTTCTAAATCATAGACAGGTTGGGTAATGATGGCACGTGCACCATAGTTGAGCTTTTTTATCATACGTTTTTGAAGTTTCTTATTGTCCCTAGCATAAGAGTTTGCTACTGCAAAAGGGTAGATAGGTTTTGGTCTAGGGGTCAATACCTTATTGGAGTAGTCTACACCATTATTTAAATGGTAAATAATACTAAGTAGTAAGGAAGAGTCACGTTCTACTACACCTTTGACTTCTGGTTGATCTGAAAACTTCGCAGGGTCACCAGTAAGTGCAAGAATACATCTTAAATCAAAATCATTTGCTCCTAGCAATGTTGACTGCAATGAAAGCTTGTTTTTATCTCTCATACTCATGGTAGCAATGACCGGCTTACCAAACTCTTGTTGTATCTTAATGGCTGAGAGAACACCAGACATTTTTAGTTTAGCAAGAGGGTTGTCTGTACATGAAAAGCCAGATATTTTTTCATGTAGATTATGCTTTCGTATATCATCTATTAGACCATCTATAGAAGCACCATGTGGAGGGTTGACTTCTACAGTGATAAACTTATCTGTATCACTACATAAAAAATCACAAAATTCTTTAAACATACATTATCCTAATATTATTTCTTTGTTTTTATGGCTATAATTCTATCTAAATAATACATAGAGGTATATGATGTCTAAACTAGCAGTCTTTGATTTTGATTCAACACTTATGGATGGTGAGACCATTGATTTTTTTGCAGAAGAACTTGGTTTTAAAGATCAAGTTGTAGCTATTACAGACCGTGCCATGGCAGGAGAATTAGACTTTTATGCCTCATTGGTTGAACGTGTTGCATTACTTAAAGGTCTTCCTCATAGTAAAGTAGAACAAATATGTACAAGTTTGCCTATCATGCCAGGAGCTACAGAGGTAGTTCAAGGTTTAAAAGAACGTGGTTACACAGTTGTGTGTTTTTCTGGTGGCTTTAGAGACGCAACCGAGCCAGCATGTAAAAAGTTAGATATAGATGCAGACTTTTCCAACTTTTTACACGCAGAAGATGGCATACTCACTGGTGCAGTAGGTGGTGAGATGATGTACTCAGAAGCCAAAGGTGACATGATAAAACGTTTACAAGCCTTACTAGGTGTAAGCCGTGAAGATACCTTAGTGGTAGGAGATGGAGCTAACGATTTGAGTATGTTTGCTCATGCAGACACACGTGTAGCATTTTGTGCAAAACCCATCCTACGTGAAGCAGCATCACATTGTGTAGATGTGAAAGATTTAAGAGAGATTTTGAAGATAGTGTAAAGTTAATTTTATTATTTACAATGATATTTTTTATAAAGGAACATAATGAAATCTACATGTAGCATAAGTAGCATACTCAAACAAATACTTAGCTACAGAAAAGAAGTCATATTAGGAAATATTATAGCCATCACCGCTACGCTTTTAGTGGTACTTATCCCTTTATTTATTCCTCTTTTGGTTGATGAATTACTTTTGGGTAAGGAGCATGGGTTTATTGATTTTATTCGTCAATATATTTTCACTTCAGATGTCAAAGGTTATGTTCTGTTTGTTTTGGCAATTATTTTATTACTAAGGGTATTTAGTACGCTTTTGTCTATACTACAGACTAAAATATTTGTTTCCATATCAAAAAATATTACCTATAAAATGAGAGACTCTCTACTGCAACATCTTAAAAATGTATCACTCAAAGAGTATGAAATGATGAGAGTAGGGGCAGTGACATCTAAACTTGTAACTGATGTTGAGACTATAGATGGTTTTATAAGCAGTACCATTTCTAAACTCATAGTCGCAGTGTTGCTACTTTTCTTCTCTGCGGTAGTATTGCTATGGATACATTGGCAATTGGCCATTTTCATACTTATTACTAACCCTGTTGTTGTATTGTTTACTGTGAAATTAGCTCGAAACATAGGGGAACTAAAAAAAGAAGAAAACAAAGCTATTGAACTGTTCCAGTCAAGTCTTACTGAAACGTTAGAACTATTTCACCAAATACGTGCTGCCAATAAAGAGGAATATTTTTTTGAAATGAGTCGTATAA
This sequence comes from uncultured Sulfurovum sp., assembly GCA_902727855.1. Classification (GTDB taxonomy): domain Bacteria; phylum Campylobacterota; class Campylobacteria; order Campylobacterales; family Sulfurovaceae; genus Sulfurovum. Next base: position 112,539 of record CACVAS010000170.1, read on the forward strand.
AGGCTGATGAACTTAAAGAACACTCTATTAACTATGGGTATAAATCAGATGCTGCAATGAAGTACTCTTATCTGGTTTTTTTAGCGGGTTATGAGATATTTAGAGCTGTGAGTATTTTGGCAGTGGCGTATTCTGACCTTTCTGTAGGATTGATGTTAGCTATATTTTCCTACCTTTGGGTGATGGTGAATCCGACACATGACATTATTAATTTTCAGTATGTACTCTCAACAGCAAAAGCAGCATGTAAACGTATAAATAGTGTCTATGAGATGGAACAAGAACCAAACATTGAACAAAAAATAAATCCTTTTATGGGTCAGAATGCTATAGATATAGAGATTAATAATCTATCATTTTCCTATAATAAAGAATATAATATTTTAAATAATGTGAATATGAAAATAGAAAAAGGGTCTAAAGTTGCTATTGTGGGTGCAAGTGGATCAGGTAAAACAACATTGTCAAATATACTTGTTGGGTTTTACCCATTAAGCGATGGAGAAATAGTCTATGCAGGTGTCTCAAATAGGGAATTAAAGCTTTCAACAATTCGTGAACATATTCACTTAATCTTGCAACATCCTAAACTTTTTAATGATACAATGCTGTTTAATCTAACGTTAGGTAAAGAGTACAGTGATGCTAAAATTGAAAAAGCATTAAAAATTGCACAACTCGATGATGTAATAGAACGTTTAGATTTAGGGCTTAATACACTTGTTGGAAAAGATGGTATTAAGCTTAGTGGAGGACAAAGACAAAGAGTTGCTATTGCTAGGATGATTTTAAGTGATCCTAAGGTGGTCATTTTTGATGAGTCTACTTCAGCACTAGATGTACATACTGAAGTAAATCTGTTTGAGGCATTGCAACCTTTTTTAGAAAATAAAACGGTAATTACTATTGCACATAGACTGAGTACTATTAAAAGTGCAGAGTTTATTTATGTTTTAGAAGATGGAATTGTAGTAGACAGTGGCACTCCCAAATCACTACTCTCTAAAGATGCAAAAAATAACAATGGTTATTTTAGCTCAATGATATAAGGAAAAATATTTGGATATCTTTCAAGCGATAATTATAGGAATTATTGAAGGTTTCACAGAGTTTCTACCTATCTCCTCCACGGGACATATGATAGTTGCTTCTGAGTTTTTAGGTCTACCCCAAGACACTTTAACAAAAGCATATGAAGTGATTATTCAGTTTGCAGCTATCTTGGCTGTGATGATTATTTATAAAGAAAAAATTACATTTAAAAAAGTAGACTTATGGGTTAAGCTTTTTGTTGCTTTCCTCCCTTTAGCCATAGTCGGCTATATTTTCAAAGATCATATTAAAGCACTTTTTAATGTGCAGACTGTTGCATGGATGTTCATCATCGGTGGGATTATTTTTTTAATTGTAGAGCATTTTTACACAGAGAAAGAGCACCATGTATCAGATGTAGAAGCTGTGAGTATGACTCAAGCATTTTGGGTAGGTTTTGCACAAATATTTTCACTCATACCTGGTACGAGTAGAGCAGGTGCGACCATTATAGGTGGACTACTTTCTGGACTTGATAGAAAAACATCTATGGAGTTTTCCTTTTTATTGGCTATACCAGTAATGACAGCTGTAAGTGGATATGATTTACTAAAGCATTATAAAGAATTTGCTGATGCCAACTGGATAGCATTTAGTATTGGCTTTATTACGGCATTTATAGTGGCATATCTAACCATAAAATTGTTTCTTGCATTTATTCAACGTTTCACTTTTGTCGCATTTGGAATTTATAGAATAATTTTTGGAATCGTATTATTGATGATAATATAATATTTTGATGTATTTTTTAACGGAAATACATCAAAAATATTTGTGGATTAATATCTGCAAATTGATAGAAAAAAAAGATGAATTTATAGAGTCTCTTATGAGGGTTTCTATTAAGTTCAAAATAATTTTGGACAAATTAACGTAAGGGTGGATGAACTATTTACCCAAAGGCAAAATATGAAATTTACAGAATTTGATTTTCACAAAGACCTTGCTAAAGGTGTGAAAATTGCAGGGTTTAAAGAACCCAGTCCTATTCAAGAGCAGGCTATACCTATAATAAGTTCGGGTTCTGATCTTGTAGGACAAGCACATACCGGAACAGGAAAAACAGCAGCTTTTGGATTACCAATGATGGATAAACTAGCTAAAGGTGAGATAGAGAGAGCTTTAGTGATTACACCTACAAGAGAACTTGCTACGCAAGTAGCAGATGAACTTTATCATTTAGGACGCTTCGCAGGTATACGTACATTAACCGTTTATGGTGGTGTTGGATATGGTAGACAAATAGCGCTCATACACAAAGGTGTACAGATTGTTGTGGCTACGCCAGGTAGACTTAAAGACCTTTACAAAAAAGGGAAGATTGATGTGCTTAATCCTGAAATAGTTGTACTTGATGAAGCAGATGAGATGCTAGACATGGGTTTTCTAGAAGAGATAAAAGAGATATTTGAATACATTCCTCAAAATCGTCAAACACTGTTATTTTCTGCAACGATGCCTGAACCCATTAAAGAATTGGCAAGTGATATTTTGTATAATCCTCAGTTCTTGTCAGTAGTGGGTGATGAAGAGACAACTAATAATGTTATTGAACAGCGTTATTATATGATTAATGAAAATCAAAGAGATGATGCTCTTGTTAAATTACTTGAGACTGAAGAGACCAATAAATGTATTGTGTTTTGTCGTATGAAACGTGAAGTAGATAGAGTCACAGAGCATTTACAAGCACTTGGTTTCTCAGCAGCAGGACTACATGGTGATTTGGAGCAAATAGACAGAGAAGTAGTGATTAAAGGTTATAGACGTGGACAAACAAAGATTATGGTTGCTACAGATGTAGCAGCACGTGGACTTGATGTTAAAGATGTGACACATGTAATCAATTTTCATATTCCATTTGACCCTCAATCGTATGTACATCGTATTGGTCGAACAGGTCGTGCAGGAAAAAGTGGCCAGGCTATTACACTGGTCACTACTGAAGAGTTTAGAGAGCTCCAGCGTATTCAAAAAGAGGTTGGTGCACAGATGCGTTTAGCTACTTTACAAGGTGGAGAGGGGCTAGATGAATCTGGTCAAGAGTATCTTGCTGAACAAATCAGAGATATACATATTCATAATAATGCAAGTGATATGATTGCATACATGGGAGATATGGATAGAGAGATACTATTAGAAAAACTTATGTCTAGACTTATTGTAGAAGAGCAACAAAATACTGGGACACAAATAGGTTTTGACCAAGATACTGTGGATGAAATGATGGAAGGATATTCGGCAGAAAAAAAGGTTACTCGTAATAACAATCGTAGAAGAAAAAGAAGATAAATATCTCTTTTTATCTGCTATCAAGCAAAAATATTTTAGAATTTTGCATTACATTATAAAAGTGAGACAAAATGGAAGATGTAAATCTTATAGGCGAAAGTATTAAGTTTATGGTATTGGGGATGAGCGTTGTTTTCCTTTTTCTTTTAATACTTGTTCAAGTAGTAAAATTACAGGCAGCAATCATTGGAAAATTTTTTCCAGAAGTTGAGCCAGAAATCAAATCAACAACTTCAGTTGATAATGATGAAGCACAACGTACAGCAGCGATTATTGCAGCTGTCACAGAATTTCGAAAAAAATAATCAAAATAAGGTATCATAATGGCAAAAAAATATATTGATATAATGGATACAACCTTTAGAGACGGTTTCCAATCTGTCTTTGGTGGTCGTGTTCTTATGGATGACTTTTTTCCTGCAGTTGAAGCAGCGAAAAATGCAGGGATAAATCACTTCGAGTTTGGTGGAGGAGCAAGATTCCAATCACTCTATTTTTATTTACAAGAAAATGCATTTGATATGATGGATGGTTTTAGAGAAATTGTTGGACCAGATGCAAACCTTCAAGTACTTTCTCGTGGTATTAACACCGTTATGCTTGACACAGGTTCACGTGAGATGATTGATTTATTTGCAAAAATGTTTAAAAAGCATGGTACAACTACCGTACGTAACTTTGATGCACTCAACGATGTAAATAATCTTGCATTTTCAGCAGAAATGATTAAAAAACATGGACTCAACCATGAAGTGGTAGTAACAATGATGGATTTACCTCCAGGTTGTAAGGGTGCACATGATGTTAATTTTTATGAACAAACACTTAGAAGTATATTAGATTCAGGTATTGATTTTGATTCTGTTTGTTTTAAAGATGCATCAGGAACTGCAAATCCTCATAAAGTCTATGAAACTATTTCAATGGCTAGAAAACTTTTGGGTGACTCTACACACTTAAGACTTCATACCCATGAAACAGCAGGTGTCTCTGTGGCAGCATACCTTGCAGCACTTGACGCTGGAGCAAATGGTATAGACTTAGCTGCTTCACCAGTCTCTGGAGGTACGTCTCAGCCAGATATTTTGACTATGCTTCATGCAACAAAAGGTACTGAATATAATCTTGGTGATTTAAAGCTAGATAAAGTGCTTAAATATGAAGAGAGAGTAAAAGAGTGTCTTTCTGAATATATGATTCCTCCTGAAGCAACACAAGTTTCACCTCTTATACCATTCTCTCCTATGCCTGGTGGGGCTCTAACTGCAAATACTCAGATGATGAGAGACTCTGGAGACTTAGAAAAGTTTGACGAAGTAATAGCAGCTATGAAAGAGGTAGTAGAGCGTGGTGGGTATGGTACCTCAGTAACACCTGTGAGTCAATTTTATTGGCAACAGGCATATGCAAATGTAATGTTTGGTCCATGGAAACAAATAGCTCCAGGTTATGGACGTATGGTACTCGGTTACTTTGGTAAAACACCTGTCCAACCAGACAAAGAAATTATTGAGTTTGCATCTCAAAAACTTAAACTTGATCCGACAACTGAAAACCCTTTAGATATAGCTGACCGTGATGAAACTAAATCTATTTCTCATTGGACAAAAGTATTGGAAGAACAAGGATTAGAAGTAACAGATGAAAATATTTTCATTGCAGGTGCATGTGATAAAAAAGGTATTTCGTTCTTGAAGGGTGAAGGCCCTCTCATGATAAGAAAAGGTAAAAATAATTGTAGTGGAGATGAAGAAATGGCAGGAAATTATACAGTAGTAGTTGATGGTAAACAATATAGTGTTCAAGTTGCAGAAGGTGAAGGTGATATACAAGTAGCGCCAGTTGCACAAACAAATGCAGTAGCTGAAACTGCTGTACCTGCTGGTAGTGCAGGTGCGGTAAATATTAACTCTGAGACGCCAGGTAATGTATGGAAAGTTTTAGTAAACCCAGGTGACACGGTCAAAGAAGGTGATAAAATAATGATTCTTGAAGCAATGAAAATGGAAATAGACATTGTTGCTCCAAAAGATGGAAAAGTTGCAAGTATTAATGTAAATGTTAATGATGCTGTTGCTGATCAACAACTTCTAGCCACAATGGAGTAATCCATGAGTTTTAAACAGATATTTATCTCCTTGTTGATTGCTGTTATGGCATCAACTTCTTTACTACATGCTTCAGCTACTGAGGCACCTATTGCTGTACAAAAAGAGTATGAATCCAAATCCATTACTGAACTAATGAGTAGTTTTTGGGAAACAACGGGTATTAGTGCGATTATTAACCTAGATGATGGTGAGATGACTGCTGAACCTAAGGCAGAAGATGAAAGATTGATGACGGCATTCGAGTCTTCAATCGGTCGTGTCATTATGATTATCATTGTGTTTATTCTCTTTTATCTTGCGATAGCAAAGAACTTTGAACCACTGTTGCTTATCCCTATTGCTTTTGGTGGTCTTCTGGCCAATATTCCTTTAGCAAATATGGGTGGGGAACATGGCATGCTTGGTATTATTTATAATATGGGTATTGCAAATGAATTCTTCCCTCTACTTATCTTTATGGGTGTAGGTGCTATGACAGACTTTGGTCCACTTTTGGCCAATCCTAAAACAGCAATCTTGGGTGGTGCAGCACAATTTGGTATCTTTGGTTCACTCATTGGGGCAGTGGCTATTGGATTTTCTTTACAAGAGGCTTCAGCAATCTCAATTATTGGTGGAGCGGATGGCCCAACATCGATTTTCATTGCAAACAGACTAGCCCCTGAAATGTTAGGTGCCATAGCTGTTGCAGCGTACTCATATATGGCACTTGTTCCAGTGATACAACCTCCAATTATGAAACTCTTAACAACAAAAGAAGAGAGACAGATTAAAATGAAGGTACAAAGAAAAGTTAACCCTAAAGAGAAGCTTGTATTTCCTATTGTTGTGATAATGCTTGCAATGCTTATTTTACCTGAGTCTGCCCCACTCATTGGTGCTTTTGCTTTTGGTAACTTTGCAAAAGAATCTGGTGTGGTTGATAGATTAAGTGATACGATGCAAAATTCATTGATTAATGTTGTAACTATATTCCTTGGTCTAGGCGTTGGGTCAAAATTAGCTGCAGACAAATTTTTAGTCATTGAAACAATGGGAGTTATGATTATTGGTCTTATTGCATTCTCAGCAGGTACAGCGGTGGGTGTATTGATGGCTAAACTTATGAATAAGTTTTCAAAAGATCCTATTAACCCACTTATTGGTGCAGCGGGTGTTTCGGCTGTTCCTATGTCTGCGAGAGTCGTCTCTAAAGTAGGTTCAGATGAAAAGCCTGGTAATATTCTATTGATGCATGCAATGGGACCAAATGTTGCAGGTGTTATTGGTTCTGCTGTTGCAGCAGGTGTTTTACTTTCAATTTTTAAATAGGAAATTGATAAAAACGTATCTAAATTAATAAAATTTATTATTTAGATACGTTACAATTAAACTATAAATCAAGAAATTACGATTTTTTGATTTATGCTTTAGCATGAAAATTATAAGTACAAAAGAGGATACCATGAGTACCAAAACGCCCAACGGACTTGAAAACCTAGGATTAAATAATATTGGTGATGTATATTACAATCTAAGTTATGATGAGTTGCAAGAGCATGAAATAAATAATGGTGAGTGTAAAATCTCTACAACTGGTGCAGCAATGTGTGATACAGGTATCTTCACTGGACGAAGTCCAAAGGATAAGTATTTTGTAGATCAATCTCCATCTAATGAAAATATTGCTTGGGGCGATGTAAATGCTAAGATCGAGAAAAAAATATATGATGAATTGCTTGACCTTACATTATCTCAACTTTCTGGTAAGAATATCTATGTGACTGATGTATATGCAGGTGCATCTGCTGCATCTAAACGTTCAGTTAGATTTGTATCTGAAGTATCATGGCAAGCACATTTTGTAAAAAATATGTTTATCCGTCCTACAGAGTCTGAACTCGAAAAATTTGAACCAGAATTTACAGTCTACAATGCATGTAAAACTGTCAATGATAAGTACAAAGAACATGGTATGAACTCTGATGTATATGTATTGTTTAATGTTGAAGAGAATACGGCAATTATTGGTGGTACGTGGTATGGTGGTGAGATGAAAAAAGGCATTTTTTCTATGATGAACTACTGGTTGCCACTAGAAGGTAAGCTATCTATGCATTGTTCTGCAAATGTAGGAAGTGATAATGATGTTTGTCTCTTCTTTGGACTTTCTGGTACAGGTAAAACAACACTTTCCACCGACCCTAATCGTGCACTCATTGGTGATGATGAGCATGGATGGGATAATCATGGAGTCTTTAATTTTGAAGGTGGATGTTATGCTAAAGTGATTAACCTTGACCCAAAATCAGAGCCAGAAATATTTGGAGCTATTAAGAAAGATGCACTTTTAGAAAATGTTGTTGCAGATGAAAATGGTCTTGTAGATTATGAAAATGGATCTAAAACCGAAAATACACGTGTCTCTTACCCCATAGAACATATTGTAAACCATAAAGAAGATTTACAAGCTGGGCATCCAAACAATATTATTTTCTTATCTGCAGATGCCTTTGGTGTATTACCTCCTGTTTCAAAATTAACGAAGGAACAGGCAATGTATTACTTCTTGTCAGGATATACAGCAAAGGTTGCTGGAACTGAGCGTGGTATTACTGAGCCTGTTGCTACTTTTTCTGCATGTTTTGGTGAAGCTTTCTTGCCTCTTCATCCTACGGTGTATGCAAAACTTCTTGGTGAAAAAATTGATGAGCATGGGGTAAATGTATATCTAGTAAATACAGGATGGACAGGTGGCCCATATGGTACAGGTAAGCGTATGAGTATTAAAGATACTAGGGCTTGTATAGATGGCATTTTAAGTGGTTCTATCAATAATGCTGAGTTTGATACTTTACCATTATTTAATCTACAAATACCTAAAACACTTGATGGTGTTAAGGACAATGGAGTGCTTAATCCAAGAGGAACATGGGAAGATAAAGATGAATACGATGCAATGCTTGCAAAACTTGCAGGTATGTTTAAAGAGAATTTTCACCGTTATGATGACAATGGTGGTGAATTTGATTTTGCATCAGCTGGTCCACAAATTTAATAAAAAGGAACAAATATGGATTTTAATAAAATGAGGGCTTTTTGTAGCCCATTTAGAATAGTAATTGGATTAGCACTTATAGCATATGCAGTATATTCTGGGAATAATTGGTTCTACTTAGGTGTAATTCCTTTAATTGCAGGTCTTACAAAGTTTTGTCCAGCGTGTATTATTTCTAAGAAATGTGATACACCTACAAAATAATACATTAACAAAAGGGTGTAGTAAGATACCCCTTTTACTTATCTTTTATAGCTTTTTTGCTAATTCTTTATCTGTGTAGAACGAACCGAAAGGTATCAATGAAAGCACTGTGTAGCTGATTGTCTCTTTCCACGTAAAGTTTGCCTCTTTTTTTGCTTCTAGAATTTGATAGATAAATGCAAATACCAATAATCCATGTAACATACCAACAATTTTTGTTGCCATCGGATAGCCAAAATAATACTTCATAGGCATTGCTATAAAAAGTAATATTAGAAATGAGATCCCCTCAATTTTATTAATGAATTTAAATTTTTTTAATTCAGACATATTTTCTCCTATATGTGGTTTAGGAAGTATATCAAAAGTTATTTATGATTGAGAATATTTAAGGTATTTTTCTACGCTTCTTTAAAACTTTAATTCAAATAGCTCAAGAACGTAAGATAAATATAATCATCTTTATATTTTTATAATGATAATTAACGTATTCTTTTTAAGTGATGATTACGTAGTTTATATATTTTTGAGGCACTATTTTCATTATGTAAAGGTTCAACGATGATATCTGCAGCATCTCTTGCAAATATTTCATCATAAGATTCATTACTAAGGTTAGCAGAGGTGGTATAAACCCATTTTAGTCGGTTTAAGAGTAGTAGATGATGCTTGTCTTTAATAACACGATATGAGAGGCCATTTGGCATGATAAATGTTGATTTTTTAGCACGTCTTACTCTATTTTTATGAGAAGAAGGTACACGTGTAAACGTTTTTAAAGTTTGAAGTGAATTCACTGCTTTGATATAATGTTTATATGAAGGACGTTTCTTTATTATGGTCAGTTTACTCTTGTTTTGTGAGACAAAGCCAATGGTAGTATCTGTTTGAGTAAGGAAAACTTTTTCATTTAACATATGTTTTATTCCTATGTTTATCAAATATTTTTAATATTGGTGGCAATAGATTGTACATAAATTTTAAGGAGAAGTGGTTGATACCTCTCTCTTAAAAGAAATTACTATAATAAGTAGTCTTGTATAGCTTTTGCTTTTAATGCTCCACCTTGCTCTTTTAACTCTTTAATGGCCATGGCAGTTGCTTTTGCTGCTGCTAATGTTGTAAAATAAGCTACATTATTGGAAAGGACAGATTGTCTAATAGTCTTTGCATCAGTTTTACTTGATGAGTTATTTGATGTATTAATGGCAATGTCAATCTTTTCATTTTTAATCATATCATCAATATTTGGGCGACCTTCACTAATTTTAAGTACTTTTGTAGATTGGACACCAGCATCTTCAAGTGCTTTATGAGTACCTGATGTTGCGACTATCTCAAAGCCTAAGTTTGTAAACATTTTTCCAACTTCACCAGCATGTTCTTTGTCTGTGTCTGTCAGTGAGACAAATATTGTACCACCAACGGGAATATTATTTTTTGATGCAAATTGTGATTTGGCAAAGGACATACCAAAGTTATCAGATATTCCCATCACTTCACCTGTTGATTTCATTTCAGGTCCTAAGATAAGGTCTGAACCTGGCAATTTATTGAAAGGGAAAACAGCCTCTTTAACAGCTACATGCCCTTTCAGTTTAGGCTCCATAATTTTTTTATCGAAGTTCACTACATTAAATGTATCATAGAATTTAAGAGACTCTTTCAAATCACCTTGTATCATGACTCTTGTAGCTACTTTAGCCAATGGAACACCAGTAGCTTTAGAGACAAATGGTACAGTACGAGAAGCTCTAGGGTTAACTTCAATAAGATAAATTTCACCTTTATGTATGGCATATTGAATGTTCATTAGCCCAACAACACCTAAGCCAAGAGCAATTTTAGCTGTTTGTTCTTTGACCTCTTCTTGAAGTGCATCTGAAATAGAAACTGGAGGTAATGAACAGGCAGAATCCCCCGAGTGTATACCCGCTTCTTCAATATGTTGCATGACTGAGCCAATATAGACATCTTTTCCATCACAAATAGCATCAACATCTAGCTCAATAGCATTATCAAGGAACTTATCAATAAGTACTGGTGCGTCATTGGAAACACTGACTGCTTCATCCATATACTGTTTTAATTCATTATCGGAGTAGACAGTTTTCATACCACGACCACCCAGTACAAATGATGGCCGTACTAGTACAGGATACCCAATACGATTCGCAACGACAAGTGCAGCATCTTTTTCTACTACCGTATCATTATCAGGTTGCTTTAATCCAAGTTCATTGATAAAGTCAGAGAATAATTCTCTATCTTCTGCAAGATCAATCACTTTTGCGGTGGTTCCAGATATCTTAGCACCAATAGCAGTGAGATTTTTAGCTAATTTTAGGGGTGTTTGTCCACCAAAGTGAACAATAACGCCATCGGGTTTTTCAAGTTCAATGACATTTCTAACATGTTCAAAATCAATAGGCTCAAAGTAGAGAATATCTGATGTGTCATAATCAGTAGATACAGTCTCTGGATTACAGTTATACATAATGGATTTTACATTCATATCTTTAAGTGCAAATGCTGCATGTACACAACAGTAATCAAATTCGATACCTTGACCAATACGGTTAGGCCCTCCACCAATAACAAGTACTTTTTTGCCTTCGACAGATTCAGGTGGCACCGTTTGATCACTGAGCTTGTCAAAGTGTGGAAGTTTTGTAATATTAGTACTAGAATATAGATAGGGTGTAAGTGCTTTAAATTCAGCAGAACAAGTATCAACCTCATTATATTCTAGATTGATAGATAACTTTTCTCGGGCATTATAGATATCATTTTCTGTAAGATTAAGCCCCTCTTTTTTATTGATGACTTCTGCTATCATTAAATCAGAAAATCCATCAGATTTGACTTCACGTAGTCGAGTTGCATCTGACAAAAGTGCAATGTCCATCTCTTTTTCTACTTGAGCCAATTCTTCAAGTTGATATAGAAACCATCTGTCAATTTTAGATAAGTCAAAGATGGAATCAACACTCATACCACGTCTTAATCCTTCAAATACATAAAGCATACGGCTTTCATTTGGACGTCTTATCTCACGCACAAGTTCTTCACCATCACATTTGATTGGATTAAATCCAATAAGCCCAGTTTCAAGTGAACAAAGGGCTTTTTGGAAAGACTCTTTAAATGTACGTCCTATACTCATTGCTTCACCTACAGATTTCATAGCTGTTGTAAGTGTAGAGTCTGCAAGAGGAAACTTCTCAAAAGTAAACCTAGGTAGTTTAGTGACAATATAGTCAATCACTGGTTCAAAAGATGCAGGTGTGCCTGTAATATCGTTGGTGATTTCATCTAGTGTAAAACCAACAGCTAAGAGTGTTGCAACTTTTGCTATAGGATAACCTGTCGCCTTAGATGCAAGTGCGGATGATCGACTGACTCTAGGGTTCATTTCTATAACAATCATACGTCCTGTATCTGGATTGATAGAAAATTGTACATTTGAACCACCTGTATCTACACCTACCTCACGTAATATTTTGAAAGAAGCATCTCTCATATGCTGATACTCTTTGTCTGTAAGTGTAAGTGCTGGAGCAATAGTAATTGAATCTCCAGTATGTACACCCATAGGATCAAAGTTTTCTATGGAACAGATAATAATACAATTGTCTGCCTTGTCACGAATGACTTCCATCTCATATTCTTTCCAACCTAAAAGAGACTCTTCAATAAGTATTTCTGTAATAGGTGAGGCTTCAAGCCCACCATTGACAATATCTTTGTACTCTTCCATGTTATATGCTACACCAGAACCAGCACCAGCCATGGTAAATGAAGCTCTAATTATGAGTGGGAAACCAATATCTTTTGCTACTTCAAGAGCCTCATCCATATTGTAGGCATATTGTGAAATAGGTAAATCCATACCAATTTTCAGCATTGCCTCTTTAAACTCTTGGCGATCTTCACCTTTTTTTATGGCTGCAGGGTTAGCACCCAAAAACTTTACACCATTAAGCATACCAGACTCATGCAGTTCCATAGCTACATTGAGTGCTGTTTGTCCACCCATCGTTGGCAATATAGCATCTACATTTTCTTGTTTAATAATTTTAGAGATTATTTCAGGGGTGATAGGTTCAATGTAAGTTCTGTCTGCAAACTCAGGGTCTGTCATAATAGTAGCAGGGTTTGAGTTGATAAGTACAACTCTATATCCTAGTTCTTTTAGTGTTTTGGCTGCTTGTGTACCAGAGTAGTCAAATTCACAGGCTTGACCTATAACAATAGGACCAGACCCAATAAGTAGAATAGTTTTGATGTCATTTCGTTTTGGCATAAAAAGGTCACCTTTAGAGTAAAAAATACCCTTAATTTTTAGTACGTAATTATATGTCAATGAGGCTCAAAAGCCCCTTAAAATAGGTCTAAAGTATTTGTTTTAGGTTTGGGTTTTACTCTAGGTTTTCTTATTTTAGGTTTGGTGACTCTAGGTTTTCTTTTGATACGTTTTTTAGTGATTTTCTTTTCTGGTTTTATTACTTTTTTCGGTACAGAAGTTTGGGTACTTTCATTCACTTCAAGAGGTTCGATGATTTCTTCTTGTGTTTGATCAACTCTTGATGGTATACTTGAAATGAGGGGCTGGGTATAATTATTGTCTATAGTTGATGAATTGTTAGAAATGTTATTTTCTTTTTTTACAATTTTGTTGACCTTAAATGGTTTTAGTCGTGTCGCATTCGAGTCAAAACCTTCTGCAATAGTTGCTTTTGCATTATTAATGAGAAAAAAGGTTTTTGGATGATAAGTATCACTATAAGTGCGTATATGGGCAACTTTATAGGAACTTTGTATTTCTACCTTTGTGACAACACCAACAGGTATATCTGCAAAAAAGATATCATCTAAACCTGAGGTAATCACTTTATCTCCTACTTGAATTTTATGCCACTTTGGTATAAACTTAATTTGCATTTCATTGGTTTGTACACCTGTAGCAATACCTGGAGCGTTGTCTTTACCAATGAAAACCGAAAATCTACATTTGTCATCTGAGGTAAGATAGCCATAAAGTTGATTGTTTTGTACCCGTGCTATACCTGCAACAACTTGACCTTGAATAAGCCCATAGAGTTCATTTTCTTTTACTTGACTTGGTTTTGTGAGAATAATTTGAGAAAAACTATTGAGTTTAACATAAGATATGGTTTCAGCTATTGAAATATTACGTATAGGTAAACGACTTAATTTAGGTAGTACTGTATAGATATTTTTAATTTGTTGGATGTAGTGTGTTTGTTCTAATAGTCGTTTACGTAAAATAAGGTTTTCACGGTCAAGTCTTTCTATAGATTCTTTTTGAAAGAGAATAGAGTGACTTTTATCTTCTAGTTGATCTGTAATATTTTTATAGTTTTGTTTTATAGGGTTAATAATACCTAGGAGGGTATCTGTAATACGTTCATCATTTCTAGTGAGTAGCACTGCCACAATAAGTAGCAGCATGACAATAATGACAAGTCTAGTCTTCATAAGCCATTTGCTGGAGTAAATCTAATTCATTCAATGCTTTTCCTGTACCATTGGCAACAGCAAGAAGAGGGTCTTCAGCTATAAATACAGGTAGCTTTACAATATCTGAGAGGTATTTATCTAGACCTCGTATAAGTGCACCACCACCGGTGAGTACAATACCGTTTTCTACAATGTCACCTGCAAGCTCTGGAGGTGTTTGTTCAAGTACCTCTTGTAAAGCTTGAGAGATAGCTTCAAGGGAGTCTGCCATTGCAACTCTCAAGTGTTCTGAAGTTATAGTCATAGAAGCAAGACTTCCCTCTACTTGGTCTCTACCACGCACAGTTGTGCTTAATTCTTCTTCTAGTGGAATAGCTGTACCAATTTTTATTTTAAGATCTTCAGCAATTCTTTCTCCGATGAGAAGGTTGAAATTTCTTTTTACATAATCTACAATGGCTTGATCAATATTATCACCGGCGACACGAATTGATTTTGAAATAACAAGACCACCAAGTGACGTTACACCAATTTCTGTGGTTCCACCACCAATATCGACAACAAGGTTACCATTTGGGTCTTTAACTGGTACACCTGCACCAATAGCAGCCGCCATTGGCTCCTCAATAAGATAAACATATCGTGCTCCAGCATTTTCTGCAGAGTCTTTTACCGCACGTCTTTCTACTTGTGTAAGGCCATACGGTACACAGATAATAATACGAGGTGAGAAAAAGCCTTTTCTTTTATGTGCTTTTTCTATAAAGTATCGAATCATCATTTCAGTGACTTCAAAGTCTGCAATAACACCATCTTTCATAGGACGAATTGCTTTAATGTTACCAGGGGTTTTACCTACCATGTCTTTTGCTTCTTGACCTACAGCTAAAATACGTTGTTGACCATGCTTGTCATATTGAATGGCAACGACTGAAGGTTCATTGATACTAATACCTTGACCTTTAACAAGTACAAGTGTATTGGCTGTACCTAAATCAATTGCCAAGTCATTGGAAAATATTCCTAATAATCTTTTAAACATTTTTACTGATCCTTCTTTATTTTATGCTGTTTTTTTGTTTTTTATATAGAGTGGTATTGCATTATTTTGAACAACATCAACAGTAATGACAACTTCATAACCTGCCAATTCTGGAAGTTCATACATAATGTCTAAGAGTACTTCTTCAAAAATAGAACGCAGACCTCTTGCACCAGTTTTACGTTCTATAGCTTTTTTTGCGATGGCTAAGAGTGCATCTTCATCAAACGTAAGTTTTACATCATCAACAGAAAAAAGTTTTTGATACTGTTTGAGTAGTGAGTTTTTAGGTTCTACTAAAATACGCACCATGTCACTTTCAGTGATTTCACCTAGTGTAGCTAGTACATGTAAACGACCTATAAGTTCAGGTATCAGTCCAAAGCTTACCAAGTCATCTGATTCAACTAAGTGTATGAGGTTTTCTTCTTCTTGTTTAGATCGTTTAGCTTGACCAAAACCTAGTGTATTTGAGCCAGTTCTTTTTTTGATAATATCATTGAGACCATCAAATGCTCCACCACAAATAAAGAGAATGTTTGATGTGTCAATTTGTATAAAGTCTTGGTTTGGATGTTTTCGTCCACCTTTTGGTGGTATGTTGACAACAGAACCTTCTATGAGTTTTAGTAAAGCTTGTTGTACACCTTCACCAGAGACATCACGTGTAATAGAACGGTTCTCACCCATACGTGCAATTTTATCAATTTCGTCTATAAAAATAATCCCTTGTTCAGCGCGTTTTGGTTCACCATCTGCGGCCATGAGTAGTTTTGTTAAAATATTTTCAACATCTTCTCCTACATACCCAGCTTCTGTAAGATTAGTTGCATCAGCTATAGCAATAGGCACATTTAAAAATCTAGCAATACTTTGTGCTAAAAGTGTTTTACCTGAACCTGTAGGTCCAACAAGCAGTACATTCGATTTTGCAATTTGTGTTTCATCATCTTCACTGTCATTTTTAAATAGACGTTTATAGTGATTATAGACAGCAACAGAAAGTGTTTTTTTTGCATTGTCTTGACCAATGACATAATCAGATAATAGACTGTTCATCTCTTTAGGTGTGTAGAGTGTTTGTACACCTAAATCAATTTCTTGTTCTTCAACTTCTTCTTCACCAAATAGAATTTTATATGCCGATACTACACAATTGGAACAAATATAGGCATTTTCTCCAGCAATTAGAGGATTTTGTGAACTCTCTACGGCTTCACAAAAGCTACAAGCTTTTTCATCTATCATTATCTATCCTCGTTTTTTGTATTTCTAGTAAAAGGGATACCTCTTTTTGAAGCAAGTATAAAGGTACAAAAGTTTTTAGCTTTTTCTGAATTGGTTGTTTCTAAAATCTCTTTGGCAACCTCTTGCATAGGTTTACCTTGTTCAAAAATGTTTTTATAGACAGATTTAAGTTCATTAATATCTGCTCTTTCCATGTTTCTACGTAGTCCTGTCAAATTGAGACCTCTAACACGTGCACGATTTCCTTCTGCAAGACAATAAGGAGGTATGTCTTGTGTGACGGCAGATGCACCACCAATCATTACATAATCACCTATATGTACGAATTGATGTACAGGTGTAAGTCCACCAATAACAACATGATTCCCAAGCTCAACATGTCCAGCAAGTGTTGCACCATTGGCTAAAATACAATTATCTCCCATAATCACATCATGACCTAAATGAACATAACCCATAAGTAGGTTATTATTTCCCATTTTTGTAATGGCACCACCACCTTGCGTACCTGGATTAAGTAAGGTAAATTCTCTGATGGTATTGTTATCTCCAATGATGAGTTCTACCTCTTCACCGTTAAATTTTAAATCTTGAGGAATAGTACCCACTGCGGCATGAGAAAAGATACGATTATTTTTGCCAATGGTTGTTTTTCCTTCTATAACAGCATGTGATGCAATAGTCGTATTATCACCAATACTCACTTGTGCACCAATATACGCAAAAGGTCCAACAGAAACATTGTTTCCTAGTTTGGCACCATCTTCTATAATTGCAGAACTATGTATTTGAGACATGGTGTCGTTCCTACTTATCAACAATCATAGCTTTAAGTTCTGCCTGTGCTACAACTTTATCATCTACATATGCTTTTGCATCTAATTGCCATACAGTACCCTTGTTCTTCAATACATCTATTTTGTAGACCAGTTGATCACCAGGTGTTACTGGAGATCTAAATTTTGCTTTGTCTATACTCATAAAGTAAACGACTTTATTTTCAGAATTTTTTTGCTCTTCTTCACTCATACTTTTAAATGCAAGTACGCCACCTGCTTGTGCCATACCTTCTATAATCATCACACCAGGATAGATGGGGTGGTCTGGAAAATGCCCTTGAAATACAGGTTCAGAGATTGATACATTTTTGTAACCTTCAATATATTTTCCCACTTCAAGCGTAGTAATTCTATCGACTAGTAGGAAAGGGTATCTATGTGGTAATATATTTTGGATATCTATAACATTGTAAAGCATGGAGAACCTTTTGGGTAAAAATTTAGTACATTTTACCCAATAAAATGTAAAAATAGGTTGAGTAGAAAGGTTTATCTATAAAGGTTTTTTAGAGTTCAATAAGAACCTCTTTAACATCAGAATAGGTTTTACTTTCACAAAGAATCTCTATTTTTTTATCGGGCATCTCATCAACAACAAGGATTGCAGATAAATCATAAGGGGTAATGCCTAGCTGATTTCGCAATGACACTTCTTTTGAAAAAATAGGAGGATTGTATATAAGTTCAGTTACTGTTTGATAGCTGGTATTCGCAAGTTGATTATAATATGTGAGTGTAATAAATCGTACCTCATCACGATTCATATGATAGATGTTATTAACCTTATATTCTATTTTTCCACGACTATAGGTGCCACGAAGTGTAGAATAAGGTAGGAAATGTGCAGGAGTAACCTCATTACGTACACGTAAAAGACCAGAGAGCAAACGCCAGTTCAAAAAACGCTGTTTAATAATCTTATGGGGTATCTCTTTTTCTTCAAACTCCCAACGTTTTTCGTACATCTCAATACGCTCTTCTATAGATTCTGGTTGTATTTGTTTAGACAGTGGCACAAAAAGTTCATCTGCTAGTTTAGACTGTTGGTCACGTTGAATATTCAGTCCAAACATGCATCCACAGTAGTCTTGGCGATAAAGCGCATCTTCTTTGGCGAGTATGTTTTGTTCTTGTGTACCAGATGCCTTTCGGTAGTCAGGAGCAACGAACGCAATGCCTTCTTTTTTGGCCAGTGTATCACCAGCTAGCTGGAGTTGCTTGAGTGATTTTTTAGGACTGGTAAGAAGTGTAGAAGTGAAACTAGATTCTCCTATTTGTGCAGCCATTTGAGCAGAGACTTCAAAACGTCTATCAAAGCATAACCCACAGCGTTCACCTTTTTCAGGTTCATGTTCAAAACCCTTGACAACTTGAAGCCATTTATCAACATCATACTCACCCTCTATAAGGTCAATATTTAGCATCTTACACGAACGCTTCACATCAAGAAATCGTAAATAGTACTCAGAGTATGGGTGTATGTTAGGATCATAAAAGAATCCAGTGAGTTTTTCTTCTGGGTATTCACCCTGAAGCTTTTGAAGAAAATAGTGACTGTCTACAGAACAGCATATATGTACTAGCATGTACCCTCCATGATAATATTTGCAACATTTTGAGAGCTACCAGACCCAAGGTATTCTTTTAACTCTTCTGCTTTTTTCGAGAACTTTTCTTTCTCTGTATTGTAATACTCTTTAAGAAGATTATCAACAGTGACTTCCTCTTGTAGTATTTCATTATGTAGGGTTGTGTTGTTGTAGTTTGTCAATATAATATTGGCAAGACCTACTTGTGTAACACCCAATAATTTGGTCCCTATAAAAAAATCTACTTTTTTTGCAATGTAGGCTAAAGTAAAAGGTACACCAATGAGGGCAGCTTCTAGTGTAGCTGTACCAGAACAGACAAATGCAAACTCACTTCTTCTTAATGCCTCATGGGTATCACGTACTATTTCAAACTCTCTGTTACCCTTGTAGAGTTTTGCTATTTTATTTCTTGAAAATGACGGGGGGATGACAAGTAGGGGACGTATGTCATTACCAAGTTTACGTCTAAGTTTTAAAAATACAGGCATGAGACGAGTGATCTCTGATTTACGACTCCCCGGCATAAAGGCAATGCAGTTTTTTGTCTCAGACTCTACACGATGTACATCTATCTCATCAAGCAATGGATGACCTACGTATTGTGCTCTACCTTGTGAATAGTACTCAACTTCAAATGGGAGTATGCCTAAAAGCTTATCGCAGTAGCGCTCAAGTTTTTTTGCACGTTTTGGACGACTTGCCCATATCTGTGGAAGGATGTAGTAGATAATCTCTTTGTTGGGGTAAGCTGTTTTTAGTTTTTTAGCTAAAGGAAGGTTAAACCCTGAAGCGTCCATTAGAAGAATTTTATCTGCATCTTTGGCGAGTGCTACCATTTCATCAGCAACTTTGAAAAACCAACGTAATTTTTTGACAGCATCCACAATGCCCATAATAGCCATTTGAGAAATGTCATACAACGGTATACCTTGCTCAATGCTTTTATCAAATACACCTATGAGTTCTACATTTTGTGTATATTTTAATACTTCTTTTAAATGAAGATTTGATGAAGGTTCCAATGCAGATACCAGTAGTTTCATAATGACCTTTCTTTTATATTTTTGCATTATAGTATAATTCATGCTTAACTTCAAATAGTGAGATTAATATGGCTGAAAAATATTCAATGAAAGATGATTTATATAACCTTGAAAAAGTCACAAAACTAGCTGCTGAGATTAAAGTTGTGTATGTAGACTTTAACCAAGAGGTGTTTGTACAAAGCACTGTTGAAAAGTTTCCTGACCTTGAATTAAAAGAGAGAATGTTCCACATAAGAGATAGACTTGTAGAACATCTTCCTAGCGATTATGAAGAAGCACTAGGGATTATTATAAAGGCTTTACCTCCAGAGTTAGACGCTTCAAAGAAAGATGATGATTTTGGTGACTTTATCTATGCGCCTTATGGTGAGTTTGTTACAGCGTATGGGTGTAGTGAAGTCTATTTAGATATTTCATTAAAAGCACTACGTGAGATTACGAAGCGTTTTTCTGTTGAGTTTGCTATAAGAGACTTTATCAATACTTTTCCTAAAGAGACCTATCTTATGTTAGAAGCGTGTAGTAACTCATCACACTATCATGAGAGACGACTTGCTTCAGAGGGACTTAGACTAAAATTGCCGTGGGCAAAAAAGATAGACATAGACTATAGAAATAATATTGCACTACTAGATAACCTTTACATGGATGACACACGTTTTGTGGTGCGTTCTGTAGCGAACCATTTAAATGATATATCTAAAATTGACTTGCCCTTAGTTTTAGAGACCTTAAAACGTTGGAAAGACTCAGGCAAACAGCATGAAAAAGAGATAACATTTCTCATAAACCATGCATTAAGAACATCCATTAAAAATGGAGATGAAGAGACATTGAATTTTTTAGGCTACAGGTCTAACCCCCATATATTTGTAGAACATTTTACACTCAAAAGTGACAAAATCAACATAGGTGAAGCTGTAGAGTTTACTTTTCAAGTAGATGCTAGTAAACATGAAAAATTGATTTTAGATTATATAGTCTATTTTCGTACAAAAAAAGGCACGCTAAATCCTAAAGTACATAAGTTGAAAAAGTTAGTGATTGGCATGGACGAGTCTGTAGTACTTAGTAAAAAACATCTTTTTAAAGCAAATATGTCTACAAGAACATTTTATGAAGGCGAACATAGTATTGCATTGCAGATAAACGGTAAAATTTATGAGACACGTACATTTAACCTCACCATTTAATATTAACTCCAAAACGCTATAGGGTCTTCTTTTAAAAATGTGTAGTGTAAAGTCTCTATGAGTTTGGTAGGTGAAATCACTCTTCCTAAAACTTCTTTACTTTCAAAATAGGTCGCTTCCCAGCCAAAATCCTTAGCATTACGTGCATAGATTTCAGATTGCAAAGGATGCTTCGGTGCTACAACATCAAACAGTTCTTTTTTGATGTTTTTCTCAATACATTGTTTTATGATAGCAACAACATCATCTTGATGCACGTAATTTACAGGTGCATCATGGGCTTTGGTTTTCCCTGCTGTATATTTTCCCGCAATTCTATTGTACCCCATCAGTCCACCAAGACGCAAGATAAGATGCTCTTTAAGAAGCTTCTCTGCTTCTACCACTAAAGGTTTTTCTTTATAAAATGAGGTAGAACTAAGAAGAATCACTTGTGTGTCATTTTTCACTTCTTGAAGAGTAAGCTTTAATGTCTCTATGTAGTTCTCTCTTGGAGGTATGGCAATAAGTAGAGTGTCACACTCGTAGAGGTTTTGTTTTTTGTTATGCACCATATCTCGTGTTAAACAGTTCACTACGTAATGTTTATTTGGCTCATTTTCCATACTCTTCTTCAGCGCACTACCTACCCATCCACACCCTAAAATAGCTATTGTTTTCATCTGATACTTTTATCCTTGATATATTAGAGTAGTTTATCATATATTTTAGACAAATCCTTTAGTCCTACCGTGAATCTCTTGTTGCCACTTTTTAGTAAAATATAGTTCATCCTCAGCCTAAGAGTACGACGTGAATAAGATGAATGGTAGGACTGTTGAATAACACAGGTTTCTCTGGAATACTTATGGAGCTTAGTTCTGAAAATTATGAACGGGTGAAAGTGGAGTTGTTTGAAGTTTTGCTTAAGTATCAAGATGATGAGAGGTGTGTGGAGTTGATAGCTGATAGTTATTTTACAGTTGTTAATACGTAGGGTCTGTTTAGCGACCATTAAAAATATTACATTTTGAAATATTTTAGGGATAAGTATTTGTTGGTAGTATATAATACATTATTAAATATTCTAAGTTTTTATTTTTTTGGATATAGAAAATAAGTTAAGAGGTAAAGAATGAAATATATAGATTTGTTTGCAGGTTGTGGAGGGCTTTCTCTTGGCTTTGAATCTGTTGGATTTGAACTTGGACTAGCTATTGAAAAGTCACCAATGGCATCAGAAACTTTTTATCATAATCTTATTAAGCCTTTGGATAAAGATGATAGTTGGAAACAGTATTTAAATGAATCTAATGAGAAAAAAATTGAAACAGGCTTGTATGTAGGGGAAACAATTTCTTTATTAGAAGATGAAGTCTTAATTAATCAATTAAAAAATAAATTACCTTTGACTGACTTAATTGTTGGAGGTCCTCCTTGCCAAGGTTTTTCTATGGCAGGAAAAAGAAATCCTAAAGACCATCGAAATGAGTTACCTTGGCAGTTTCTAGAGTATGTAGAGATATTTAAACCAAAAGCTGTTTTAATGGAAAATGTTGTGGGAATGAGAAGTCGATTTAATAAACATAATGAAGAGTCTCCTTTTCAAAAAATTAAAAAAGTTTTAGAACAAGGTGTTGGACAGCATGAAGATAGTCCTCAATATTTAGTCCAAGAGTTACAACTCAATGCAATGCATTATGGTGTACCTCAACATCGTCCAAGAGTCTTTTTGTTAGGAATTAGAAAAGACATAGCAAATAAAAAAATGTTAACAGCAACATCTGATATTTGGTTTTCATCAGATTTTTTTGAAGGAGATAAGGGTTCTTCTCTTTGTCCTTTACCAACCATTAAAGAAAAAGATATTTTATCTGTTGAAGATGCGATTGGAGATTTATATGATGAGAATATAGATACTTCAAAATATTTAAGTGTTTTAAACAAAAAGAGTGCATTTAAAAAAGTGGTAAAGCATAAAAATAAAAATTTAGAAAATCATAATTTTAGAAAACATTCTGAAAAAATTGAAAAAAGGTTTCGACTTTATCAATACTTTTCAGAACAAGGTATATCTGCTAAAGTATTTAATATTGCTTCAAAATATAATGCAACATTGGATCAAACGTATTATTTTGAAATTGAAAAAGCTTTATTTGATGCAAGGCTTCCAGCATTATCTCCTGATAAGGTCTTGATAGCAAGAGATAAAAATGAATTGATTGAAACGATACTAGAATTGGCTACAAAAAAACATTCTCAACGACCACTAAAAGCGATTAAACCTTCTCCTACAGTAGTTAGTATTCCTGATGATGTGATTCATCCGACTTTAGCGAGAACCATGACAGTACGAGAACAAGCTAGGTTTCAATCTTTTCCTGATTATTTTGAATTTAAATCTAAAGAGACAACAGGTGGTGCAAAAAGAAAAGTAGATGTTCCCCAATATACTCAAGTAGGAAATGCTGTACCACCTTTAATGGCAAAAGCAATTGCTCAACATATTAAAGAATTAATTTCATGAGACAGCTTACAGAAAAAGAAAAACAATCGGTTTCATTGTTAACAAATTATTCAGTTGAATTTACTTTGATTGAGCCTACTAAAACTGGTTTAGGAAAAAGTATCATGGATGCTACTATCCCTGTAAGGGCTTATTTAAAGGAGCAAAGAGTTCATGATTATGATTTACAATATGATGGTACTGAAAATAAAATAGTTATAGAAGATACTTTTTTAATTACTGAATTAGGGTTTATTAAATCAAGAACTTCATTATATAGACCAAGAGCGAAAAAGAAAAGAGGTGACCCTCGTATTTGGTTTAAAAAATTACCTGAGTATAGTGAAGCAAATGATATTTTAGCTATTACATATTTTAATGGAAACTTATATGTTATTAATATTTCAAGTTTAGAAATAGCTTGGTTGTTATCTTCCCCAATATTAAACCCATTGTTAGAACTTGTACAGGATATACGAAGTAAGAATAATAGTATTGCTAATGAACTTTTAGAAAAAATTCAAAATATAGCCAATCAAGGTGCTTTAGCTGCGATTAAAAAAGGGGATACAGCTATTGGGCATTCTTTAGAAACAGCCCTTGGTATTGCTCAAAATAGTTCAAAAAGTCCTGATTATAAAGGTATAGAGTTAAAATCATATCGTCAAAAAAGTTCAAAGTCAAAAGAGAGTAGAAAAAACTTATTTGCACAAGTTCCAAATTGGAAGCTTAGTAAATTTAAAAGTAGTCGTGAAATCCTTGATACATTTGGTTATGAAAGAGATGATGCTTTTAAATTATATTGTACGAGTTCAACAAAAGGTAGAAATAGTCAAGGTCTTATTCTACGATTAGATAGCAATGTAAATCAATTGGTTGAAAACTCCAATCAAAAAGAGATAGGCGATTTTGTTGTTTGGCTTATGAGTGATTTAAAAAGCAGATTATTAGAGAAGCATAATGAAACTTTTTGGATAGGTGCTAAATCTACGATGGTACATGGTATTGAACATTTCCAATATCAAAAAATTTTACATACTAGAAAACCTATTCCTTCAGCTTTTGAATTTCTTATTGAACAAGGAGAGATTACTTTAGACCATTTGATTAAGAGAAATTCAAAAGGTAGGGTAAGTGAGAAAGGTCCTCTATTTAAAGTTTCTAATACAGCACTCAGTATGCTTTTCCCTGAACAAGTTGAATATAGTTTAGTATCATAAAAGGTGTAAAATCATGAATTTCTCAAACAAGATACTCAATTTTACTTTAACTTACCAAAAGATTTACCCTTACCTCGGAGAGCATAGTACTATGTATTTAGGTGAGGGTAAGAACCCAAGACAAAAAGAGCTTATTAAGTTGGGCGAGAAGCACAATGTGAAAGACTACGCAGATATAATTGTAGAAGTACAACATGGAGTAAACAAGTGGCATACGCTTGCAAAAAAGTTGGGTATATCTGGATCCATAAGAGAACAAATAGCTAAGACAATAGAAACCATAGGAAAATAAAATGAAACACAACTACATAGGAAAAACAGGACTAAGAGTAAGCCCTATTTGTTTAGGTACGATGACATTTGGTACGCAGGCAGATAAAAAAGAGGCTTTTGCCATTATGGATAAAGCATATGAGAGGGGTATAAACTTCTTTGATACGGCAGAGCTTTACCCTGTGCCACCATCTGGAGAACTCTTTGGACTGACTGAAGAGATCGTTGGTGAGTGGATGCAGGGTAAACCTAGGGACTCCATCATTTTAGCTTCTAAGGTAGCTGGGGCTGCTAGTGGGTGGTTTGTACCTCCTGTACGTCATGGACTAACTGCCATAGACAGGTTTCATATAGAACGCGCAGTGGAGGGAAGCCTAAAACGGCTGAAAACAGACTACATCGACCTTTACCAAATGCATTGGCCAGATACTATTGTACCCATAGAGGAATCTTTAGAAGCGTTTGACAGACTCATACAAAGTGGTAAAGTACGTTACTTGGGTACATCTAACGACACAGCCTATGGTACCACTAAAGCGTTGATGAAAAGCGAACAGTTAGGTGTGGCACGTTTTGAGTCTATACAAAACAACTTTTCACTCCTTAACCGTAGGTTTTTAGATGAACTCTCCACCGTGTGTGAGAAAGAAAACATTTCGCTACTCCCATACTCACCACTTGGAGGTGGGGTGTTAAGTGGCAAATACAATGGAGGATCATTTAATGCAACTCCTGCCACTGGGCGTTTTACCACCTATATGAACTCACCCAATGTAAGACAGCGTGCCATGGCAACACGTTTTTTAAATGACAAAACATTGGCGTCTACTGCAAAATACGTAGAGATAGCCAAAGAGGCAGGTATGCACCCCGTTACTTTAGCCACTGCATGGTCCAAACAGTTTGACTTTGTGGCTTCTACCATCATAGGTGCAACGTCTGCAGACCAGTTAGACCCTATATTTAAAGCGATGGATTTAACCCTTAGTAAAGAAGTTTTAAAAGCTTGTGACAAGGTACATGAAGAGATATTGTACCCTATGGGATAAAATTATAATTATTTTTAGATAATAAAAATTATCCTTTAAGGTTGGAGTCGTTACAATACTCAAAGGATAAAAATTATTCTTAATAACTTTAAAGGTAAAAATAATGAGACAGTACGAAACATATAAATGTAACAAGTGTGGGAATGAGATAGAGGTACAAGAAGTAGGTGGTGGAACATTGGCATGTTGTGGTGAAGAGATGGAGTGTGTAACTACTAACCTCACAGCAGTTAATCTTATGAAAGCATTTGCAGGCGAGTCTCAAGCACGTAATAAGTATGAGTTCTTTGCTGATGTTGCTTATGAAGAAGGACTTCATAGAATAGCACGTCACTTCCAAGAAGCAGCCAATAACGAAAAGTACCATGCTATGGCAGAGTACAAAGCTTACAACAAACTTGTACATGACATAGAGTTAGACACTACACAGAAAAACCTTACGTACGCGGCAGATGGTGAACGCTACGAACATGAAGAGATGTACCCAAATTTTGCAGCCATTGCCAAAGAAGAAGGGTTATCTGAGATTGCTAGATTGTTTCGTGCCATAGGTAAGGTAGAAGTAGAACATGAAAGAGAATACTTAGAACTAAAAGCCGCACTAGAAGCAGAAGGTTTCTTTGACAGTGAAAACAACGAAGAGTACATTTGTGAAGTGTGTGGTCATGTACATAGAGGTAAAAAAGCACCAGCGGCTTGTCCATTATGTAAAGCAGGGCAAGAGTACTTTAAAAAAGCCTCAGATGACATTACTGTAGGGTAAGTATCTATTTGATTCTTTAATACACTACATGATAATTGAGTTGGTTGATAGTATCACTTCAACCAACTCTAATCAAAAAAGCTCTACACTCTGACATATTAAGACGTTAAGGAGCACACTATGAAAATTGTTTTGAAAACTATTTTAAATCCCATTCAACCTAGAAGACTGCTTCTTGTCGTGTGGCTCTAGCCTACTACTTTTTACTCACCGATAACTTTATCACTTTTTATTAATCTCTTGGTGCATTAGCAAATGCACTCTACATTTTTTATATTTTATAGGAAACTATGATGGAATGGACACTATTAAGCTTTTTACTTGCCAATGGTATTTTAATACTTGGCTCAATTTTACAGATGGCAACGGGGGTGAGTATAGGTATGATTATCGTGCCTTTTTTAGCGATGATAAGTTATACGCTCGTGCCAGTCCCGGTTGTGTTTGCCTCTTTGACCTTAACGGTCATGATGGCATATCAGGGGCGAGAACATATAGATATGAAAAATGTACCACAAGTCAGTTTGGGTATGCTGTTTGGTATATTTGTGGCTCTATATTTTTTGAAAAATATTCACTTTGAGTATTTAGGATTACTGTTTGGCTTATTAATTTTACTTTCAGTGTTTATAAGCTGGAAGGTTAACTCTTTTACACTGGGTAAAGGTTTAAACTATTCAGGAGGCTTTATGGCAGGGCTCATAGGCGCTATGGCAGCGGTGGGAGGACAAATCTTGGCTTTGATTTTTCAAAACCACTCCTTGGCGTCTATTAAAGCAACGTTGGCTACTTTGTATACTTTTTTTTCTATAGTAATGCTAGTAGTATTTTATATATTTGATGAAGTTAGCTATGGGCAGATGATTTCAGGATTCTACATGATGCCAGGGTTTATCATTGGGGTATTGGTAGCACCTATGTTTGTAAAGTATTTTAACCCTAAATATACCAAAACCGTTGTGTTAGGCATGGCAACTTTTGGGGCATTAGTGTTGATAGGCAAGAGTATAGTATGATGGAAAGTATTTACACTTGGAGCATGCTACTCTCTATTACCTCTTTTGCTTTTGCCACAGCTATGACCCCTGGACCCAATAATTTTATGTTACTCTCATCTGGTCTTACATTTGGCTATAAAAAAACCTTAGCGCATATATTAGGTGTGATGGTGGGTTTCCCTATCATGATACTTGCTGTGGGTTTAGGGATGGGGAGTGTGTTTGAGATGTATCCGGTGTTGTATGATGTCATAAAAGTTGTGGGCATCGCCTACTTACTGTGGATGGCATGGAAAATAGCTACATCATCTTCTACGATACGTAACAGTGATGAAGTGAAAAAGCCTTTTACTTTTTTTCAAGCCGTGCTCTTTCAATGGGTAAACCCTAAAGCTTGGGTTATGGTTATTACCGTGATGGGCTCATTCATCACCTCTACGAAACATGCCTTTTTACAGGTATTCATTATCGCTTTTATCTATTTGTGTATTGGGCTATTGTCAACAAACTTTTGGGCTTTAGGTGGGGTGTATTTACAAAAGTTCATATCTCATGAAAAAAGCATTAAGCTATTTAACATGAGTATGGCAGTGTTAATTGTCCTGTCTGTGGTACCGTTTATTTTGAAAGGGTAAAATTATTGTTATATATTTTTGTTTTAACCTATTTATAGCAATATAGGAAGAGACAAATATTCTAAAATACTTTACACTTATACTATCAAAAGCTAAGGAACAGTGATGAATACGCAAATACAAAAAGTGACTTATTTCATAGAGACACATCTTGATGATGAACTCGATGTTTTAGAGTTGGCAAAAGTAGCTGGGTATTCTCATTTTCACTTTTGTAGGATATTTAAAATGCAGGTAGGAGAGTCGGTGATGTCATACACTACAAGGTTACGTTTAGAAAGAGCATCTTCAGAGGTAAGTCGAGGTAAAAAAAGTATGATAAACATAGCGTTAGATGCAGGCTATAAAACCCCTACAGGGTTTTTAAAAGCTTTTAAAAAACGCTTTGGAACGACACCTTCAAACTATAAGAGTAGTTCTAAAGAATTACTTAGTAAGTATAAGGAAAATAATATGGAAAATGTACAAATAGTACAAAGAGATGAGGCATATGTGGTATTTACTAGAGAGATGGGAGAGTATGAAAAAAGCTCTAAAATAGCATGGCAAAGACTTAGTGAGTCTATGAATAGTCTAAACACAGTGTTTGCTAAAAACCCACCAACTATAGAAATGAACCTAGGTGAGGGAAATGGTGAAGCCCTAGGCATTTGCCATGATGACCCAGAGGTGACAGACGAATCTAACATACGTTACGACGCAGCATTGGCATGGGGTAAGCAAGAAATAGAAGAGTTGGCTAAGTATGACTTTGAAACAAAGTCCATAGTAGGTGGAAAGTATGCGATGGTAGAGTATATGGGTGGAGCAGAAACAGCTGAAAAATCTTGGTATGGACTCTACGCATGGATAGAAAAAAATGGCTATGAATTTAGAGATGCACCAGCTTTTGAAAAGTACATTAATGCATGGAATGAAACAGATGAAACAAAAATACAGACTGAAATTTATGTACCCATAGTGTAAAGTTAGAGGCAGTGGTTTTAATATAACTGCATTTCTTTTTCTTCTACTATTTGGTTATGATAATAAAAATAAAAAAGGATACGTTATGAAATTTGGATATGTACTCATTTATGTGGAAGATGTGCTAGGTACTTTAGCATTTTATGAAAAAGCATTTGGGCTTGAGCGTGGCATGGTGTATGAAGAAGAGGGTGTTGTAGACTACGCAGAACTTAAAACTGGTGAGACAGCCATAGGGTTTGCTTCTCTTGCTTTGGGTGAGATGAATTTAGGTGAAAAGTATGAGAGGGTGAGTCCTAAAGGTAACCCCGTAGGTATGGAACTGGTCTTTGTCGATGAAGATGTAGAAACTGCTACTAACAAAGCTGTAGAACATGGAGCAGAACTCATCGCTAAACCCATAGAAAAACCTTGGGGACAGACTGTAAGTTATGTACGTTCCATAGAAGGAACACTGATAGAGATATGTTCGCCTATGGATGCTTAGAATAGTATAGGAATTTATTTGGAAACTTCTCACTATGCTATAGATAACAATGGGACTATCATAGAAGCCACAAGAGGACTTGGCAAAATATCAAAAGAATTAGGATTAACTTACTTCTGTGGTGGGTGTAAAAAAGTAGTATATCCTTGTACAGAAGGGAAGATACAAGTGCCACATTTTAGACATGAAAAAGCTCACTTTAATAAAAAATTATGTGGCACGAATGAAAGTTATATTCACTGGATTTCTAAAGAACTATTTTCAAATTTTTATAAAGAAACATTGAAATTTGAATTGATTCTTGATTCAAATGTATGGTCACAGAATGGTATAAATGATAATTCTATCGAAATAGATAAGGAAATAATAAATCTGAAAAATTATTATCCAAATATAACTGTAGAACAAAGGAATGGAGAATTTATACCAGATTGTATGATATATAATTATAAAGAAGAAAAAATTTATATTGAAATTAAACACAAATCTGGAGTTAGCCAAAAAAAGATTGAAAGTGGTATTCCGATAATTGAAATAAATACATTTTCAGAAAAAGTTATGGAAAGAATTATACGTGAACAAAAGTTAGATACTAGAGGTAATATGTATACTCCTGTTACTATATATAATTTTGATAAGTTTATATATAGTAATAGATTAGAAAGTAAAAATTTATTTACTATGAATCTAACTTAGTCTTTATCGTATTACTTAGAAAGAGTTTATACTATATAGCTTTTGATGGGCTATACTTTCAAAAAGAAAACCTTACTATTTAGAGATAAAAGGAAGATATATGAAAACATTTGACATCATAGTCATAGGTGCTGGAAGAGCAAGTAATTTGGCGAAAAATGCAGGAAAAGCTGGTAAAAAAGTTGCCATCGTAGAAAAAGCAGCCTTTGGTGGTACATGCCCCAACAAAGGTTGTGTGCCTTCTAAACTTCTCATTGGGTATGCGCATGTGGCTAGGGCTATTGAAGAGTCGTCACGGCATTTTATTGATGCACAAATTAATCATATTGATGTGGCAAAAATCTTTGAAGAGACCAACAAACACATAGAGAGTGTAGACCCTGCGTATAGACGTAAATTTAATGAAAATGTAGAGATATTTGAAGGCGTAGCTTCTTTTGTTTCTAACTATGTGGTTGAAGTGAATGGTGAACAGTTAACAGCGCCTAAGATAGTCATAGCCACAGGAACCAGACCTAAAAAACCAGAACATGAAAGAGCATGGACGAGTGATGACATTTTTCCTCTACTAGGTACACCGCCTAAGTCCATTACCATTGTGGGGTCTGGGTTTATTGCTTGTGAGTTGACAAACTTTTTTGATGCCATTGGCATTGAGACAAAAATGTTGGTACGAAGCCAAAAACTTTTAAGCAATGAAGACCGTGAAATAGGGACAATATTTAAAGAAGAATTTTCTAAAAACATAGACATCGCGTTTGATACTAGTATAGAGCGTGTAGCGTATGTAGACAATATGTTTCAGATGAATTTAGTCCATAAAGATGGCACCACATCTACACACCAAAGTGAAGCACTTTTATATGCAACAGGTAGAGTACCTAATACAGATACCTTGCATTTAGAAAATACCGATATAAAAACCACTGCTAGAGGTTTCATAGAAAGAGATGGCTATTTTGAAACAGCTGTCAAAGGGGTCTATGTTGTGGGTGATGCATCAGGAGAAAATATGTTGCAACATGCAGCCGCAGCTGAAGTAAACCATGTGCAAAAAGTACTTTTAAATGGTAAAGCCCAGAAGCATACCTTTAAGTATATGCCACATGCAGTATTTACAGACCCTGAAATAGCAAGTGTAGGGCTCACCGAACAACAAGCAGAAGAGTTAGGCTTAGAGTATGTTACCAGTTCTTCAGGGTGGTTAGCTTCTGCTAAAGCACAATCTTTACGTCTCAAATACCCAAGAACTAAATTTTTAATAGACCCAAAGAGTTATAAAATATTGGGCTGTCATATGGTAGGACCTGAGAGTTCTTCCATGATGCATCAGGTACTAGCTATCATGCATTTAGACAATGATGTAAGACATTTAAAAGAGATGTTGTACATACATCCAGCTCTGAACGAAGCGTTATTACCTGCTGCAGTGAAGGCTATTGGTAAGGTTAGGGCTAGTTTGCAGAAGTAAATAATGCATTATATCTTCATAAAGCAATGATATAATAAACGACTAGACAGTTTACATAAAAGAGTTACAATGAATTTTAATACACTTGATACATACTTACAAAGTAAACCACACGTGTCTACCGTGTTGGTGAAAAAATGTTTGCCCTTACTTCTGATAAGGAGCCACGAAATCACTCTGTTAATCTAAAATGTGATCCTATCTATGCATTGGAACTTCGTTCACTTTATGAGGGGATTGTTTCGGGGTATCATATGAGTAAGAAGCATTGGAATACGGTAACCTTTGAAGGTTCAGATGTAGATGATGAAACTATTGTGGAGTTGGTAGACAACTCTTACAACTTAGTTTATAAGAGTTTAACAAAAAAGAAAAAAGCTTTTCTAGAGAAGTCATAAACAATAGAGTGACTTTGATGTAAGATGTAATATGATTGTATAAAAGGAAATGTAATGTTAATAGATTTTACAGCTAAAACAAGTTCTGAACGCTATAAGCTCATGGCAGGTTCTGTTGTGCCTAGACCCATTGCATGGATAGTCACACAAGGAGAGGTTTTGAACATGGCACCATTTTCATACTTTACGCCTTTGTCTTCTGAGCCTGCAACGATGATAGTCTCCATTGGTCACCGTGTTGATGGAACACCAAAAGATACGTTACGTAACTTACGTGAAAACAAAAAGTGTATTATCTGCATAGTAGATGATGAGCATTTTGAGAAGATGCATTTAAGTTCTAAAGCTTTAGAAGCAGACAAAAGTGAACTTGCAGAATTTGACATTGCCACTGAAAGTCTGTTAGAAGAGTATCCTCCCGTACCTAAAGATATTAAGATTGCATATTTCTGTGAGTATCTGCAAGAGGTAGATCTTTCAAACTCTAAAACCATTCCAACCATCGTTGAAATTAAACATCTTTACATTAATGATACAATCATTTCAAATACAGAAAAATTAAGTTTTGAGGTAGATGCCATTGGAAGAGTAGGACGTGGCTATGCGAAACTTGGTGATGACGTTTTAGCACCTGAGTTTCCTTGATGATATATAGCAAAATGAAAAAATATTTAGAAGAAACAGACATTATAAACTATTCAGATGAAGCTGTGCATAAATTAGCCATGATATTAGCTAAAGGTTGCACTACAGATACACAGATAGCCAAAACATGCTTTGAATGGGTGAGAGACAACATCAACCATTCGGGTGACTATCAAGCGGATGTAACAACTTATAAGGCATCTGATGTCCTAAAACACAAAACAGGGTGGTGTTATGCAAAAAGCCACCTCTTAGCAGCACTATTGCGAGCCAATGGCATACCTACGGGATTCTCTTATCAGCGTCTGAGTTGTTCGGAGTATAGAGATGATATCTATTGTCTGCACGGACTTAATAATATCTATCTCAAAGAGTACGGTTGGTACAGAGTCGATGTACGAGGAAATAAAGAAGGAGTCAATGCACAGTTTACCCCACCTTATGAGCAGTTGGCATTTGAACTTGGTGAACATGAGTTTGATCTGCCTAAGATTTTGACTGAACCGTTAGATGAGGTGATTGTGGCATTGAAAAAGCATACTTGTTATGCTGAGATGGTTGAGAATTTTCCAGATGTGGAGAAAGAGTATAAAGTACTTTCTGAATATAAAAAGTCTCATACTATTTTTAGAAAAGAGAAGAGCTAAGCATAAAAATTATAAAATACTTAAAATACATAGAATATTTCCGAAGTTTGATATTTATTACCGAAGTGTAAAAAAGAGAGCCTATGAAAAAAAGAGTAAAACTTGAAGAGATTAAACGACTTTTTGAAGCCCAAGAGCAGCTTACTACCAAAGAACTTGGAGAGAAAACAGGTTTAACCGACAGAACATTACGGAATTATTTGGCTCTGCTTATAGAAGAGGGGTTAATCGTAGCTGTTGGTCAGACCAATAGACGTTACTATCAGCGTAATTATGCCGTTGATGAGAAGCCTATTGTAGTGGCTGTTTTACAAAATGGTGCGCATATTGGTACACTCTCTTTTACCTATGCTCAAGGTTATGTTTTCTCTTATCTATCAAACTATAAAGGGGAGCGACTCCCCTCACTTCACGAGTCTGTTAGTAGTTCTTATGCTCTTTTTACGCTTTTTGAGAATCTTATTCCTGAGAGTACGCGTCGTGAAAGACTGCTGTTGAAAGATGGGGTTGTATTAAATCCTTTAGAGTTGCTAGTAGAGCTTGATAATACTCATGGAAGTTTAGATTTTGTACCGTTAACTTCACTTGTTAAAACAGATACAAGAGATGATAGTAAAATTCCTAATTGGAAAAGTATCAAAAATGTTATTTTGGAAAAAAATAGTTTTGTTACTCTATTGGATTATGAGATGGATATACCTCAAGAGGTTCTCCAAGGAGCATCGCTAAGTCGTGAACTCTACTCCTCATTGAGTGGGTACCAGCATAAGATAGATGTCAATCTGAATCAAAAGAGTAAAAGAGTCTATCGTGTCAAGAAAGAGAGTGGAGAGTTAGCACACTATCTACTCAAACCCTATGCAGCTGATAGTAGAATTAAAAACACACCCTATCTCGCATTTAATGAACATTTGTTTATGACCTTTGCTAAAAATGAACTAAAACTCAATGTTCCTTTTTCAGCCATACTACTTGGTGACAATCGTGACTTTTACTTTTTGACCAAACGCTATGACCGTTATAGAGGTTATAAATACAAACAGTATGATTTTGCTCAGCAGTTAGACATTGAGAGTGAGGATAAGTATGATATTAGTATTATCTCTATTTTGGAGAAGTTTAATAGCATTGTGCAAGATAAAAAAAGTAAGGAGGATGTTTACACATTTATTATCTATGCTTCGCTGATTAAACATGGAGATTTTCATGCGAAGAATATTGGGTTGATAGAGTCTGGCAGAAAAAGTTGGGAGCTGGCTCCCTTATATGACATTATTAGTACCTATGTTTATGAGGGGAAAAGCAGTGATGATTTTGGTATTGGGTTTGATTACTCAAATCCTAAAAAAAGAAAGCTCAAATATGAGGACTATGAGAAAATGGGTATAACGCTTGAACTACCTATAAATAGAGCAAAAATTATTTTAAAAGAGACTATAAAACGGTTTCAAATCTATTTCCCTAAATATATAGAAACGACCATAGCCTTTGAAAAGAGTTTGGGCTATCCCCATCTTTTGAGTAAGAAGCTTCACTCTTTGTATAATGAGAAAAATATTGAGTTTGATAAGTTAGGGGTGCTTGGTGAGGTTGGGATGAAGAGGGAGAGTTTGTGAGTAAACATCAACTACCTCCTCTATCAGATGAAAATGAATTTGAGAGTCTTATTAATGAGCTGTGTAAAAAAATCTATGATGACATAAAGAGAAGGTTTTGAATATTTTAGAGAAGTTTTTGAAGAATGATGGCTATCGTTATACTGTTCAACAGAAGCTGGATTATTAAAAATGATTTTAGAAACCAAAAGATTAATCCTAAGACAATGGGAGAGAAAAGACTTTAAAGCTTTTCAAAAATTAAATTCTGATGCTATGGTTATGGAGTATTTCCCTTCTCTTTTAAGTAAAGAAGAGAGTGATGTCTTAGCTCAAAAGATTTATGAGTCCATTGAGAGTGAAGGTTGGGGTGCTTGGGCAGTTGAAGAAAAAGAGAGTGGAAACTTTATAGGGTTTGTTGGCTTACATGAAACTGCATCTAACCTACCTTTTGAACCTTGTGTTGAAATAGCTTGGAGATTGTCAAAAGAGTATTGGGGAAAAGGTTATGCTTCTGAAGCAGGAGATGAAGCATTACGGTTTGCCTTTAAAGAGTTAAAACTAAATAAGGTAGTTTCTTTTACAGCTACAGTTAACCACCGTTCTGAAGCTGTTATGCAACGATTAGGTATGAAAAAGTCAGAGATGAACTTTGAACATCCTGCCTTATCTATAGGACATAGACTTAGAGAACATGTTCTTTATCAGATAAGTAGAGAAGATTATGAAAGTCTTGAAAGTGAAAGAGGTAAATAGTGCTACACATACTATGTGGAAAAATGGCTTCAGGAAAAACAACATTATCAAAAAAGCTAAGAGATGAACATGATGCTATTTTAATTTCAGAAGATATTTGGTTAGCCAAATTGTATGGGGAAGAGATTAGTAGTTTTGAAGATTACATCAAATACACCAAAAGGTTAAGAGAGACTTTGTTTGAGCATGTTATAGAGCTATTAGATAAAGAGATAGATGTCGTCTTAGATTTTTCAGCCAATACTGTTAGGCAAAGGGCATGGTTTAGAAAAATTTTTGAAATGGCAGGTGTGGAGCATACACTTCACTACATTGTTGCATCTGATGCGTTATGTAAAAAGCAACTGAAACAAAGAAGTAAAGGGCTTCCGAAAGGTTCTAAATTTATTACCGAAGAGGAGTTTGATATGATTACACAGTATTTTGAAGAGCCGTTAGATGTAGAGGGATTCAACATAAATAGGGTAGAGAAGTAAAATGTACGCAGTAATATTTAGAGCCAAAACAAATGAATTAGATGCTGAGTATTTTGAAATGGCAAAGAAAATGAGAGAGTTGGCATTGGAGCAATATGGCTGTTTGGAGTTTACAGCTGTTACCGAAGGTTCAGATGAGATTGCTATCTCTTACTGGAAAAGCATAGAAGATATTAAAAAGTGGAAAAAGAATGGTGAGCATTTGGTGGCCCAAGAACTTGGTCGTTCGAAGTGGTATGAAGAGTATAAAGTACAAATAGTTGAAATAGTTTCGGAGTATAATAAATGAAAAAACATATTTTAGTCATCGGCTCTAGTCGTGGTATTGGGGCAGAGCTTGTAAAACATTTTTCGAATAATGGATATAAAGTTACCGGTGTATCTCGAACCTATTCACCTCATTGTACTTGGATAGAAACAGATATATCTACAGCTGAAGGTATAGAGAGTTTACTTGCTAAGCTTGGTAACAAAGCTATTGATGCAATGATTTTTTCAAGTGCTATTTGGGAGACCTATGGCTTTATGGATACATTTGATTTTCGAAAGACAAGTGACAAAGAAACGCGTAATATTATGGATGTTAACATTGTTGCTCCTATTGAAATAACAAAAGGCGTTGTCAAAAACTTATCATTAGCGTCAAATCCTAGAGCGATATACTTTGGTGCGTTATCTGGAACCAAACAAAAAACTTCTTCTCAAGTTGCCTATGCTGCAAGTAAATTTGCTTTGCGTGGTGCTATACAGGCACTCAATGTGGCATTAAAAGAAGAAGGTATAGGTTTTACTACAATCAATCCAGCAAATGTAGCTACCGAAGAGGTTTTACTAGATATTAAAGAAGGTCTTTTTGGACAACAAGTACCCATACCGATGTCTGATATTATTTCTACGATTGAATGGGTTCTTTCTTTATCTAGTGCTGTAAATATTGAGGATGTAAATTTAATGCAAAGAAGTGCTAAAAAATAACATGAAAGAAAAAACAGTGAAAATTAACTACACAACAAAGCAAAAAATAACGTTACAAGAATTCATAGACATTTTAAACCGTTCCACTTTAGGAGAGCGAAGACCTGTAGATGATGAGAAATGTATTCAAGGGATGTTAGACCATGCAGATATTTTAGTGTTGGCAATGGATGGAGAGAAGATAGTGGGTGTGGCAAGAGCCATTAGTGATTTTAACTATGCATGTTACCTCTCAGACTTGGCTGTTGATGTGGCGTATCAGAAAATGGGTATAGGAGAAGAACTCATTAAAAAAGTAAAAGAGCAGTTGGAAGAGGGGTGTAAGATTATTCTTTTATCTGCTCCTGCTGCTGTAGAGTATTACCCAAAGGTTGGATTTACTCAGCATCCGTCGGCTTGGGTTTTGGCTTAAAACTTTGAATAAGTATTTTCAATAACAGCTCCATGTTCATGAGTTTTAATTAAAAAATAAGTAAATAAGCATTATAATGTGCATATACACATAAAAGGTGATGCATTATATGGAAGCTCAATACGATGTTGCTAAAAACTGTCTTTTTTCAAAAACACGCACAGTTTCACGTTACATAACAAATCTTTATACTGATGGTCTAAAAGAGGTGGGTTTAACACCTGTACAGTACTCTATGTTAACAGCTATTCAAGTTTTAGAAGAAGCAAATATTAATGGTCTCTCTTCAGCTTTGAAAATGGATAGAACAACGATTAATCGGAATTTAAAGCCCCTTGTTCGTGATGGATTAGTGTTTATAAATGAGAGTAGTGATAGACGTGAACGATTGATTTCCATAACAAAAGAGGGTAAAGAGCTTTACGAAAAAGGGTATGAGAATTGGCAAAAAGCACAATCTGATTTTAAAAATATCTTGGGTGAGGAGAAAAGAGATGAAATGACTAAATTACTCGATGAGATTATTGCAGTGATAGGTAAAAAGTAAAGCCTATTTTTTTAAGTATAAATGTGTATATACACATAAATAAAATAAGGAAGAGAGATGAAAAGAAATTTTTTTAGATGGATTACCCATAATCCCTTAAAAGTTGTTGTGATGGGTATGGTGCTTATTGCACTTTTTGCTGTGGGTATCCCTAAGATAGTTAAAGACACAAGAGCTGATGCTTTTATACCTACAGGACATCCTGCTTTGGTTAATAAGGACAAATTGGTAGAACTCTTTGGTCTTGATGACCCGATTGTCGTAGTGGTTGAGAATGAAAGAGGGGTTTTTAATCCTAAAACTTTGGTATTGGTGTACAGACTATCAGAAGAGATTCAAAAGTTTAGAGAAGTAAAAAATGATGGTATTACTTCTTTGTCAACACAAAAAAATATTTTAGGAGTGCCTGATGGAATGGAAGTGGAGTATTTTCTTGAAAAAGAAAAGGTTTCTGAAGAAAAAGCAAAAAGTATTGAGACATTTATAGATAATTTTCCTTTAATGCAAGGCACATTGGTCTCCCAAGATAAAAAAGCAACCCTTATTATTGCTGACTTAAAAAATCCTTTAAAAGCAGAGGCTCTATATGAGAAACTTCAACAGTTAACTGAGGGCATAAAGAGTGAAGGGACTACTTTACATGTTGCAGGAGAGGGGGCAGTCAGTGGTTATATGGGAGCGTATATCGACCATGATGCCCAACAGTTAAATCCTATTGCTGCGATTGTTATTATGATTGTGCTTTTTATTGCGTTTAGACGTATAGGTGCTGTGATGCTTCCTAACTTAGTCATTGTGGGAGCAGTCGGTTTGGCTTTAGGAAGTATGGGACATTTTGGCATCTCTTTCTTTGTTATTACCAATGCAATGCCTGTTGTTCTGATTGGTATTGCAGTGGCTGATTCGATTCATATTTTAAGTACTTACTATGAACGACGACGTGATTTTTCTGAAGAGAGTCATAACGATGCTGTGGTAGAAACCATGTTAGAGATGTGGCGACCTATTGGTTTGACTACTTTAACAACTATGGCAGGTTTTTTAGGACTTAGCCTTTCATCAAGTATGCCACCCATGATATATTTTGGAGTTTTTGCCATGATAGGGGTTGCTTCAGCTTGGTTTTTTTCTATTACCGTTTTACCAGCATTAATAGCTAAGTTTAAACTCAAACCAAGTTTTCTTTTTGTTAAACAAGAGAAAGGTCAAAATGGCTTGGCTGAACACTGTGCTACTGTGGTTGCGACCCATCCGAAAAAAGTGTTAATATCAGCGTTGTTTTTCACCGTTATTGCTCTAGTTGGGGCAACACAAATGATTATAAATGAAGATAGAATTACTACTTTTCATGCTGATGAACCCATTGTTAAAGCAGACAGGGTTATTAACGAGCGTTTTAATGGCTCACACTATTTAGATATTTTAGTGGACACGCATAAAGAAGAGGGGCTGTTTAACCCAATGGTCATGAAAGAGATTGAATCTTTTCAAGCGTTTGCAAAAACACTTCCTCATGTCAAAGGGGTTGTCGCTTATACCGACTACTTAAAGCAGATGAACAGAGCCTTAAATGAAAATCAAAAAGAGATGTATCAACTCCCTCCAACAGCTGAAGGTGCAGCACAATACTTTTTACTTTATAGTACAGGTTCATCATCAGATGATTTGGAAAATATTTTAGATTATGAGTACCAAAAAGCCAATGTACGGATTTATGTAGACTCGGGAGAGTATATTCATGAGAAAGTGGTGATTAAAGAGGTAGAGAACTATTTGGCTAAGAATTTTAATTCACCCCTGTTTAATGCTTCCGTGAGTGGACGTGTTAATGTAGACTACCATTGGATCTTAGGGATAGAGAACTCACACTTTAAAAGTGTAGCTGTTGCATTATTGCTGGTTTTCATGATGGCATTTATGAGTTTTAGAAAGCTCTCCATGGCTATTTTGGTGACAACCCCAGTTATTCTTTCTATAGTGATGATATATGGTGTAATGGGATACTTTGGTGTTTGGTTAGGTGTGGGAACCTCGATGTTTGCGTCCATTGCCATTGGATTAGGTATAGACTTTGCTGTACATACAGCTGAGCGAATGGAGACATTGGAAACGCACATGCTTAATGCTAAAGAGAGAGTACTTGCCCTCTATAACAGTACAGGTAGAGCTTTGTTTTTTAACGCTTTGGCATTAACTCTAGGTTTTGGTGTTTTGGTTACGAGTAAGGTTGTCCCTTTGGTTAAGTTTGGCTCTTTGGTCGCTGTGGCTATTTCTAGTAGCTTTATCTTCTCGCTTTTGATTATTCCTGCGTTTATGGTTTTGTTAAAAAAGCAATGATGAGAAGAAAATAATCTATATAAAATTACAAGGATAAAAAATGAAAACCGTATTAAAAGCTCTACTAATCACAACCCTAACAGCAACTTCAGCATGGAGTTTAAGTGCCATAGAAATAATTGATAAAGTCAACAATCGTGATGATGGAGAGAGTGTTTCAAGAACGTTAAAGATGGAGTTGACAGATAAACGAGGGAAAAAGAGAGTGCAAGAGACACTCTCTTATAGAAAGTATTACGGAAAAGACAAAAAGAGTGTTTTGTTTTATAAAGCTCCAAAGCGTTTAAGGGGAACAGGTTTTTTAACCTATGACCATGCTGTAAGTGATGACGAACAGTGGTTATACCTTCCTGCTTTACGAAAAGTTCGACGGGTTTCAGCATCTGATAGGGGTGATTGGTTTTTAGGAACAGACTTCTCTTATGAAGATATTAAAAAAGAGACTAAGGTCTCTACAGAGGATTATGATTTTAAACTGCTTGGTGAAGAGCAGGTTGATGGTCATGCCGTCTATAAAGTGGAGTTTGTGGCTAAAAATGAGGAGATAGCCAAAGAGTTGGGTTATTCTCGTTTGGTCGCTTTAATAGATAAAACAATATTTATTAGCCGTAAAGTAACTTTTTATGATGAACGTGGAGAATTATTGAAACGTTTATATAATCAAGAGATAAAAGAGGTTGATGGTCTATGGACAATTCATCACATGCAGATGACCAATGCACAAAATGGACATGAGAGTCACTTCTATTTTTCAGATATTGACTACAAAAAAGCCTTAAGTGACACTCTTTTTACACAACAGTCACTCAAACGAGGGAAATAGCATGAAAACTTTAGGCTTGGCATTACTGTTAAGTGTGCCTTTATGGTCGGTCGAAGTTGAGCAGAGTCTACTACTACGTAATGAAAATGCTCTCTTAAGTGATGATGCTACAGTTCAAAAAGCTGAGCTTGATGTCCAAATGGAACTGGATTTTTCTTTTGATGATGCGAGTAGGGTTGTTGCCATTGCTAAGCTAAATACAGATGCTAAAGATAAAATAGAACCTAATGAGTTTTCCTCAATAGCTTATAGCAATGGCTCGAAACCTTTAAATTTAGGGAATAGAGGCTTAGCAGAAATTCGAGAGCTCTACTATGAAAAAGCGATAGGTAAGACCTTATTAAAAGTGGGAAAAATGCAAACGGTTTGGGGTAAAGCTGATGGGATAAAACTCATAGATAAACTTAATCCAAAAGATTTTTCAGAGTTTATCTTAGCTCCTTTTGAAGATTCGAGAATTCCTCTTTGGTCACTCTCTTTGATTCAAAATTTTGAGGACGCAGAACTAGAACTGTTGTGGATACCTGATACGACTTATAATAAGATGCCAAAATCCAATGGAGCTTATGCTTTTAGTTCTTCTCGGGTTGTTCCCCAAGTTGTGGAAGGTGTAAGTGTCCAAGAAAATAGTGTCAATAAACCTAATGATGCTTTTAAAGACTCAGACCTTGCTTTACGCTATACCAAGCAGCTTGAGAACATGGAGTTAGGGGTTTATTATCTTTATGCTTATGATGATTTTACTGTTTTGTATCAGGATTTTGACCAAGTTTCAAGAACAGTTACTCTTAATCCTACTTATGAACGTAACCATTTTTATGGTGTGAGTATGGATTATTCTAAAGATGCGTTTGTTTATAGGCTTGAAGCAGGTTTAACCAAAGATAAGAATGTTTTAAAT
Source organism: uncultured Sulfurovum sp. (assembly GCA_902727855.1). Classification (GTDB taxonomy): domain Bacteria; phylum Campylobacterota; class Campylobacteria; order Campylobacterales; family Sulfurovaceae; genus Sulfurovum. The sequence continues at coordinate 155,274 of CACVAS010000170.1, forward strand.
AGTCAAGGGCTAAGAGGTATAGAGCAGAGTGATGAGTTTGCTTATATTTTCGGTGTTGACTGGTATGGTTTAGAAGAGAGTTTGTTGAGCATGCAGATTAATCAGTCTCGTTTACTGAGTAGTAAGGTTGGTTTTTGCCGACCAAAAATAGACAATACCATGACGCTTTTGTATAGAAAAGATTTGATGAACAACACACTTCATGCTGAAGTGTTGGCAATTCATAATCTCAATGACAGTGATGGTGTACTTCGTCCAAAGCTCTCGTATGAGTTAGATGAAGAGAGTTTGCTCTATGGTGGTGTAGACTATTTTTATGGTGACAGAGATGGATTGTATGGGCAATTTAGAGAGCAGAACCGTTTTGTTCTTGGGATTGAGAGAACGTTTTGATGTATGGAAAAGGATATACAATGCAAAAAATAATTTTAGTAATCAGTTTGATATTTATGTTTTTAGGGTGTTCAAATAAAGCAACCCAAATACCTAGTGATGAACCAAAGTTCGAGGTCAATAAAGCCTTGTACCCTTTTAAGTCACGATACCTAAGCTTAGAAAATGGAGCAAAAATTCATTATGTAGATGAAGGAGAAGGTGAAGTCTTGTTACTACTTCATGGTAATCCAACATGGTCATTTTTGTATCGAGATATGATCAATGATTTAAAAGATGATTTTCGTGTTATAGTTCCTGATTATGCTGGTTTTGGTCTCTCTATTGCCCCAAAGGAGTTTGGTTTTAAAGCAGATGAACATGCCAAGTTAATGAATGCGTTTGTAGAGAAGATGGATTTAAACAATACCACCATTATGGTACAAGACTGGGGTGGTCCTATAGGATTTGATATTGCTATTAATCAGCCTGATAGGGTCAAAGCATTTATTATAGGTAATACATGGGCGTGGGAGTTGGAACGTGTAGGGCATAAAGCCTTCTCCACACTTTTTGGTGGTTACGTTGGGCAGTTTCTCTCATGGGCAAACAATGGTGTGGTGAGATTTTTTATGAGTCAAGGCGTAGAGCATGAACTTAGTGATGAGGTCTTAGCCATGTATGATGCTCCTTTTAAAGATAGAGCTAATCGAAAACAGACACACATCTTTCCTGCACAGCTTTGGGATGCTGATGAATTTTTAAAAAGCGTTTATGAGGGGTTAGAAACGATTGCTGATAAATCTGCATTGATAGTTTGGGGAACAGAAGATTTTGCTTTTCAAGAGCCTGAAAGAGAACGATTTGAGAGTATTTTTAAAAATCATAAAACTATCTTGTTAGAAGAGGCTGGACATTTTATTCAAGAAGATGCTCCTCATGAAATTAGTGATGCCATTAAAGCTTGGTATCCAATAATAAAGGATGAAAGATGAAAAAAATAACACAAGAAAACTATGAAGAATGGGCAGTGGTAACAGGTGCCAGTTCGGGTGTGGGAAGAGAAATGGCATTGGAGATAGCCTCTAAAGGTATTTCGGTTGTTTTGCTGGCAAGACGTCAAGAATTACTGGATGTATTGGCAGAGGAGATAGCTCAGAAACATCAAGTAGAATGCAAGATACTGGTAGTTGATTTTTCTAAAGATGGAAGTACCCAAAAAGTAATAGAGGCAACCCAAGGGTTAGAAGTTGGTCTGTTGGTGAACAGTGCTGGTTATGCTTTGACGGGAGAGTTTTCTGAAAATAGATTAGAAGATGAAGTAGCGTTATTGGATGTAAATGTTAAAACACCGTTGATACTTTCACATTATTTCTCTAGGCAGATGAAAGCACGACAAAAGGGAGGTATTATCTTTCTTTCATCACTTATGGCATTTGGAGCTGCTAAAAATTGGGTGAGTTACAATGCCTCCAAATCACATAACTTACTTTTAGCAGAGGGATTAGGTGAAGAGTTACGTTCTTATGGTGTTAATGTAATTGCATTAACACCTGGGTCAATTAAGTCTGGTTTTGGACAACGTTCCCAAACTAAAGCAATGTTTGGAGCTTTGCATCCAAAACGCGTGGCACGTTGTGGGTTGTGGATGTTGGGATGCAAACGAACTCATACGGCTGGAATGATGAACAAAATTATTGTCTTTTCCACACGGTTAACACCAAGGTTTTTAAATACGAAGATTTTTTCTTTGGTGGTTAGAGGGTTACAAAAGTAAAAAAGGAGATAAGCTAACTCTAACTAAAATATTAGGAGTCCAACCCGATTTTTTGAAAACTAATCATTTTTTACTGGTATAAATTTTTGGGAGCATTATAGTAGCTTCGGTTCAATGTAATTTTGACAAAATACTTTACAAGGGTTTTGTAATAAGGTAACCACCTATAATGACAGGAACAATACCTATCATTTGAGCTGTCGTGGGTATTTCATCCAAGTACAAATAGGCAAAAAAGAGTGTCATAACAGGAAGGATGGCTAACATCGCAGAGAGTTTGGTAATGCTTATGCGATTTAACGCCTCTATCCACATGACTTTAGAAGCGACAAACACAGCCGTTGCGATGATAAAGATGTAAGGAAACGCCAACATAAAGTTTTCAAAACTAACAGCAGGTTCGAGTAGATAGGCTAAGAGGGCAACAAAAGGAAGACCGATAATCGTTCTAACACCTAAAATGGTTTCAGCAGAGCAATATTGACGTGAACGTTTTTGATAAAGGTTCAGAATGGGTGCTAAAGCAGTGGAGAGTAAAATCAGCCAGTCTCCTTTGTTAAAAACAAAATCCGAAGGTATGAGTATGATCAATGCTCCTACACCCATAATGACTGCTCCTATAAGATCGATAGTGTGCATCTTCTCTTTGCCCAGTACGTTGAAATAGAGATAAGAAAAAAGAACTTGAAGAAAGACAATCACAGCCATGTTCCCGGCTGTGGTGTAACGCATACCAATGAATATAAATACAAAAATAGTTGTAATCAAAAAGCTTGTTAAAAAGAGATCTTTGTAGGCTGCACGGTTTTTTAGTTCTACAAATCGTTTACGTTTGTACATAATGATCACATAAAAAACAAGAGCAATCATAAGGCTGTACATATAGGTGTGTAATGCCCCAACATAGGACATAGCAACGATAGAGAGTATGGGAAACCATGCTTCTAAAACGGTAAGTCCTAGCATGAGGAGTTCACCTTCACGTTCTTTTGTCATGGGTTTCCTTCTGGTGGCTTGTTAAATTTTTGTATTGTATCCAATCTATTAACAAATAGGGTTAGTATCTTTTTTCTCTTTGCTATAATAGAGAAAAATATTTTTCTATAAAAGGAGCTGATATGTTATATAAAGTAAAAGCAAAATTTCATAAAGATTTACTACTTGAATTTTTCACAAAATTAAACGATGGAACCATAGAACGTCAGAAGCCAGATGGTTTAGAGATGATTGCCTCTATGAAAGAAGCAAAAGTAACGGCTGAAAATACCATAGAGTGGTATGAACAATGTTTTTGTGAGACGCCTTTAAAGCATGAACGTGAAACAGTATTTGATACCTATTTGTATGATTTTCAAACTATTTTAGTAGATGAAATTTCAGAAGATATTGAAGGTGAATCTTTTTGGGACTATATGCAGAGGTATTTAAATAATGCATAAAGTTAGCATACAGTACTACAATAGCCCAGTAGGTGAGCTTATACTTGGTTCTTACGAAGGTAAGTTATGTTTGGCTGATTGGCGATACCGAAAGATGCGAACTACTATAGATAACAGAGTACAAAAAGCATTAAATGCTGAGTATGTAGAGGAGTCTACAGAGGTAATAGAAGAGAGTGTTAAGCAGTTTAATGAGTATTTTAAACATGAACGAAAAAACTTTACAGTTCCTCTTCTTATGCTAGGCACTGAGTTTCAAAAGTCCGTTTGGCAAGGGTTGATAGAGACACCGTTTGGTACCACAGCATCTTACCTCACGTTGGCAAAACAAATAGGAAATGAAAAAGCAGTCCGTGCTGTTGCATCTGCTAATGGGGCGAATGCTATCTCTATTATGATTCCTTGTCACCGTATTATTGGTTCCAATGGTGACTTGGTAGGGTATGCAGGTGGGTTAGATACAAAAAAGAAGTTGTTGGCGTTGGAGCGTAATGTATAAATAAGATAAAATTACTCCTATTCTTGACAATTGTCAATTTAATCGTCTAGTTTCTTCGTTATATTTCGGTATCTCAAAATAAAAGGATACAAAATGAATGAAACTACAAAAGCGATTATTAAATCGACGGCACCAGTATTGAAAGAACATGGTGAGTCTATTACGACTGAAATGTATAAGGTCTTATTTTCTAAATATCCACAAACACAAGAGTTATTTAAAGATGCAACAGCTGATCAACATAAAAAATTGGCTAACGCAGTTTATGCCTATGCAGCAAACATCGATAAGCTTGAAAATCTTAGTAAAGGTATAGAAAAAATGGCTACAGTACATGTAAAAACAAATGTACGTCCTGAACATTATCCTATGGTAGGTGATGCACTTTTACAAGCTATTAAAATTGTACTTGGTGAAGGAGCAACGGAAGAGGTAATGAGCGCATGGGAAGAAGCCTATGGGTTTTTAGCAGAAGTACTGATAGCCAGAGAAAAAGAAATGTACTCATCAATATAGATATATTGTTGAGACAATATGAAGTTATTCTAAACACTTAATGGTATAGTTAAAGTTATGAAAAAATTATCTATATACGACACTTTAAAAGAACTGAACATGTTTAGTGCTTTAGAAGAGAATGAACTTAAGTCACTTGAAAATATTTCTCATGTGTATGAGTATGATGAAGGCGCTACACTTTTTTTAGAAGGGGATGTGAGTGAGTCACTTCTACTTCTTACCGATGGTATTGTAAGTATCTTTAAACATGACAGTAAAGGCAATGAAATAGTCATAGGCTATTTCAACCGTTATGCGTTACTTGCAGAAGCTGCAACACTTCGGCATACACCACTACCTTCAACTGCTAGGTTTCAAACTTCTGGATCTGTCATAAAGATAGACCTTGAAGCGTTTGAAAACCTTTTTATCAAACATCCTAATATCTCTTATGAACTGATACAATCTTTATTGCAAAAAGTGGAGTTGTTACAGCAAAATATTCATTTTAACATTGCTTCAACTGCAGGAGAAAAGATACTGCATTTTTATAGACAAAACTCAACATTAAGTTTAGACTTGAAGCAATATGAGATTGCTTCTGTACTTGGTATGACAGCGGAGACATTTTCACGTAACGCATCTAAATTGGTTAAAGAGGGAAAACTTGTTAAAATATCTACAGGGTTTAGAGCATCTATATGATGTTAATTTCATAACCCTAAAGTATGCTATATAAATATGTGATTACTCACTCCATCTTTTCATAAGTTCAAGTCCCATCTCAAAAGGTAATTCTCCAGAAAGACTTAATTGTTCTACTTTATCTTCTAGTTCATTGGTTGTTAGTGTACTATATGAAGTTGATTCAGGAACACTTGCATATGTTGATGTAACAGCAAGTAAAGCGAGGGCAATTGTTAGTGTTATATTTTTCATGGTAAATCCTTATTTTTTATTATCAAGTAAGTTGATAGATATAGTATACTATAGAATTTATTATTAAAATTCGATTAGCTGATTAATTTTTAATCAATAAGCATTTTACATGCATTTTATTACACAAATATAACAGACATATTGTAGAGCTATGAAGCACTAAATGGTTTTAAGATACGTAAAATTTTAAAACTAAGTAAATCTAAATCATGCAACTCTAATCCATAATTAAGTATAAATAAGCAGATATTACTACTTATAGATTTTTATAGTATTTTAAGGAGAGACAATGCAGTTAATTTTTATTGTAATTTTGGGAGCTATACTGGGGTTTTGGTATGGTTCGGATTCAAATGGATTTGTATTTACCTCTAATATCTGTCTTTTTGCGGGTCTTACACTTATCATGCCATCACTTTTTAAATTTGAATTTTCACATGTGAGCTTGGTATGGAAATATAAATTAGTGTTCTTCAAAGGTTTTGTTGTTAATTATATGCTTTTACCTCTTTTTGCCATAGCCATAGGTTTAATGACGGGTGATTTTGGTATCACGGCAGGGTTATTCTTGCTGGCTGTTTTTTCTGGAGGTGGTATGGTCATGCACTGGATTAAACGTTCAGGTGGCGATACCTCTTTTGGTTTTTTACTCCTTTTTATCAATCTTCTGTTTGTCTCACTCTCTTTACTCATGTTACATATCTTTGCTACATACAGTGCAGGATACTTTGATGTCGATTATCGTAGGGAGATTAGTATTAGTAATTTTGTAAGTGTGGTGATAGAACTTCTTATTATTATACCGTTGATTGCAAGTAGGGTGGTTATCTATATCAAGCCATTGGTAAACTTCATAGATAAGTACCGTAAATATATCAGTCATATCAGTATTTTTATTATTTTATTTTATCTTTTTGGGTTACAAAGTACACAGCGTCTTGTGGATGTGTATGATTTTGAGCCTGAGTTATTTCCTATTGCATTGATTTCTGTGATATTTTTTTATATCCTTACACTGGTGGCTTCAATGTTTATTTATAATCTTGAATCACCACAAGAAAGAGCAGCATTTTGGCATAGCGTTACAAGGTACTTGACTTTGGCATTGCTTATTTCTACATTTTCTCTCAATACTTTTGGTGTATCCATTTTACTTCCTGTTATGTTTGCCTATTTGGTACAGATACCACTTTCTGTATTTGTTGATAAAAAATACATGCAAACGGCAACTGATACCTTATAGTCATGTATCGTTTTAAACGATAAGGTAATGTTGATGGCTAGGCAAGTCCAAAGTGATTGACAGGACCATGTCCTTTACCTAGTATTTTATCTTTTCCTTTTTCTATTGCACTATTGAGATAGTTACAGCCTTTGAGGGTGGCTTCTTCTAAAGAGAGTCCTGAAGCAATATAGGTAGCAATACTAGACGATAAACTGCATCCTGTACCATGTGTATTGATAGTCTCTACAGATTTGTTATGTATCGTTGTACAAACTTTTGTTTCATCACTGTAAAGTATGTCGGTCATTTCATCGGTTAACTCTAAGTGTCCACCTTTAAGCAGCACAGAGGTACCATACATTTCTCCTAATTCTTTTGCAGAACTTTCCATATTTTCTAAGTTAATTTTGTGTCCTACAAGTAACTCTGCTTCAGGGATATTTGGTGTAATAAGCGTTACTTTAGGTAGAAATGATTTCATACTTTTGATGGCTTCATCGGTAATGAGCTTGTCTCCTGATGTGGCTATCATCACAGGGTCGAGTACGATATTTTTAATTTTATACTTCTCTATGGTATTGGCAACTGCTTCTATGACTTCAGAAGAGTGAAGCATACCTATTTTGACTGCATGAAAGTCAATGTCATCAAACACTGCTTCCATCTGTTTGATGATGTGTGGTACAGGTATAGCATGAATGTCTGTAACCCCTTGGGTGTTCTGTGCCGTTGTAGCAGTTATGACAGAGGCCGCATACCCACCGTTGGCACTTATGCTTTTTATGTCTGCTTGAATACCTGCACATCCTCCAGAGTCTGACCCTGCTATGGTTAGAACAGCGTGGTATGGGGTGCTCATATTTTCCATCCTTCTTGTTGGTAAGCTGAATCCCAAAACATCCATTCAAGTTTGGAAGTTTTGATAAATGCTTCATTCATTTTAGTAAGATTTTCAGAAGATGCAGTTAATGCGTAGGTGTTGGTGATGTCTATGGCTTGTTGTACTGCAGCTGCAAATTCATCACTGGCATAAGTGTCTATCCATGATTGGTAAGCGTTTGAGACATTTTTGTCCTGTGTCTTTAAGATGTAGTCACCTACCTCTTTATATATAGTAAAGCAAGGAAGTACGGCTGCTATGCCTACTTCGACAGATTCATGATTGACAATACGAGCTAGATAGCTGTTATATAGTTCACAGCTAGGTGAAGGTGTAGGGTTTTTGTATTTGTCTTCTAAAAATAATTTATGTAAGGCATCTTCAACTTCAATGATACCTGTTGCCGACTCATAAAAAAACTGTGTCTCTTCGGGTCTGTGACACTTTGTTCCCACAGTCACGAGAGATTTTTTATATTCGCTAAGGTAGAGAGAGTCTTGATTGACATAAAAGCCAAAAATGTCTTTATCTAGTGTCGATTGCATAAGGTCTTGAACAAAGCCATGCTTGATGATAGCTTGAAAGATATGTTCAGTCTCCTTGCGTGTTTTTTGGTACCAGTTTTCCATTGTATCTCCCATGTATAAGGTTAAAATTTACTCATCATAGCAAAGATAGATAAAAAAATGTTTACGTTGTTAAAATATTATTGGTGCATTAAAGTTTAATCCAATATTAATTCATAATCGTATATAAGAATAGATACAAATTAAAAGAGAGCAAAGAGATGATACGTAATATAGCAATCACAGGTGGTACACACGGTAATGAGTTGACAGGTGTCTATTTAGTGAAGAAATGGCAAAATGAACCTGATCTTTTAAAACGTAGTAACTTTGAGACCATTACAAAACTGACCAATGAAAGAGCCATTAAAGAGGTTCGTCGTTATGTTGACCATGACCTCAATAGATCTTTTGGTTTAGCTGATTTGAGTAAGGATACTTTGGATACACATGAGGCAAAGTTAGCTAAGACATTAAACGATGAACTGGGTAAAAAAGGAAGTGATGACCCTAAAGTTGACTTTATAGTCGACTTGCATACAACAACAGCCAACATGGGGCTTTCTATTGTTGTGAGTAATGCTAGTACTATGACATGGAGAGCCATTGCGTACCTTTGTAAAATGGAGCCGTTGTTAAAAGTCTATAGATGGCAAGGCGATGTAGAAAATAGCTTTGTAGACTCCATGGCTCCTCATGGCTTTGCTATAGAAGTAGGTGCAGTACCTCAAGGTGTTTTACGAGCAGACCTTTTTGTACAAACAGAAGCGTTAATTTACCATTTGTTAGACTATGTAGAAAAAGAGAATCATGGTGATGACCTAGAGTTGGCTAGTACCTTGGAAATCTATGACCATGAAACTTTAGTGGATTACCCACGTAATGAAGAGGGTGACATTGTAGCCATGGTACACCAAGAGAGACAAGACAGAGACTTCACTCTCATAAAAAAGGGTGATCCATTGTTTTTAACACTGGGAAATAAGACTCTCGCCTATGAAGGTGAACCACGGTATACACTGTTTATCAACGAAGCTGCCTATTATGAAAAAGGTTTTGCCATGACATTGGCAAAGAAGAAAACCGTAGAGATAGCAATTAAATAATAAAAAGGAATAATAATGTATACAGTACAAATGGAAAAAGAGTGTGCTTGCTTTAGCAAAAGTGAATACACTAATAACAATACATTTGAAACGCAACAAGATGCTTATGCGTATGCAAATGTCTTAGCAGAACTGATGAATGAGGAGTTTTGTGGTAAACACACTTTCTATAGCCAAATAGCAGAAGGCAATAATTTTGTCATTAGAGTAGCTATTAACGCTACGTTTGTTTCTGGTTGTAGTACGGGTGTAAGTTGTGATGTTGGTTGTGAGTCTACAGATGACTGGACACTTGAAGCGACAGAAAATGTCAAGGATGAGAGCTGTGGTACTGGGTGTGGCTGTGCTTAAGTAAAAGTCAATTCACACACCACTTGAGCATGGTCACTTTGTAGCAAAGAACCATCTTTATTCTCTTGTAAATGATTGTCTAAAACAAGATAATTCGTTACTTGTTGGGTTAACTCTTTTGCTATAAAGATATAATCTAACACATTACCTTTACCTAAAAAATAACTTGTCGATTTTCGTTTAGTAGCTTTAAACTCAGGGTGAGGGTTATGGACTACTTGGCTGTAGTGATGGTGTGCATCATGTAAGACTAACTCATTCATATTTGACTCATCATGGTACCTTGGGTTGGTTAAAGCATCAATAGTAATGGAAAACTCTTTATCGTTCAAGTCACATAGTAGTACTGTAGGTTTGTCCTTAGATTTTTCTATATCAAAAAATAGTGAAGATGCTTCACATAGTCGCTGTTTTAAAGCTGTGGCATGTTTGCCGTCTAATGCTTTAAAAACAAGTTCTTTTTTATGTTTTAAAGTATCGTTTGCATGAAAGACGTACTCAAACTCATTGAGCCTGTTAGACTTTAAGTGGCAGACATAGACTAAAAGTTCTTTTTTATTTGCTAGCATGACAGTGGCTTTTATGTGTTTTCTTGAGAAACGAAAATGTTCTGTATCTTCTCGTACAACATCATGCTTTTGGACACTAGGCATATGTACTTCAACATCTTCAATCTTAGTAATGGGGTGCTTTGAAGCAATGGCAACTATAGTACTGACATATTTTTGCGGGTTATTGGTACTTAACTTTGCTACATCAACTGTTTCAAAATAGTGAAAACCTAGGTTATGTACAAGACTTTTTAAAGCATCTTGTGAAAACACCTCTTGAAACCCTATGATGTCACAATCCATTTCGAGAATTTGATTTTTTATCCATGTGGTTTTTTCAAACCATTGTCTTTTATTGAACTTGTCTTTTTTACTATACCAAGCGTATGGAGGTTCTACAAATTGAAAAAGGTTAAAGGTTCCGACTCTTATTTTCATGATGGTAGTATAGCAAAATAGTTTAGTGAAGATTATCACTAAGTTATAGTACACTACAGACAAAATAAGAGAATATAATAAAGGTGTGGCATGCAAATAGCATTAGCAAATACAATTAACGATGAAAACATAGAAACACTTGTAAGAACATTCTACCCCATGGTACTCGAAGATCCTCTGGTAGGACCATTTTTTGTAGAAAAGTTAGGTGATAACATAAGCTCTGATGTATGGGAAGAACATCTTGTACTCATAAGTCATTTTTGGGCGTTTGTGGCTTTGGGAGACGAACGCTACAACGGACACCCCATGGCACCACACTTTCACATTGAAGGGATAAGTAGAAAAGCTTTTGAACAATGGCTAAAGCTATTTCATGAAGCCGTAGATAAAGTCTACATTCCACGTTCAGGTGAGTTTTTTAAACTTAAAAGTACAGACATTGCCTCAAACTTCATGCGTAATTTACGCATTTAAAAAATATTTCACGTTTAAGGTCTCCAAGTTGGGTATTACTTCTAAGGTAAAAGGTTACCCTTTTGAGGTAGCACTTCCTAAAGGATTGGAAATAGAGGGTGTTATACTCTCAGATCAAATTAAAAACCTGGACTATACAGCTAGAGAGATAGCCTATATATGTGATGCACCTGACGATTTGTTAGTGAATGTACAGAAGAATGTTTTGGCTTTGGTAGGGTAGGTTGATTGTTTTAATCTAGCCTCATTATTTTGTTCTCATCGTGTCAATAAGAACGCGAAGTACAATTACGTTTAGCTCCTATGCTTCAATAGAAAGTTTAGTATCTTACTCACCCTAATGAGCTCAAGTTAGACAATTTCTCGTATCTTTTTAACTAAATACATTTTAAGTACTTCATAATCCTTCATCTTCATTGATGGTTTTTCAATACCTTCTATATCAAATGGGTCTTCTTTTTTTGCTTCCATTAGTTGTAGAATGTGTTGTGATAGATAGGTGATACGATAACGCATGATGGTATCTATAAAATCCTTAGCTGTAAACTCACACTCTCTCATCATATAGACTACATCATAAAGGTCTCTGATCTTGTTTCTGTCAAGTAGCAGGAGTGATTTGAGTTTAAAGATACTTTCTATGGAAGACATACGTAAATGCCCGAGTGTATGCTCTGAGTCATTTTTAAGTATTTCACTCTCAATGATGTTACTTGAAGGATTGATAACAAAATCTACTTTGATACCGTTGATGATGTAACGTTTCATCACTTCATTGATGTCTCCACCTTCGTTAATGGCTGTGTCGATGATACCTTGGTCGAAATTTAGGACTGTGACTTCTTCAAATGCCTCTAGAAAGTCAAGTTTTGGAAGTTGGTCAGAAAATGGGAAACAAATATCAATGTCAAAACTTTCACGATGTGAGAGATGGTAGGCCAGTGCTGTACCACCAATGAGGATAGCTTTATGTTCAGAAAATAAGGGTATTTTCGAAAACTTACTAAGCAGTGTTTGTGTTTGCTTGTTAATCATGCAGAAGCCAATGATGTATGCATTTGCTCTATTACACTATGTATAAACGGGTCTGAGAGTTTATTTTTATGTTTGATAAGTGCAGCAAGTACTGTCTCTTCTCCAAAAAATGTTATGAATTTACTTATGATGACATCATTATAGCTACGTCTGAGAGTGGAGACTATGAAAATGTCGTTAGGGATAGACTTTTTAAGGTCATTGTTCCAAAAGACTGCTCTTGGTACTCCTATATCTATAAGTTGTTGAGCGTTGACTGTTTTGGAAGTGGGCATACTTGTAAGTAATACCATAACATAGGGAGGCACTTTACCTGACTTTTTCCATCCTGCAACAGTGTAGTAGGGGATTTTAGCATACTGAGAGAAAGCTCTTTTGGTCATACCTTTTTCATGTAGCATAGACTCAAATAACTGATGTTTAATTTCCATAGGTACTCCTTTTCTTCAATATAGTTGTCATTTTAACCAATTTTTAGTTATTTGTCAAAATGACAACTAAATAGCCGGTAAGTTTACCTTCTAAAAAAATGAGATACACTTTCTAAACATAAAGGCGCTACTACTTTTTCTTCTTGTTTTTCTGCTTTGAGTTGTGTAAATATCTGACTGTATTCCAAGCTTTTGTTTTCAAAAGAAATGGGTAGTTTTGTTTTTTGAGTCTCTGCGTAGTTACGGTAAGGGTTTGGCTGTGTTGCCCAGTCCATGTACCCTAAAGACATAGCATATTGTTCTTATCTGTGCTTTGTTTCATGGTGATAGGTATAAACCATTTGTCTGTTTTTATTCATGATCTATAGTAACCAATAATTCTAAATGTAATGGGAGCTCTTTTTTCGTTCAACAGCTCCATTCTTTTTACTAGTTCAGTAGCTCCAGCTACTGAACTTACTATCAGATTTTGCTTCTTGATACTCTTCTTTTTTTACAGAGCTAATATCTTTAGTGTAGTATTTTATTATATGAGTTTGGTTTTGTAGTCTATATACTGATAGGAGTTCAACAGCTGGAGCTGTTGAACAAGCAAAAATTTAAACTCATAAAGATATAGTCATAAATATATGACAATTTGACATATTTATTTCAGAAGGAAGTATCTTTCGGTTATAATTATGATAAATTAAAGATAGGTAAAATGTAATTATGACTGCACAAGTAACTAGAAAGAAACCATATAGATTTATTGACTTATTTGCTGGGATAGGTGGTATAAGGATTGCATGCGAAAGAAATGGTGGAGAATGTGTATTTACTAGTGAATGGGACAAATATGCACAAAAAACATATCAAGAAAATTTTGGGGAACATCCCAAAGGTGATATTACAAATATTGATGAAAAAGATATCCCAGCGCATGATTTTTTAAATGCAGGTTTTCCTTGTCAACCTTTTAGTACTATTGGTAAAAGAGAAGGATTTAAACATAAAACACAAGGTACTTTATTTTTTGATGTAGTTAGGATTTTAAAGTATCATAAAACAAAAATGATACTACTTGAAAATGTTCCTGGTTTAGTATCTCATGATAACGGAAATACAATTGCAGTTATAGAAGATGTTTTGGAAAATGAGTTAGGTTATAAAGTTTTCCATCAAGTTGTAAATGCAGCAGATTATGGTGTACCTCAAGAAAGAAAACGTATATATATCGTAGGTTTTTTTAAAGATGAGTACGATGATGATCTGCAATTTGAATGGCCTGAGCCTGAGTCTAAACATAAGTACATTAATGAATTCCTTGAAGAGCACCCTTCTGGTTATGGGATTAGCAAACATTTACAAAACTCATACCTTTTTAAAAAAAATGATGGTAGACCGCAGCTCATTGATAAAAGTAGTAAAATAAAAGTCAAAACATTAGTAGCTACATACCATAAAATACAACGTCTTACAGGTACCTTTGTTAAAGATGGTGAAACAGGTTTAAGGCTTCTAAGTGAAAATGAGTGTAAAGCAATAATGGGATTCCCCAAAAGCTTTAAAGTACCTGTAAGCAGAACACAGATGTATCGTCAATTTGGTAATTCTGTTGCCATACCAGTTGTTGAAAAAATAATCTTTCAAATTTTAAAAACAGCAACAAAATATAAAAAAGGTAGTTAATATCAGTCTATTAAAATAGGCATCTTTAATTGTATTCTTTTTCCTCTTTGTTTTGAAGGATAAGTCCAGCTAAATGGTACACCAAACTTCTTCTTGGATTTACTATTAATTTTATTTATATAACTCATAAAATTATTACAATATACTTGAGTATTAGTGACTATTAATACATATTCCGATATTTGTGTTTCATAATCGATTAAATTAATATCATCATGTTGTCCAGTCAATACCCATTGGGTTAATTTTTCTATGTATGGTGTTAGTCTTTCTTCAAAATCTTTAATATTAAAGCCATCAGGAAGATTTTTTTCAAAAGCACTATAAGTAGGATTTGCTTGAAAAAGTTTAAAATATTCTTCCAATTTAGTATTTTCTATTTTCAATACACGTACAAAATCATTATATTTATAATCATGGCAAGAAACAACTGTCGCTTTTGATCTTTTTATTGATAATGTTTTTATATGACTTTCTCCGTTATTTGTAGTTATTGTAATAATTACATCAGTTTTCGCATTACCACCTTTAGCTAGTTTTTGTACAGTATTGGTTGATGATATAGAACGGATATTATTTTTATTTAATTCTTTATTACAAAATTGACCGAGAAGGCTATTAAATAATACTTCCTCACACTTATCCTCATTATATTGTTTTAAATATTCTTTATTATTTAGTATTTTGACAACTTCTTTTTCTAGGGCATTACCAGCTTTACCATAATAACTTCCATCTTTGATTAAATCTTCTTCTTTGCTTTCTTCTAGTTCAGATTCGACAGCAACTTTATGATTTTCTAAAAATTCTTTAAATTCACGTATAGTAAATAAATGAGATGCAGGAGAAAATGCTTTACCATTTTTTATTTCTTCCCTAAAGCTAACAAATGACGGGTTAACATCTATTTCAGAATCAGGATAAAGTACGATTGAAGCAATAATATTCGATGAAATACTTGAATTATATAAAACACCTTGAATGTCATAAGCCAATATTTTAAATCTATCATGCCTAAAGGAAGTACTATTGTTAATTGAATCCTCTGATTAACCTCGAATAATGCATTTAAAACCGATATTTAGCTAAAATAGAACTATTAAGAGCAACAAATATCTATCAAGGGAAAGTTCTATGCAACTAAGTTTCTTCGACCACG